>JAGPCO010000171.1 GCA_018058095.1 Kofleriaceae bacterium
CCGGCGGTCTCGGCCATGACCGCGGCGTCGGCGGCGTTGGCGATGGCGACGTCGTCCGCGCGCTGCCAGTCCCAGATGCGGCCCTTCATCTCGGCGTAGCGCGCCATCGTGCCGAAGCGGTCGAGGTGGTCCTCGGTGATGTTGGTGAGCACGCCGGCCTTGGCCCGGAAGCTGGTGCAGTTCTCGAGCATGAACGCCGCGACCTCGGCCACGACCAGGCCGCCCGGCACGTTGGCCGGGTGGTCGACCGCGTCGATGAGCGGCATGTTGCCGAGGTTGCCGCCGCAGAAGGTCGGCCGGCCCGACGCCGCGCACAGCGCGCCGGTCAGCGCGGTCGTCGTCGACTTGCCGTTGGTGCCGGTGATGGCCAGCAGGATCGCGTCCGGGTGCAGGCAGCGATAGGCCAGCTCGATCTCGGCGATGACCTCGACCCCGGCCGCGCGCGCCGCGGTCATCTCCGGCAGCGTCGGCACGCCGGGCGACATCACGACCAGGTCGGCCCGGGTGAAGGTCTCGGTGACGTGGCCACCGACCTCCCACCGGACCGGCACGCCGTGCAGGCCGGCCCGCGCCGCCTCCAGCTTGTCGGCCGGCTTGCCGTCGGTGACCACCACCTCGGCCGCGCCGCGCCGCACGCAGAAGCGGGCGACCGAGATGCCGGTCTGGGCCAGGCCGACGACGACGACGCGCTTGCCTCGCAGGTCCATGAGGTTGTCTCCGCGCCTCAGCGCAGCTTGAGCGTGCCGAGCGCCATCAGGGCCAGGAGCAGGCTGATGAGCCAGAAGCGGACGATGATCTTGGGCTCTTCCCAGCCCTTGAGCTCGTAGTGGTGGTGGATGGGCGCCATGCGGAACACCCGCTTGCCGCGCAGCTTGAACGAGCCGACCTGGATGAAGACGCTGAGCGCCTCGACCACGAACAGCCCGCCGACGATGGCCAGCACCAGCTCATTCTTGGTCAGCACCGCCAGCATGCCGATGGCGCCACCGAGCGACAGCGCGCCGACGTCGCCCATGAAGACCTGGGCCGGGTAGGTGTTGTACCAGAGGAAGCCGACCCCGGCCCCGAACAGCCCGGCGCAGAAGATCGCGAGCTCGGCGCCGCCGTCGAGGTGCGCCACGTGCAGGTACTGGGCGAGGTTGACCGTCTCGCCCTTGACCACCAGCGTGGTCTCGACGCCGGCGATGTACGCGAAGATCAGGAAGGTGCCGGCGTTCATGATCGACGGGCCGATGGCCAGGCCGTCGAGGCCGTCGGTCAGGTTGACCGCGTTGGCGGCGCCGACGACGACGAAGCTGCCGAAGGCGATGTACAGCCAGGCCGGCAGCACGGGCGAGCTCTCGTAGAAGTTGGTGAACGGCAGCTGCAGGTGCAGGCGGACGTCGGCCGGCAGGGTGTCGGACAGGAAGAGGTAGGACATGGCGCCGCCGGCGATGGCGAACTCGATCAGCAGGCGCAGCTTGCCGGAGATGCCCTTCTTGTTCTTCTTGGCGACCTTGGTGTAGTCGTCGGCGAAGCCGACCGCGCCGAAGCCGACGGTGACGGTCAGCGCCAGCCACACCACCCGGCTGGTCAGGTCGCACCACAGGAGGGTGGCGACGACCAGGCAGAACAGGATGAGCGAGCCGCCCATCGTCGGCGTGCCGGCCTTCTTCTTGTGGGTGGCCGGCCCGTCGGTGCGGATGGTCTCGCCGATCTGCTTCGACCGCAGCTTGTCGATGAACCACGGCCCGAGCAGGAACGACAGCACGAGGGCGGTCATGGCCCCGGCCAGGATGCGGGTCGAGGTGTAGCCGAACACCCGCAGCCACGACACGTGCTCGGCCAGGACGTCGTACAGGAGCCAGTACAGCACTAGTGCCTCGCTTCGCTTGCCGCCACGCGCAGCGCCTCGAGCACGCGCTCGAGTTTCATGCCACGCGAGGCCTTGAGCAGGATCCAGCCGCCCGGGCCGACCTGGGCCAGCGCGGCGTGTGCGGCCGCGGCCGGATCGTCGACGGCGCGGGCACCGGCGCCGGCGCCGGCGACGACGAGCTGGCGCTGCGCGCCGAGGGCGATGACCGGCAGGCCGAGCTCGGCGGCGCGCGCGCCGACCGCGCGGTGGGCGCCGTCCGACTCGGGCCCGAGCTCGAGCATGTCGCCGACCACGGCGACCCGCGGCGCGGCGCCGGCGGCCTCGGCCAGGGCGGTCAGCGACGCGGCCATCGAGCCTGGGTTGGCGTTGTAGCAGTCGACGATGACCGTGCGCCCGGCCACCTCGACCAGCTCGCCGCGCATCGGCGCCGGGCCGGCCGCGGCCAGCCCGGCCAGCGCCAGGTCGAGGTCGACCCCGACGGCGACGGCGGCGGCCAGGGCGGCGCAGGCGTCGATGGCGGCGTGGCGCCCCAGCAGCGGCAGCAGCAGCTCGCGCCGCTGGCCCAGCACCTCGAGCAGCATCGACGTGCCGGCGCGTCGGCTGGTGCTGGCGCTGACGATGGTCGCGGCCAGCAGGCGCACGTCGGCGCCGGGCGCCTCGCCGAAGCGGAGCTGCTTGCAGCCGAGCGGGGCCAGGCGGGCCGCCAGGGCGATCAGGCGCTCGTCGTCGGCGGGCACGATGGCCACGCCGCCCGGGCGCAGGCCGAGCCAGATCTCGGCCTTGGCGGCGGCGATGGCCTCGGTCGAGCCGAGCAGCTCGATGTGGGCGCTGCCGGCGTTGACGACGACGGCGACGTCGGGCTCGGCCAGCCGGGTCAGGTACTCGATCTGGCCGCGTCCGCGCATGCCCATCTCGACCACGGCGACGCGGTGGTGCGCGCGCAGGGCCAGCAGCGTGAGCGGCACGCCGGTCTCGTTGTTGAGCGAGCCGTCGGCGGCCAGGGTCGGCGCGGCCCGCGCCAGCGCGGCCCGGGTCAGCTCCTTGGTCGTGGTCTTGCCCGACGAGCCGGTGATGGCGATGAGGCGGGGCGCGGCCTCGGCGTCGGCGCCGGCGGCAGGCGCGCCCCAGCGGCGGCGGTGGGCCTGGCCGAGGCGGCCGATGGCCAGGCGGGTGTCGTCGACGGCGATGACGCCGGCCCGCGGCCCGCTCGCCAGCGCGGCGGTCACCGCCGCCGCCTGCCCGGCCTCGACCACCACCCCGACCGCGCCGGCGGCCACGGCCTGGGCGCAGAAGGCGTGGCCGTCGTGGGCGGCGCCGCGGATGGCGACGTACAGGTCGCCCGGGCCGGCGGTGCGGCCGTCGAGGATGACCCGGCTGGCGACGAGGTCGGCGGGGTTGTCGGTCGGCGTGCCCACCGTCGTCAACACGCCGCCGGCGGTGGTCGCCGCCTCGACCAGCGGCCAGCGCGGGCGCAGCGCCATGGCCGCGGCGGCCTCCTCGCGATCGTCGAAGTGGATCTTGCTGGTGCCGAGGATCTGGTAGTCCTCGTGGCCCTTGCCGGCGATGAGCACGATGTCGCCCGGCATGGCCTCGGCCACCGCGGCGCGGATGGCGGTGCGGCGATCGACGTCGACGAAGAACGGGCGCGGCACCGCCGGCAGGATCTGATCGAGGATGGCGCGCGGCGCCTCGGTGCGCGGGTTGTCGCTGGTGACGATGGCCAGGTCGGCCAGCTCGGCCACGGCGGCGCCCATGAGCGGGCGTTTGCCGGGGTCGCGATCGCCGCCGCAGCCGAACACGCACAGCAGGCGGCGGGTGCACAGCGGGCGCAGCGCCGACAGCACGTTGCGCAGGGCGTCGGGCGTGTGCGCGTAGTCGACCAGGACGTCGAGGCCGAGCGTGTTGCCGACGCGCTCGACCCGGCCCGGCACGCCCGGCAGCGCGGCGATGCCGGCGACGATCGCCGCGTGCGGCAGGCCGAGCGCCTCGGCGATGCCGACGGCCAGCGCCAGGTTGGCCACGTTGTAGGCGCCGATGAGCGGCGGCGCCGAGGCCTCCAGCTCGCCGCGCGGCGTGCGTACGCGGGCGCGGATGCCGCGCACCGTCGACTCGCACCAGGTGACCCGGATCTCGGCGCCCTGCTGGGCCGGCCGGGTCGGCTCCGGATCCGACGACACCCGCAGCACGCGCCGGCCGTGCGCGGCGGCGGCGGCGGCCATGTCCTCGCCGGCCACGTCGTCGACGTTGACCACCGCCACGCCGCCTTCGGCCAGGTGGTGCGCGAACAGCAGGCGCTTGGCCGCCTGGTACGCGGCCATCGTCCCGTGCACGTCGAGGTGGTCCTGGGTCAGGTTGGAGAACGCACCGACGGCGAAGCCAAGGCCGCCCAGCCGGTCCATCTCCAGCGCCGCCGACGACACCTCCATCACCGCGTGGGACACGCCGTCGTCGGCCATCCGCGCGAACGTCGCGTGCAGGATCGGCGCGGTCGGCGTGGTGTACGGCGCGTCCTCCTGCACCAGCCCGGCCCGGCCGTGCCAGCGGTAGTCGACGGTGCCGATGACCCCGGGCCGGGTCGCCTCGCCGGCGGCGCGCAGGATGCTCTCGATCAGGTACGTCGTCGTCGTCTTGCCGTTGGTGCCGGTGATGCCGACCAGCGTCAGGCGACGGGCCGGGTGCCCGGTCGCAGCCCCGGTGAGGATGGCGAAGGCGCGCGCGCCGCTGGCGACGACGATCTGCGGCACCGCCAGCCCGGGCTGCTCCGCCTCGACGACGACGGCGGCGGCGCCACGTTCGAGCGCGGTGCCGATGAAGGCGTGACCATCGCTGCGGCGGCCGCGCACCGCGACGAACACGTCGTCGGGCTCGATCGCCCGCGAGTCGTCGCGCACGCCACCGAGTTCGGTGCGGGCGATGGCCTCGGCGCTGCCGAGGCTGGCGACCAGACGCGGCGTGGCCTCGCCGGGGCGCCAGGCGCCGGGGCTGGTCGTCAGCGCGTCGATCAGCTGCTGCAGGGTCATGATCGCTCAACGCGCAGCGTCGTCGATTTCATGCCCGCGGGCAAGCAACTGGCAGCGAAGATCCTGAGCAAGATCAGCGCGGTAGCAGATCCGGACCACCCTGTCCGGATCAGTCGCGGGTCCAGCCGAACCGGAACGCGTTGCGGGTCGTGACCTCGAGTCGGTCGGCGGTGAGGACGTAGTCGCCGCTGAAGAAGTCGTGGGCCACCACCTCGTCTGGGGTCATCGCCCGCATCGGCACCAGATCCTCGGCCGCGCAGTCGAGACCGCCGAGCTCGTCGCGGCGCTCGATCGTCCCCGCGGTCGGCGTCAGGGTCAGGGTGGTCGCGTCGGCCGACCAGCTGGCGTCGACGCGCTCGACGGTGACGCAGTTGATGAACTCGCCGAACTGGTCGCGCCGGATGCGATCGACCCGGGCCACGCCGGCGGGCTGCAGCAGCATGGCGAAGGCGTCGGTGGTCGGCCCGATCATCAGGGTCTGGCGCCACTGCCCGCGCAGCGCCAGCGCCGGGTCGGGCCCGTCGGGCGGCGCGGCATCGGCGGCGTTGTCGGCGGCGTCGGCCAGGGCGCTGGCCATCGCGTCGACGCCACCACCCGGATCGGGCGCCGGGTCGGAGCAGGCCAGGAGGACGGTCGCGGCCAGGCAAGACGGAAGGACGTGCGAGATGGACAGGTCGAACATGCCGCCGCCCTCAGCAAGCCGCGCGCCAGCCCGCCCAGGGCTGGATCGCCGGGCGGCCACACCGGCCGCGGCGTGGACGCCCGGTTACACCGTGCGGCGCCGGGCCCACACTGGGCGGCGCGTTCACGCCGCGTGGCATACCCGAGCGCCCGCGCCTGGCGTGTCAGGCGCAGGCGACCAGCGCCTCGGTCACCGCTCGTCAGAAGCACCGCCGGCCAGGTCGGCCAGCTCGGCCAGGTGCACGTCGAGCCGGCGCAGCGACCGGCTGGTCAGCGCGTCGACGAGGCGCGAGCGCGTGGCGCCGGTGCCGACGAGGCGGCGCGCGCCCCAGGTCCCGCCGACGAGCACCACCACGCCGAGCCCGAGGTTGGCCGCCAGGTAACCGGCGTCGACGCGGGCCAGCGCCGGGACGCCGGTCACCGCCTCGACGGCAACCAGCAGCGCCGGCAGCCAGCACAACACGCCGCCGAGCAGGGCCCAGCGGAACGAGGCCAGCTCGACCCGGCGCAGGCGCAGCACCACCTGCTGCGAGCGCGCCACCGGCTGCGTGTCGTCGAGCGAGCGGCCGACCACCAGCAGCCAGGCGCAGGCGGCGGTCAGCCCGGCGGCGAGCAACACGAGCGGGCCGGCGCCGACCAGGTAGCGCACCTCGCCGGGGTGGCGCAGCAGCACCGGCACCACCGCGGCCAGCATCAGCGCACCGAACGCCAGCTCCGGCCCGCGCGCCCACAGGTAACGCCGGCGCGCCGCGCCCGCGCCGGCCCGGGCCCGCGCGGCCAGGGTCGCCGCGTCGACGGCCGGCCTCGGCCCGGTGCCGTCGGCGCCGCCGGCCGCCCACATGCGCTTGAGCTCATCGTCGTCCATCGGCCTGCTCCTGGCGCGCGAAGGCCACGCGCAGCTTGTCCTTGATCCGCCCGAGCCGGGTCCCGACCGCGCTCACGCTGAGGCCGAGCACCTCGGCCATGGTGGCGTGGTCCTGATCGTCGAGAAACAGCAGCACCAGCGCGCGATCGACCTCGCCGAGCGCGGCGATGAAGCCGTGGAGCCGGCGCACCTCGTCGATCGACGTCGGCCCGTCGCCGGACGCCGCCGCCGGGGTGTCGTCGTCGAGCGGCTCGGCCAGGTGGCGGCGATGCCGGCGGTAGAACGAGATGGCGACGTTGAGGGCGACGCGATAGACCCAGGTCGTTTCGCGGAAGCGCGGGTCGTAGCGGTCGCGCGCGCGCCACAGCGCGGTCGCGACCTCCTGCACCACGTCGTCGTGGTCGGAGCGGTTGCGGCAGTAGGCGCCGGTGACCTTGTGGATCAGCCGGGCGTGGCGCCCGAGCAGCGCCGTGAACTGGTCCGCGTCCATGTCGTGCCCATGATTCGCCGCCCGGGCCGGCGCCATCACGCACAATCGACCGACCCGCCGGCGCGCGCGCAGGTCAGCCGGCGCGGGCGCCCTCGGCAGCCGGCAGCGCGGCCACGCCGACGCCGGCCGGGCGCGGCTGCGGTCGGCGCGCGCCGTCGCGCTGACCGAGCCCGCGCGCGCGCTCGACCCACGCCGCGCGCTTGCCGGCGGCCAGGCCACGCACGCCGTGGACGGTGGTCAGCTCGACCGGGGCCAGGCCACAGAAGCGCAGGGTGGCGCGACCGAAGCTGTGGTGAATGGGCGAGCGCAGCATGAGCCGGTACCACCAGGCCGGGCTGTCCATGGTGGTGATGACCCGGGCCGAGCGCCCGCGCAGGAGGCCGGTCGGCAGGGCGTGACCATCGAAGCGGAAGGCCCAGCCCGGCAGCAGCAGGCGATCGACCAGGCCACGCACCACCGTCGGCGGCGAGGCCCAGTAGGTCGGGAACACCCAGGCCAGGTGGTCGGCTCGCTCGATGGCGGCGCGGACCCGCACCAGGTCGGGCTCGAGCGGCTGCTCGGCCCGGTAGCCGTGGCGCAGGATGGGGTCGAACTGCAGAGCGGCCAGGTCGAACCGTTCGACCATCCCGCCGGCGGCGGTGAAGCCGTCGGCGTAGGCGGCGGCCAGGTCGTGGTTGAAGGAGGTGAGGTCGGCGTGACCAAACAGCAGCACGGCGTGGTTCATGGGCCCATGGTTGGTCATGCACGAGCGCCTGAAAATGGGAGAAGATGGATGCCAGCTATGCGTACACGCATGTCACGCCCGCGCCCCGGTCCGGCGTCCCGCCCGGGCCCGGGGGTCCTGGCCGCGCACTGGGACGAGGTCCACGCCCTGCTCGCCGTGCTGCGCCACGGCAGCTTCACCGCCGCGGCCGCGGCCCTGGCGACCGAGCAGTCGACCATCAGCCGGCGCATCGCCGCGCTCGAGCGCGCGCTCGACGTGGTGCTGTTCGAGCGCGGCGGGCGGGCGCCGGTGCCGACCGAGGCAGCGACCCGGCTGCGCGACGCGGCCGAGCGGATCGAGGCCGAGCTGGGCCGGTTCGTCGACGCCGCCGCCGGCCTGCGCCAGCAGCCGGTGGCCGGGCGGGTCCGGCTGGCGCTGACCGAGGAGCTGGCCATCCACGTCGTCATCCCGCACGTGCTGCCGGCGCTGCGGGCGCGCCACCCCGAGCTGGTGGTCGATCTCCTGACCAGCTACCGCGCCGTCGACGTGGCCGCGCACGAGGCCGACATCGCGCTGCGCTTCTTCCAGACCCCGGCCGGCGACCTGGTCGGGCGCCGCATCGGCGGCATCACCACCGCGGTGCTGGCGGCGCGCGGCCAGGCCCGGCGCCTGCGCGGCCGGGCGGTCGCCGAGCTGGGCTGGGTCACCGTCGAGGTGCCCGGGCTGGCCACGCCCGAGGCGGCCTGGCTGGCCGGGCACGGCGCGCCGCCACCGGTGCTGGTGTGCTCGAGCTACCAGGTCCAGCTCGCCGCCATCCGCGCCGGCCTCGGCGTCGGCGTCGGTGCCCGCGTCTACGCGTCGATGGACCGCGGCCTGGTCGTGCTGCCGGTCGCGGCCCACCCGCTGCCCACGCTCGACCTGTACGTCGTCACCCGGCGCGGCATCCGCGCGCTGCCGCGTATCGAGGTGGTGATGGACGCGCTGACCGCGGCCGGGCCGGCGCTCGAGGCCCGGGCCGGCGGCGCGGGCCAGGACTGACCCCGGGGCGGTGCGGCTGGGCTGCGCACCAGGTCCCACCCCTGGCCGGCCCGAGCAGGATCCGGCCTGTCGGTGAGGAGCACCAAGCGCTGGCTCGTGCGTAGGATCAACTCATGGACTCCAACGTGCGCCTGGCCACCCTCGTGACCCTGATGCTGGGGAGTGGAATGGCGCGCGCCGACCGCGCCAAGGCCGCACCGGAGGGACCACCGATCGACGCCCCGCCGGCGTGTATCGACCCCGTCGGCGCGACCGGCCTGCCGCTCGCGCTCACCCGCGGCCCGAGCGCGGCCCGCACCCACCGCCTGGTGGTCGGCAAGCCGATGGTGGTCGGCAACCTGCGGCTGCGGGCTGCGGCCCGGTTCATCCCCGAGCGCGTCGGATCGAGCGCCGGGGAGTGGCTGCCGGGCCTGGAGGCGCAGCTGGTCGCCGAGGCCAAGCGCGACGGCGTGGCCTTCCGCAACACCGTCGAGCAGAGCGGCTACGACCCGATCCGGATCGGCACGCTGCGCGTGTCGGTGATCAAGGTCTCGAACAAGCGAAAGCGCACCACGCTCGAGGTGCTGGTCGAGGACCTCGGCTGCCGCGATCAGTACGTCCACCCGCCGCTGGCCGCCGGCGCCAGCAAGACGTTCTGGGTCTCGACCGAGGCGACCCCGACCTACTACTTCAGCACCGGCCACTGGTACGACCAGGTGCCGGCCATGTACTTCATGGTCTCGTCCGGGCTCGACCCCGACGTGCAGCAGGAGCCCGGGACCCGGACCCCACACGGGTGGATCAACTCCCAGGCGTGGGAGCGCGAGGGCGGCCTGCCGTCGTCGGAGAGCAAGTACCTCAAGACCCTGACCGCGGGCGCGGTGTTCGACCTGCCGATCCACCGGGTCGAGGTGCTGCGGGTCGAGGTCGGCAAGGACACCAGCGTCGTCGACGGTCGGGTCCACACCGTCGGCCGCTTGCCGGTCGTCAGCGCGCTGGTCAAGGTCACGCGCAAGACCACGCCGTCCACCGTCGCTCCGTCGCACAAGCAAGGGCCGCTGTAGCGCGGTCGCCAGCGCGGCCGCGGGCCTACTCCGGCTGCGTCAGCGGCGCCGGCCCTGGCGAGGTGACCGGCCCGGGCGAGCCGTCGTCGGCCGCCGGCTCGACCGGCGAGTCCATCGGCGGCGTCATCTCGCCCAGGTTGTCCTCGATCACCACCGGCAGCTGCACCCGCGGCAGCTCGACCTCGTCGATGCCGGCCGGGGCCGCGGACGCTGCCCGTCGGGGCGTGGGCGCCGGGGCGCCGCGGGCCCGCTCGGCGACCAGCGCGGCCTGGCGCGCCGCCTGCTGCGCGACCGGGTCCTGGCCCGGCACACCGAGGTACCGCAGCGCCTCGCTGGCGATGGTCGCGAACACCGGCCCGGCGACCTTGCCGCCGAAGTAGTCCTTGCCGGTCGGCTCGTCGATGAGGACGACGATGGCCAGGCGGGGATCGTCGATCGGCGCCAGGCCGGCGAACGACGACAGGTACAGCTTCTCGGCGTACCTGCGGGTGCGCGGGTCGAGCTTGTGCGCGGTGCCCGACTTGCCGCCGCAGGTGAAGCCGGGGACCACCAGCTTGCCGGCGGTGCCAGCCTGCTTGCCGCCGTCGAACACCGAGGCCAGCATCGGCAGCATCGCCCGCGCCGCCGCCGGCGACAGCATGGGCCGGGCCGGAGGTCGGGCCGGGCTGCGCGGCGCGCCGTCGGCGCCGATGATCTCGGCGATGACCCGGGGTGGGTTGTACATGCCGTCGTTGCCGATCGCCGCCAGCGCGGCCGCGACCTGCAGCGGCGACACCGTCATGCCGTAGCCGTACGACATCGTCACCAGCTCGATGTCGCGCCAGCGCGAGCCCGGCCGCATCACGCCGGTCTGCTCGCCCGGCAGCTCGATCCCGGTCTCGGCCGCGAAGCCGAAGCGACGGAACGCGTCGTACAGGCGATCGCGCCCGACCCGCAGCCCGAGCTTGACCGCGCCGACGTTGGACGAGCGCTTGATGATGCCGCTGGTGGTGAGCTCGGTATCGTGGTGGACGTCGCGCACGGTCTTGCCGGCGATCTGCCAGCTGCCACCCTCGACGTCGAACACCTCGTCGGGCCGGGTCAGCCCGAGGTCGAGCGCGGCGGCGACGGTGAACACCTTCATGACCGAGCCGATCTCGTAGGCGTCGGTGATGGCGCGGTTGCGCGCGCCGGAGTGTGCCGACGGCGAGTTGGGGTCGAAGGTCGGGGCGTTGGCCAGCGCCAGCACGTCGCCAGTGGCGACGTCGAGCACCACCGCGACCCCGGCCGCGGCCTTGAACTGGAGCAGGGCGTCGGCCAGGGCGGCGTCGGCGATCGACTGGATCGTGCGGTCGATGGTCAGGCGCACCGTCGCGCCTGGCTCGGCCGCGACCATGCCGTCGGCCAGCATGGTGCGACCGCGGGCGTCGCGCATCGCCGGCGAGCTGGCTCGCCGCCCGGTCAGCAGGCGGTCGAGCGCCAGCTCCACGCCCTCGAGGCCCTGGCCGTCGACGTTGGCGCGGCCGATCAGCGTGCTGCCGCTGGTGCGGGCCGGGTACCACCGGCGCGGCTCGTGGGTGAGATCGATGCCGGGCAGCTTGGCCGCGCGCACGGCCGCCGCCACCTCCGGGCTGACGTGGCGGGCGACCCAGGCGAAGTGCTTGTCGCTGGCCAGGCGCGCCTCGAGCACGCGCACGTCGGCGCCGACCAGCGCGGCCAGCTTCTCGGCGGTGGCGGTGACGTCGCCGATGGCGCGCGGGTTGGCCCACACCGAGTCGGCGTCGGCGGTGACCGCGAGCGGCCGGCCGACGCGGTCGAGGATGGCGCCGCGTGGCGCCGGCGTCTCGAGCGTGAGCAGGTGCTGGCGCGCGGCCTGGGCCCGGAAGCGGTCTCCTTGCTCGACCTGCAGGCCCCACGCCCGCGCCGTGAGCCCGGCCAGGCCGGCGGTCAGCAGCGCGCCGGCCAGGTAGGCCCGGGTCCGCGCCGACGGCGAGATGCCCGGGCTGGCCAGCGTGAGCCGGGCCGCCGACACCCGCGCTGGCGCGCCGCGGCTCGGCTCGCGCTCGCTGCCACCACGCCGCTGCAGGCG
>JAGPCO010000071.1 GCA_018058095.1 Kofleriaceae bacterium
TGACCCTGACCGACGACGAGCAGCCCATCGTCGCCAGCATGGGCCTGATGACCGCCAAGCCGGTGCTGTACTGCTGCAACGTCGGCGAGGGTGACCTGCCGGCCGGTAACGCCTGGAGCGACGCGGTGCGGGCACGGGCCGAGAAGGAGGGCGCTGGCATCGTCATCCTGTGCGGGAAGATCGAGGCCGAGCTGGCCGAGGTGTCGGACCCGGCCGAGAAGGCCGAGCTGCTCGCCGCCTACGGGCTCAAGGAGCCGGCGCTGGCCAGCCTGGCCCGCGAGTGTTACCGCCTGCTCGGCCTGCAGTCGTACTTCACCGCCGGCGAGAAGGAAGTGCGGGCCTGGACCATCAAGAAGGGCGCGACCGGGCCGCAGGCGGCCGGGGTCATCCACACCGACTTCGAGAAGGGCTTCATCCGGGCCCAGGTCTACACCCTGGCCGACCTCGAGCAGCACCACTCCGAGGCGGCGATCAAGGCCGCCGGCAAGATGCGCATGGAGGGCAAGGAGTACGTCGTCGCCGACGGTGACATCATGCACTTCCTGTTCAACGTGTAGCGCCTTGGTGGAGCACGGCCAGCGCGCGGCCAGCACGAAGGCGGCGATCGAGACAGGCACACAAGTGGGGCTGTCTGTGCCGAGACGCGACCCCACCGACGTCACGTGGATCACGCTGGCCATCGAGAAGGTCGGCGACGACTACCTTGCCCATGCCAGCGTGATCCGGGAGTCGAACATCCACGCCGAGGTGTTCGACCTCGACCGCACGCTCGCTTGCGCCACGCTCGACGAGGCGATGGAGGTGCTGACCTCGATCGCCCAGGCCGAGCGTGTCGACTTCGTGCCGACCGCCCTCAAGGGCCAGCGCCTGTTCAGCCCGGCGGCGGAGGTGATCGAGCGCCACCGGCCAACCGGGCGTGGTTGACCACCGGACCGCCGCGGCGGCCGATGCCGGCAGCCGCGGGTCGTGTCCCCAATGGGCGTCGACGTGGTCGCCACCTATGACCGATCGAAATGATCGGGCTTTGGGACGGGACACCCCCTGGCAGGATGCTCAAGAAGCATCCTGCTAGGCATTTTCGATCTCGCAGCCCGAAAAAAAATGCGGAGCCCGTCCCGTCGGCAGGAGCCGCCGGCACGGGTTTTTCAGCAGCCTGCTACGCCGGCGTGACCCGGTCGTCGCCCAGGGTGATGGCGCCGCGCTGGTCGAGGTGATCGATGCCGGCGCGGACGCGGATGCCGATGCGCTCCGACAGCCGGGCGAACCCGAGCAGGCGGGCGGCGTCGCGCACCAGATCGTCGACCGCCACCCCCGCGCTGCCGCCAGCGGCGTGGGCGCGCAGGGTCACCACCAGCGCGGCCCCGGCCAGCTCGGCGATGGGGACCTCGTCGATGTCGCGCCGGGTCTCGGCCGACTCGGTCGCGACCCGCACCGGCGGCAACAGGGTCGGGTCCTGGTCGAGCCGCCAGATCACGTCGGCCTCGTCGCCGAAGCGGCCGCGGCCGATCACCGCCGTGCGCAGGTGCTCGGTCACCCGCTGGGTGACGCGGCCGACGCCGAAGTAGGCGCCGACCCGACGCGACAAGAGGCCGAGGCTGACCGGAGCCTCGGTGGTCAGCACGCGATCGATGATGCGACCGAGCTCGTCAGCGTGGCGCGGCTCGAACAGGTCGTCGGGGCGACGGCGGCCCGCGGGCACTGGCGCCACCTGGTAGCGGGCCACCGCCGGCGCGAGCGCGGCGGCCGCGGCCTGGGCCCGCGCCGTCGGCCGGCTGCCCTTGGCCAGCGTCGCGGTCGCGCCGGACCGCGCCGCGGTCGGCACCGGCGCCGACACGGTCGTGGTCGTCAGCGGGCGCGCGCTGGCGCGGCTGCCGGGGCCGTTCGCTCGCGCGGGCGCGGCCGGCCGAGCCGGGCGCGCCGGCACCGCGGCCGGCCGAGCCTCGCTGGCCCGGCTGGACCCCGACCGGCCGCTGGTGCGCAGCGTGCGCGAGGCCCCAGCGCTGGCCTCGGTCGGGGCGGCGCCGACCGCCGCGCTGGTCGAGCTCGGGCCCGATGCGGCGACGGCCAGCGGGAGCGGCGGTGCGGTCGGGCGGGCCCGCCGACCCTGGCGCGCCGCCGCGACCGCGGCGATCACCGCGCTGTGCGCCCGCGTCAGCTCGCGCTCGGGGTCGGCCCACCAGTCGAGGGCCCAGATGCGGTGGGTCCGCCAGCCACGCCCGGCCAGGCCGAGCGGGCGCAGGCGCTCGCGATCACTCGCGCGCCGGTAGCTGGCGTGGACCGGCCCGTCGAGCTCGATCGCCAGCAGCATGCGGGCCGGATCGTCCGGATCGACGATGGCCAGATCGATGCGGTCGCCCCCGACACCGACCTGGTGCCGGACCTGCCAGCCGCGCGCCTCGAGCGCGTGCGCCAGCGCGGCGCAGATCGGCGTGGCCGCGGCGTCGGCGCCGGGCTCGGCGTGGTGGCCGCGCAGGTACGCCGCCAGATCGGTGATGCCGCGCGGGGCCGGCAGGGCCACGCCGGCCACGCTGTCGTCGCGCCGCTCACGCTCGCCCGCGCTCGGCAGCGACGCCGCGGCCACGGTCGAGAACACCACCAGCTGCTCGCGGGCCCGGGTCAGGGCCACCAGCAGCCGGCGCTCCCCGCCGGGGGCGGCCAGCGGCGACGCCGCCAGGTCGGCGCCGTCGGCGCGGCCGAGGGCGAGGGCCAACAGAACCCGATCGCGCTCGAGCCCCTGCGCGCCGGCGACGTCGGTGACCTGCAGCGGCTCGGCCGAGGCCTCGGCCGTCGCCAGCTGGGCGTCGACCGCGGGGTCGAGCTGACGGGCCCGGGTCAGGCGGTCGCGCACCAGCTGGGCCATGGCCGGCGTGAGCGCCACCACCGCCAGCGACGGCGCGCGCCCGGCGCCGATGTCCTCGCGCAGTCGACCCAGCAGGTCGTGCACCACCGCGTCGGCCTCGGCGGCGAGCGCGCCGGCGCGGTCGGCCTCGGCCAGCCCGGCCGCCGCGCCCGGCGGCTCGACCGTCCGCACGGCGACGCCGAGCTGTGGGCCGGCGTCGACAGCCGACGGCCAGATCCGCAGCGCGTCGGCGTAGTAGGTCCGGCTCGGCCAGGCCATGAGGTCGTGATGGCGCGACCGGTAGTGGCCACGCAGGCTCAGCTGCGGCAGGCGGGCGATGACACACTCGTCGAGGATCGACTCGAGATCGGCCGGCGCCAGCGCCGGCTCGCCGGCCGCACCGGCGTCGCTGGCCCCGGCCCTCCAGGCGCGCGCCGGTGGCAGCTGACGGGCGTCGCCGACGATCACCGCGGCGCGACCACGCGCGACCGCGCCGATGGCCTCTGCCGTCGACAGTAGCGACGCCTCGTCGACTACCACCAGATCGAACAGCGGCATCGCCGCCGGCAGCAGCCGCGCCGCCGCCAGCGGGGTCACCAGCACACACGGCTTGAGGCGCGGCAGCAGGGTCGACAGGCCGGCCAGCACCTGCGGCAGGGCCCGCCCGTCGCCGCCGTGCGGCGCCCGCAGCTCGTGCAGGAGCGTGCCGACCTGGCCGTCGATGTCGTCGCTCGGGCGCGGCGCGCGCTCGGACAGCCGCGCCAGCAGCCGGTTCTTGGCCAGGGCCAGCGCCGACCGATCGAGGTCGACGAACTGCGCCACCGCGGCGTGGTGGCTCACGCCGTGGAAGCCGGCCAGGGCCGGGGCGCGGGCGATGGCCGCCTCGGCCCAGCCCAGCAGCAGGGCCCGGCGCCACGCCGCGGCGGCCTGCTCGGTCGGCAGCTCGCCGCTCTCGCACGCCGCCACCACCGGCGCCAGGCCGGCGGACATCGCCTGGCCGCGGGCGTGGACGTAGGCGGCCCAGCCGCGCAGGTGGGCGTGCCCCAGCTGCCAGCGCTCGACCTGGGCCAGCACCGCCGGCAGGTGGCCGCGCTCGCCGTCGAGCCCGCCCGGTTCCACGCCGGCCACCTCGGCCAGCCGGGCCAGCGCGGCGCGCCAGCGCACCACCGCCGCCGCGCCGTCCCCGAAGCGCGGCCCATCGACGTCGCTGCCCGGCGCCGCGCCTGGCAGCAGCGGCGCCGCGACCTGGGCCACCAGCGCCCGCCACGCCGTGTCCCGGGCGCCGGTCATGCGGATCCCGTCGAAGGTGCGGCGCAGCTCGCGGGCCCAGGCGATCGCCGCCTCGGCCCGCTCGAGATCGAGCGTGCGCGGATCGCCGGTCCACAGGTCGGCGAACCAGCGCTTGGCCGGCGCCGCCGCCTCGGCCAGCAGGCGGGCGACCACCCGCTCCTCGGCCGCGACCTCGAGGTCCTCGGCCAGGACCAGGTCGGCTGGCAGGCGATCGACCAGCAGCGCGCGCCGCACCTCGGCCCGCGCCGCCCGCAGGGCGACGAAGCGCACCACCCCGCCCCGCTCCGACCAGCGCCGGAACGTCTCGGCCAGCCCGGCCGCGTCGAGGCGGTCGACCGCCTCCGACCAGCGCGCGGCCAGGCGCGTCCGCAGCGTGTGCTGGCGCCGGACCAGCGCCAGGTAGGCGACCGGGTCACGCGGGATGTGCGCGGCCGAGGTGACCGGGCGCGACCGCACCAGCGCGACCCGCGGCGCCAGCTCGGCGCCGTCGCCGGGCTCGGCCGCTGGCAGCTCGGCGATCAGCTCCACCCCGGGCCGGGGCGAACGCGCGGCGACGGCGAACAGCGTGCCGAGCGCCTCGAGCTCGGCCCGGGTCTGGACCCGGGCCCCGGGCACCGCCTGGACCAGGCGACCGACCTGCTCGGCCAGCGCGCGGGCGGCCTCGGCCAGCTCGTGCAGGGCGTCACCAACGACCTCGTGGCTGGTCAGGCCCCAGCTGCCGAGCGTCGACGACCGCCACGGGTGCGCGGCGATGGGGGCGACGTCGGTGGCGGCGCGGGCGTAGGCGCTGGCCACGCTGGCCCGGATCGCGACCTCGTCGGGGCTCAGGCCCTGCCAGGCCGCCGCCGCCGGCGGCAGGCGCGGGGCGTCGCGCAGCGTGGCCAGCTCGGCCAGCGCGTCGTGCACCGACATCCCGAGCGGACCGGGCGCGTGCAGCGCCTGGGCCGCGCCGTCGAGGGTGGCGCGGGCGGCGTCGAGCGCGCTGCCGCGATCGAGCTGGGCCCCGGGCCGCCAGGTCCGCTCGAGCACCCGGCCGAGCTCGGCCAGCACCTCGCCGCGGCGCACGCCGTCGCCGTGCAGCGGCAGGCAGAAGTCGCCGATGCCGGCGCTGACCAGGCGGCGCTGGGCCGCGCTCAGCGCGGCCTCCTGCCCGGCCACCACCAGCACCGTCTTGCCCTGGCCGAGCGCGTGGGCGACGACGCCGGCCACCGTCTGCGACTTGCCCGCGCCGGGCGGGCCGTGCAGCACGAACGACGCGCCGCGGCCGGCGCTGGCGATGGCCGCCAGCTGATCGGCGTCGGCGTCGAGCGCCAGGGCGACCGCGCCGGTGGCGAGCCCGGCGGCGGCCTCGGCGTCGACCAGCGCGTCGGTCGGGACCGGCAGCCGCTCGCCGCTGGCGCGGGCCAGGTGCCCGGCGACCGGGCTGGCCAGCACCGCGTCGGCGCGCCCGGCCAGGTCGGCCCACAGCAGCTGGCGCGACACCTCGGGCCACACGCCGAGGTACGTGGCGCGCTCGACCCGCCAGCCCGGCCGGGTCGCGATGGCCTCCTCGACCTGGCCGAGCCAGGTCGCCAGCTCGGTGGCGCCATCGGCGTCGACCGGGATGGTCAGGCCGAGGCTGGTGCGGATGCACTCGAGCACGGTGCGGTTGGCGTGGACCACGTCGTCGGCACCGAGCACGCGAAAGCCGGGCACACGCTGGCGCGGGCGCAGCACCACCGCGCGCAGCCCGAGCGGGGCGCGGTGCGCGACCCCGGCGGCGTCGATCCAGTGCAGCAGCCCCAGGCCCAGCCAGAGCGCGTGGGCGCCGCGGACGCGGGCCAGCTCCGCGTGCTCGGCGCGGGCCTGGGCCAGGGCCGAGGTCGGGGCGGCGATGGCCAGCGCGCGCAGCTCACCGTCGCCGGCGCCGACCTCGTCGCCGTGATCCCCGCTGTCGAAGCTGAGCAGCGCCAGCGCCACCCCGGCCGCCAGCGCGGCGTCGACCGCGCATGGATCCGCACCCGCCAGCGGCCAGGCCGCACCATCGGTCGCGGCCCCGGGGCGGAGCAGACGCAGATCGAGCAGCGGGTTGTCGGGGCCCTGATCGATCAGGGCCCGCTTCCACGACTCCAGGCGCGCGCACGCCAGCTCTTCGTCCTTCACGGCGCGACCATACGCCAATCGATCGAGGCACCCGCGCCCGCGTCGACGGCGCGGGCGGGAGGGATCTGCCCTGGACGCCGGCGGGTGCGGAGGCGCGGGAGGTCGTATGGTCGGGCCCGGTGCGGTTCTTCGAGCAGACCCTGGGCGTGTACTTCGACGACCTCGATCCGTTCCACATCCTGCACAACGCGCGCTACGTGCTGCTGTTCGAGCGGACGCTCGGCGCGTTCTGGATGGAGGTCGGGTTCGGCGCGTTCCAGGACCACGAGCGCCCCGAGCAGTTCCACCTCGTCGCCCGCAACGAGATCGACTACCTCGAGCCGGTCCGCGGCGTCGGCAAGGTCCGGGCCCGGGTGTGGATCGAGCGCATCGGCAACACCTCGCTCACCTTCGCGTTCCGCCTCCTGCCGCACGACCGCGACGTCGACCACGCGCGCGGACGACGCACCATCGTCCACGTCGATCCGGCCACGCTGCGCCCGGCCCGCTGGTCGGACGACGTGCGGGAGATGCTGGCACCGTGGACGGAGCAGGCGTGATCTGACCCTGACCGGACCCTGACCCGGACCCGAATCGGGCACGGGCACGGGCACGGGCACGGGCACGGGAGCAGGCGGCGAGGCGCCGCCTGCTAGCGGTACGGCGAGGTCGGGGCCGCCGCCTCGGTCAGGAGCTCGATGACGCGGCGGGCGTCGTCGAGCTGACGGCCGCTGGCCAGGCCACGCAGCTCGAGAGTGAGGGCGCTGCCATCGGCGCCGAGCGCGACGACGTCGGCGCCCGCCAGCGCCGGCGCCAGCAGCGGCCAGCGCGGCGGCAGCGGCCCGGTCGCGGCGAAGCGGCGCGGGCCCAGCTGGTGCTGCCACGGCAGGCCGAGCCCGACCTCGGTCAGCCGCCACGGCGCGCCGCCCAGGGCCGGGCCGGTCAGCACCGTGCGCAGCGACGCCGCAGCCTCCTGCCACTCGAGCGCGTCGCGGCTGCCCGGGCGGCGCCAGCGCACGTCGAGGCTGACGCTGGCGCCGCGGGTCGTCATGATCCCGGACAGCGGCCAGTCGCCGAGCGGGCGGGCCGATCCGGCGGCCAGCGCGGCGTGCCAGCGGCCGACCAGCGCCTGCCGATCGGCCCGCAGCGCGTGCTGCACGTCGAGGTGGCGCTGCACCGCGCCGGCGTCACCGACCCGGATGAGGCCGCGGGTGCCGACTCGATCACCCGCCGCGTGTAGCTCGACCGCGTCGTCGATGCTGCCGGCGCTGAGCGCGGCCCGGCTGACCGCGCCGAGCACCAGCGGCAACAGGGCCGGCTGATCGGTGAACACGAAGTGATCGCGATCGAACCCGGCCTCGCCGACGGGGACGTCGCGCCAGTAGCCATGGGCCATGCCCCGGCGCGACACGAACAGGACGAGGTCGAGCCCGGCTGCCTGCGGGGCGCCGGTGCTCAGCAGCCACTGCCGGCCCCACCAGCGCGACTCGCCGGCGATCGCGACGTCCCCGACCTGGCCGCGCAGGGTGCGCGGGCCGCGGGTCCACTCCCCCACCGGCAGGTCCCAGCCCAGGTCGGTCTGGGGCGCCGTGCCGGCCACCGTCAGATCTTCTTGTTGCGGCGCTGCTGGAACGAGTACGGCCGGTGCGCCGAGCCCTTCTTGTCGGGGTCGTCGTCGTCGACCGGCGTGCCCATCATCGGCTCCTCGGAACCGGGCTTGAACTTGACCGACGACAGCGGGTTGTCGCCGACCAGCACCTGGGTCTGGTGGTCGAGCACGTTGGACAGGCCCTCGATCTTGTCGATGTCGTCGAGGATGTCGTCGACCGAGGCGTAGCGCTCGCCGCGGGCGTCGCGCGTCATGCGATCGAAGATGTCATCGATGCCAGGCGGGATGGCCGGGTTGATCTGCGACGGCATGGGCGAGCGGCGGCCGGGCAGCTTCCGGGTCAGCAGCTCGTAGAAGATGATGCCGAGGGCGTAGATGTCGCCCTGCGGCCCGGAGTTGGTCGGGTCGCTGTACAGCTCGGGCGCCATGTACGCCACGTTGCCCATGCCGACGTAGATCTGGCGGATGACGGCGTGGTCGCGCTCGACGATCCGCACCACGCCGAAGTCCGACACCTTGACGTTGCCGTAGGCGTCGATGAGCAGCTGCTCCGGCTTGAGGCCGCGGTGGTAGACGCGGGCGTTGTGGGCGGCGCGCAGCGCGTGCAGCGTCTGCAGCAGGTACTTGAGCACCAGCTCGACCGGGACCTCCTCGGCGTCGTTGATCAGCCGCCGGGCCGAGCCGTTGGGCGCGAGCTCGGTGATCACGTACGGGAAGTCGCGCTCGAGGTTGACGTCGTGGATGGGCAGGATGTTGGGGTGGGCCAGGTTGGCCGCGGCCCGCACCACGTCGGTGAACCGGCGCACGATCTCGCCGCGCTGGTCCTCGCTGAAGAAGCCGAACAGGTCGCGCACCTCCTTGAGGGCGACCTCGCGGTTGAGCGGCACCTGCCGGGCCCGGTACACCGTGCCGATGCCGCCCGAGCCGATCATCGCCAGCTTCTCGTAGCGGCCCTCGAGGGCGTCGTTGCTGCCCGTGATCTCACCACCTGCGACTGCCATCTGCCGGCCTCCCGACGTCGTGATCTTCGGCGCCTTGGGTGCGGCCGGGTTCTGGTGCGCGCCCGACGGCTCACGCACGCCGGACATGGTCGACGACAACACGCCGGCCTGCGGGGCCATGGGCACGCCGGCGACCGACTGCTGCAGGCGCGACTGCCGCAGCTTCTTGAAGTGGGTGACGGCGCGCTCGGTGAACTCGGCCAGGTTGCCTCCGTTCACCACCTGCTCGCCGTCGGGCGTGACCTCGAGCGAGTCGGCGCTGCGGTCGTGGCGCAGGTAGCCGGACTTCTCGAGGAAGCCGACGTACTCGGCGAACGGGATGGACACCGCGCCCTCGCACACCCGGCGGATATCGTCGACGCGATTCTGCCGGCCGTAGCGGGCCTCGGCCATCACGTTGGCGAGGATGAAGCGAGCCTCCTCGCACAGGACTTCCTTGGTGACCTTGGCGCGACCTTCCATGCCGGCTGATTGTAGGTGCCGACGAGGCCGGGGGTCAAACCAGGGCGGGCGCGAACGACGCGGCGCCGCGGATCAGGCCGGCGGCGGCGGCGGCGCCCCGTCGGCGACGAGGCGGGCCACCAGCGGCTGATCCGCCGGCAGGATGTCGGTCCCGGGCAGCGCGGCCGGCGCGACCCAGCGCAGGTCGGCCACCTCGCGCGCGTGCGGCCGGGCCCCGACCGGCAGCGCGCACACGTACACGATCATCAACAGGTCGAAGGCGGGATAGGCGTGATGCAGGACCTCCCACACCGGGCCGATGACCGCGGTCACGCCGAGCTCCTCGTCCAGCTCGCGCGCCAGCGCCGCGGTCGGCGCCTCGCCTGGCTCGAGCTTGCCGCCGGGGAACTCCCACTGCAGCGGCAGCGCCTGATCGGCCCGGCGCTGGGTGATGAGGACCCGGCCGGCGGCGTCGACGATGAGGCCGGCCACCACCAGCGTGCGCGGCCGGATCACGACGGCACCGCCACCGGGTGGAACGGCGCCTGGCACGGCGGCCCCTCGGCATGGAGGTAGCGCACGACGCGGCCCGGGGCGAGCGCGACCAGGCTGGCGCTGCGGGTCCCGTAGCCCGGTCCGTGGATGCAGGTCGCGCGCACCGCGCGCGCCAGCGCGGCCGGCACCAGGGGCGCCTCGACCGCGACGTCGGCGTCGTCCTCGGCCGGCTGCTGGTGATCGGCCAGCGCGGCGGCCAGCGCCGGCCACAGCGCCGCCTCGGACGCCTGCTGGTGGTCGGCCAGCGCGGCGGCGATCGCCGCCTCGACGCGGGCGCCACGCGGGAAGCCGGGCGCGCCGAGGCGATCGTTGCACAGCACGTGCAGCCCGGGCGGGAGCGCCGCCACCTCGCAGGTGCGGGTGTCGTGGCGCAGGTAGGCGACGTGGGCGGCGCCAGCGTCCCCGAACACCAGGTTCATGCTGCTGTAGGCGCCCGGGTCGAGCGCGCGCACGTACGCGAGCGGATCGGGCACCAGCAGCAGCGCGCGCACCACCTCGCCGCGCGAGCGCGCGCCGGGCACGCGGGGCGTCGCCGCGCGCTGGTTGGTCACCGCCGCGAACGCGCCATCGCGCCGCACCGCGAACCAGGTGCCACCCGACTCGGCGTCGACGCCGCCGACCACGCCGCCGGCGCGGTCGAGCAGCTCGGGCGGGCGCGCCGGCCGCGCGTACAGCTCATCGCGGTTGGCGGCGATCACCAGCGGGAGGCCCGGATGAACGCCGAGGGCGACGGCGATGGTGCACACGCGCGCACCGTAGCAATTTTAGGGCCCGAAGCCGGACCCCGCGCCTTGCAAAGGCCCCCACCCGCCCCTAAAGTGCCGCGAAATGCGCCTGTACTCCGGCAAGATCGATACCATCGCCTCCGAGATCATCGCGAAGCTGGTCGCGGACGGCGACCTCGAGACCGACGCCCCCAGCGAGGCGCAGCTCGACGCCGCGGCGGTCCTCAAGGAGTACGTGCGGGTCGACAAGGAGCTGACGGAGCGGGCCAAGGACATCCTCGAGATCCGCGGCCTGCCCTACTCGCAGCTGGGCCGGACCAAGAAGCAGCTGGCCGACCAGAAGGACTTCGGGCTGGGCGAGGAAGGCCTGAGCTGGATCTGCAACCAGATGGTCGAGGCCTTCATGTCGAGCAAGCACATCGAAGAGGTGTTCGCCGACGACGCCACCCTGCGCAAGAAGATCAAGGAGATCGCCCGCAAGCACATGGTGGTCGACGACGAGATGGACGCCGAGGTGCGCGACCGCATCAAGAACCTGCAGGAGGGCACTTCGGCCTGGGACGTCGAGTACGCCAAGGCCCTCGAGCAGATCAAGGCCAAGCACGGCATCAAGGAGTGAGCCGCGCCCCGGCGCCGGGCCGCTTCTGCGTATAGTGCGCGCGTGAGCGCCGCCGCCGACGTCCGCTTCCCCGACGACTTCAACCTGGCCGACTACTTCCTGTTCGACCGCCTGCGCGAGGGCCTGGGTCAAGAGGTCGCCCTCCGCTTCGGCGACCGGGCCTGGACCTACGCCGAGGTGGCCGAGCGCAGCCGGGCCCTGGCGCACTACCTGGTCGCCACCGGCCTGGCCCCGGAGCAACGCGTCTACGTCGTGCTACCCGACGTGCCGCCGTTCGCCTGGGGCATCTTCGCCACCCTGGCCGCGGGCGGCATCCTGACGATGGGCAACCCGGCCGCGCCGGCGGCCGACCTCGAGTACGTGATCGGCTACGTCCGAGCCCGCGTGCTGCTCACCACCCCGGCCGTGGCCGAGGCGCTGGCGCCAGCCCTGGCCGCGCTGCCCGGCCTGCGCACCATCCTGCTCGCGCCCGACGCCGCCACCGGCGACGACCCGGAGACCCGGTGCGAGGTCGGCCCGGCCCTGGCCGCCGCGGCCGCGGCCGCCGGCGTGACCGTCACCTCGCTCGAAGGCGCGGTCACCGCCGGCGCCGCCGCGCCGGTGCCGCTGCCGCGGACCCGGCGCGACGATCAGTGCGTGTGGCTGTTCACCTCCGGCTCGACCGGCAAGTCGAAGGCGGCGATGCACACCCACCGCGACTTCGCCTTCAACACCGAGGTCTACGCCAAGCGCACGGCCGGCTACCGGCGCGGCGACGTGTGCGTGAGCGTGCCGCGCCTGTTCTTCGGCTACGCCACCGGCACCAACCTGTGGTTCCCGTTCGCGGTCGGCGGCACCGTCGGCCTGTTCTCGGAGCGGCCGACGGCCGAGAGCCTGTACGCGGCGATCGAACGCTACCGCCCGAGCATCGTCACCAACGTGCCGACCATGCTCGGCAAGCTGCTCGACCTCGACGACGAGCGGCGCGCCCGTGGCGAGCCCGGCCTCGACCTGCGCTGCGTCCGCTTCCACCTCTCGGCCGGCGAGGCGCTGCCCGAGGCCCTGCTGACCCGGTTCCTGGACCGCTTCGGCGGCGAGGTCCTCGACGGCATCGGCTCGGCCGAGATGTTCCACATCTACTGCAGCAACCGGCCGGGCCAGGTCGTGCCCGGCTCGCTCGGCCGCGCCGTCGACGGCTACACCCTGCGCGTGCTGGCCGAGGACGCGCCTGGGCCGGGCGCGCCCGAGCTGGCGCCGGGTGAGATCGGCGTGTTGTGGGTGCGCGGCGACAGCGTCGCCCTCGGCTACTACCAGGATCGGGACAAGAGCTGGCAGACCTTCCATGGTCACTGGTGCCGGACCGGCGACCTGTTCACGCTCGACGCGGGCGGCCTCCTGTACTTCGCCGGCCGCGCCGACGATCTGTTCAAGGTCGGTGGCGTGTTCGTCGCCCCGCTCGAGGTCGAGGACTGCCTGCTCGGCCACCCGGCGGTGTCGAGCGCGGCCGTCATCCCGGCCCAGGACGAGGGCCTGACCAAGCCCAAGGCGGTGATCGTCGTTCGGCCCGAGGCCCGGGCCCGCCTCGGCACCGAGGCCGGCCGCGCCGCCCTGGCCGACGAGCTCAAGGCCCACGTGCAGGGCCACCTCAGCAAGCACAAGTACCCGCGCTGGGTGGTGTTCGTCGACGAGCTGCCCAAGAACGATCGCGGCAAGATCGACAAGAAGGTGCTGCTGGCTCAGCAGACGGCGGGCGCGCTGTGAGCGCGAGCGACCGCCGCCTCGGCGGCAAGCTCGCGCACATGACCAGCCCCGAGGTCGCGGCGCTGCTGGCCGCGGGCGCGCCGGTGATCGCGCTGGTCCCGGTCGGCTCGACCGAGCCGCACGGCCCGCACCTGGCGCTGGCGACCGACGTGGTCATCTCCGAGGGCGCTTGCGTGCGCGCCTTGCCCGGGCTGGCCGCGCGCGGGTGGCCGGCGGTGATCGCGCCGTCGGTCGGCTACGGCGTGACCGAGTGCGCGGCCGGGTTCGCCGGCGCGGTGTCGGTCCCGGCCGCGGCGCTGACGACCTTCCTCGGCGCCGTCATCGACGGCCTCGTCGCGGCCGGCTTCGCCCACGTGTGCCTGGTCAACAACCACCTCGAGCCGGCCCACGACGCCGCGGTGCGCGCCGCGCTGGTCGATCGTGCGCCGGGCCAGGCCAGCGTGGCGTGCCCGCTGACCCGGCAGTGGGCCCGCACCCTGTCGCCCGAGTTCAAGAGCGGCGCCTGTCACGCCGGCCAGTACGAGACCTCGATCGTGCTGGCGGTCGACGCCTCGCTGGTCGACGAGGCCGCCCGCACGGCCCTGCCGCCGGTGCCGATCAGCCTGAGCGACGGCCTGCGCGCCGGGCTGACCACGTTCGCGGCGATGGGCATGAGCGCCGCCTACGCCGGCGCCCCGGCGGCGGCGACCGCGGCCGAGGGTGACGCCACGCTCGACCAGCTGGCGGCGATGATCGTCGGCGAGGTTGCCGCCGCGCTCGCACCGGCGCCGGCCGGCGCGCCTGCTGGTCCACGAGCGAGCTAGCAGGCTGCGAGATCAGAAATGACTAGCAGGATGCTTCTTCAGCATCCTGCTAGGCGTACGCCGAGCAGCTGTGCCAGCTGGCCTCGTACGGATCCCAGGTCGTGAAGCCACACGCGCAGCCAAGGTAGCCGTAGCGGACGTAGGCGTAGCCGCCGCCGTCCGCCGGCGGCAGCTTGTGAGAGGGCAGCGACTGGACCTTGAGGGGACGCCGGGTGGTGGTTCGCTTCATCGCATCGACGAGGTGCAGGGCCCGCGCCAGCACCGCTGCGCCGGAGTCCGGGGCCTTGCGCCAGCGCCATGGCGCGGCCTGCGCGACCTGCGCAGGGACGTCGTGTGCATGAACGAAACCCGTGCACAAACAGCAACTTGCGACATCAGCCCGACATCAACGCGACGGCCCCGCCTTGCCACCGAGCCGGATGCGGGCATCCTCGATCGGTGAGCCTGGTGCCGTGCGCGTCCTGCACCTCGACCCCGGCCATGCGCTGCGGTCGGTGTGGCGCCGCGTTGTGCCGGGCCCACGCACCGTCGCCCGGCCGCCGCTGCGCCGGGTGCGAAGCCGACTGGCGTGACGACCGGGCCACGCGGCGCACCGCCAAGGCGCTGTTCGCCCCGCCGGTGGCGGTGGTCGCCGCCGGCATCACCTTCGGCGCGCTGGCGCCAGTGCTGGCGGCCGGCGCCATCAGCGCCGGCCTGTCGTTGCTGGTCGCCGGCACCGCCGCCGCGCTCGGCACCGTCGGCATGGGCCGCACGGTCGACCGCGCCGCCCGCGCCGCGTTCCTGCGCGAGAAGAGCCGGCTGCTACCGGCGGCGCGGGTGGTCCGCCGGCGCGGCGCAGCGGGCCCACGCCGCGATCCGGGGGCCGGCGTTCCGTGATCACGCGGTCCGGGTAGATCCGCCCCGGCATCCGCGATATCCAGCGGCCATGCAGCTCACCGGGCGATGCGCCCTCGTCACCGGCGGTGGTCGCGGCATCGGCGCCGCCTGTGCGCGCGCCCTGGCCGGCGCCGGCGCCCGGGTCGTCGTGGTCGGCCGGGGCCAGGCCGCGCTCGAGGCGATCGCCGCCGAGCTGGGTGGGGTGGCGCTGACCGCCGATCTGGCCGACCGGGCCGACACCGATCGCCTGCTGGCCGCGCTGCCGGGCGCGATCGGCGGCGCCCACATCGACATCCTCGTCAACAATGCCGGCCTGGCCGAGAGCGCGCCGCTCGAGGCGACCAGCGACGAGCTGTGGGATCGCGCGCTGGCCGTCAACACCACCGCCACCTTCCGCATCACCCGGGCCCTGGTCCCGGCCATGGTCGCGGCCGGCTGGGGCCGCGTCGTCAACATCGCCTCCAACGCCGGCGTGTCGGGCTACGCGTACACCGCGGCCTACTGCGCGTCGAAACACGCCGTGGTCGGGCTGACCCGGGCCCTGGCCATCGACCTGGCGCGCACCGGCGTGACCATCAACGCGCTGTGCCCGGGCTGGGTCGACACCGACATGGCGGCCGAGGCCGTGGCCCGTATCGCCGACAAGACCGGCCGCTCGCCGGCGCAGGCCCGGGCCGCGCTCGAGGGTATGAGCCCGCAGCGGCGCATGATCGAGGCGACCGAGGTCGCGGCCGCCGCGCTGTACCTGTGTGCGCACGAGGCGCGCGGCGTCCACGGCCAGGCCCTGGTCATCGACGGCGGCGCCATCCTCAAGTGACGAAAGCGACCCTCATGACCTCCACCCCACCCACGTCCGCGCTGTCCGTCGTCGAGGTCCCCGGCTGGCCGCCGCCGCGCGGCTACGCCAACGGCATGATCGCCGCCGCCGGCGCCCGCTCGCTGCACGTGGCCGGGCAGATCGCCTGGCTGCCCGACGGCACGTTCCCGTCGGACGACCCCATCACCCAGTTCGGGATCGCGCTCGACAACGTGCTGGCGGTGGTCGCCGCCGCCGGCGGCGGGCCGACCGACGTCGCCAGCATGACGGTGTTCGTGACCGACATCGACAGCTACCGCAGCCGGGCCCGCGAGCTCGGCCCGATCTGGCGGGCCCGCCTCGGCAAGCACTACCCGGCCATGGCCCTGGTCGCGGTGCCGGCCCTGGTCGAGCGCGCCGCCAAGGTCGAGATCCAGGCCGTCGCCTACCTGCAGCCCGCGCCCGCCGCCCCCGGAGCCACGCCATGACCAGCCCCGCCGCCCTGCCCCGCCCGACCTCGTTCGCGCTCGAGCTCGACCACGCCGTCGTGACGATCACGCTCGACCGCCCCGACCGCCTCAACGCGCTGACCTTCGAGGTCTACCGTGAGCTGGCCGAGACCTTCGAGCGGCTCGATCAGCTGCCCGAGGTGCGGGCCATCGTCATCACCGGGCGCGGTCGCGGTTTCTGCTCGGGCGGCGACCAGGACGACATCATCAAGCACCTGCTCGGGCAGGACACGCCGGCGCTGCTGGCGTTCACCCGCGCCACCGGCCGCCTGATCGCGGCCATGCGCCGGTGCCGCCGCCCCATCGTCGCCGCCATCAACGGCGTCGCCGTCGGCGCCGGCGCGGTGATCGCGTGTGCGTCCGACCTGCGCATCGCCACCAGCCGGGCCCGGTTCGGCTTCATCTTCCCGGCGGTCGGGCTGTGTGGCGCCGACATGGGCATCACCTACCTGCTGCCGCGTATCGTCGGCCTCGGCCACGCCTCCGAGCTGCTGTTCTTCGGCGACAAGATCGACGCGGCCGAGGCCCTGCGCATCGGCCTGGTCAACCGCGTGGTCGAGACGCCCGAGGAGGCGGTGATGATGGCCCGGGCCTGGGCCGATCGCCTCGCCGCCGGCCCGGCCTTCGCGCACGCGATGACCAAGCAGATGATCGAGAGCGAGGCGCGCATGCCGCTGGCCGAGGCCATCGAGGCCGAGGCCCAGGCCCAGGCCCTGTGTATGCAGCACCCCGACTTCGCCGCCGCCCACGCCGCGTTCAAGGCCGGGCAGCAGCCGGTCTTCGCCGGCGCGCCGCCGGCGCGGCCGCAGCTGGCCGACGCCGTCGGTCCCCAGGGCGACGGCGGGACCCAGCCGGGCCGGCCGGGGCGCGCGCCGTGATCGGCCTGTCGACCGACGACCTGCCCATGCTGTTTGCGCCGCACCACGCGGCGCTGGCCGAGCGGCTGCGCGCGGCGGCGCCGGCGCTGGCCGCGGCCGAGCAGGTCGCCGGCGACGAGGCCGCGCGCGATCGCGCCGCCGCCGCCGCGCTGGCCGCGGCCGGGCTGTTCGAGCTGGTGGTGCCGGCCAGCGGCGCGGTCGACAGCCGCGCCCTGTGCCTGGCGCGCGAGCTGCTCGGCCACGTGTCGGCGCGGGCCGACTCGATCTTCGCGGTGCAGGGCCTGGGCACGCACCCGGCCCTGATCGCTGGCGCCGGGGCGGCCCACCTCGACCTCGCCCCCTTCCGCGCCGGCGCGGCCATTGCCGCCTTCGCGCTGACCGAGCCCGGCGCCGGGTCTGACGTCGCCGCCATCTCGACCCGGGCCGAACGCGACGGCGACGGCTGGCGCCTGACCGGCGACAAGTGCTTCATCTCCAACCTCGGGCTGGCCAGCCACGCCACCGTGTTCGCCAGCGTCGATCCAGCGGCGCGGCACAAGGGCCTGGCCGCGTTCTGGGTCCCGCTCGACCGCCCCGGCGTCACCGTGGTGCCGGCCCAGGCCAGCGCGCCGCACCCGATCGGCAGCCTGCAGCTGCGCGGCGTCACCCTCGGCGCCGAGGCGCTGATCGGCACGGTCGGCGCAGGGTTCGGCCTGGCCATGGCCACCCTCGACGCCTTCCGCGTCTCGGTCGGCGCCGCCGCGGTCGGCATGGCCCGGCGCGGCCTCGACGAGGCGACCGCGCACGTGCGCGCGCGCGTGCAGTTCGGCAAGCCGCTGGCCGAGCAGCCGCTGGTGCAGGCGCACCTGGCCGACATGGTGGTCGACCTCGACGCCGCCCGCCTGCTGGTGCTGCGCGCCGCCTGGCTCAAGGACGAGCGCGGCGGCAAGGTCACGCGCGAGGTGTCCATCGCCAAGCTGGGCGCGACCGAGGCGGCGCAGCGGGTGATCGATCGCGCGGTCCAGCTGCTGGGTGGCCTCGGCGTGATGCACGGCGGCGTGGTCGAGCACCTGTACCGCGCCATCCGCCCGCTCCGCATCTACGAGGGCACCAGCGAGATCCAGCGCACGATCATCGGCAAGCTGGTCGCCGCCGGCTGAGGCGACGGTGGCGCGACGGTGGTGCGCCGCGCGTCGTCGCGGCCTCAGTGCGTGTACACGACGAGGTAGTTGAGGTCGACGCCAGCCAGCGAGTCGACGCCGATTCCGACCGCCGCGGTCGCCTCGGAGGGGACCTCACCCGTGACCTGCGCCATGCCCTGGCGCGCGGTCGCCTGGTCGGCCGCCGTCGACGCCGTGATCTCGAGGGTGACCTGGAATGGCGACCCAGGCGTCAGGCCTGTCGTCCCGGACGTGAGGCCCAGATCGGTCGGCATGCCATTGGCGACGGACCGCAGGTCGAGGTCCCCGTTGAGGCGCTGGCGGGCCATCAGGCCGTCGGGCGCGACCGGATCGGCGGTCGGCGTGATCCGGGCCCAGACCGACACGTCGCCGACCTGGCTGACGTCAGTCAAGACGAACCCCGCCACCACCGTGAGGTGCTGCAGCGCCGCCGGCAACCCGACCTGCGCGAACAGCTGGGTGTCCCCGGAGCACATCGCCGCCAGGTGACCGTCGAGCGCTTGCCAGGTCGCGCTCCCCTCGGCAAAGAGGGTGACGCCGTCGGTGGCTTGAAACCCCTGAAACAGCACGAGGGTGTCGCGCCGGTCCTCGCGCGGGTCACACACGTCGCCCACGCCATCTTCGTCCCGGTCATCCTGGGCCTGGTTGCCGAGGTGGGGGCAGTTGTCGCACGCGTCGTGGATCCCGTCGAGGTCGTCGTCCCCGGGCAACGAGCAGTTGGCGTCGACCGGCGGCACCGCATCGACCGGACCATCGAGCCCGGCGCCGTCGCGGGCGGGGCCGTCGGCCGAGCCCGACACCCCGAACAGCAGATCACAGCCCGGCAACACCGTGATCGCCAGGGTCGTGGTCAAGGCGACAGAGACCCCGTGCTTGCCGAACATCGCTCGCAGTGTCTCCTCACGGCGGATTCGGCGCCAGCGGGGTCGTCTCGCCTGGACCGGCCCCGGTCCACCCTGGGACCACGGCCCCGGCCAACCGAGGCGGTAACCGCTCGAAAACAATGGCCGTGGGGCCGGGGGATACGCTGGCGCGCCGGTTGCGATGACCCTCGACCATGCAGACCCACCGCCCCACCCTTCACGCTCACCCCCTCGCCTCCAACCGTGGCACGTCGCGCTCCACGCTGCGGCGCGCGACCCTGGCCGTCCTGGCCGCCGCCCTGGCCGCCTGCGTCGGCGCCCCCGACGAGGGTGACGATGGCGAGGACTTCACGTACGAGCTGCCCGAGGAGGACCAGGAGGCGGCCGGCTTCGGCGCCGCCGCCGCCCGGTCGTGCTCGGTCTCGACCAGCGACCTCGAGGGCGGCTCGGCGTCGTCGATCGTGTCGATCAACATCTCGCGCGACCAGGGCCGCTCGGCCTCGCTCGGCGGCATCAGCTGGGGCGTCGCCAACGACATGACCTTCTACGGCGGCGGCAACAACAAGGTCCAGGTGTACTGGCAGACCAAGCGCGGCGGCAGCTGGAGGGACGCGTTCGGCGACGCCGCCTGGTCGGCCAACCACATGGGCGAAGGCGACGGCTCGGCCTTCATCGGCCAGGCCATGAGCTGGGGCGCCGACGTCACCGGCGTGCGCCTGCGTGTCCGCACCTCGTGGGACACGTTCGGGTCGGATCCGAGCAAGACCTGCTACCTGTCGGTGTTGTGACCGCCCGGTGTACCGTCGCCTGGCATGGATGACCTGGCCTCGCTCGACGCCACCGCCTGCGCCGCCCTGGTCCGCACCGGCCAGGTCAGCCCGCGCCAGCTGGTCGACGCTGCCATCGATCGCATCGACCGCCACGACGGCGAGCTCGGCGCGGTCATCGTCCGCCGCTTCGACCAGGCCCGGCGTGAGGCCGACGGCGACCTGCCCGACGGTCCGTTCCGCGGCGTGCCGATCCTCATCAAGGACATCTGCGCCCAGGTCGAGGGCCTGCCCTACGCGGCCGGGGTCCGCCCGCTGCGCCAGCTCGGCCTGCGGGCGGCACACGACAGCTACCTGGTCGCGCGCCTGCGCCAGGCCGGCTTCATCATCCTCGGCAAGACCAACACCTCCGAGCTCGGCATCCTGCCCGCGGCCGAGCCGCCGGCGTTCCCGCCCAGCCGCAACCCGTACGACCTGACCCGCACCACCGGCGGCTCGAGCGGCGGGGCCGGCGCCGCGGTCGCCGCCGGCCTGGTGCCGATCGGCCACGGCAACGACGGCGGTGGCTCGATCCGCATCCCCGCCGCCTGCTGCGGCCTGTTCGGGCTCAAGCCGAGCCGGGCCCGGGTCTCGCTCGGTCCCGACCTCGGCGACGTCAACGGTGGCCTGGTCGCCGAGCACGTGTTGACCCGCTCGGTGCGCGATTCGGCCGCCGTGCTCGACGTGCTGGCTGGGCCGATGCCGGGAGATCCGTACGCCGCGCCGCCGCCGCGCCGGCCGTTCGCGGCCGAGGTCGGCGCGCCGCCCGGCCGCCTGCGCATCGGCTTTGCCACCCGCCACCTCGACACCGAGGCCGGTGTGCGCCCGGCCCACCCGACCTGCGTCGGCGCGGTCGAGGCGACTGCGCGCCGGCTGGCCGCGCTCGGGCACGACGTGTGCCCGTTCGAGATCACCGCGCTGCACGACCCGGAGTGGACGCCGCGCTTCCTGACGCTGTGGGCGGTCGGCGTGGCGCAGGAGCTGGCCGAGATCGAGGCCGTGCTCGGGCGCACCCTGGTCGACGCCGATGTCGAGCCCCTGACCGCGGTCCTCGGCGCCCTCGGCCGCGGCGTGCCGGCCCCGGTCTATGCCGCGGCCTGGCGCTGGATCCATCGCGCCAGCCGGGTCATCGCCGCCAGCTGGGACGAGATCGACCTGTGGTTGTGCCCAACCGTGACCACGCCGCCGCCGCGGCTCGGCACGTTCTCGTCGCGTGCGGACGATCCGCTGCCCGCCATCTTCGCCGCCGGCGAGTTCGCGCCGTTCACCGCGCCGTTCAACGCCACCGGCCAGCCGGCGGCCTCGGTCCCGGTCGGCCACGACGGCGACGGCCTGCCGCTGGCGGTGCAGCTGGTCGGCGGGTACGGCCGCGAAGATCTCCTGCTCCAGGTCGCCAGCCAGCTCGAGGCCGACCAGCCGTTCGTGCACCGCGCGACCCGGCGCTGAGCGTCAGCGGAACGCGTCGCAGTCGCCGGTCAGGCTCGAGATCCAGGCGCGGACGAGGGCGACACCCTCGGCGTGAACCAGGGTGCGTCCGAGCTCGGGCATCTTGACGTCAGCCGCGGTCGCCTCCAGCCGGTACACCAGGATCGACGCGTCGGGCTGGCCGGGCACGATGCCCCAGCGCCGCCCGCCCGAGCCCTGCCCGGCCGCCACCGGCGGCTTACACACGCCGTACCGGTACGGCTCGAGCTGGCCGATGCTCAGGTCGAGTCCGGAGGTGATGGCCGGCCCGGTCGGGTTGTGGCAGTGCGCGCAGTTGATGTCGAGCCAGCCGCGCGCGCGCGCCTCGAGCGTGCCGTCGGCGGCGTCGTCGAAGCGCGGCGTGCGCGGCCAGGTGGCCGGATCGGCCGGCGCCCCGACCAGGTGCCCGGCGGCGATGAGGCCGGCCAGCTGGTTGCCGCTGGCCGGCGCCACCGCGTCCCGATTGAGGTGACGCGCCTTGGGGCCGATCGGCCCCATCACCTCGGCGTGCTCCTCGTGGCAGTTCTTGCACTCGTTCTTCGACGGCACGCCGTACGCCAGCTGGTGCGACCCGGCGTCGTCGGCGAACGTGACGTCGAGCGTCCGCGCCCCGGCGGTGAGCAGGGCGTCGTCGACCGCGCCACCCAGCTCGCTGCCGTCGGGGTAGACGTACGACGCGCCCTCCCACCCGGTGCTGCGGTGGACCAGGACCCGGGTCTCGAGCAGGCGCTCACCCGCGGCCGGCGCGCGCAGGTCGTGCGGCATCGAGAAGGTCTTGACGATCACCGCCCCGACCGGAACGGTGAACGTGTCGACGTCCGACCAGGTCATCGGCGCGGCCGCGCCGTCGGGCAGCCAGATGAACCGGCGCTTGAGCGCGTAGTCGGAGAACAGCGGCGTGGCCAGGTCGTACGCCTCCACGCCGTCGGCCGGGGCCTGGGCGCCAAGGTCGGCGAACAGCCGGTAGCTGGCCAGGTGCGTGCACATCGGCCCCTCGCCCAGGCGGGCCGGCGCCCCGGCCGGGCCGGGCACGACGCGGCACAGCTCGTCGGCCAGCGTGTCGTCGCCGCCACACGCCGCCCCCAGCGACGCCCCCAGCGTCAGGAGCACCCCGGCCGCCGCCTGCCTCATGTCAGAGCGCGACCGCCGGCAGCGGCGGGTGCGTACACTCGACCACGCTGGCGTCCTGATCCGCCAGCGAGCCCATGCCGGTCGGGAAGTTGATGTTGAGGAAGTCGGCGTCGCCGTTGTTCTCGAAGCACACCCGCAGGTTCTCGGGGTAGATGCCGCCCGGGCCGCGCACCGGATCGACCACGCCGTCCCAGATGAGATCGGGCACGACGATGGGCGGGGCGCTGTACTCGTCGACCGCCAGCACCAGCAGCGCGCCCAGCTCGCCGGTCGGCATGTTGGCCAGGCCCGACACCGTGTTGTCGTGGACGTGGATCGCGGTCGGGTACGAGTCGAACGCCGGATCGTCGGGGCTCGGGTCGATCGGCAGGAAGCTGATGACCGAGATCGCGGCCGCCAGGTGGTCGGTCACGACGTTGTCGAAGATCTCGACCGCGTTGGCGGCCAGCACGGCCACGCCGGTGCCGGGCGGGATCTTGCCGACGATGTTGCCGGCCGGCGCGAAGTTCTCGAAGTTGTTGCCGGTCAGCTCGTTGTCGAAGACCCGGGTCTGGGTCCCGTTGCCGACGGTGAGCCCGGGCAGGTTGAACACCAGCACGCCGCCGGTGTTGTTGCTGGCGCGGTTGGCGTAGACGTCGGCCCGCTTGCAGTTCTCGATCTCGATGCCGGCGACGTTGGTCTCGACCTTGTTGTTGCGGACGATGACGTCCTCGGACTGCCCGACGTAGATGCCGGCGTCGGACGCGTTCGACACCTCGCACCGCTCGATCAGCACGCGCTTGGACAGCACCGGGTACAGGCCGTAGGCACCATTGTCCTGGCTGGCACCCCCGGTCCACGTCACGCGCAGGCTCTGCAGGGTGACGCCGTCGACCCCCTCGAGCTTGAGCCCGTCGCCGGCGGTGTCCTCGATGGTGAAGCCGCGCGCGGTGAAGTTGTCGCCGGTGACCAGGATGCCCTGGGCGCCGGTGGTCTGCCCGGCGAACGACAGCACCGTGCGATCCTTGCCCTGGCCGAGCAGGGTCACGTTGTTGGCGGTGATCTGCAGGGCCGCGGTCAGGTCGTAGCGGGCCGCGGCCAGGATGATGACCTGGCCGTCGACCGCGTTGTTGAAGACGGCGTCGAGCTCCTCGCTGGTGGTGCCGTCATCGACGGTGACGCAGCCGGGCTGGTCGTCGGGGCACAGGTCGAGCTTGAGGTTGTCGCCGCACCCGGCCGCGGTGAGCACGACCAGGGCGAGGGACGGGGCGAGGACCGACGAGGAGCGCATGGGTCGACCATGCCCCAGGCGGCCGAGGCCGGTCAAATGCCCTCGCTCCCTCAGCCGCCCGCGCAGAACTGCACGTAGTCGATCAGCTCGATCTTGCTGCGGTCGACCCCGTCGCCGCAGGTCGGGCACTTCGGATCGCGCCGCAGCTTGAGCTCGCGAAACTTGGTCTTGATGGCGTCGTACACCAGCAGGCGGCCAGCCAGGCTCTCGCCCAGCCCGAGCAGCAGCTTGACCGTCTCGGTCGCCTGCAGCACGCCCATGATGCCCGGCAACACGCCGAGCACGCCGGCCTCCTGGCACGACGGCGCCTCCTCGGGCGGCGGCGGCTCGGGGTACAGGCAGCGGTAACACGGGCTGCCCGCGCCAGGGAACACGGTGATCTGGCCCTCGAACCGGAAGATCGAGGCGTGCACCACCGGCTTACCCAGCTTGAGCGCGGCGTCGTTGACGAGGTACCGGGTCTGGAAGTTGTCGGCGCCGTCGACGATGACGTCGAACCGGGCCAGCACCTCCATCACGTTGTCGGAGGTCAGCCGGGTCTTGAACTTCTCGACCGTCACGTCGGGGTTGAGCCCGCGCAGCGTCTTCTCGGCGCTGTCGACCTTGGCCATGCCGATCCGCTCGGTCGAGTGCAGGATCTGCCGCTGCAGGTTGGTGGCATCGACCACGTCGTCGTCGATGAGGCCGATGGTGCCGACCCCGGCCGCGGCCAGGTACAGGCTCGACGGCGAGCCGAGGCCGCCGGCGCCGATACAGAGCACGCGACCCTCGAGCAGCTTGATCTGCCCGGCCACGCCGACCTCTGGCAGGAGCGTGTGGCGCGAGTAACGCTGCGCCTGCTCGCGGCTGAGCACGGTCGGCACCTGCCACGGCAGGCCGGTCCGCTTCCACGCCGAGAAGCCTCCGGCCATCGACGTGACCCGGGCGTAGCCGAGCTCGCGCAAGGTGCGCACGGCCAGGGCCGAGCGCGTCCCGCCGGCGCAGTACAGCAGGATGGGGGTGTCGCGGTCGGCCACCGCGTCCTCGATCCGGATCTCGAGGAACCCACGCGGGATCCAAAGGGCGCCGGGGATGAACCCCTGCACGTACTCGTCCTGCTCGCGCAGATCGATGAGCACCGGCGGGGGGCTGGCAGCCAGCTCCGACTGGGCGCCGGCCACGTCGATCTCCCGGATCTCGGACTTGATCCCCTGCAGCAAGTTCTGGAAGGACGCCATTTCTCGTAGTGATACCGGGCAGATGGTACGATGTCAACGTAACACGTGATTTCACATCGGAAACCGCGGGTTTAAACAGCGGTGCTGCACCCTTGCGTACGGGTGAGGTTGTTCGTAGGGTCCGAACAGGAGCCCCCGATGATGAACCAAACCAGCACCCAGCCCGCGCCCACGGCGCACGAGCACGCGCCGGCGCCCGGTCCGGAGTCGATGGTCCGCATCACCGAGACCGCGGCCCTCAAGGTCAACGAGATCCGCGCCGCCGAGGGGATCGAGGCGACCATGGCCCTGCGCCTGCGCGTGGTCGGCGGCGGCTGCGCCGGCTTCTCGTACGACCTGTACTTCGACGAGGTGACCGAGGTCGACCAGCGCTTCGTGCTGGCCGGCGTCGACGTCGTCGTCGACGAGATGAGCCTGATGTACCTCATCGGCACCGAGATCGACTACGTCGAGGGCCTGCAGGGCGCCGGGTTCAAGTTCCACAACCCGAACGTGAAGTCGACCTGCGGCTGCGGCTCGTCGTTCTCGGTCTGAGCGGCGACCACGGCGCGCCGACGCCGTCGCGCGGTTCGAAATCGCGCCTGATTCGACTACAGTGCCGGCGTGGACATCGCCGCGCTGCTGGGCCGTGAGCTCGGGCCCGACCGGGTCATCGCCGCCGGCGACGAGCGGCTCGACGACTACGGCCGTGACGAGAGCCCGCTGCCGGTGTTCTACCCGCCGGCCTGTGCAGTGCTGGCGCAGTCGGCCGACGAGGTCGCCACGGTGCTGCGGCTGTGTGCCGAGCACGCCGTCCCGGTCACCCCGCGCGGCGCCGGCAGCGGCATGGTCGGCGGCGCGCTGCCGGTGCGCGGTGGCGTGGTGCTGTCGACCGAGCGCCTGCGCCGCATCGTCGAGATCGACGGCGACGACCTGGTCGCGGTGGTCGAGCCGGGCGTGGTCACCGGCGTGCTGCAGGCCGTGGCCGAGGAGGCCGGGTTGTTCTACCCGCCCGACCCGGCCTCGCTCGAGTACTGCTCGATCGGCGGCAACGCCGCCACCAACGCCGGCGGCCCGCGTGCCTTCAAGTACGGCGTCACCCGCGAGTACGTGCTCGGGCTCGACGTCGCGCTCATGGGCGGCGAGCGGCTGCGGGTCGGCCGGCGCACCGCCAAGGGCGTGACCGGCTACGACCTGGTGGCCGGCTTCGTCGGCAGCGAAGGCACGTTCGGGGTCATCACCGAGCTGACCGTCAAGCTGGTGCCGCAGCCGCCGGCGGTGGCGACCGCGCTGGCGGTCTTCGCCGACGTCGCCGGCGCCGGCGCGTGTATCAGCGCGCTGTTGCGCGGCGGCCTGCGCCCGCGCGTGCTCGAGCTGGCCGACCGCGCGTCGATCGAGCACGTGCGCGGCCGCAGCCGCTACCGCTTCCCGACCGAGGCCGGGGCCATCGTCCTGATCGAGCTCGACGGCGACGCTGCCTCGATCGAGGTCCAGGTCGAGGCCATCGGCGCCGCCTGCGAGCAGGCCGGCGCGCTCGACGTGCTGGCGGCGTCGAGCCCGGCCGACCGGCGCGCGCTGTGGGAGGCGCGCCGGCAGATCTCGCCGGCGCTCAAGGACGCCTACCGCATCAAGGTCAACGAGGACGTGTGCGTGCCGCGCGGCCACATCGTCGAGATGCTGGCCCGCATCGACCGGGTCGCCGCCGCCACCGGCGTGCCGGTCGCGGTGTTCGGCCACGCCGGCGACGGCAACCTGCACGTCAACCTGCTGTCGAACGACGACCCCGACGACCCGGCGGTGCGCGCGCACATGCTCGAGGCGGCGCGCCAGGTGTTCGCGCACACGATCGAGCTGGGCGGCACGCTGTCGGGCGAACATGGCATCGGCCTGGCCAAGCGTGACTTCATGCCGATGGAGCAACCCGAGCGGGTGCTCGAGTGGCAGCGGCGGTGGAAGGCCATGTGGGACCCGGCCGACCTGCTCAACCCTGGCAAGATCCTGCCGGCCCGCCGGCCGGCCTGCAGCGAATAGGACGACTCATGCTCATCCACGCCCGCCACGTCCTGTGCCTGCTCATCGACGATCTCGACGACCTGGCCCGCATCGTCGACGCCTTCCCTGGCTTCACCGTCGACTGGACCTACTCCAAGGCCGAGCCCGATCCGCGCATGGAGCGGGCGTTCGAGTCGTCGCGCGATCGCGTCGTGCCGTCGCTGGGCGACGACGACCGCGCCGCCATCGCCGGCCACCGCGCGGTCGGCTACGTGCTGTCGCCGCACCTCCTGGTCGACGACCCCGACCCGGCCTCGGCCCAGGCGGTGTCGGCCCAGGCCGTGCGCCTCATCGGCGCCGCCTTCGCCGCCGGCGCGCGCGCCGCCAAGGGCGAGAGCTCGGGCATCGCCCACGGTCGGCGCCGCTGGATCAGCCTGGCGGAGATGGTCGACGGCGACGCCGACAGCCGGGCGATGGGGCTCCACGCGGCCTGGGTCCGCCGCCCGATCGGTGACGACAGCCACTACTACTCGTGCGGCATGCACCTGCTCGGCAAGCCCGACGTCGAGATCGGCACCACGACGCCGCCGGCGACCGCGCTGACCTGGCTCGACGCGGTCGCGATCTGGTCGCTGACCGAAACCGGTGGCCTGGTCGACGGCGAGCTGTTCGACCACCTGCCCGGCCAGCCCGGCCGCGCCCTGAGCCGGACCGCCTGCACCCGCTACCCCGAGGACGACTTCTTCTACAACCCGCACGGCTACTGGCGCATCGGCAGCTAGTGCCATGACCGTCGCATACTGCTCCGGCATGGCACGTCGCCAAGATCCCACGGGGCTGCGCCCCGCCCCGTCGGCAAAGCCGTCGGGGTCCCCACCCCCCTCCGTGCTCCTCCGCATGGGATCAGAAAGCCGCGGTCGGAGCACTAGCACCCGACCAACGGCAGCTCGCTAGGATAAGCATCATGCCTCCAGTGAAGGCGGGCCCGGCGTTCTGGCGCTGGCTCGTGAACAAGCTCCCGGCGCTGCGCGCCAGCGTGACCAGGCCGGACCCCGACGAGGCGCTGCTCGACGAGATCGTCGAGCGGCTGCATGCCGTCGACGAACGGCTGTACTTCCTGGCCGGCGGCGACTCCGACGGCCCGGCGCTGGAGTTCATCGTCACCGCCGAGGGCGACCTGTCGGCGTTCCCCGTCGTCGAGCGCCTCGTCGGCGAAGCGCCGACGGTCCCGGGCTGGGTCTTCGTCGCCTTCAAGCAGGCGCACGGCTGCGACTTCGTGACCCGGCACGAGGGCGCGTCCATCGACGCCGCCAGCGCCTGGTTTCAGCCGCTCCTGGCCGACGGAGAGCTCGGGTTGCGCCTGGCCTGCGCGAGCTACCACGACGACCTCGAGGAGGCGTACCAGTTCGCCGCCGTGCAGGCCCTCGACGGCGTGCTCGGCGAGTTCGTGGCGGCCCGGGTGGACTACGTCGAGGTCGTCAAGACCCCGCGCGACCCGGCCGGCAAGGGGTTCCGTCCGCTGGCGCAGCTGCCCGAGTACCTGGCGGCGATCGGCGCGGCCGCGCGGAGCTGATCGCGCTCAGTCGCCGGCGACGAAGGCGACGACCTTCCACACCCCGCCGCGTTGCCCCAGGCGCAGCCGCCAGTCGAGGTAGCCGGCGCCCTCGGCCGCCTCGGGCGGGCACGCCACCTCGGGACCGTCGACCCGGCAGCCCTTGCGAATGACCGCGCCCATGGCCTCGAGCGCGCTCGGATCGGCCTGCCAGCCGGCCATGGCGGCGTCGACGCCAGGGTCGCCACCGAAGCTCCACACCACGTCAGGCGCCAGGGTCGCGCGCAGGGTGTCGTAGTCGCGCTGGGCCAGCGCGCGCTGGACCAGGCCGACCGTGTTGCCGGCGCCGGGCGGGATGGGGCCGTAGGCCGCGCTGTCGATCGGCGCCGGCTGCTCCTCCTCGATGACCTGGTCGGGCACGACGATGGCGTACTGCTGCAGGCGCTTGTACACGTCGACCACCAGCGCGTCGGTCCGGCCGGCCAGCCAGTGCGGCACGGCCGGGCCGCGCAGCTCCGACGGGACCGCGTTGCCGGGCTCCCACTCCGAGGCGTGGCCGGTGACCCGGACCCGCCACGGCCGGCCGCCCGCGACGGCGACGTCGAAGCGGATGAAGTAGCGCTTGCGCGACAGCGAGGTGTTGCCCGACAGCGAGCTCTGGCTGCGGCCCTGGCTGTCGAGGCCGACCGCGCGGTCGGCGTTCTGCTGCGACTTGGGATCGTCGACGCCGCTGGTGTTGTACTGGACCTGGTGCCAGGCGGTCTTGATCGTGCCCTTGGCCGGGTTGTCGGCCAGCTGGGGGTAGGTCTCGCGCACCGCCTCGAGCGCCGCGCTGTACACCACGGCGAAGTCGGCGTCGTACTGCGACTTGCGCGCGGCCTGCACGTCCTTCTTCGAGGTGCACGCGCTGGTGGCGACGGCGGCGGCGGCGCCGAGGGTGAGCAAGGCCCACGCGCGGAGGGGCGTGTTACGGTGCGACGACATCATGGCTGGCTCGGCACGACATAACACGAGGGCGGCGAGGCGGCCCGGCAAAACCGGCGCGGGTGCGGTGGCCAAGGGGACCAAGGTGGCCAAGAGCCGCACCAGCACCAAGGCGGCCGCGACCACCCCGAAGCCGTCGCCTCGCCGCGGCGCCGCCGCCCGGACCGCCCCCGCCGCCGCCCGGACCGCCCCCGCCGCCGCTCGGCGCCCCGCGGCCGACGTGCCCGCCCTCATCGCCGCGCTGGCCCGGACCTGGCCCGACGCGGTGTGCGAGCTCGATCACCAGAACGCCTACCAGCTGCTGTGCGCCACCATCCTGGCCGCGCAGTCGACCGACCGCATGATCAACACGCTCACGCCGGCCCTGTTCGCGCGCTACCCGGACGCGCGCGCCCTGGCCGCGGCCGATCCGGCCGAGCTCGAGGTGCTGGTGCACCGGTCCGGATTCTTCCGGGCCAAGGCCCGCAGCCTGCTCGGCATGGCGCGCGCGGTGGTCGAGCGCCACGGTGGCGAGGTCCCGCGGACGATGGCGGAGCTGGTCGCCCTGCCCGGCGTGGCGCGCAAGACCGGCAACGTCATCCTCGGCACGGCGTTCGGCCAGGCCGACGGCGTGGTGGTCGACACCCACGTGACCCGCCTGGCCGCGCGGCTCGGCCTGACCACCCACACCGATCCGGTCAAGATCGAGCAGGACCTCATGGCCGCGCTGCCGCGGCCGGCGTGGACCTCGTTCGCCGACCGCCTCATCTGGCATGGCCGCCGGGTCTGCCACGCCCGCGCCCCCGCGTGCGAACAGTGCACGCTGGCCCCGCTGTGCCCATCGGCCAGCGTGCCGGCCGCCCGGTAAGCGCGTCCGTGCCGACGCCGCACCCCACCGTCGCCGTCGCCGCCGTGGTGCTCGACCCGGACGGCGCGGTCCTGCTCATCGAGCGCGGCCGCCCACCCGGGGTCGGCCGGTGGTCACTGCCGGGCGGCCGGGTCGAGCTGGGTGAGGCGCTGGCGGCGGCGGTGGCGCGCGAGGTGCTCGAGGAGACCGGACTGACCGTCGAGGTCGGGCCGCTGGTGACCGTGGTCGAGCGGATCGTCCCCGACGAGGATCCCGCGGCCGGGCCGGGCGCGCGGTTCCACTACGTCATCCTCGACTACCTCGCGCGTGGGGCCGGCGCGCCCCGGCCCGGGGATGACGCGCGGGCGGCGCGCTGGGTCGGCCCGGCCGAGCTGGCGGCCCTGGCCGCCGCCGATCGCACGACGGCCGGGCTGGTCGAGGTCGTCGAGCGCGCCCGCGCCCTGGCCGCCGCCGACGCCGGTGTTACGCTGCGACCATGACCGGGCGCACCCTCGACGAGATCGCCGCGCTGCCGCCGCCCGGGCCGGGCGGACGGTTCGGTGCCGACGCCGGCGCCGCCGGCTTCGGCGGCCAGTACGTGGCCGAGACCCTCATGCCGGCGCTGGTCGAGCTCGACGCGGCCTGGCGCGCGGCCCGGGCCGACCCCGCGTTCTGGGACGAGGTCGACCTGCTTCTGCGCGACTACGTCGGCCGGCCGGCGCCGCTGTACCACGCGACGCGGCTGTCGGCCGACGTCGGCGCCGAGGTCTTCCTCAAGCGCGAGGACCTCAACCACACCGGCGCGCACAAGATCAACAACTGCCTGGGCCAGATCGTGCTGGCCCGGCGCATGGGCAAGCGCCGCATCATCGCCGAGACCGGCGCCGGCCAGCACGGGGTGGCGACGGCGACGGTGGCCGCGCTGTTCGGGCTGCCGTGCGAGGTGTACATGGGCGCCGAGGACGTCGAGCGCCAGGCCCTCAACGTCGTGCGCATGCGCCTGCTCGGCGCCAAGGTCGTGCCGGTCCACGCCGGCACCGCCACCCTCAAGGACGCGATGAACGAGGCCCTGCGCGACTGGGTCACCAACGTCGCCGACACCTACTACCTCATCGGCTCGGTCGCCGGCCCGCACCCGTACCCGTGGATGGTGCGCGACCTGCAGTCGGTCATCGGCCGCGAGACGCGGGCCCAGCTGGCCGCGGCCGGGCGCGCCCCGGCGGCGATGATCGCCTGCGTCGGCGGCGGCTCCAACGCGGCCGGCCTGTTCGCGCCGTTCGTCGCCGATCCGACGGTCGCCCTGATCGGGGTCGAGGCCGCCGGCGACGGGGTCGCCACCGGCCGCCACGCCGCCACCCTCACCGCTGGCCGGGTCGGCGTGCTGCACGGCTCGCGCAGCTACGTGCTCACCCACGACGACGACGCCCGGCTCGGCCAGATCGCCCACGCCCACTCCATCAGCGCCGGCCTCGACTACCCGGGCGTCGGCCCGGAGCACAGCGCGTGGAAGGAGGCCGGCCGGGTCCGCTACCTGGCCCGCACCGACGCCGAGGCGCTGACCGCGCTGGCCCGGCTGGCCCGGCGCGAGGGCATCCTGTGCGCCCTCGAGACCGCCCACGCCATGGCCGCGCTCGACGAGGTCGCCGCCACCCACCCGGGCCGGGTCATCGTCGTCGGCCTGTCCGGGCGCGGCGACAAGGACATGGTCACCGTCGCCCGCGCGCTCGAGGAAGGGCGGCTGGTGCCATGACCAATCCGACCGGGGCGACCGCGCCACGCCTGCGCCAGGTCCTGGCGGCGCGCCGGGCCGAGGGCCGGGCCGCGCTGGTGGCCTACCTGACCTTCGCCGATCCGGACCCGGCCACGTCGCTCGACGTCGTCGCCGCCGCCGCTGCCGCCGGGGCCGACGTCATCGAGCTGGGCGTGCCGTTCTCCGACCCGAGCGCGGACGGCCCGGTCATCCAGGCGGCGATGGAGCGGGCGCTCGCCGCCGGTGGTGGACTGGTCAGCGCGCTGGCCGGGGTGCGCGCGCTGCGGGCGCGCGGCGTGACCACACCCGTCGTGCTGTTCGGCTACTACAACCCGATCGCGGTGATGGGGCCAGCCCGGTTCGCCGCGGCCGCCGCCGACGCCGGCGTCGACGCGGTGCTCACCGTCGACCTGCCGCTCGAGGAGCTGGCCGAGCTGCGCGTCCCGCTGCGCGCCCGCGGCCTCGACGTCATCCCCCTGGTGGCGCCGACCTCGACGCCCGATCGCATCGCCCAGGTCGGCCGCCTGGCGCCGCCGTTCGTCTACTACATCGCCCTCACCGGCGTCACCGGCGCCGCCGGCGGCGTGCTCGACCCGGCCCGCGTCGCCGCGGTCCGGGCCGGTCTGGACGGCGCACCGATGATGGTCGGGTTCGGCATCAAGACCGCGGCCGACGCCGCCCGCATGGGTGCGCTGGCCGACGGCGTCGTCGTCGGCAGCGCGCTGGTCGAGCGGGCCGCTCGCGCCGGCGCGGCCGGTGCGGCCCAGGCCGTCGGCGAGCTGGTCGGCGAGCTGGCCGGCGCGCTGGCGCGGCGCTGAGCCGGGGCGCGTCGATCGCCGGGGCGTCAGCGGTCGCGCCGTCGCCGCCGCGGCGCGCCACCCACCAGCAAGACCAGGCCGAGCAGCACCGCGCCCGCTCCTCCCCCTGCGTCGCTGCGGCAGCCGCAGCCGCTGCTGTCGTCCCGGCACACGTCGCCGATCGGGCTTCCGCCCGAGGCGGCCTGGTCGGGGTTGGCCTCGGCCGGGCAGTTGTCGATGGCGTCGATCACCCCGTCGGCGTCGCGGTCCTCGCACAGGTCTCCGGCCGCGCCGCCGCCGCCGTCGGCCTGGTCGGGGTTGGCCACGTCGGGGCAGTTGTCGCACGCGCTGGCCAGCCCATCGCCGTCGAGGTCGTCGCCGGCGCAGGTGCCCACGCAGGCGTCGCCCACACCATCGCCGTCGCCGTCGGCCTGGTCGGGGTTGGCCTCGGCCGGGCAGTTGTCGCCGGCGTCGACCACGCCGTCGCCGTCGCGATCGTCGCAGGCGTCGCCGGCCGCGCCGCCGCCGGTGTCGAGCTGATCGGGGTTGGCCACGTCCGGGCAGTTGTCGCAGGTGGCGGCCAGGCCATCGCCGTCGCCGTCGCCTCCGGAACACGCACCCGCGCAGGCGTCGCCGACGCCATCGCCGTCGCCGTCGGCCTGGTCGGGGTTGGCCTCGGCCGGGCAGTTGTCGCCGGCGTCGACCACCCCATCACCATCGCGGTCGTCACAGGCATCGCCGGCCGGGCCGCCGCCGCTGTCGAGCTGGTCCGGGTTGTTGACGGCCGGGCAGTTGTCGACCGGGTCGAGCACGCCGTCGCCGTCACCGTCCTCGCACGCGTCGCCGGCCGGGCTGCCGCCGCTGTCGAGCTGGTCGGGGTTGGCCACGGTCAGGCAGTTGTCGCAACCGTCGCCGACGCCGTCGCCGTCGACGTCGGCCTGGTCGGGGTTGCTGGCCAGCGGGCAGTTGTCGGTGGCGTCGCCGACCCCGTCGCCGTCGCCGTCGGCCACGCAGGTCGACGGCATGCCGGTGCAGGCGTAGCCGGGCTCGATCGCGCAGATCGCCGAGCAGCCGTCGCCGTCGTCGCCATCGCCGTCGTCACAGCCCTCGGCCGCATCGACCACGCCGTCGCCGCAGCTGCTCGTGCACACGCTGGTCTGGAACAGCACCGCGGTGCACTGCCAGCCGTCCTCGATCACGCAGTGGTGCGAGCAGCCGTCGCCGTCCATGCCGTCGCCGTCGTCACACGGCTCGTTGAAGTGCTTGCTGCCGTTGCCGCACTGGCAGAAGGCGTTGATCACCGGCTGGATGACCGCGCCGGCGGCGCTACCGTCGGAGTCGACACACACCGTGAAGGCCATCATCCCTGGCCGCCCGAGCTCGAGGTAGCCCGAGCTGTCGGCGCCGGTGCCGGTCACGCCCCCACCGCCGGTGATGACCAGCGGCACCATCGGCAGCGGCGGCAGGTCGGGCCCGTTGCCGCTGACCAGGGTGACCGGCTCGGGCGTGCCGTCGATGAGGAAACGTACGATCTCGCTCGGCTCGACGTTGGTCAGGTAGAAGTCGAGCCGGGCCACCACCTGGCTCAGGCTGTAGGTCACGCACTGCGCCCCGGCGCTGGTGCCGAGCCACAGCCCGGTGACGCCGTGGTCGGTCCGGGTCGCGGGCGCGTCGGGGCTGAGGTCGGTCGTGCAGCTGTCGCCGTACACGCCGTCGACGAAGCGCGAGAAGTTGGCGCAGATGGTGCTGTCGGGATGGGCCGACGCCGACGCCGGCGCCAGCCCCAGCACCACCACCACGCCGATCGCTGTCCACCCGGCCCTGCGCCTCATCCTCGCAGGATCGCCGAGTGCTCGGCCCGGCGCAACCGCTGCCTGCTCCGTCAGTCGACCTCGAGGAAGGCCGGCCGCGCCGCGCCGGTCGCGCGCTCGATGGCCACCTCGACGTACACGTCGAGCCACCGCCCCTGCACCAGCTCGAGCGCCGCGTCACCCGGGTGCGGGCCGAGCGCGCCGGTCTGGCGCAGGGCCGCGATGTCGGCGATGTGCCGGGCCCGGAAGGCGAGCGCGAGCTCGGCGTAGCTGCGGCGGTACTCGGTCGGGGTGAAGTCGAACCCGGCCAGCGCGGTCAGCACCGCGTCGGCGGCGACGGCGCGGGCCGCCGCGGGATCACCCGCGACCGGAGTGGTCGGCTCGACGTAGTCGAGCGGGCGCAGGATGGCGGCGTCGAGCCCGCGCTGGCCGGCCCCGGTCAGGGCGAGGTCCCGCGCCGCCGGCGACAGGAACCAGCGGCCGATCATGGGCTCGAGGTTGGCCTCGGCCTGCTGCTCGGCGCCGTACTGCAGCGCCTCGGCGCGCTCGGGCCCGATGAGGGTGCGCAGCTCGGCCCGGAACGTGGCCGTCGCGGTCTGCGCCCGCGCGCTGGCGAGCGCCGCCGACAGCGCCGGCTCGTCGACGCGGACCCCGATCTGACCGGCGCACGCGCTCACGACCAGCGCCTCGCCACAGCTCCCGGTGTCGAGCGCGTCGGCCGGCAAGCCACGCAGGCAGGCCTGGGTCGTGCTGCTGCACGTCGGCGCAGGCCAGGTGTCGTAGGCGTCGGCCGCGGTCAGGCCGAGGCGCTTGAGGGCGGCGGTGAGGGTCGCCTGCTTCTGCAGCGGCGCCAGCCCCGGCCGACTGGCGACGAGCAGCAGCGGCGTGGCCGCCTCGGGCGCCGCCGCCAGCGCGGCCAGCGCGGCGCGCGGCTCGAGGTCGACCTCGAACCGACCGTCGGGCAAGAGGCGGGTCGTCTGGTCCTGCCCACCCAGCGTGGCGCGGACGCCGGTGGTCGCCGCCGGCGCGCGGCCTCGCACCCGGTACACCACCGCGCCGGTGGCGACGACCGGCGTCACCTCGGCGGTGAGGTAGATCGCGGCGCTGCCGGTGAAGCCGGCCAGCCGCGGCCGCACCGTGACGCGGGCGGTGAGATCGTCGGGCCGTCCCTGGCTCGGCGCGAAGCTCAGGCGCACGAACTGGTTCACGCCGTCGACCAGGCCACGCGCGGTGTCGACCGGCCAGCTGACCTCGAAGGTGCGCGCCGAGCGGCCGAGGTAGTCGCCGTAGATGTCGTCCATGATGAAGGCCAGGCCGCCGGTCAGGTTGCGGCTGGTGCGGCCGCGCAGGACGAGGGCGGCGCCGCCGGCGGGATCGCCGCGCCAGCCCAGCGTGCGATCGAGCCACAGCGTGGTGTCGCCGGTGCGCACGCGCAGCTCGCTGGCGGCGTCGGCCTTGCCGTCGTCGTCGGCCTCGACCTCCACCTCGTCGGTGACGGGATCGTCACCGACGCAGGCGGCGGACAGGGAGGCGGCAGCGACGAGGACGGCCAGCAGGACCTTGCGCATACGCGCGCGCGGCTGCAAGCCGTATGCGCGCGCGCCGGAGCCACCTGGCGTGTGCCTTCGCGCAGTTAGGCCGCGGCGGATCGTCGTCGCCGGCGACAGGCCACTGCAGTAGCCGGCCGCTCGGCCTGGAGCCACGCCGGCGGTCAGGGCGGGGTCGGGGCCGGGGCCGGCCCGTCCGCCCCGATCCGGGTCGCGACCACCCGCTGGTCGCCGACGACGAACACCATCTCACCGCGGGCGAACACCACCACCGCGCCGACCTCCTCGATGAAGTACTCGTCGTCGCTGATCGGCGCCAGCCGGACCGGGCGCTCACCCGGGCTGGCGGCGACGAGCTTCTTGCCGTCGACGCGGACCTCGACGACCGAGCCGGGCAACGCGTAGCGGCCGGCATGACGGGCCAGCACGTCGGGCCCCGGCAGCTGCAGCGGCTCCGGTGCGTGCCCGCCGAGCAACTCGAACAGCGGGCCGACCAGGCGATCGACCTGCGCGGTCGAGGTCGCGGCCAGCAGCACCACGCCGTGGCGGCGCTCGAGGTCGACGCCGAGGTAGGCGTGGAAGCCGCCGGTGCTGCCGTTGTGCCAGCGCCGGCCGGCGCCGTCGATCTGCCAGCCCATGGCCATGGCCACCGCCTCCGGTGCGGCGCTGGCCTCGTCGGCGCCCGGCAGGGGCTCGAGGCTGCGCCGCAGCGCGGCGGCGAGCGGGGCCGGCTTGCCCCGACGCCCACCGCCGGCGGCGTGGGCGTCGAGCAGCAGGCGCGTCAGGCGCAGCAGGTCGTTGGTGGTCGAGCGCAGCCCGCCGAGCCCGGCCATGGCCGGGGTGAAGGTCCAGAACGGCGCGACCCGCCCGAGCGCGTCGTGGCCGGCGGCGTGCCGGCCCGCCCGCCCGGCCGGGACCTGCTGGAACGTGTCGACCAGCCCGAGCGGCGCCAGCACCCGCGTCGTGAGGGTCGCCGCGTACGGCGCTCCGGCCCGGCTGGCGAGGAGGTAGCCGAGCAGGCCGTAGCCCCAGTTCGAGTAGTGCACCTGGCGCCCGGGCGCCGCGCGCAGGCGGGCCCGCGCCAGATCACGCAGCAGCGCGTCCTCGCCGTAGCCGGCGTACGGATCGGCGGTGTGGACCCGGGCCTCGATGGCCGGCGGCAGGCTGGGCAGGCCCGAGCGGTGCGCCGCCAGATCGAGCAGGGTGATCGGCCGCTCGCCCGACCCCGGCGCGGTGATGCCCATCGGCAGCAACGAGACGATGGCGGCGTCGGCCGCGACCTCGCCACGCTCGATCGCGTCGGCCAGGAGGATCCCGGTGAACACCTTGCTGACCGAGCCGAGCTCGAACACGGTCGCGCCGTCGGGGCTGGCGCCGGCGCCGACCTTGCCGAAGCCGAACACGAAGGTGCGCTCGCCGTCGACCAGGCCGACCACCAGCGCGTCGACCAGTTGCGACGCCAGCAGCGGCGCGACCTGGGCCGCCACCTCGGCCCGGTACGGGTCGGTGTTGACCGGCGCCAGCGGGGGCAGCGCGGGTGCGCCCCCTCCACACGAGGCGGCCAGGGCGAGGACGACGAGGCAGCGGCGCATGCGCCCCTTATCGCACGCCGGCCCGGCCGCCGGGCGCCCCGCCGCCCGCGGGCGGCACCCGCCGGCGCGACCTGTCAGCGCCGCACAGCGGCGCGGGCGCCGACGCGCCCCGGGTTGTGCCACCCTGGGGTCCATGTCGGCCCTGCCCTCCTCCTCCACGCTGATGCTCGCTGCCGTCGCCGGCCTGACCGCCTTCGCGCCCGTCGCCCGCGCCGCGCCGGGCGACCAGGGCGTGATGGGCGGCGGCCCGGTTGCCGAGGGCAGCTGGCGCGACGTCGCCGCCGTCAACTTCTCCGGCACCGCCGAGTGCTCCGGCGTCCTCATCGCCCCCACCGTCGCGCTCACCGCCGGCCACTGCGACGCTGGCAACCTCGACAGCATCCTGGTCGGCACCAACTCGCTGGCCCGGCCCGAGCTGGGGGAGCTCATCCCGGTCGCCCGCCACGTCGAGTACCCCGACTCGTTCAACAACTTCGACCTGACCGTGCTGGTGCTGGCGCGCCCGGCCACCGTGCCGCCGCGGGCCATCGCCACCGGCTGGGCCAGCCTGGAGATCATCGCCGGCGCGGCGGTGCAGATCGTCGGCTACGGCGCGCTCGATCGCGACGCCTCGCAGTACGTCGACGAGCTGCACGAGGCCGAGACCACCATCACCAGTGGCGACTGCGCCGAGGACGGCCTGGGCTGCAACCTGCCGGCGCGACCGGCCGGCGAGCTCGGCGCGGGTGGCATGGGCATCGACACCTGCCCTGGTGACTCCGGCGGCCCGCTGTACCTCAAGACCTCCTACGGCGACTTCGTGGCCGGCATCACCTCGCGCGGCTACGAGGACGCGGTCTACCCGTGCCAGGACGGCGGCATCTACACCCGGCCCGACGCGGTGATCGACTGGATCGAGCAGACCGCCGGCGTGCCGGTCAGCCACGCGCCCGAACCGACCGCCGACGCCCTCGCGCTGGTGCCCGGCGGCGGCGGCCAGACCGTCGTCGTCGCCAACGATCCGAGGGCGACCGCGCACACCTTCGCGCTGGCCGGTCCACCCGAACACGGCCAGGCCGCGGTCGCCGCCGACGGCCGGGTCCGCTACTGCGCCGCGGCCGGCTACACCGGCGACGACTGGATCCCGGTCACGGTGACGGACGCCAGCAACCCGGCGCGCACGCTGACCACCCGCGTCTACGTCCAGGTCCAGGACGGGCCGACCGAGACCGGGTGCAGCCTGGAGTTCGACGACGATGGCGCCGGTGGCTGCTGCGCGGCCGGGCCCGGGCACGCCGGCGGGCGGGCCCTGGTGGCGGGGCTGGTCGGGCTGCTGCTCCTGCGCCGTCGCCGCGCCGCGCCGCGCGCGCGGTGATCCCGGCGGCGCCGGCCGCGCGGTCGCGCCGGCGGTGTTACCCTGGCGGCGATGAGCGATGACGTGTGGATGCGGTGCAGCGCGTGTCGTCGGGACCTGCGCTTCGGCGCGACCTACCAGGAGTGCAGCGTGTCGACCTGCAACCGGTCGCGCACGCGGCTGGTGTTCTGCTCGGTCAGCTGCTGGGACAGCCACGTCGCCGAGCTGCGCCACCGCGAGGCGTGGGCGGTCGAGGCGCGGGCGCCCAGCCGGACCAGCTGGGAGGCCGAGCGCGCGGCCGATGCCGCGGCGGCGCCGGCCGCGATCGCCGCCACCCCGAGCGCGGCCGCCGCGGCGGCGACGCGCCCGGTCGCGGTGCCCGAGATCCGACGCCAGGTGGTGACGGCCGGGCCGGCCTCGTCGGCGCCGGCCGCCGTCGCGCCGGGTGACCCGGCCCTGGTCGACGGCGTCGAGCGCGACATGCTCATCGTCATGTCCAAGCTCAAGAAGTACATCCGCGACCGCTCCGGCATGAACTGCTCCGACGCGGTGGCCGACGTGTTGTCCGACCACGTGCGCGCGCTGTGCGACGACTCCATCCGCGCCGCCGGCCGCGACGGCCGCAAGACCGTCCTCGATCGCGACGTGCCGCGCCCCCGACGCTAGGAGTCCGACTCCGTACCGACTTCGGATCGCCCCGGGGTCGGCCTTCGGCCTCGCGCTGTGGACAGGCGCCCGGCGAAGCCGGGCGTGAGGGCACTCGAGCCACGGCGACGGCGCCTGCCCACAGCGGTCTCCCCGGGGCTGTCGTGGCTCCCCCAACCGGATTCCTTCGAATCCGTCCCTGACCCTGACCCCACCCGGCGAAGCCGGGTGTCAGGGGTCTTGGGTGGAAACACCCCCTCAGGGTCCGCATGTCCAGGCCCGGGCGGACTGCTGTGGGCAGGCGCTCCCTCTCTCCACGCCCATCTCCACCCGCGCCACGCCCTGCGCCTGTCCACAGCAGAAGGCTTTAGCCGACGCCCGGGCCGGTCCAAACGCGGAGTCGCCGCGCCGAGCGTGAATGCGTCCTGAAACGTCGCCGCACGCCCGACGAAAACCCTTGGCTCGGCCGCCGCGACAATATATAAGCCCTAAATGTTCTCACGCGCCGCTCGCGCCCGCAGCGACCGAGGCCGCCACGCCGTGCCGGCCGGGGCCCAGGTCAGCTTCGACGACCTCGTGCGCGGCATCACCACGCCGCCACGGCGGCCGCGGCGGCGCCGGCGCGGCCGTCCGCCCATGCAGAACCGCAACTCGGTCAAGCGCTGCCGGAGACCTCGCTTCGCGAGGACCACCGTCCACCACGTCAGCCTGCGCACCGTCGACACCCTGCCCAGGCTGCGCACCCACGCCGGCCGCGAGGTGCTCGAGCGCGCCCTCACCGGCGCGCGTGACCACACCCGCGTCACCGGCTTCCGCGTCCTGCACTACGCCCTCGAGGGCAACCACCTCCACCTCATCGTCGAGGCCGACGATGACATCGCGCTGTCGCGCGGCATGAAGGGGC
>JAGPCO010000172.1 GCA_018058095.1 Kofleriaceae bacterium
GGCCAGCGCCGCCGGCAACCCGCCGACGTCGGCGGTCAGCTCGGCCGCGGTGCGGCCGCGGTTGCCCCGCGCGGCCAACGCGCGTCGGTGCGCCACAACGCGCCGTCCCGGCTGAACACCACCACCTCGCGCAGCAGCGGGTCGTCGGCCGGGGCGGCGCCGGCGCCGCCGCCAGCTCGGCCTCGACAAGGGCGACGAGCCCGACGAGGACGGCGACGGTGGGCGCTCCGGTGGGGTGGTGTAGGTAGGCCGCCCTCGCCGGGAATCGTCAAGGGCGACGAGCCCGACGAGGACGGCGACGGTGGGCGCTCCGGTGGGGTGGTGTAGGTAGGCTCGCAGGTCGCCGCCGGGAATCGTCAACGGTGACGAATCGCGGCACCCGGCCGGGCCCATTTGCGGCCCCGCCGCTACGCGGACCACGGCATTCCGTGCGCTTGCGCCTGGCACGCCTCGTGCTCGACCTCGGTTTGCCTGCGGGTCTGACGCCCGCGTCGTCCCCCCCGACCCCCACCGGAGTCCCTCGCACATGAACCGTCTCCTCAAGAACAGCAAGCAGCGCGGCTTCACCCTGATCGAACTCATGATCGTCGTCGCGATCATCGGCATCCTGGCGGCCGTCGCCATCCCGGCGTTCATGGAGTACATGCGCAAGGGCAAGGCCAGCGAGGGCAGCATCCAGATGAACCGCCTGGGCAAGTCGGCCAAGAACTACTACGTCGAGAACGCCGGCTACCCGGGCGTGGCCGGCGCCGTCAACCCAGGCGCGCTCGCCACGACCTGCACCCAGGTGGCGCGTGTGGTCGGCGGCATCAACGTCGGCGCCAAGCAGTGGGGCGCGGGTGACTGGATCGTCACCGCTGGTAACGCCTTCGAGCTGCTCGAGTTCCGCATGGAGGAGAACTTCCGCTTCGTGTACCAGTACGTGGCGGGTGCCACCACGGCGGACTTTACCGGCACCGCGGTCGCCGACCTCGACTGCGACGGCGCTGGCAACACCACGGTGACCGCGGCTGGCAGCTCGCCCGGTGGGCAGCCGGCGGTCAACATCGCCAAGACCGGCTCGGACTAAGTCCAGGCCGCTCGCGGTCCCGCAGCGCCACCCGCATGGGTGGCGTCGCCATTTTCGGGCACCGTCAGCGTGGCCGTTCTGGGACAACGCTGGGCTTGTTGTTTTCGGGCGGCGCTCGCCGCATCATCGATCTGGTCATGGCCGCGACGTCGACCCGCTGGCTCCGGCCCATGCTGCTGAGCCTGGTGGGCGTGGCCTGCCTGGCGGCGAGCCGCGTGCCGCGGGCCGCCGCGGTCGAGCGACGCGATGGCTGGCCCAAGGTGGTGGACGTCCCGTTTGCCCCCTCCCCGATGGCGGCGCCCTTCGCCGTGCTGGGGTACCGCGAGCTGGGGGCCGACCTGCTGTGGGTGCGGACCATCGGCTACTTCGGCGGCGATGACGACACCGCCGACGGCGTCGCCAGCCTGGTCGAGGCCGTGGTCGCGCTCGATCCTCGCTTCGAGCGGGCCTACGACTGGGGCACCCGCGCCGTGACCCTGGCCGACCACGGGGTCGACCAGGCGGTCATCGGCCGGGTCCAGCGCATGCTGGAGCGCGGCATGCGCGAGTTCCCGCGCTCGTGGAAGATCCACCGCCTGGCCGCGGACGTGCTGATCCAGGACGTGCAGCCGACGGATCCGGCCGAGCGCCAGCGCAACCTGGCCCGCGGCGCCGAGCTGCTCGAGCGCTCGGTTCGCATGCCGGGGTCACCGCCCAGCCTGGCCTCGACCGTCGCCGCCGAGCTGTGGTCACGGCTGGGTCGACACGAGCGGGCGATCGACAGCCTGCACGAGATGGTGCTGCTGACCGACGATACCCGCGCGCAGGAGCGCCTGCTGGACAAGCTGGCCAAGCTCAAGCAGGAGACCGCGGCCGACGTGTCGATCGCGCTGCTCGACGAGCGGCGCGCGTTCATCGATCGCTGGCGCCGCGAGCGGCCGGCCCTGCCGCCGACGCTGTACGTCCTGGTCGGCCCGCGCCGCGGCCAGTTCCTGGCGCCGCACGACCTCGCGGTCGACCGCGACCTCATCGGTAGCGACCTGGCCGAGCCGCTCGAGCCGCTGCGCGACTGAGCCAGCGTCCGCGCCTGGGCGCCTCAGCCGGCGACGACGGAGCCGGCCCGGGCCGCGGCCGGGACGGTCAGCACGAAGGTCGCGCCGCCGCCGGGGCGGTCCTGCAGCTCGAGGCTGCCGCCGGCGTCGGTGGCGATCTGGCGGCAGATGGCCAGGCCCAGGCCGGTGCCGCCCTCGTGCTTGGTGGTGAAGAAGGCCTCGAAGATACGCGGGCGCACGTCGGCCGGCACGCCGGGGCCGTCGTCGGAGACCTCGATGCGGATGCGATCGCCGACGGCCTCGGCCGCGACCCGGATGTGGCCGCGGGTGACTCCGCCCGGGCCGGGCCGCCCGGCCCCGCCGACCGCCTCGACCGCGTTGAGGACCAGGTTGAGCAGGATCTGCGACAGCTGCGTCGGCGACAGCGCCACCCACAGGCCGAGCGGCACCGCCAGCACCAGCTCGGCGCGCGAGCGGACCTCGCCGTGGACCATGCCGACGGTGAGCTCGGCCACCTCGGCCACGTTGGCGCGATCGACCCCGACCCGGCGCCGGGTCGACAGCTCGACGCCACGCACGATCTCGACCATCCGCTCGGCGCCGACCGCGGCGCTGTCGAGCAGGCGGCGGGCCTGGGCCGCGCCGTGGCCGCTGACCTGACCGAGCGCGTCGCGCGCCAGGTCGATGTAGTTGCTGACCACGCCGATGGGGTTGCGCAGCTCGTGGACGATGCCGGCAGCGACGACGCCCAGCGTGTAGACCCGCTCGGTCTCCATCATGCGCCGCTCGATCTCGCGCAGGCGCTCGGCCTGGGCGTGTCGGGCCAGCGCGTCGGCCAGCTCGAGCCGCAGCTCGACCGGTTGCCACGGCTTGCGCAGGTAGCGGTGCACGGCGCCGCGGTTGATGGCCTCGATGGCCGAGGTCAGGTCGGCGTAGGCGGTGACCAGCAGGCGCACCACGCGCGGGTGGCGGTCGCGCACCTGTTGCAGCAGCTCGACCCCGGTCATGCCGGGCATACGCTGATCGGACAGGACGATGGCGATGTCGGGGTCCTCGGCCAGGGCGGCCAGCGCGGCCGCGCCGCTGCCGGCGGTGATCACCGGCAGCGCGTCGGCCCCGGCGTGGGCCACGCCGAAGATCTCCTCGAACACGATGAGGTTCGCCGGCTCGTCGTCAACGTACAGGATCTTGGGCAACCGCAGGCTCCACGGGAAGGGTGAGCACGAACGTCGTTCCTCCACCCGCCCGTGGGCGGGCCACCAACGTCCCGCCGTGATCTTCTGCCATCTGCCGCGACAAGTACAGGCCCAGCCCGCGCCCTTCCCCGGCCGGGCGGGTGGTGTAGAACGCGTCGAACACGCGCTCGCGCAGGTCGTCGGGGATGCCGGGGCCGTCGTCGGCGATGGTGACGGCGACCCGGGCGCCGGGACCGGGGCCGTCGGCGCCACTCGACCCGACGCGCGCCGTCGACAGCCACAACGTGCGGGCGCCGCTGCGCACGGCGTTGTCGACCAGGTTGACCAGGATCTGGCCGATCTTGCCGACCTGGATGAGCGCCGCGTCGTCGGCGCCCCAGCTGCGGTGGACGGTGACCTCGCGCACGCGGTCGGCCAGCAGCGTGAGGGTCGACTCGACCGCCTCGTGCAGCGGCTGGAACACCCGGTCCTGGCCCTCGGCCGGCCGGGTGTGGGCGTCGAGCGCGGCGACGATGGCGACGATACGCTGGCCGGCGTCGACCACCGCGTCGATGAGCTGCTTGCCGCGCGCGTCGTCGCCGACGAACCGACGCAGCGCGGTGGTGCCGTTGACCACCGCGTTGAGCGGGTTGCGCACCTCGTGCGCCACCCCGGCGCCGAGCAGGCCGACCGCGGCCAGCTTCTCCTTGCTGGCCAGCTCGAGCGCGAGCTGGCGCAGGCGCAGCTGGGCCCGGATGCGGGCGAGCAGCACGCGCGGGTGGAACGGCTTGGCCACGAAGTCGTCGGCGCCGTGGGCGTAGGCCTCGAGCGTGGCCTCCGAGCCGACCCGGGCGGTGAGCAGGATGACCGGGGTCGACGCCAGCTGCGGGTCGGCCTTGATGCGGCGGCACAGCTCGGTCCCGCTGGTGCCGGGCATCATGACGTCGGACAGCACCAGGTCGGGCCGGTCGGCCAGCATCCGCGCGAAGCCGTCGTCGCCGTCGGTGGCCTCGATCACCTCGGCGCTGGGCACCAGGAGCTGCTTGAGAAACACCCGCAGCTCGTCGCGGTCCTCGACGATGAGGATCCGCGGCCGCGCCCCGCCCGGCATGCTCAGCTCGCCGGCGACCAGGCGCGGGATGGGTTGCGACTCACCCGACGGGAACCCGGCGATGGCCCCGCCCAGCACGGTGACCGGGGCGTCGGTGTCGCGCACGCGCCGGCCGCTGCGGCGGTCGGCCCGCTCGGCCCCGGCCGCGGCGGCCGCCACCTCGCCGGCGGTGACGACCCCCGCGCCGGCGTCCTCGCCGCGCCGCCCCTCGGCCTGGGGCCGGAAGCCGCTGCGACGCTCGATGACCTCGGGCCGGAAGTGGTCACGACCCTTGCGCAGGGTGAGGGTGAAGAACGCGCCGCCGGCCGGGTTGTTGCCGGCGGTCAGCTCACCACCGTGCAGCTCGGCCAGCTCCTTGGCCAGGGCCAGGCCGATGCCCACCCCGCCCTGCTGGCGCCGGTCGCGCCGGTTGACCTGATAGAAGCGCTCGAACACGTGGGCCAGGTCCTCGGCCGGGATGCCGGGGCCGTTGTCGCGCACGGTCACGTCGATGCGGTCGGTCGCGTCGTCGACCTCGACCCGGATGAGGCCGCCGCCCGGGGCGTACTTGAGGGCGTTGCCGATGAGGTTGGTCAGCACGATCTCGAGGCGGTGGGCGTCGCCGACGACGATGGCCGAGGTCGGCGCCACCAGCACCAGCTCGACGCCCTGGGCCTGCGCCGCCGAGCGCGCCGTCTCGAGCAGCGTGCCGCACAGGGCGCTCATGTCGAGGTCGGCCAGGGTCAGGCGCAGGCCCCCGGCGTCGAGCCGGGACATCTCGAGCAGGTCGTCGATGAGCCGCAGCAGCCGCCCGGCGTTGCGGGCGATGCCGACCAGATCGGGCTGGATCTCGGCCAGCCCGGGTCGGCCCAGCAGCTCCTGCACCGGCGACAGGATGAGCGTGAGCGGCGTGCGCAGCTCGTGCGACACGTTGGCGAAGAAGCGGGTCCGGGCCTGGTCGAGCACCTGCAGCTTGCCGAGCGCGACCTCGAGCTCCTGCGCCTTGGCCTGCTCGGCGTCGCGCAGGCGGGCCGCCTCGGCCTGCTCGTGCGCGAGGGCCTTGCGGGCCGCGAACTCCTGATAGGTCAGGGTGTAGCGGAACCAGGACGTCACCAGCGGGACCAGCGACAAGGACAGCAGGAACCAGACCGCGGTGATCAGTTCGCGAGCGGGGACCTCGACCGAACCGATCCGCACGGACACCAGCACGCTGGCCAGGAGCACCACGACCACGCTACCGGTGACCTGTGGTCGCCACAGGGGCAACGCGCCGGCGCCGAACAGCACGATGCCAAACCCCAGCACGTAGGACAGGAAGGCGCCGCCAGCCATGGGCAGCATGACGGCGATAGCCGCCCCCCACACCACCAGCCACAGCCAGAACAAGTGACCCGCGATCAGCGGGTTGCGCCCGAACATCAGGACCAGTGCGACGTTGACGACCACCGCGGACAGGCGGAGGACGAGAAACGTCGAGAACGTCCCCGTTGGCGCCATGCTCCAGTCGAACGCCAGCCATGCCAGGAAGCCCGGCGCGAAGATCAGCGTACTCCACCGCAGCGAGCGGAGGTTTACCGACGCGACCTCCTCGGCGAACGAGGCCGAGCGTGGCGCCGCGTGCGACACGCTCATGGCCGGCGCAGATCGAGGAACAGGCACACACCGGTCGCGTCGGGCACGATTCCGACCGAGAGCGGCGCCGGCCGCAGTGGCTCGGCGAAGCGCCGCATCGCCTCTTCGTCGCGATACACTAGGTGCCACGACAGGACATGGCCGATCAGAAACGTGGTCGCCGGATCGGCCTGCAGGTTGCCGATCATGAGACGACCGCCGGGGGCCAGGCGAGCGTACAGGGTGCGAAACAGGTTGCCGGCCACCGGCGTCGGCAGGTAGTCGAGGAGCCCGGCCGAGTAGATCAACGCGGCGTCCTCGAATGCGGCCTCGACGGCGCGGGCCTCCTCGGCGTCTTTCGGCTTGAGGATCTGCCGGATCGAGATGTGCATGGCGCGCAGATCGAGGTTGATGCCACGCGACGCCGCCAGCGCGATCAAGGCGCGATGGCTGTAGGCCAGGGCCTCCTCGTCCTGATCGATCAACGTCAGCCGGACCTCCGTGCCGGCGGGGAGATCCGCGACGACCCGTTGCAGCTCGATCGCGGGCCCGGACGCGAGCGACACCACGTTGAGCGGCCCGCGCGCGACCACTTCACGGGCCGCCTGCCGCAGCGTCAGCTCGCGGTGGATGACGGCCTGAACGCCCGGGTACCGCTGGGCCACGTACGACAGGTACCGGTCGAACAGCGCAGGGGCGGACGACCGCTCGTTGAAGCACATCCGCATGAGCTGATAGTCGCCGGCATATCCGAGCGGCTTCTCGTACGACCGACGGTGCATCGGGCAGCCCTCGATGAGCGGGTAGATGACCTGGTGGGCGACCTGCTCGGCCAGCGCCTTGGTGTCCGCGGGCATGGCCTGGGCAAGCTGGTACAGCCCGGCCAGGGCGGCGTGATAGCGAGGTCGCCACAGCTCGTAGATCTCGGCGAACAGGACTTGCTCATCGCCATCGAGGCGGACGTCGGTCGCCACTCCGGTGCGCTCGAGCTCCTCGAACGCGCGGGCCGCCTCGTGCAGGAGCTGAACCACGTCGGCCAGGCCGGCACGAAACTCGGCCGACAGCTGCCCCCGCTGCTCATCGTAGGCAGCCAGGCTGGCACCGAGCACGCCGCTGGTGATCTGGTCGCGCAGGCGGAGTCGATCGATCGGGAACAGCTCGGCTGCGAATCGCAACCCGACGCGCGCCGGCGGACCGTCGAGCTGGTACACGACCACCACCGGGGTCGACCACAACGCGGTGCCTCGGTGAAGGATGGTCGCGGTCAGGACCTGTCCGGGGGCCGTCAGCCAGCCGGATGGCGGGGCGACACCCATCCCGGTCGCCGAGACGTCCGCGACCGCGAGCACACCACCTGGGGCCCCATCCCCGGTTAGCGAGCAGGACAGTTCGCCGACGGTGGCCGACGCGAGCCGGACCGCGCGATAGCGGTGGCTGGCGGCGGCCCCGAGCAGGTCGACGTGCGTCGCACCTTTGTTGGACATGCTTCGTGTACCGATTACGGAGAGCGGCTCAGGGCGTCTCGACCTTGTTCATGTAGTCCTTGATCGCGCGCACCGTGTCGTTGGCCTTGACCTCGACGGTGAACGTGTCGCGGATGCCGAGCTCGTTGTTGATGAGGGTGACGCGGTGGCTGCCGGCCTTGAGGGAGATCTCTCGCTGCGGAGTGCGCAGGCCGGTGTTCTTGCCGTCGATGTGGATCTCGCAGCCGGGCGGTTTGGAGCCGACGCTGAGCACACCCGTGCCGGCCGCGACCACGTCGCCGCCGCCGGTCTTGTCACCACCGCCGCCGCCAGTCTTGTCACCGCCGCCGCCGCCGGTCTTGTCGCCACCGCCGGTCTTGTCGCCGCCGCCGCCGGTCTTGTCGCCACCGCCGGTCTTGTCGCCGCCGCCGCCGGTCTTGTCGCCGCCGCCGGTCTTGTCGCCGCCGCCGGTCTTGTCGCCGCCGCCGCCGGTCTTGTCGCCGCCGCCGGTCTTGTCGCCACCGCCGGTCTTGTCGCCACCGCCGCCGCCGGTCTTGTCGCCGCCGCCGCCGGTCTTGTCGGTCACCGCCACGTCCGCCTTCTCGAGCGGGATGGTGATGGCCTCCTCGGCGTTGCCGCCGAAGCTGATGGGGCGGTTGACCGAGATGTAGCCGGGCTTCTCGAGCAGGACCTTGTACGACTGGCGCGGATCGAGCTTGTAGGTGATGGGGGTCGGGCCGACCGCGATCTTCTGCTCGCCGACGATCAGCGTGACCATGGCGCCCGGCGGCGTGCTGTCGAACTTGCCGAGCACGTCGATCGGGTCGAGGTCGATCGAGATCTTGGGGGCCTTGCCGGCCTCGACGGTGATCTGCTGGCTCTCGCTGAGGAAGCCCGGCGGCGGGTCGATGATGACCGTGTGGACGCCCGGGGCGATGCCGCGGATCTTCGACGGCAGGCGGTCGGTGCGGACGTCGCCGTCGAGGCGCCAGCGGGTGACGCCGGCCGGGCTGACGTACAGATCGAAGCCGGTGTCCTGGTCGCCCGTCGCCGGCGGCAGGCCGGTCCCGGTCTGGGTCGTGGGGTCGGCCGTCGGCGCCTTGTCGTCGCCGCCGGTGAGGGCGATGGCGGCGATGACGCCGCCGATGAGGACGACGCCGCCGAGGCCGATGAGGATGAGCTTGTTGTTGTTGGCCGGCTTCTGCGCCGCCAGCATGCCGGAGCCGAACGCGCCGCGGGCGTCGAACACCGGCTCCTGCGCCCCCGACACCAGGCTCTCGACCGCCGACGACTCGCGGGGCGGCAGCGGCAGCCCGGGCGCCGAGGCGCCGGTCAGGGTCGGCCCGGCGAAGGCGCCCATCATCGACGGGGTCGGCCCGATGCCGGGCAGCGAGCCCGACGACGACCCGACCGACGGCGGCCCGGCCAGGGACGGGATGTCGGCGTTGTCGACGTAGGGCGAGGCGCCGCGGCCGGAGCCGACCGCCAGCCCGTTGCCGGGGCCGTGGCCGCTGGCGCCGTTGCTCGGCGCCGGCCCACCGGCGCCGCCGGGCGCGTCCCAGCCCTTGGCGGTGGTCATCAGCGACGACAGGTCGGGCTCACCACCCGACGCCGCCCCGGCCGCGGCCATCGCCGCGGTCGGGCCACCCGGCGCGCCGGCGGCCGGGATGCCGCGGTTGGTCGGGTTGGCCGGGCGCTTCTTGCGCGCCTCGTCCTCGGGGTTGTCGTAGATCTGGGTCTCGAGCTCGTCGTCGTCCCAGCTCAGGTCGTCGCCGCCGGGGCCCTGGCCACGGCCGGACGGCGCGGCCCCCGCTTGCACCGGCACCTGCTGCGAGGTGCGGACGCTGGGCGGTGGCGGCGGGACCGAGCCCATGGCCGCGGTCTTGCGCAGGTTGCCCGACGGCGGCGGCTTGGTCGGCGGCGGCTTGGGCGGATCGGTCGGGGCCTTGAGCTGGCGGTAGCTCTCCAGCTTGGCGGTCTCCTCGTCGATCTCCTTGGTGAAGACCCGCTTGGTCCAGGCCGCCAGGTCCTTGCGCGAGTAGAACTCACCGGCGGTGTAGACGAAGGCCTGCAGCTCGTCGTGCAGATCGATGGCGTTGGCGTAGCGCTCGTCGACGTCCTTGGCCAGCGCCTTGAGGACGATGCGCTCGAGCTCGTCGGGGATCTTGCGGTTGTAGGTCGACGGCGGCAGGATCTCGACGTTGCGGACCTTCTCCAGCGTCGAGAAGTCGCTCTCGCCGACGAACAGGCGCTCACCGGTGAGCAGCTCGTACAGGACGATGCCGCACGAGAAGATGTCGCTGCGGCGGTCGATCGGCAGGCCGCGCACCTGCTCGGGCGACATGTAGCCGAACTTGCCCTTGAGGATTCCGGCCTGGGTCTTGGCGCCCTTGCCGGCGGCCTTGGCGATGCCGAAGTCGATGACCTTCACCTCGCCCTCGAACGACACCAGGATGTTCTGCGGGCTGACGTCGCGGTGGACCAGGTTGAGCTCGCGCCCGCTCTGGTCGCGCTTGTTGTGGGCGTAGTCGAGGCCCTCGCACATCTTCATGACGATGAAGCAGGCCTGGGCGATGGGCATCGGCTCGCCCAGCGTGCGGCAGCGGTCGAAGATGTTGCGCAGGTCGCGGCCGTGGATGTGCTCGAGCGCGATGTAGTAGCTGTTGTCGACGACGCCGAGGTCGAAGATCTGGGCGATGTTGGCGTGGTTCAGCTGAACCGCGATCTTCGCCTCGTCGATGAACATCTTGATGAACTCTTTGTCCTCCGCGATGTTCGACAGGATGCGCTTGACCGCGACCAGCCGCTCGAACCCCTCGACGCCGTAGGCCTTGGCGCGAAACACCTCAGCCATGCCACCGGTGTTGATGCGCTCGAGCAAGTAGTACTTGCCGAAGGGGACCGGTTTCTTCACGTCGGGAGTTCCTGGCCGGGAGTCTGGTGCGGGTTCGAGCGCCCGACCACCCCGGTGACAGAGGGGTGAACGGTTGATAACAGGTCGGACCCTATAACAAAGCAGGTTCTTGGGCCACAACAACCAGAACCCTCCCGAGGCCGCGCCTCAGGTGATCCCGGCACCACCTTCCAGGGGGTTAGGGCCCGGTCGTGAACCAGTCAGGTCTGGGCCAGGGCGGTGGCCGGCTCCATGCGGGCGGCCTTACGCGCCGGCAGGAAGCCGCCGACCACGCAGAACAGGATGGAGAAGCCGACCCCCATGCCCCAGATCCACGGCTGGAAGTCGAAGTAGGTGTCGGGCTTGAACGGGAAGCGCGGCAGGTAGTGCGCCGACAACCAGTCGACCACGGCGCCGGCGGTGAACGCGCCGGCGACGCCGAGCACGCCACCGATGAGGCCGATGACCGCGGCCTCGCCGAGGATGATGGCGCGTACGTCGCCCTGGGTGGCGCCGACGGCGCGCAGCACGCCGATCTCGCGCCGCCGCTCCGACACCTGCATGAAGAAGTTGTGGGCGATGTTGATGGCCGAGATGGTGATGATGGCGATCGAGATCAGGGTGAACAACACGGCGATGACGAAGATGGCGGTGGCGAACTTCTCGCCGAGCGGATCGTCGATGGACAGGCCGTGTTTCTCCTTGATGTACTGCACGAAGGTGGCGAGCTGGTCGGAGTCGCGCAGCGTCACCTCGATGGCCGAGTAGGTCGAGGCGGCGCGGGCGTCGGCCAGCTCGCGGTTCCAGCGCTCGATGTACTGGATGGGCAGGGTCAGGCCGATGCGGATGGCCTTGCTCGACACGCCGACCAACACCGCCTCGACGGTGCGCTGCTGCTCGGGCGGCAGCTCCTTCTCCTCCTGGCCGACCAGCGCGCTGGCGCCGAGGATGATGTTGAACGACATCTTGCTCATGCCGCGCAGCTCGATGAAGCCCTGGGCGTTGTCGGCGCTGACGGCGGGCAGCTTGTAGGTCTTGGCGAAGGTGCTCGAGTACATCTCGAGCAGGAACGGCGAGATGACGACCGGGACGCGGTGCAGGCAGCGCCGGACCTGCTCGTCGCAGTAGTAGCGCTCGGGGCTGGGGCAGGTGTTGCGCCAGGCCGGGGCCTTGCGGGGTGTGATGGCGCTGCCGGCGCCGGAACCGGAACCGGAACCGGATCCAGCGCCGGCGCCGCTGCCGGGACCGGCGCCGGACCCCAGGCCCGAGCCAGCCGCGCTGCCGCTGCCGGCGCCCGAGCCAGCTGCGCTGCCGCTGCCGGCGCCCGAGCCAGCCGCGCTGCCGCC
>JAGPCO010000072.1 GCA_018058095.1 Kofleriaceae bacterium
GTTCTGGATCGGCCTGGGCGCGTACTACCTGGTGCGGTAGGTGTGCCGGGCGATCAGCCGGCCTACCTGCACGCCACCAGGTGGTGGCCGGGTCGGCCTCACGGCGTCGGCGCGTCGGCGCCGCCGCTGGCCGCGGGCGGGTCCGCGGGCGGGGCCGACGCAGCGGGGCTGATGGGCGCGAGCTCCGGCGCCGGCTTGCACGCCTTGAAGGCGGCGCACGTGGTGCTGGCGGCGCCGCACTCGATCTCGGCCCGGACCTTGACGAACACCTCCCGCATCACCGCGCTCGCCTCGGGGCTGGCGCCGCCGGTCGACCCCGACAGCGCGGCCTCGCACATCTTGCGGACCAGGCGCTTGCCGTCCCGCTGCGGCGCGGTCGTCGCCGCGCCCTCGTCGCAGCGCAGCACCTGGGCGGTGTAGCGCTCGCACAGGCTGGGCGGCGCCGAGGTGCACGCCTGGGCGGCCAGGACCGCGGCCAGGGCGGCGGCGCGCGCGTGCACGTGCCGCGCCCTCACCCGAACATCCGCGCGGCGGCCTCGCGGGCGCGCGCGCGCACCGCGGCGACGTCGAGCGTGAGCAGGGCGCGGTCGCGCACGACCAGCTGGCCGTCGACGGCGACGTGGCGGACGTCGCCGCTCTTGGCGGCGTAGGCCACCGCCGAGTACGGGCTGGTCGACGGCACGGTGTGCACGGTGTCGAGTCCGACGGCGATGACGTCGCCGCGCCGGCCGACCTCGAGCGCGCCGACCTCGCGGCCCAGGCCGAGCGCGGCGGCCCCGGCCCGGGTCGCCAGCCACACCGCCTGCGCCGCCGGCAGCGTGCGGGGGCCGCGCCCTGGCTTGTGCAGCAGCGCGGCCAGCCGCAGCTCGAGGAAGCTGTCGAGGTTGTTGCCGCACGGCGCGCCGTCGACGCCGAGCGCGACCGCGACCCCGGCCGCCAGCAGCTCGGGCACGGCGGCGATGCCCGACGCCAGCTTGAGGTTGGACGACGGGCAGTGGCAGACGTGGGTGCCGCTGGTGGCCAGCAGGCGGCGCTCGGCCGGCGACAGGTGGATGCAGTGGGCGATGGTGGTGTGGGCGCCGAGCAGGCCAAGCGCGTGCAGGTGCTCGATGTTGTCGACGCCACACCGCTTGCGCACCAGCGCGATCTCGCCCTGGTTCTCGCTGGCGTGGGTGTGGATGCGGACGCCGCGCGCCACCGCCTCGTGCCCGACCTCGCGCAGCAGCTCGTCGGTGCACGACAGCACGAAGCGCGGCGCGTAGGCGTAGCGCAGCCGGCCGCCGGCGGCGCCGTGCCATCGGGCGATGAGCCCGGCCGACTCGTCGAGCGAGGCCCGGGTCGACTCGCGCAGGCCGGGCGGGATGGCCGGGTCGGGCGCGTCCATCATGGCCTTGCCGATGGTCGCGCGCAGGCCGGCCTGGGCCGCGACCCGGAACAGCGCGTCGGCGTGGTGGACCGTGCCCATGTCGAGGATCGAGGTCGTCCCCCCCAGCAGCAGCTCGGCCGCGGCCAGCTCGGCGGCGGCGGTGATGGCCGCCTCGTCCAGGCCGGCCTCGTACGGCCACACCACCTTCATCAGCCAGTCCATCAGCTCGAGGTCGTCGGCCCGGCCGCGCGCCAGGGTCTGGCACATGTGGGTGTGGGCCGAGACCAGCCCCGGCATGATGACGCAGTCGTCGCACTCGACGATCTCGTAGTGGCTGGTGGTCGGCGTGTACGGGCCACCGACGTGGACGATGCGGCCGTCGACCATGGCGACGTCGCCGGCCAGGACCTGCTGGCCGTCGTCGACGGTGAGGATGGCGCTGCGGCGGCCGCCGCGGAAGATGACCTCGCTCACCGCGCCTGGCTCCACCCCGCCGGCGTGGTCACGGCAGTTCCTTGCCGGAGAACGCGGCCGGCAGCAGCTCGGCCAGCGACCACTCGCGCCGCTCGCCCTGGCGGTTGATGGCGATGACCCGCAGCGCGGTCAGGTCCGGCGCGAACTCGGCCAGCACCTGGCGGCACATCCCGCACGGCGCCGACGGCGGTGACGCGCTGGTGGCGATGGCGATGGTGTCGATCACACGCGCCCCGGCGTACACCGCGGCGGTCACCGCGCTGCGCTCGGCGCAGATGGCCAGCCCGTACGAGGCGTTCTCGACGTTGGCGCCGACGAACACCGCGTCACCGGCGATGAGCGCGGCGCCGACCTGGAAGCGCGAGTACGGCGCGTAGGCGTGCTCCTGCGCCGCCAGCGCGCGCACCACCAGCAGGTCGTCGCCGGCGGCGCGGGCGTCGACCGGATCGCGCGGCGCCTCGGCACCGGCCCGGCCAGGTGGCGGCGCGACCGGCGCCGCGCGCCGGGGCGGACGGATCGCCGCGGCCGTCGCCGCTGGCGCCGGCTTGCCCGACCGGCCGCGCGTGCCGGCGGCGGGGGGCTTGCGGCGCGACGTCACGGCGCGCCTCGAAGCTCGCCCCGCGCCACCAGCTCGGCCAGGATGCCGTCGATCAGGCCCTCGAACTGCGACCGCACCCGGGCCGCGGTCTCGGTGACCTCGTCGTGCGACAGCGGCTGCCCGGTGATGCCGGCCGCCTTGTTGGTGATGCACGAGATGCCGATGCAGCGCGCGCCCATGTGCCGGGCGACGATGACCTCGGGCACGGTCGACATGCCGGTGGCGTCGGCGCCGAGCACCTGCAGCATGCGCACCTCGGCCGGGGTCTCGTAGGTCGGGCCGGGCATCGCCACGTACACGCCCTCCTCGAGGGGCTGGCCCAGGCGGCCGGCGACGTCGCGCACCAGCGCGCGCAGCGCCGGGGCGTAGGCCGCGGTCATGTCGGGGAAGCGCGGGCCCAGCCGATCGTCGTTGTGGCCGCGCAGCGGGTGATCGCGCAGCAGGTCGATGTGGTCGCGGATGAGCATCAGCGTGCCAGGCGACCACTCCGGGCGTAGCCCGCCGGCGGCGTTGGTGATGATGAGGACCCGGGCCCCGAGCGCGACCAGGACCCGGGCCGGGAAGGCCGCGGTGCGAGCCGGGTGGCCCTCGTACAGGTGGACCCGGCCCTGCATGGCGACGCAGCTGGCGCCGCCGCGGCGGCCGACCACCAGCCGGCCCTGGTGGCCGTGCACCGCCGAGCGGGGGAAGCCGGGCAGGTCGGCGTAGTCGATGGCGACGGCGTCGTCGAGGCGGTCGGCGTAGCCGCCCAGGCCGGAGCCGAGGATGAGGCCGACCTCGATCGGCCGGTCGCCGGCGAGGGTGCGGACGTGGGCCGCCGCGGTGTGCACGCGGTCGTACAGGTCGTCGCTGGCGTTCACCGCAGCACCTCCAGGATGCGCGACGTCGGCGGCGGGCTGGCCAGCGGCGCGTCGGTGATGGTGATGGCGGCACGGGCCCGGGCCAGGGCGTCGGCCAGGCGCGGGTCGCCCTCGGCCAGGTCGTGGTGCAGGATCAGGCGCGGGCTGTCGGCGTCGGCCGCCGTGATGTGCTCGCCGACGTAGGTGTCGAGCACGATGCCGGCGCCGGGGGCGATGACGTCCTCCTTGCGGGCCCGGCCGGCGCCCAGCACCAGCGCGGCCATGCCGAGCCGCTCGGCGTGGATGGCGTGGACGTGGCCCGGCGGCAGCGGCACCGGCGTGCGCGTGCCGGCGCGCGGCAGGACCCGGCCCGGCTCGTCGCACACGCGCGGGTCGCCACCCTGGGCCTCGACCACCTGGCGGAACACCTCGAGCGCGCGGCCGTCGCCGAGCGCCGCCGCGATCTGGGCCTGGCCATCGGCGGCGTCCTTGGCCACCCCGCCCAGCACCAGCATCTCGCCGCCCAGCACCACGGTCAGCTCGCGGGTGTCGTGCGGGCCGCCGCCGCGCAGGATCTCGATCGACTCGCGGATCTCGAGCGCGTTGCCGATGGTGCGGCCGATCGGCGCGTCCATGTCGGTCAGCACGCAGGTGACCTGCTTGCCGGCGGCGCGGCCGATGGTGGTGAGCGCGGCCGACAGCGTGCGCGCCGCCTCGCGTGTCTTCATGAAGGCGCCGGCGCCGACCTTGACGTCGAGGACCAGGCCGTCGATGCCCTCGGCCAGCTTCTTCGACATGATCGACGAGGCGATGAGCGGGACCGACTCGATCGTGCCGGTCACGTCGCGCAGCGCGTACAGGCGCTTGTCGGCCGGGGCCAGGCGCGCGGTCTGGCCGATGAGGCAGGTGCCGAGCTGGTCGACCAGCGCGGCGAAGCGGTCGGTCGGCAGGTCGACCCGGAAGCCGGGGATGGACTCGAGCTTGTCGAGGGTGCCGCCGGTGTGGCCCAGGCCGCGGCCCGACACCATCGGCACCGCCACCCCACACGCGGCCACCGCCGGCGCCAGCGGGATGGAGATCTTGTCGCCGACGCCGCCGGTCGAGTGTTTGTCGACCTTGCGCCGGGTGATGGCGCCGAGATCGAGCACGTCACCCGAGCGGGTCATGGCGTCGGCCCAGGTCGCCAGCTCGTCGTCGGCCATGCCGCGCCAGAAGATGGCCATGAGCAGCGCCGCGACCTGGTAGTCGGGCACGGTGCCGTCGGTGACGCCGGCCATGAAGGCGCGGATGTCGGCGTCGGGCATGCGCCCGCCGTCGCGCTTGCAGCGGATGAGCTCGACCGGGAGCATCAGTACCCCTTGGCGGCGGCGGCGGCCTTGCCGGCGCCCTTGCCGTCGGTCTTGCCCGACACGATGGCGACCGAGGCCGAGGCGCCGATGCGGTTGGCGCCGGCCTGGGCCATGCGCACCACGTCCTCGGCGGTGCGCACCCCGCCCGAGGCCTTGACCCCGACGTCGTTGCCGACCAGCTGGCGCATGAGGGCGACGTCCTCGACGGTGGCGCCGCCCTTGCCGAAGCCGGTCGAGGTCTTGACGAAGGCGGCGCCGGCCAGCTTCGACAGCGAGCAGGCGATGATCTTCTCCTCGTGGGTGAGCGCCGAGGTCTCGAGGATGACCTTGACCCCGGCCGGGGCCGACGCCTTGACCACCCGGCAGATGTCCTCGAACACCGTCTCGTAGTCCTTGGACTTCATGGCGCCGATGTTGAGCACCATGTCGATCTCGCGCGCGCCGGCGCGGACCGCGTCGCGTGCCTCGTACGCCTTGGCGGTCGGCGCCATCGCCCCGAGCGGGAACCCGACCACCGCGCACACCATCACGTCGGTGCCGGCCAGCAGCGACTTGCACAGCGCGACCCAGGTGGTGTTGACGCACACCGACGCGAACCGGTGCGCCCGCGCCTCCTCGCACAGCTTGACCACCTCGTCGCGGGTCGCCTCGGGCTTGAGCAGCGTGTGGTCGATCAGCTTGGCCAGCTCGGCCGGGACCGCGCCGACGCCAGCCGGCGCGCCGACCCGCATCGCCCCGGCGCCCTCCATGGCGCGGACCGACCACGGCCGGCGCACGACACACACGCCGCACGAGGCGCAGTCCTCGCCGAGCGCCTGGTCGTCGTGGCACGGGCCACGGTCACGTGGCGCCAGCACCCGGAGCGAGTCGGGACGCTGCCCCAGCTGGGCCTGGACCCGCTGGGTGATCAGGTCGACGAGGCGGTCGACGTCGGACGACATGGGCTGCCACTATAGATCAGCTGGGCGGCGAAAAGGCAAGCCAGGGCGCCAGGTTGCGGCCCGCGACGTCGGCTGCCGGGCTACAGGCCCAGCACCTCGACCGGCGTGCTGCTGTCCGCGCCGTTGCCGTGGAGCAAGCCCCAGCACGCCATGGTTGCACGAGTCCTCCTACAGGTCGCGCGCGAAGCGGAAGGTGGTGGCGGCCGGGGGCTTGTCCTTCTTGCCGAGCTTGCGATCGACCCCGACCGCGACCCCGGCCTGCCCGTCGTCGACCCACTCGAACAGGCCGAGCGCCCGCACCACACCCATGGTCGCCATCGCCGGCTCCCACTCGCCCGCGCGCAGCAGGCGCTTGCCGCTGGTCTGCGCGTAGGCGCGGGCGAAGTTGTAGCTGACGCCGGTGACCGGCTTGTCGTCCTGCCCGCGTGGGATCTTGTGCTTGGCCAGGAACTTCTTGAACACCGCGTGGGTGACCGGGCTCTGGTCGACGAAGAACAGCGGCCGTCCGCCATCCCCGACCACCAGCAGCATCCCGGCCGGTGGGCGCGGCAGGGCCGGGGCGGCGTCGGGCGGCGGCAGCCGCGGCGGGGCCGGAGCGGCGTCGAGGCTGACCGGCGTGGCCACCCCGGCGCCAGCAGGGGCGCGCTCGCGCGTGAGGTAGTACGCCATCGACGCCAGGAGGAACACCGCGCTGAGCGCGGTCACCGCCAGGACCCAGCGCGGCGGGCCGCTGCGCGCCGCCGCCAGCGCCGCCGAGATGCCCATCGAGCCGTCGGTGCCGGCGCCGTCGTCGTCGCCACGCCGGTACGCGGCCGGCCGCGGGGTGGCGTCGGCGCGCGGCGGGCGCGACCCGGGCGGCTGCGTCGCGCCGCCGGCCGCCGGCGCGGTCGGGGCCCGGCCAGACACCATGCTGGCGAGCGGGCTCTGCACGTTGCCGGGGATGGACAGCGGCCGTGGCGGTGCACCACCCAGCTCGACGATGAGCACGTCGAGGCGGGCCAGCAGCACGTCGTAGCCGGGGCGCTCACCCGGCCGCTTGGCCATCATGGCCATGGCCAGCTCGGCCAGCGCGGGCGCGCAGGCCGGGTTGCGCTCACGCGCATCGGGCGGCGGCTGGCGCAGGTGGCGCGCCACCACCTTGAGGTACTTGTCCTCGGCCGGGTTGCCGGTGCGGAACGGCGGCATGCCGGTGAGCAGGAAGTACAGCGTGCCGCCGAGGGCGTAGATGTCGACCCGGTCGTCGATGGTCTCGCCGCGGGCCTGCTCGGGCGCGATGTAGTCGGGCGTGCCGACCACCACGCCGAGCGCCGTCAGCGCCGGCTCGCTGCCGGGGTCGACCGGCTTGGCCAGGCCGAAGTCGGTCACCTTGACCCGGCCGTCGGCCAGCTGGACGATGTTCGACGGCTTGACGTCGCGATGGATGAGGCCGGCCTTGGCCGCCGCCGCCAGGCCGAGGGCGGCGTCCCGCACCGTCTGCGCCGCCGCCAGCGGCAGCATCGGCCCGCCCTTGTCGACCACGCTGCCGAGGTCGCGGCCGTCGAGGAACTCCATGGCGATGAACGGGCGCTCGTCGAAGGTGCCGGTGGTGAAGACCTGGACCACGTTGGGGTGCGAGATGGCGGCGACGGCGCGCCCCTCGCGCACGAACCGGGCCCGCAGCTCCGGGCTGTCCTTGTGCTTCTCGGCCAGGATCTTGATGGCGACCCGGCGGCCGAGCCCGGCGTCGACGGCGCGGAACACGTCGCCCATCGAGCCCGAGCCGATCACGCCTTCGATCGTGTACGGCCCGAGCGAGCTGCCGGCGGTGGGGTTGGGCATGGCCAGGCCTAGTGCTCCGACCGGGTGATGATGATTGCACCCGGCCGGCGAGGCGCGCCGAGCGCGAGGCGCGGGCGAGGGAGCATACCCGTCGGTACGTGACCGAGGACGCAACGATGCGATCGGCGATGGATCGCCGGCCCGGTGCGATCAGAATTGCCCGGTCGGAGCACTAGGGCGCCTCGTCGCGGTGCGACAGGTTCTGGAACCGGGTGTAGCGGCCCTCGAAGTGGGTCTCGACCGTGCCGGTCGCGCCGTGGCGGTTCTTGCCGAGGATGATCTCGGCGATGTGCGGGTTCTCCGCGTCCTTGTTGTAGACGACGTCGCGGTAGATGAAGAGGATGACGTCGGCGTCCTGCTCGATCGCGCCCGACTCGCGCAGGTCCGACAGCTGCGGTCGCTTGTCGGTGCGCGACTCGAGGCTGCGGTTGAGCTGCGACAGCGCGACCACCGGGCAGTCGAGCTCCTTGGCCAGCGACTTGAGGCCACGCGAGATCTCGGAGATCTCCTGCTCGCGGCTGGCCTTGGCCGCCTGCGGGCTGCCGCGCATGAGCTGGAGGTAGTCGATCATGATGAGGCCGAACTTCTTCTTGCCGAACGGGCCGTCGAACAGCGTCTTGTCGGACCGGAACCGACGCGCGCGCGCGCGCAGCTCGCGCAGCGACAGCGCCGGGGTGTCGTCGATGAGGATGGGCGCCTTCGACAGGGTGTTGGCGGCGTAGGTCAGGTTGGTCATGTCCTGCCGCTGCAGCTGGCCGCGCCGCAGCGCCGACGAGTCGACCCGGGCCTCGCTGCAGAGCATGCGCTCGGCCAGCTGGGTCGAGGACATCTCGAGCGAGAACACGATGCACGGCCAGCCGCCCGACACCGCGGCGTTCTGGGCCAGCGACATCGCGAACGAGGTCTTACCCATGGCCGGCCGGGCCGCGAGGATGATGAGCTCGGTCGGCTGCAGGCCGGCGGTCTTGGCGTCGAGGTCGGCGAACCCGGTCGGCACGCCGGTGATGCCGCCCTCCGACGAGAAGCGCTCGTCGAGCGAGCCGAACACCTTCTTGATGAGGCCCTTGAGCGGCTCCGGGCCGCTCTTGTCCTTGCGCTGGGTGACCGCGAAGATCTTGGCCTCGGCGTCGTCGAGGTACTCCGCCACCTCGAGCCCGTCCTCGTAGCCCTTGTCGGAGATCTCGCTCGACGCCTTGATGAGCTTCCGGGCGGTCGACTTCTCCTGGACGATGTCGGCGTACGACATCACGTTGTCGGGCGTCGGCACCCGCAGCGCCAGCTCGCCGAGGAAGGCCACGCCGCCGACCGCCTCGAGCTTGCCGACCTTCTCGATCTCGTTCTCGACCGTCACCACGTCGATCGGCTTGGCCGCGGCCTCGAGGGCGCGCATGGCGGCGAACACGATCTGGTGCTTGAGGCTGTAGAAGTCCTCGACCTCGATGGTGTCGAGCTGGGTCAGGATCTCGTTGCGCAGGAGCACGCCGCCGAGCACGGAGGCCTCGGCGTCGAGGTTGTGCGGCAGCACCCGCCGCCCCTGCTGCTGCGACATGGGCGGAGCACCATATCACAGCGCCCCGTCGACGATCGGCCACCTGCCCGTGCCCGAAAACGGCGACGGCCGCCAGGCGGCGGCCGTCGTCGTCACCACCGGAGGCCGGCGGCGAGCTGCGATCAGCGGTCCTTGGCGACCACCCAGAACTTGAGCGACGCGACCACGCCGGCCGCGAGCTTGACCTGGGTCTCGTACTTGCCGAGCGCCTTGACCGGCTGGTCGAGCCCGACCACGCGGTGGTCGAGATCGATGCCGGCCCGCTTGAGCTGGTCGGTCAGGTCCCGGCTGGTGACCGAGCCGAACAGTTTCTCGTCGTCGCCGACGTTGCGCTCGAACTGCAGGGTCATGCCGTTGAGCCGGGTCGCGATCTCGGTGGCGGCCGCGCGCTCGGTGGCGATCTTGCGCTCGATGACCTTGCGGTTGTGCTCGAGCTGCGCCTTGTTGCGCGCCGTCGCCGTCATGGCGAGGCCCTGCGGCAGCAGGTAGTTGCGCCCGTAGCCCGGGCGCACGGTGACGAGCTCCCCGGCCTTGCCGAGGTTGGCGACGTCCTGGGTCAGGATGATTTGCATGGGCATGGCTGGCTCCTCAATCGCCGGTCACGGTGAACGGCAGCAGGGCGAGCATGCGAGCCCGGCGCACGGCCAGGGCGATGCGGCGCTGCTGCCGCGCGGTGGCGCCGCTGACCCGGCGCGGGATCAACTTGCCCCGGTCGGTGACGAACTGGCGCAGGACCTGCGGGTTCTTGTAGTCGATGGTGGCTTCGATCTCGGGCGAGATGCGCTTCTTGCGCTGCCCGCCACTGCCGCCGCGGCCGCCGCGGCCACGGCCACGGTCGTCGCCGTCGCGATCGATGTTGTCGTCGAGCTGTTCACGCGACATGGCTTACTCCTTCTCCTTCGGAACTTCGCCCGCGGCCTCGACGGCGGCGAACTCGGGGGCGACGTAGTCGTCCTTGTCATCCTCGTCCTCGACCACCGGCCCACCCTTGAGGAAGATGTCCTCCTCGTCGGCGGCGGTGGCGGCGGCGCGATCGAACGTGGTGTCGTCGACCTCGGTCGGCCGGGCGCCGACGTCGATGTCGGCCTCGACCTTGACCGTCATGTAGCGGACCACGGCGTCGAGCATGCGCAGGTTGCGCTCGGTCTCCTCGACGATGCCGGGGCTGCCCAGGTACTGCCAGTACAGGTAGATGCCCTTGCGCTCCTTGGCGACCTCGTAGGCGAGGCGGCGCTTGCCCCAGTTGTCGACCTTGAGGATCTTGCCGCCCAGGCCCTCGATCACACCCTTGACGCGGGTGTTGACCTCGGCCACGCCCTCGTTGGGCGTGTTGGGACGCAGGATGTAGATCGTCTCGTACTCGCGGGCGGTGCCGGGCTTGTCACGCAGACTCTGTAGCCGTGCCATCTGTTGCTCCTCGTTGCCTCGTGGATGTGAAGCCCGCCCCGAGGAGGGGCGAGCGAGGTCCGATGCACCACCATGGCGCGTCGGCTGGGTTGAATCGTGGTGGGTCTTCCGAAGCGGGCGGACTCTACGTGATCAAGGGCCGCCCATTCCAGTCATTCATGGCAGGACCTGCGCCCAGCCCGACCACGGCCCGGGCCGCGTCGGCCGCGCTGGCCAGGATTCGGTCGACCGTGGCCGCCTGGGCCGCCGGGAAGTCGGCCAGGACCCACCCGGCGACATCCTTGGTCCCGGCGGCGGCGGCGCCAAGTGCCCGATTTCCAGCGGCCCGCGCCTCGGCCGCGCCCCCGTCGGCGGCGCCGGCCCGTGGCCCCGGCTTGCCGACGCCAATCCGGACCCGGGCGAAGCCGGCCCCGCCGAGCTGGTCGATGATCGAGCGCACGCCGTTCTGGCCGCCGTGGCCGCCGCCGGTCTTGACCCGGACCGCGCCGAAGTCGAGGTCGATGTCGTCGTGGATGATCAGGAGCTCGTCGGTGCCGACGCCGAGGAACGCCGCGGTCTTCTGCACCGCGAAGCCGCTGACGTTCATGAACTCCATCGGCCGCAGCAAGGTGACCTTGATGCGGCCGCGCGGGGTATCGATCACCCCGCTGGTGGTCTCACCGCCGAGCTTGTTGCCCTTCCAGGCCGGCAGGTTGCCAGCCCGGGCCAGCTCCTCGACCACCCGGAACCCGACGTTGTGCCGGTTGCGCGCGTACTTGGGGCCGGGGTTGCCCAGCCCGACGATGAGCCACATGGGAGGCCCGCGCGCCCGGGGCCCTTACTTCTTGCCGCCGCCCTTGGCCGCTGGCGCCGCCGGGGCCGCCTTGCCGCCAGCCGCGGCCGGAGCCGCCTTGCCGCCAGCTGGGGCCTTGCCGCCGGCCGCTGCCGCCGGGGCCTTGCCACCCGCGGCCGGAGCCGCCGCACCCGCGGCCGGAGCCGCACCTGCGGCCGCGGTCGCGTCGGTGGCCGCGGCCACCGGGGTCTTGTCCTCCTCGGGCAGCGCGCACATGGCGACCGCCTGATCGCGGCCGGTCACGTAGGTGACGCCAGCCGGGACCGGGATGTCGGACACGTGGACGACGTCGCCGACGCCGAGCGGCGACACGTCGACGATGAGCTTGACCGGGATGTCGGCCGGCTTGGCGCGGACCGACACGTCGCGCAGCACGGTGCGGATCTGGCCGCCGTCGATGACGCCCTTGGGCTTGCCGGCGAACTCGAGCGGCACCACGGCGACGACCTCCTTGTCGGGGTCGATCGCCATGAGGTCGACGTGGGTGATGTCGCGGCGGATGGCGTCGACCTGGTAGTCGCGCAGCAGGGCCGACAGGACGGTCTTCTTGCCGCCGTCATCGACGGTCAGCTCGATGACGGTGTTCTGCTTGCGGACCGGGTCGAGCGCGGCGCGCAGCGCCTTGACGTCGACGATGATCGGCAGCGGCTCGAGGCGGCCCGCCTTGGAGGCGCCGTAACACACGCCGGGAACCTGGCCCTTGGCGCGCAGCTGGCGGGCCGGACCCTTGCCGGAGGTGGAGCGAGTGGTGACGGTGAGCTTTCCGACTTCCATGGACATGACAAGACCTCGATACGTTGTGCAGGGCGACCGACGATGTCGAACGAACTAGGGAGAGGACCAGGGTGACGCGACGGGGAGGTGACCGGCGGCGGCGCCGGTCGACCGGCTACATGAAGAGGCTGCTGATGGAGTCGCCGTGGTGGATGCGCTTGATCGCCTCGCCCAGCAGGCGGCCGACCGAGCGGACCCGGACCTTGGGGCAGGCGGCCGAGGCCTCCGACGACGGGATGGTGTTGGTGACGACGACGTGCTGCAGGGCCGAGTCGGTGATGCGCGGCACCGCCTTGCCGCTGAACACGGCGTGGCTGGCGCAGGCGGCGACCGAGGCCGCGCCGGCGCTCATGATGGCGGCGGCGGCGTTGGTCAAGGTGCCGGCGGTGTCGATGATGTCGTCGACGATGACCGCGCGCTTGCCGCGCACGTCGCCGACGATGTTCATCACCTCGGTCACGTTGGGCGCGGGCCGGCGCTTGTCGATGATGGCCAGGCCGGCGCCGAGGCGCTTGGAGAACGCGCGGGCGCGCTCGACGCCGCCGGCGTCGGGCGACACCACCACCGTCTGCTCGCCGCCGTAGCCGAGCAGGCGCAGCTCCTCGATGAGGACCGGCATGGCGAACAGGTGGTCGAACGGGATGTCGAAGAAGCCCTGGATCTGGCCGGCGTGCAGGTCCATCGCCAGCGCGCGGTCGGCGCCGGCGGCGGTGATCAGGTTGGCGGCCAGCTTGGCGGTGATCGGCGTGCGCGGCTTGGCCTTGCGGTCCTGCCGGGCGTAACCGAAGTACGGGATGATGGCGACGATGCTGCCGGCCGACGCGCGCTTGAGCGCGTCGATCATGATGAGCAGCTCCATCAGCGACTGGTTGACCGGCGTGCAGGTCGGCTGCACGACGAAGCAGTTCACGCCGCGGACGTTCTCGCCGATCTCGACGTAGATCTCACCGTCGGAGAAGTGGGTGACGTCGGCCTTGCCGAGCGGGATCTCGACGAACTTGCAGATCTCCTCCGCCAGGCTGCGGTTGGAGTTGCCGGTGAAGATCGAGAGGGCCTTGAGCACGATCGCGCCTTGCGAGAGGGACCGCGATCTACCGCGCGATCGCCGTGCGAGTCAACCCAAAAGCGTCCGAGATCGCCGGTCAACTGTCCGAAATCCCTTACGGATTCGAGCCGGTCGGGACCGGAGCGGGAGTGTCGGCGAGCGCCAGCGCCGCCGCCCGTTCGGCCGGCGTCAGCGGGCGCGCCTCCTCGACCAGGAGCACCGGCACCCCGTCGTCGACGCGGTAGGCCAGGCCGGCCCTGGGCGCGACCAGCAGCTCGTCGCCATGGGCCCCGGCCGGCAGGTACCGCAGCGGCTCGTGGGTCCGTGGGCACACCAGCGAGCGCAGCAGGGCGGGGGCGAGCGGCACGGCCAGACTGTACCAGCCGGCGGCGGCGCCGAAAACGACGAAGGCCCGCCGGAGCGGGCCTTCGAGCGAGTCACCGGCTGACCACGGTCAGCTGGTGGCCCGGTTCGTCACGTCGATGGTTACGGGGCCGCCGGAGCCTGGACGTCCGAGATGAGCTTGAACTCGACCCGGCGGTTCTTGGCGCGCGCCGCGGCCGACTTCTTCGCGTCGATCGGCTGGCTGTCGGCGTAGCCCTTGGCGACGACGCGCGCGGCGTCGATGCCCTTGTCGGTGAAGTACTTGGCGACCGACTCGGCGCGGGCCTGCGACAGGGCCTGGTTGTCCGGGAAGGTGCCACCCTTCTTCGGGGCCTGGTCGTCGGTGTGGCCCTGGACCTCGAGCTTGAGGTCCGGGTTCTCGCTCAGCACCTTGACGGCGCCGTCGAGGGTCTTGAACGAGGTCTTGAGGATCTCGGCCGAGCCCGGCTTGAAGTTGATGCCCTTGATGACACCCGTGAACTTCTTGACCGCGGCCGGGATCTCGTCCGGGCAGCCGTCGCCGTCCTGGTAGCCGTTGATGGTCTCCGGCTGATCACCACACTTGTCGTTGGCGTCGGACACGCCGTCGTTGTCGTTGTCGTTGTCCGGGCAACCGTCGTCGTCCTGGAAGCCGTCCTTGTCCTCGGCGTCGGTCGGGCACTTGTCGGCCGCGTCCGGCACGCCGTCGGCGTCGTTGTCGGCCTCGGGGCAGCCGTCGTCGTCCTGGAACTGGTCGGTGTCCTCGGCCTCCGACGGGCACTTGTCCGACGCGTCGGCCACGCCGTCACCGTCGTTGTCGTTGTCCGGGCAGCCGTCCTCGTCCTGGAAGCTGTCCTTGTCCTCGGCCTCGTTGGCGCACTTGTCGGCGTCATCGGTGATGCCGTCGCCATCGGCGTCGGCCGGGCCGGTGTCGGGCTCGGGCTCGACGGTCTTCTCGGCCTCCTTGCGGCCGAACTCCTTGTAGATCGAGAGCAGGGCCTCGAAGTCCATGGTGACCGACTCGCTCGCGCTCGACGGCGGCAGCAGCAGGCGACCGTCGAAGCGGAGGCCCCAGCCGTTGTCGACGCGGTACTTGGCGCCGATGCCGACGTACAGCGTCTCGTCCGTGTCCTTCGAGATGATGTCCTCGGAGTCGGACTTGAGGACCTGCATCAGGCCACCACCGAGCACCACGAACGGCACCACCTTGTTGGCCGGGTTGGCGGCGCGGAACTGGGCGATCAGGTGGGCCCGGTACGTCAGGTTGAAGACGTCGAACACCATCGACCGACCCTCGGTCGGGACGAAGCCGACCTCACCCTCGACGCCGAGCATGTCGGTGAAGGTGACGCCGAGCCGCAGCCCGAACAGCGCCGAGTTACGGAGCGACGTGGCGTCGTCGGAGTCGACCACGCCGAGCTCGTTGTCCTGGCTGAAGATGTGAACACCAGCCGTGCCGCCGACCTCGACGTTGGCCTGCGCGACCGACGTCGAGACCGCGACCCCACCGACCGCCAGGGCGGCAGCGCCGAACACTTGGAAAAGCCGCTTCATGGAATCTCGATCCTTGGTTAGTGCCGTTGAGTCGATGGCGGGCCGCGAGGCCGTCACCGCTGCGGAATGCTGTGTGTTTATCCACCCGCCGAGCAAGTTTCCAGGGCCCGGGGCGCTTTTGTGACCGTCGTGGATCTTTTGGGGATCCCTCAGGTTTTCACGCCGGAACTGCGTTCGGGCTGGGTCGCGTCCGGGTGTCGACCTCGCTAACCGCGCGACTTCCCCTGAAAAAACTCGGGCGACACGGTGAGGGTCGCCGGCACCTGGTCGCGCCGGGCCCGCACTCGATCCCGGCTCGCGCTGTAGCGAAACGGCGCGTCGCCTGGGACCTCGAGGTTGTCGGGCAGGTACAGGGTCGCGCAGGCCGGGCCGCCGCCGGCCTTGCCGAACAGCTCGAACAGCGGCACGCGGTGGCACGGCAGCCCGAGCCCTTCGAGGGTGGCCACGAAGCCGGTCGACACTCCGTCCGGCACCAGCACCCCGCTGGCGACCTGGCGCGAGTTGCCGGCGTACTGCTCGACGGCGTCGTCGCGCTCGATCGGCACCAGCGCGTGGTGCAGCGCCGCGCCGAGCGTGGCCGAGCCGTCCCGCCAGAGCCCGCCGGGGTAGTGGACCAGCACCGGCGCGCCCGTGCCCGGCCGGGCCGAGAAGTGGACCGTGTCGCCGTGGAAGTGCGGGTACACCAGCTCGGCGTACCGGCGCGCGGCCTCGGGCACGCCGCTCTGATCGGCGGCGAAGGTCACGCCGGCCAGGGTCGAGCGTGGGCTCTTGGCGGCCAGGCCCTCGTCGTAGTGGCCGGGCACGGCATAGGTCAGCACCACCTCGTCGCCGACCGCCGCGACGTCGGCCATGCCCTCCCACGGGTGCGGGTTGGCGATGACCTCGAGCTCGAGCCCGGCGGCGTGGGCAACCTCGGCCAGGAGGTCGGTGTAGTACGGCGCCTCGATCCGGCGGTGCGCCAGCATGTTCGGCATCACCGCCCGCAGCTGGTGCTGGTGCCGGGTCACCCACGGTCCGTTGGCGGTGAAGACCCGGCCGGTCATGACGTCGGCCAGGTTGCCCAGCACCTCGCGCGCCCCCGCCGGGCGGATGGCGCCGTCGCCGTCGACCTCGAGCCCGACGTGGCCGAGGAAGGGCAGGTCGACCGCCTCGAAGGCATACAGCGCGTCGCCACCGCAGGCGACGATGCCGTCGAGGATCGACAGCCACTCGTCGTAGGCCTGGCGCGGTGAGTAGGTCAGGTGAGTGACCTCGCTCTTGTAGTTGGCGCCGGCCTTGTTGCAGGTCGCCGGCACCGGCGGGCGGACGACCAGGAGGTTGCCGTGGACGGCTGCGAGCGGGTTCATGCGGCGCGCACTGTACCGTACTGTACCCGCGCGAGCCCCGGGGCGTCTTGATCAGTCCGGCTCGGGCTCCTGCGAGAACCGCTTGAGCAGGCTCAGGCGGATCACCAGCTCGTCGTCGTAGACGTAGTCGGGGACGGTGTCGTCACGGAACTTGATCTTGGCCAGCTCGGCCAGGAAGCAGCGCTCGACCGCCTTGTCGGTCAGGGTGCTCTCGATCGGCTTGATGTCGGTCAGCCGGACCTCGTGGTCCTTGATCGTCACGTTGAAGCCGACCTTGAGCTTCTCCTTGCGGTGCAGCCCACCCTTGTAGCAGTCGGCCACGTACTCGAGGAACGTGCGCGGGTACTCCTCCTCGACGCGCAGGTGCAGCAGCTCGCCATGGAGGATGACCGGGGCGTCGGTCACCTCGGCCATGGCCATGCCGGCGTCCTGCGCGGGCGCGGTCCGGACCGGGGCGACCCGCGTCGGCGATGGGCCCTCGCTGGTGGTGCGGGCCGGCCCCGGACTCTCGTCGAGCGCGGCCGGCCCGGCCCGCAGCTCGCGCCACAGCAGGAAGGCGGCGACCAGCACCAGCACCGCGGCCGCGCCGAGCCACTTCACCATGGTCGCCTCCGGCCCGCGCCTGGCTACAGGCGCTGATCGAGCGTGTGGATCTCGTACTGGCCGAAGCCGGTGAGCGTGACGCCGTCCTCCTGCAGGGCCGGCTTGAGCAGCGTCAGCGTCTTGCCGTCGGCCGAGAACAGCTGGATGCTGCCCTCACACTCACCGCCGCCGCCGGAGCTGACCGAGACCCGAACCATCGTGTCGGTCGGGTCGGTCAGGTAGGTGTAGACCCAGGTGTAGTCGGGGTCCTCGCTGGTGAGGTCACGCTCGCCGCGAAACTGGTACTGCGAGGCCAGCGGCGGCGCCGCCGGGCAGTTGCTGGCACCGACGGTGGCCGTGAAGGTCCACGTGCCGATCGGCCAGCAGCCCATGATCTCGGCCGGGCGTGGATCACCCACCGCGAAGGTGCCGGTGATGCCCAGCTCGGCGGAGCAGGTGATGCGATCGACGTCGCCGCTACCACCACCACCACCGCCGCCGCCGCCGCCGCCGTCATCGGCGGCCCCGACGCAGCCCGCGGCGCCCGCAGAGCCCAACAACGCCATGATCAACAGCTTTGCTTCGCGCATACTCCCCCGAGTTCGAGCAAGTGGTGTGCCACCGGTCCCCGCGAGCTACGAAGCCTACCACGCGAGGTTGCGGTGAGCGCCGTGATGGATCCACGCCGCTTCCGACCTCACGTTGGCTGGCCAGGCCCCACCGCCTGGGGTCCGCGCCTCCCAGCGTGCTGGTGCTCGGCCACGGCCAACCGGCCGCGCTCGCCCACCCTCACGCGCCATTTCTCGCCCGCGACCGACACGCCGCCGTGGTGGCGGGCGCTATATTGACGGCGATGAAGCCCTCCCTGGTCCTGCTGGCGGTCGCGGCGGCCCTGTTCGCGAGCAGCCTCGGCTGCAAGTCCGGCGCGACGGTAGATGGTCGGCCGTCGACGGGGCCATGGCACCCGTGGAACCCGATGACGTACGGCGACCTCTATGATCGCCTGCTCGCCGCGGGCATGAGCCGGGCCGAGTACGTCGATCTGCTCGGGGCCCGGGAGGACCAGGCGTACATCCCGGCCGAGTTCAAGGCCGGCGCCGATCGCTGGCGTGACACCGGGGTCTACGTCGACGGCAAGGCCCGGGCGATGCTGGCCTGGGGCGAGCTGCCGGTCGGCCTCGAGCCGGTGTGGATCAAGAACAAGGTGTCGGCGCCCAAGCGGCCCAACAGCAACGATCCGGGCTGGACCTGGCAGGAGGAGCGGCGCTACCGCTTCGTCGATTACCTCAAGGCGATCCAGGTCGACGTGGCCAAGGTCAAGGCGATGCACGTGTATGGCCCCAAGCTGACCGACTCCATCGTCGCCACCGGGGCCGATCTGCGCGGCAAGCTGGCCGAGGGCTTCCAGTTCCGCTTCGGCGGGCTGGTCCAGGGCAAGGCGATCCCCGTCGTCCCGCTCGGCTTCGGCAACGGCCGCACGCCCGACAAGATCTCGTCGGTGATGATCTACGTCGAGAAGGAGCCGCCGGTGCTGGTGCGCAACGAGGGCTTCAAGCTGGGCGAGGAGATCCAGCTCGGCGTGCCGTACTTCGGCGAGCCGCTGCGTGGCGGCGTGCGGATCTACGTCGACGATCTGCTCGCCGCCTACCTCAAGCGGCAGGAGCTGCAGCCGGCCGACGCCAGCAAGGGACCAGACGGGGAGCTCCGCTTCTCGCTGTTCGCGTTCCTGCAGAAGCAGGGGGTGGCCACCGACAAGCTGGTCGAGGCCTACATCATCCGGGGCGAGCGCCGGACCGAGAAGCTGACCCGGGCCGAGCTGGAGACCACCTACTTCACCGCCAGCGCCCAGGCCAAGGGCGGGGTCCTCATTGGCGACAAGAAGCGCCGGGCCAACAGCCTGGCGCTCCACACCCGCGCGCTCGACCCCAAGGAGCTGCCGGTGGTCCGTCCAAACGAAGAGCTCTGAATCCCCGTGCCCCTGGAATTGGTCCGGCCAATCAGGCTGGTTTGGTGGGGTAGGGGCCCCAGATCGAGGGGGGGGGTGGGGATGCTCTCCCCGGGTAACCTGGGTGCAACATCCCCGAAGTGGGGGGCCGGGATCGGATCCGATCCTTTCGTTTCAGCCAGATAGAGGGACGTTCACCCGGGCACATGCCTTGCTCTAGCGTCCTGCCAGCAACAACCAATTTTCCAACGGGGCGAACCACCATGAAGAAGCTGAATCGATGGGCCATGCTGACGGGTGCACTTGCTGGGCTGGCGATCCCGAGCGTCGCTGGCGCGCAGGAGATTGGCCGCGCCATCTCGGTGAAGATCCACGCCCCGAGTGACAACGACCTCACCGACGTTCGTATCGGCGACGACGGCATCGCCCGCCTGCGCAAGAACGACGAGGAGCACACCAACGAGCAGGCCTCGATCGCCTTCACGCCCGATGGCACCAAGGCCATGTACGTCGAGATGCGCACCTCGAACATCAACGGCAACTCGGCGCCGAACAACCAGATCCAGTGCGCGGTGACCCCGCTCGAGACCTTCCAGCAGGCTGACGGCTCGGTCTCGGTCCGCCGCCCGGCCGGCGCGGTCGACGTGTGGGCCAGCGACAACGATGGCAACGAGTATCGCAACTGCCACAAGCCGGCGATCCTCTCGATCAACGAGGGCAAGAACTTCCTCCTGTTCCTCAACTACCAGCCGAACAACGACACCATCCGCTACGCCAAGGTCCTCGACCTCAACGGCGCGCCGGTGACCATCCGCAACGCCAACGGCCAGGTCCAGGACCAGGTCGCCATCATGGCGAAGAACAACGACGACTGCTCGATGCACCAGACCGGTGCCGACGCCAACGAGGTCTATTACAAGGCCAAGACCGGCAACAGCTACGTCACCCGCTTCGTGCAGTGGCACGGCTGCAACGGCAACGGCAACGACGACGGCTGGGCTGGCGGCACTGACGTCGCCTGCGATCTCGACGCGGTGACCGGCGCGGCCACCTCGTGCACCATCACCCGCCGGTTCGACCTGTCGCTGGCCCAGCAGGAGGAGCGCTCGCGTGGCCGCTGCTCCATCTCGGACGCCGACCCGAACACCGCCTTCTGCACCTGGACCGAGGGCAACACCCAGCCGCAGCGCGAGGGCGTGTGGGGCGCGGCCATCGACCTGTCCGAGGGCGCCGAGCTCGGCCAGAACGCCGACTCCCGCCTGCTGTGGAAGGAGCGGATCGCCTACCGCCAGGAGGTCCAGCTCGGTGACGAGACCCGCCGCGCCTACGCCATGCGCGCCATGCACGCCCGCGTCAAGGGCATCGCCGCCGATGGCAGCGTGACCAACAGCGACCAGGTCATGCTGCGCTACAACGGCAACGTCGGCAACAACACCAACAACGCCAAGGGTGGCCGCAACATCACCAACGACGTCACCGTCATCCGCCCGCTGCGCGACAGCCTGACCTACGTGATGCCGCCGACCGACATCACCGACATGATCCTCGGCACCGACGGCACCCACCTCTCCATGATGGAGACGGTGTTCGGCAAGGGTCAGAACCTGATGCCCGGCTTCGTCCTGATGTCCGGTAGCCACGTCGGTGGCGCCAACCGCTCGGCGACCCTGCGCACCATCGGCTTCGACACCGCCACCGGCACCCTCAAGAACCTGGGCGAGCACAGCGCCGGCGCCGGCTACGACCGCCACCTGTACTCGAACTACCTGGGTAACAACCCCGGTAACCAGGGCCGCAACTTCGCCGCCGGTACGCTCGTCCGCAACCCGTTCGAGGGCATGAACGGCAACAAGGTGAAGTACTTCGTGGCCATGGGCCTCACCGCCAAGGACCCGACCGACAACAACGCCGCGCTCAAGACCTCGTCCTACGTGTCCATCTTCCCGGTCGCGTTCTCCGAGGACGCCCCGACCCCGGGTGGTGGCTGGCAGGACGTCCCCGGTGACACCGGCGGCCAGACCGGCGACGACGACAACGGTGGTGACAACACCGGTGGTGGCGGCGAGGCCGTGGGTGGTTGCTCGACCGGCGGCGCCCAGGGCGCTGGCCTGGCGGGTCTGCTGCTCGGCCTGGCGGCCTTCATCCGCCGCCGCAAGTAAGCGACGCGTGTCCTTCCTGGTTGTTGCTTGACCGAGCCGCAGGGTGCCCGCAAGGCACCCTGCGGCGCCATTTTCCAGACCCCTCGCCGATCGGCCTCTCGCCCGGTCGAAGTCCCAGGAGCTCGCCATGACCCGCTCGATCCTGACCACCTTCCTCGCCCTCGGCGCCCTGTCCCTGACCGCCTGCATCGGCAGCATCGATGACACGCCGCCCGGCGGTGGTGGAGGTGGCGGTGGCGGCGGTGGTGGAGGCGGCGGTGGCGGCGGCGGTGGAACCGGCCTGGCCGCGGTGGCCAAGCAGGCCTTCGAGCAGGACGTCTATCCCATCCTGTCCAGCACGACGGCGGGCAAGGGCTGCGCCACCTCCGGCTGTCACGGCGTCAGCCCTGGCTCGACGCCGTTCGTCGGCGCGACGCTGGCGGTGGCCTACGATCAAGCCATCGGCTTCTCGTCGGTGGTGGGCAACTTCACCACCACCGGTGCACCCATCTACAGCAAGATGGTGCCCGGTCCGCACCAGGGCCGTACCTACGACGCCGCCGAGCAGGCGGCGGTGGCGGGCTGGCTCGACGCCGAGGTGGCGGCCCGTGCCGCCGGCGGCGGTGGCGGCGGCGGCGGCGGTGGTGGTGAGTCCCCGGCCCAGGTCTCGGATCGCCTGATGCGCGAGTGGTCCGGCTGCATGAAGCAGACGGACTTCGACGCGGCCAACGTGGCCGCGGCCTGGGCCAACACCGGCAGCGACGAGGGCAACTGCGAGGTCTGCCACGAGGCTGGCTACGCCGCCTTCATCGCCACCGAGAACCGGACCCGCATGTTCAACGCGATCTCGACCGACCGCTTCTTCATGATGAGCTTCTTCACGCCCGACATCACCGACCTGGCCAACGCGACTATGAAGATCAACGAGGCGGCGATCCTCCGGGTGGCCGACGCCCTGCCGCCTCACACCGAGCACCCGCGCTTCAACCCCAACGACAACGGCGGCCAGGACGCGCTCCTGCAGTTCTACACGGCGGCGATGGCCCACAAGACCGCCGGCACGTGTGACCCGCCGCGCCTGCTGAACTAGTTACCTCGCCACCCTCTGGTGTGTCCTCGGCCCCGCCTGCCCCGCGGGGCCGAGGCCGTTTCGGCGGCCGCTGCGTGTGGGCCCGGGTAGGGGAGGGCCCCTCCCCAGTACCCACGGGTAGGGAGGCCCCAGCCGCCTGAGACCCGGAGCACCCAGATCCGGGATCTCCTGTCATGTGATTGCAATATGTTACAGGCGGTCACGAGGTGGCTCGACCCTTGCTCATCAGGTTGTCCAGACACCACGGGGAGCGCGAAAATGAAGAACCGGATCAACCTTCTGGCGGCGATGGCTTCGATGGCTCTGGCGGCGTGTGTTGGCAGCATCGACAACATGGAGCCGGATCCCGATCCGGACCCGGATCCGGACCCCAACCCGACCGTCCTCACCCCGGCCCAGAAGGCGCGTGAGGCGTTCGATCGCGGCGTGCACCCGGTGCTCGCCAGCAAGTGCCTCGGGTGCCACTCGTCGGCCGGCGGCGCGGTCTCGACCGCGTTCGTCAGCCCGACCGTGGACACTGCCTACGTCACCGCGACCAGCTACGCCACCGTGGTCGGCAACTTCACCGAGACCGGCGCCCAGGTCTACGCCAAGGTCCAGGGCGGCCACTACGGGCCGTACACCCTCGACGAGAGCGCCGACCTCCTCAACTGGCTCGGCCTCGAGGTCCAGGCCCGCGCCGGCACCGGCGGCACCCCCGAGCCGACCCCCGAGGGGCCCGGTCAGGTCGCCGACCGCCTGCTCAAGGAGTGGTCGGCCTGCATGAAGCAGACGGACTTCGACGCCGCCAACATGGCCGAGGCCTGGTCGAACACCGGCAGCGACGAGGGCAACTGCGAGGTGTGCCACGAGGCCGGCTACGCCGACTTCATCGCCACCGCCAACCGGACCCGCATGTTCGGCGCCATCGCCACCGACCGCTACTTCATGCTCAGCTACTTCGTGCCCGACGTCCTGTCGGCCACCCCGCAGATCGTGATCAACCGGGCCGCGCTCGACCGCGTCGCCCTGGCCCAGGTCCCGCACACCGAGCACCCGCGGTTCGACATCAACAACAACGGCGCGCTGACCGCCCTCGAGCAGTTCTACACCCAGACCATGGCCAACAAGGCCGGCGCCCTGTGTGACCCGGCGCCCAAGCTGACCAACTGAGCAACCTCGTCCCCCGTGTCTCGCCAGGGCGGCCCATGTGGCCGCCCTGGTCGTTTTCGGTCCGGGTCGAGGCCTGGCGCCACGGGGGTTGCGGCGCCGATCACGCCGCTGCTGGGGACCGTCGACGTCGAGGCGCAGGGCCCCAGGGCAAGACCCCAGCGGGCCCCGCCGGAGATCGCTTGCGCCTTGCAGTTTCAAGCTGTTACGATGCCATCACCCTGGCGCATCACTTGCTTTGCTACAGGGACATGACCAAGGGGAGCCGCATGACCCGTCCAGGCCTGCTGTCGATCATCACGCTCGGCTCACTTGGTGCCCTGCTGTCCGTCAGCGCCTGCGTCGGCAGCATCGACACCGGCGACGACGGTGGCGGCGGCGACGACGGCGGCGGCGGCAGCAGCGCCGCCCGGCTGGCGTTCGAGAACGAGGTGTTCCCGATCCTGCAGTCCAAGTGCGCCGGCTGCCACAGCGGGGCCACCGCGGTCGCGACCCCCTTCGTCGGCGCCACCCTGGCCGCGGCGTACACCACGGCGACGGGCTTCGGCTCCGTCGTCGGCGACTACACCTCGACCGGCGCGCCCATCCTGACCAAGGTCACCGCGGTCGCGTCCGGCCACCAGGGCCAGACCTACCTGCCGGCCGAGTCGACCACCATCACCGAGTGGCTCGCCCTCGAGGTGTCCGAGCGCAACGTCAATCCCAACCCGAACCCCAACCCGACCGAGACCCCGGGTCAGGTCAGCGACCGCCTGATGCGCGAATGGTCGGGCTGCATGAAGCTGACCGACTTCGAGGCCGCCAACATGGCGCCGCTGTGGTCGGCCCTGCCCAGCTCGTCAGGCCCGTGCGTGCGCTGCCACGAGACCGGCCAGGCCTCGTTCCTGGTCTCGGCCGATCCGACGCTGATGTTTGGCGCCATCTCGACCAACCGCTACTTCATGCAGACCTTCTTCCAGGCCGACATCACCAACCTGGCCGCGGCCCAGATGATCGTCAACGCCAACACCATCGACCGCGTCGCCCGCGCCGTGGCCCCGCACACCGCCCACCCGCAGTTCGACGCCAACGCCAACGGCGCGTGGGACGCGCTGCAGGAGTTCTACACCGCGGCCATGGCCCACAAGACCGCCGGCACCTGCGACGCGCCGCGCCTCGTGCCGTGACCTGATCACACCGGTCGAGTGAGGCGGGCGCCCGGTGGCGCCCGTCGCTCGTTTCGGCGTTGTTCGCCGTGGCTCACGCCACGCGCAGGGCGGCCGGCCGCACGCCGCGGCCATCGCCGGCGTGCTGGCGGGCCAGGGCACACACCGCCTCGACCCAGGCCGGGCTGCTGTTGAGCGACGGCACCAGCACCAGCTCGTCGCCGCCGGCGGCGCGGAACTGCTCGCGCGCGCGCAGGCCGATCTCCTCGAGGGTCTCGAGGCAGTCGGCCACGAAGGCCGGGCAGAACACCGCCAGCCGCTTGACGCCGCGCCTGGCCAGCTCGTCGAGGACGTGGTCGGTGTATGGCCGGATCCACGGGATCTTGGTCAGGCGCGACTGGAACGCGCTCGAGTACGGGATGGCGCCGTCGGCCGTGGCGGCCGCCTCACCCGGCCCGACCAGCTCGCCCGCGGCGGGGATGAGGCCGAGCCGGCTGGCCAGGCCGCGGCTGGTGGCGTAGCAGTGAGCGCGGTAGCACTGGTGGTTGACCGGTCCCAGCGCCGCGCAGCAGTCGGCCTTGTGCAGGCAGTGGGCGCCGGTGGCGTCGCCCTTGTGCATGTGGCGCTCGGGCAGGCCGTGGTACGAGAACAACACGTGGTCGGGCCTCAGCTCGGCCAGCACCGGGCGGCCGACCGCGGCGAAGGCGTCGAGGAAGCCGGGGTCGTCGTGGAACGCCGGCACCACGGTCAGCGCCGGCACGTTCCAGTCGGTGCCGGCCAGCTCCATGACCCGGGCCACCGCCGTGCCCGACGACGACGACGCGGCCTGGGGGAACAGCGGCAACACGACGATGCGGTCGACCGCGGCCGCGCGCAGGCGGGCCATGGCGTCGGGGATCGACGGGCTGCCGTAGCGCATGGCCAGCTCGACCTTCCAGTCCGGGCCGAGCGCCGCGGCGACCTGCGTCGTGAGGTCGCGCGAGTGGTACATGAGCGGCGAGCCGCGCGTGGCGTCCCACACCTGCTGGTAGGCGTGCGCGCTCTTCTTGGGCCGAAACGGCAGGATGATGAGGTTGAGCAGCAACGCGCGGCCGACCCGGTTCATGTCGAGCACGCGCGGGTCGGACAGGAACTCGCGCAGGTAGCGCCGCACCGCCGTCGGGGTCGGCGCGTCGGGGGTGCCGAGGTTGAGCAGGAGCAAGCCGGTGGCCATCGCCGCGCAGGGTAGCGCACCGGCCTGGCTCGACCCAGCGCGGGCACGACCGAACCAGCGCCGATCGGGTCGATGAACGGATCGGACGGCTGTCCCGCCTGTTCCGTCGAACCGTACCCGGGGCGGCCGGTGCGGCCCCGGCGCGAGTCGCTACTGCGTCGTCGACGCCGAGTAGTCGAGCCACACCCCGAACAGCGGCGCCGAGACGTGGCAGCGGTCCCAGCAGAAGTCGTGCTGGACCTCGGCACCGCCGGGCGTCTCGGCCCGGGTGAACAGCCACAGGCCCTGGGTCGGATCGCCGTCGGTGCCGGCCTGCTTGCGCATGATCGCCAGGTACCGCAGCGGCCCCGGCGTGTTGTTCACGTTGTCGCGCACCTCCTTGACCACCACCGCGGTCATGCCGGCATCGGCCAGCGGGCCGTAGTCGCCGGGGGGGCTGATGGCGGCGACGTCGTTGGCGTAGATGACGCGGTAGGTGTCGCCGTGGCCCGGCGCCGGCCCGTAGGTCTCGAGCCGGACCGGCCAGCTCGTGTAGTCGCCGGTCGGCTCGGGGGCGACCGCGGTGCCGCAGGCCGCCGCCAGCAGCGCGGCGGGGCCGACGAGGCGCCGGCTCATCGCGCGCCTCCCACCATGAGCTCGCCGGCGTCGATGTTGCCGAACCCGCCGCCGTCGTCGAGCCGGGCCTGCAGCACGTACCGGCCGGGCGGTAGCGCCGACAGATCGAGGGTGAGCTGGGCTCGCCCGCTCGGCAGGAGGGCCACCACCGTGTCGGCGCCGCCAGCGGCTGGCCGGGCCAGCAGCTGGCCGACCACGAAGTCACCGTCCTCATCGGCGGTCTCGACCTCGAGCACGACGGTCGCCCCGTCGCGGCTGAGCTCGCGCACGGTCAGCGTCGGGGTGTGGTTGCCGACCCGGGTCGGGCCACGCGCCGCCCCGGCGGCGGCCCAGTTGGCCAGCGTCTGCACCGCGACCTCGTCGGGCGGAAACCGTCCGTCCTTGGGCATGTACCCGGTCCGGATGCTGTCGACCAGCGCCATGGCGTTGCTGGCCGCGCCGTAGAACGTGGCGTCGCCGGGGCCGGTCACGTCGTCGTAGCTGACCCACTGCAGGAGGTCGGGCGCGATGTGGGCCGGCTGGGCGTGGCAGCGGCTGCAGTGCGCCACCAGGATCGGCAGCACGTCCTCCTGCCAGCTCGGGTCGGTCGGTGCCTCGGCGGTGCAGCCGGGCGCGCCCAGCCACACGCTGGTGGCGAGGACGCAGGGGGCGAGGGTCCGCATGAGTGACCTCACAGGAAGTAGTGGAGCTGGAGCATGGCCAGCGCGCTGGGGTCGTCGTAGTTGCCGCCGGTCGTCGCCAGCCGCCCGAGCAGGTGCAGCTCGACGTGGGCGTACGGGAAGTACTGCACGCTGACGTCGGCCGCGGTCCGGCTCGACGCGCGCAGGCCGACGTCGGGGTCCCACAGGTGCAGGCCGGCGCTGGTCCACCAGCGCGCCGCCACCGGCTTGCTGGCGCCGAGGTAGCTGGCCAGCTGCCACCGACCGGGCCCGGCGTCGTCGGCGAAGGTCTGCCGCTGCAGGTCGAGCTCGCCGAGCAGGAGCACGCCGGCCTCGGGCAGCCAGCGCTTGCCGACCGCGCCGAGGGTGTACGTGCTGGTGGTCGGCGCGACCGCCACGCGAAGCTGCGCGCCGAGCGCGGCGCTGTCGTCCAGGATGCGGCGCTCGGCGTACGCGGTCACGCCCATGGCCTTCGGCCCGGCCGCGGTGCGCGGCACGAAGCTCGGCACGAACGCGCTCACGTGCGCCTCCCAGGTCGGCCCGAACTTGCTGACCGACAGCGCGTACGGCTCCTCGAGCAGGTACGAGCCGAGGTAGCGCCGCACGTAGCTGGTGTGGTCCTGCAGGCGCAGGCCGAAGGTCGGGTAGAACCGGCCGAGCCGGGCCACCAGCGAGCCGTCGCCGCCGTCCCACTGCAGGTAGTGCTCGCGCGAGCCGAGCCGGGCCAGCGGCGACGGCCGGTCGCGGCCGTCGGGCGCGCGCGCGCTGCCGCGCAGGCCGGCGGTGAGGTTGAGCGAGAACGCGCCGACGCCGACGCGGGCGTACAGGTCGGCCTGCATCGGGAAGCCGGCCAGCTCGCGCTGGTCGTTGCTGGTGCCGGGCAGGTCGGTGAAGGCGACCAGGCCGGCGCCGCGGTAGTCGCCACCGAGAGCCAGCCAGCTCGGCGGCTGCCACGCCCCGTGCAGGAACCCGCCGTCGCCGCGACCACCGGCGATGGTGTCGCCGGCCTCGGACCGGCCGTAGTCGTTGATGAGGCCACCGCCGCTCGGCGCGTAGTGGCAGGCCACGCAGCGGTCGGTCCCGGTCGACAGCTGGAACATCGGGTAGGCGGTGGCGGCGCGGGTGGCGCCGAGCACCCCCAGCGCACACGCCAGGGCGAGCACGGTCACTCGCATGGCGCACCCTCGAGGATCCAGCGCTCGATCAACGCGATCTCCTCCGCCGGCAGCGGCCCCGACGGCGGCATCACGTCGACCGCCTGCCCGCGCAGGCGGTGCATCAGGGTCGATCGTTCGGGCTGGCCCGGCAGCACCAGGTTGCCGCGCGGCTCACCCGGGAGGTCGGGCGCGCCGCACACGCGCCCGGTCAGGAACGTCCACGTGCCGTCGCGGCCGGAGAAGTCGAGGCCGGCCAGCGCGAGCGGATTGCCGTGGCAGCCGGCGGTGGCGCAGCTCGGCACGATGATCGCGGCGTGGATGTAGTCCCAGTCGGACGGGCGATCGTCGGCGCCGGCGCAGCCCGCGACGGCCAGCGCGGCGGCGATCACCAGCGTGGGTCGACGCCGGCGTCGACGTCGCGCGCGGGCAGGACGGCAGAAGCGAGCGCGACCGGGTGCGTACTGGATCATCAGGCCTGCCTTACGAGCGTCGAGCGGAAAAGGTTTCGTCGGTGCCTGGGGGGTTTCGTCGGGCCACGGGTCGCGGCCGTCGGGGCACGGTAGGCGCGGGAGTGGCGGATCTCAAGTTTTCCTTTAATTTGCAACTGGTTACAGGCTATGCAGTAAGCCGGGCTACGCCCCAGGCGGTATTTCGAGGCCCGGGAGGATCTCACTCCGGATCGCCAGAACCGCATCCGCCACGCCTACTTGGCAGGAATCCTCGACACAGCTTTGACGCCCGCCGGGACGTAGGCAATATCCATGGACGCCATGGCCGGGACCACCGAACCGCAGCTGTCGAAGAAACTGGGGATCCGCGACGGCAACAACGTCGTCGTGTTCAACGCACCCCAGCGGTTCTCGCGCGTGCTCGATCGGGCCGAGGCGGTGCAGGTCTCGCGGGTGTCGCGTCACCTGCGCGCGCTGCCGGTCGACGTGGCGGTGCTGTTCGTCGATCGGGTCGAGGACCTCGAGCGCCGCTTCCCGGAGGTCACCGCGCGGCTGCACCCGCACGGCGGCCTGTGGGTGGCCTGGCCGCGCCACCGCGGCGACGTCACCGAGGTGATGGTGCGTCGGATCGCGCTCGCCGCCGGCATGGTCCACACCCGTGGCGTCGAGTTCGACCAGACCTGGGTCGGCGTGCGCCTGGTCATCCGCGAGGAGAACCGCGACGCCGTGGCCTACCGCGCCGCGCCCCCGCCCAAGCTGACCGCGGCGGCCCGGGTCCGTCGCCCGACCGCGCGCGCCCGTCGCACCACCGCGAGTGGTGGCGCCGGATCGGCGCTGGCCCGCGCCCGCGCCCGCGCCAGCAAGTAGCCGGCGCCCGCGCCGGTCACGGCGTCTGGCTTCGATCGGGCCACACCACGGCGCCGGCGTAGCCGACCACGCGGTCGTGGTCGCCGGAGACGTCGCCGCTGGTGTGATGGCCGATGATCTCGACCTGCGGCGCCCGCGTCAGCGCCGCCGCGTAGGCCAGCAGCATCGCGGCCGGGCGGGCGCCACACATCGAGATGTCGGCGTCGTCGATCACGCGCAGCAGCCCGGCCGGATCGGCGCCGACCAGCGCGGCCAGCGCCCGCGCGTCGCGCCGCTCGGTCTCGGCCTGGTCCTCGAAGTGGTTCAGATCGGACGACGCCACCAGCAGCACCCGGGCCGGGCCGCCGGCGGCGCGCACCACGTCGGCCAGCGCCGCGCCGACGCTGGCGCAGGTCGCCGCCGGAAGTCCTCCGCTCACCACCAGCGCGGTCAGCCGCAGCTGCGGCTGGCGGTGCTGCAGCAGCGGCACCAGCACCTCGATGGCGTGTTCGTCGCGGTGGGCGCCGGCGTCGACCCGGCCGCCCCACGGGGCCAGCGCCGCCGCCAGCGAGGTGGTCAGCTCGGCGTCGATCGACACCGCGCCGGTCGGCAGCTGCCACGCGCCGGGTGGGGCCAGCGCCAGCGCCGGCCCGACCCCGGTGTGGTTGGGGCACACGACGATGACCCGGCTCGGGACGGCGACGGCGGACAGGGTCGCCGCGGCCAGCCGTCCCGAGTACATCCAGCCGGCGTGCGGGCACATCACCCCCAGCGCCAGCGGCGCCGAGGTCGAGGTCGAGGCGAACAGCCGGTCGCACGCCGCTGCCGCCGCCGCGCCGTCGGGATAGAACCGGCCGGCCACCGCGGCGGGCCGCACCGCCGCCGTCGAGGGAGGTGCCGCGCCGCGTCCGGGCATGAGGCGACCATGCCACGACGCATCGATGTGCGGTATGCCTGGTCGGTGCGCCTCGCCCACTTCTCCGATCTCCACCTCCTGTCCCACGCGGGCGCGCGCTGGCTGCAGTTCGCCAACAAGCGCTGGATCGGGGCGATGAACCTCCTGTCCAACCGCGCTCGTCACTACGTCGGCGAGGCGTTCGAGGACATGATCGAGGACCTCAACGGCCAGGGCCTCGACCACGCGGTGTGCACCGGCGACGTCACCAACCTGGCCTTCGAGCAGGAGTTCCGCTTCGCGCGTGAGCGGTTCGATCGGCTCCGGCTCGGCCCGCTCGGGGTCACCGTGCTGCCGGGTAACCACGACGCCTACGTGGCCGAGGGGATCCCGCACTTCGCCACCGTGTTCGCCGACTACGCCACCCCCGACCCCGGCTGGGTCTGGGGCGAGGGCGACGCCGCCCCGGGCGAGCCCGAGGACGAGCGGCGCTGGCCCATCGTCCGTGTCCGCGGTGACCTGGCGCTCATCGGCCTGTCGACCAGCCGGGCCACGCCGTGGTTCACCGCCTACGGCCGGGTCGGCGCCGGCCAGCTGGCCCGCCTGCGCCGGGTCCTGACCGACCCACGCCTGGGCCAGTCGACCCGGGTCGTCGCCATTCACCACCCACCGGCCGGTCCGCGCGCGCGCAGCAAGATCCGCGGCCTGCGCGACCACGCCGACTTCGCCGCGGTCATCGCCGAGGCCGGGGCCGAGCTGGTCATCCACGGCCACGAGCACCGCAACATGCGCGAGGTCCTGCCCGGCCCGGCCGGCGACGTGCCGGTGCTCGGGGTGCCGTCGGGCACCTATGGCGCCAGCGACCCCAGCCGGACCGCGCGCTACCGGGTCATCGAGATCGCTGGCCGACAGGTGGTGTCCGACCACCTGCGGGTCTGGCGGCGCGACGAAAAGGCCTTTGTCGTCGACGACTCAGCCCCCCCGGCCGTGGCCGCGTCCTAGTTTTGCCACGCTTTCCAGGGAGATAGCGTTGCCGCATGCTGCCGATCTGGTCTGCAGCGCGCCCGCCATGGATGCGTTAACTATCGAACTTGACAACGGTTTGGTAACTACGATAACCCCCTGCGCGCTCTTGGCCGGGGACCTTGGGCCCCTGCTTCGCCGCCGGGGCCGACCCTCGCAAAGGACATCCGCGTGACCACTCCCTTCAGCCGTGAAGAAGCCGACGCGCTCGTCGCCAAGGACGAGCAGTACGTCATGCGCCCGTGGACCCACCCCGCCGGCGAGCCCGTCATCGTCGCCTCGGCCAAGGGCTGCACCATCACCGACGTCCACGGCAAGGAGTACCTCGACTTCACCGCCGGCTACTTCGTCAACAACGCCGGCCACTGTCACCCGCGGGTGGTCGAGGCCGCGACCAAGCAGCTGACCCAGGTGCTGCAGGTGTCGGGTAAACACGGCACGGTGCCGGCCATCCGCCTGGCCGAGAAGCTGGTCCAGCTCGCCCCCAAGGGGCTGGCCCAGGCCTTCTTCTCGACCGGCGGGTCCGAGGCCAACGAGTTCGCCATGAAGATGGCGCGCCAGGCCGCCGGCAAGACCGACATCGCCTTCCTCGACAACGCCTACCACGGCCTCACCATCGGCGCGCTCGAGGCCTGCGCCAGCGACAAGTACCGCGACAGCGCCGGCAAGCCGCTGTCGGACCACACGTTCGCCCTGCCCAACGCCTACTGCTACCGCTGCCCGCACGGCCCGGCCGCGACCTGCAAGGTCGAGTGCCTCGACGGCGTCGACGCCAAGCTGGCGGCCCGGCCCGAGACCGCGGCCATCATCGCCGAACCGATCCAGTCGGTCGGCGGCATCGCCCCGCCGCAGAAGTGGTGGGACCGGCTCGAGCGCATCCGCAAGGATCGCGGCCTCCTGCTCATCGCCGACGAGATCCAGACCGGCCTGGGCCGGACCGGCAAGATGTTCGCGTGCGAGCACTACGGGCTGTCGCCCGACATCATGACCGGTGGCAAGGGCCTGTCGGGCGGCGTCGGCTCGCTGGCGGTGACCATGGGCACCAGCGCGGTCATCGCCAAGTTCTTCGGCGGCACCACCCCGACCAGCGGCGGCAACGCGGTGTCGGCCGCCGGCGGCCTCGGCCTGCTCGAGGCCATCGCCGAGGACAAGCTCATCGACAACGCGGCCGCCATGGGCCGCTACTTCACCGAGGCGGCGTGGGAGCTGCGCGACCCGTGGATCGGCGACGTCCGCTTCACCGGCCTGCTCGGCGGCATCGAGCTGGTCGGCTCGACCGAGACCAAGGCCGTGCTCGACAAGAAGCTGGTCGCCACCATCAAGGACGAGCTGCACGCCGCCGGCATGCTCATCACCGTGTCGGGCACCTTCGGCAACGTGCTGCGCCTGCAGCCGCCGCTGTGCGTGACCCGGGCCCACATCGACCGCTTCCTGGCGGTGCTGCGCCCGACCCTGGCCAAGGTGCGGGGAGCCGGCCGATGAACCTGTTCGCGCTGCGCGGCCACGTCGACAAGGTCCTGCACCCGATCGTCGCGGCGACCGCCCGCCTGCCCATCCACGCCAACACCTGGACCGTCATCGGCGCCGGCCTCGGCCTGCTCGGCGGCGCGGTGCTGTACTACGGCTGGCTGTGGGCCGGCTTCGCGCTCCTGCTGGTGCGCGGCGTGGTCGATCACATCGACGGCTACAAGGCCCGCAACTTTGGCCAGCGCTCGACCTTCGGCGCCATCATCGACGACACCTGCGACCGCTGGGTCCTCGGCATCATGTTCACCGGCGGCTGCCTGTACGCCGCGCACGACTACCCACACGTCCTCATCGTCCTCGGCGCCGGCATCACCGGGGCGCTCACCAACGTCATCATCAAGCTGTCGATCTACGCCGAGGCCCAGCACGACATCTCGCGCGCGACCGGCAAGCTGGGCCACCCGGTCGACGTGGTCGGGTTGTTCGGCTCGGCCGAGTTCATCATCTACTTCGGCGCTGGCATCTTCGGCTCGGCGGTGACCGGCGACCCGCGCCCGCTCCTGGTCGGGTGCTGGCTGGTCGCCATCATGTCGCACGTGTCCCTGCTGCAGCGGGTGGTGTTCGCGCGCACGCGCTACCGCCACGACGACCCGGCCAAGCGCGCCGCCGGCCAGGGCGATCGCGACGGCGAGGGTGACCTGGTCGCGGTCGGTGTCGAGGCCGGCCAGGCCGCTGGCCAGCCTGGGTGACCGGGAGCTGGTGATGAACACGCGCCCGGTGTCCAACCTCAACCCGGCCAACGCGGTCACCGCGTCACGCTTCCTCACGCTGCCGCCGTTCGTGTGGGCGGTCGACCAGGGCAACGTCCAGCTCGCCACGCTGATGCTCATCGTGTGTGGCCTGCTCGACCTGGTCGACGGCGCCGTGGCCAAGCTGCTGCGCTGCCAGACCCCGTTCGGCGAGGTGTTCGACGCCATCGCCGACGGCGTCTGCTATGGCTTCTTCCTCGTCATCCTGCTCGCCTACGGCCTGGCCCCGTGGCCGCCGGTCGCGCTCGTGGTGGTCATGGGCGCCGCCAACACCGCCATGCGCGCCGCGTACTCGAAGCGGGCCGGCCGCACCACCAACTATCGTAGCTTCGCGATGGAGCGCCTGGTGGCCTACTCGGCGTACCTGACCGGCTTCGCGCTGGCCCGGATCGAGGTGAGCTACTTCTACTGGACCTTCGCCGGCCTGATGGCGCTGGTGCTGCTGCACGACGGCAAGCGCATGCTGCTCGATCCGATCGAGGACGCCGGGCCGGCCACGACCTCGACCGGCACGACGCCTGGTGGGCCGGACCTGGGCGGGCGGGAGGTGGCGGCGTGATCGTGTCGCACGAGCACTACCTGTGGTTCTGCGTGCTGGCGGTGGCCATCGTCGCCGCGGCCTGGATCGTCGTCGACGTGGTCCGGCTGCGCCGCGCCCTGGTGGCGGATCGCCGTCGCGGCGCCGTGCGCGACCAGATCTTCGGCAGCGTCCTCGGCATCATCGTCGGCATCGTCGGGGTCGTCGGCGTCGTGCTGTACCTGCAGCGCGGCCCGCTCCTGTAGCCGCGTACGCTCGCGCCGGTTCGCTCAGGCGTCGCCGGGCCCGGCCGCCAGCGCCAGCGCCTCGCCGTGCGCCAGCACGCGGACGCGGTCGAGCCCGCGCTGGCCGGCCACGGCGCGCAGCCGGCGCGGCGCCATGCTGGGCGGGCCCAGCCGCAGGTTGACCGTGCCCCAGTGCACCGGCACCAGCGTGCGCGCGCCCAGGCGCTGGTAGATGTCGAGCGCGCCGTCGGGGTCGATGTGGACCCCGCGATCGAGGCTGCGCCGGCGCCAGCGGTAGTACCAGACCGGCAGCATCCCGCCGATCGGCAGCAGGGTGGCGTCGAGGCGGAAGCGCTTGCCGATGTCGTCGAACACCGCGTGGTCGGAGAAGTCGACGTCGCCGGCGTGGTGGACCGCGTGGCCGCCGTGCTGGATGACGTAGCCGGCGCAGGTCGGGGCGTCGCCCTTACGCCAGCGGCCGTTATCGTGCCGGGTCGGCACCACGTGGACCTCGGCCCCGCCGACCTCGAACGCGTCGCCCGCCTCGATCTCGCGCACGGCGCGGAAGCCGAGATCGGCCACGATCGGGCCCGCGCCGCGAGGGACCACCAGCTCGCAGTCGCGGTCGAGCGCGCCCAGGGTCCACCGGTTGAGGTGATCGACGTGGCTGTGGGTGATCAGCACGGCGTCGACCTGCCCGGCCTGGCGGGCCCGCCGCCGCCCGAGCGGGTCGATGAGGATCCGGGCCGGGCCCAGCGCCACCGCGGCGGTGGCGTGGCCGAGCCAGGTCACGGCCGGCCCGGACGGCAGCGCCTGCGGCCCGGGCTGCAGCGCCTGCGGCACGGACTGCGCCTCTGGCCCGGGCTGCGCCTGCGCCCCGGGCGGCGGCGTCAGCGCGGGCGAAGATCCGTCGTCGGGGATGGCTTGTCGGGCCACCGGCCTGCTATAGCACGCCAATTGTGCTGACGTTCGTGGCGATCGGCGTCGCTGCCGGCATCTTGACCGGCATCCCGATCGGGCCGGTCAACGTCGCCGTGATCGACGCCGCCTACCGCCACACCGTGCGCCGGGCCCTGGCGGTCGGCTTCGGCGGCGCGGTCGCCGACTGCCTGTACGCCACCCTCGGCGTCCTCGGCATCACCCCCATCCTCAAGGCCAACCCGGCCATCCCGCCCATCCTCAACGCGGTCAGCGGCCTGGTCCTCGTCATCTACGGCGTGCTGACCGCGCGCAGCCGGCCGGTCAGCCCGATCGACAGCGAGGCGCCGCGCTCGCCCAACCCGTCGAAGGAGATGTGGTCGGGCTTCACCGTCGGTGTCGCCCTCATCTTCCTCAACCCGGCGGCGCTGGTCACCTGGGTCATCATGATCGGCAAGTTCATCCCTGACGCCAGCACCCAGGAGGGCCTGGCCACCGCCGGCGGCATCCTGGTCGGTAGCTTCCTGTGGTTCAGCCTGGTCGCGTTCCTGACCCACCGCGGCAAGCACCTCCTGGGCGAGACCTTCACCTGGATCCCGCGCCTGCTCGGCGTCGGCCTGATCTGCTACGGCCTGTACCTCGAGTACGTCGCGCTGCGCTACTACCTGCTGTAGCAGACGCTGCAAACGCGGCTGCGCCGCGTCGTCAGCGTCCTGCTAGTTCCCGGCGCCGGCGCCGTGGCGCGGCGCCTGCTTGGCGGCGACGAACGCGTTGACCTTGCGCCACTCGCGGTCGAGGAAGGCGACGCGGGCGGCCGGGTCGGTCGGGACGCTCGCCGCCGCCACCCGCCAGAACTTCACCTTGACCGTCACCCCGACCATGCCGCCGTTGGCGAAGTCGGGGAACGCGGCCGAACCCTCGTAGCCGGTGTGGGCGCAGAACACCAGGTCGGCGTCGGGCCGCGCCTGCATCAGCGCCAGCGTGCCGGCGTGGCGCAGCGGCAACACGTGGGTCAGCGCCTCGGCCTCGGCCGCTGCCGCCGGGTGCTTGTCGCGCAGGCGCCGGATGAGCGCCTCGCGCCGGGCCGCCGTGAAGCGCGTGCCCTCGGGGAAGATCAGGATGGACTCCTGCGGATGCAGGTGCGTGGTGATGGCCGCACAGGCCGCCAGCTCGCGCCGCGGGTCGGCCGAGCCGCGCTTGATGAACGCGAACGGCATGCGGTGGCCGATGGCGTCGACGATGGGCGCCCACAGCAGCTCGGCCTTGAGGATGATGCGCAGGCGCACGCCGTGGGTCGAGGTGATGAGGCCGATGGGCAGGATGGTGTCGGCGGTGGAGGCGTGGCGCGACAGCAGGATGGTCGGGCCGTCGCGCAGCAGCTCCGACCCTTCCACCTCGTAGCTGATGCCGAACAGGCGGGCCATGACGTCGGCGTTCCAGCGCGCCCACAGCCGCTCGGCCGCCAGGCTCCACCGGTTGTTGGCGCGGTAGTTCCAGCCGAAGCCAGAGCCAACCCAGGCGGCAAACAGCAGGCACAGGCCCCAGGCCTGGCCGAACAGCACCGCGCCGAACCACAGGTAGAAGCGGCAGCGCGACAGCGGGCGGCCGGCGCGCAGGTCCCCGACCAGCAGGATCAGCAGCGCCAGCGGCGCGAGCCCCCACCACAAGACCGTCAGCAGCAGCTGGGCCGGCATGGTGACCAGGCGGCGCCCGAGCTTGCGATGCCAGGGGTCGTGCCGGATGGCGGGCCGGATGTCGACGTCGGCGAGCGAGGCCAGCGTCGCCCGGCTCGGCGGCGCGACCGTGCCGGCGGCGAGGCGGACCGCGGCGGCGACCGTGCGGGCCGCCCGCGGGGCTGGGCTGGTGGCCTGGCCCAGCGCGGGCTGCGACGGTCGAGACGGCGAGGCGACGTCGGACTCCATCATCCGGCCCCGGTTGTATGCCGAGGCCGGGGCCGGCGCCAACTGGCGATTGTGCTGGCCACCTGCAGGCGGCCGGAATCATTGATGGTCGCACGCCGATCGCTGGGCCTGTAGCCGCGCCGGGAGCGGCCGAATCAGAGCTGCGATGGCACCGCCTGCGCCGGCCGCCCGCCCTCGCGTGCTCTTCGTCGATGACGAGGTGGTGCTGCTCGAGGGCCTGTCCGACCTGTTCCACCGCCAGTACCAGGTCAGCACCGCGATCGGCGCCGAGGCCGGCCTGGCCGCGCTGGCGCGCGAGCGGCCGCAGGTGGTGGTGTCGGACATGCGGATGCCCGGGATGGACGGCGCCACGTTCCTGACCCGGGTCCGCGAGCATGATCCGGCGGTGGTGCGGCTGCTCCTGACCGGGCACGCCGATCTCGACGCCGCCATCCGCGCGGTCAACCAGGGTGGCGTGTTCCGCTTCTTGACCAAGCCGTGCCCACCCGAGGTCATGCGGCAGGCCCTGGCCGACGCCGTCGAGCAGCACCGCCTGCTCACCGCGGATCGCGAGCTGATGGCCGGGCGCCTCGAGCAGCTCACCAGCCAGCTCATCCACGCCGAGCGACTGGCCACGCTCGGCACCCTGTCGGCCTCGGTCGCCCACGAGATGAACAACGCGCTCACGATCCTGTCCGGCGCCATCGGCGAGGCGCGCGCCTCGACCGCCGCCGGCGCCGCGCTCGATCCCGAGGTGCTGGCCGACCTCGACGCCGGCTACCAGCGCCTGGTCCGCTACGCCCGCTCGTTCCTGGGCGCGGCGCGGCGGGAGGTGACCGCGGTCGACGATCACGACCTGGGCGCGCTGGTCCGCGATGCCGCCTCGCTGCTGCGCGATCTCGGCGTGGTCAAGCGGGTCCAGCTCCGCCTCGATCTGCCCGGCCGGCCGGTCCCGGTCCGGATCGACCGGGGCGAGCTCGAGCAGGTGCTGGTCAACCTGGTCAAGAACGCGGTCGACGCCATCGCCGACACCCGCCGCGGCGGCGAGGTGGAGGTGGCGGTGGTCGCGCGGGGCGACCGCGCCACGCTGTCGGTGCGGGACGACGGCCCCGGCATCCCGGCCGAGCGCCTGCCGCAGATCTTCGAGCCGTTCTTCACCACCAAGCCAGCCGGGGTCGGCACCGGCCTCGGCTTGCCCCTGGTGGCCCAGCTGATCGAGCGGGCCGGCGGCACCGTCGCGGTCGACAGCGTGGTCGGCCGCGGCACGTGCTTCACCATCAGCGTGCCGATGGCCGCGCTGGTGGTGGGGCAGGCCGTGGCCGCGGTGGCGTGAGCCCGTACGCAGCAGGACGCTGAAGAAGCATCCTGCTAGGCATTTCGATCTCGCAGCCTGCTGAAAACACGGAGCCCGTCCCGACAAACGCGGCGCAGCGGCCGGCGCCGCCCGCGCGATCGGGCACGGGCACGGGCACGGGCACGGGCACGGGGCAGGTTGGCTTCGAACGCCTTCGGCGTTCTTCAGCAACCTGCTAGTCGTCGGGGAAGCTCACCGCGGCGTGGGCCCAGCGCGCATCGATCCACGCCCGCAGGTACGCCAGCTCGCCATCGACGTCGGTCAGGTCGGTCCGGCTGGCCCAGCGCGGGAACGTGCGATAGGCCCCGGCCCAGGCCCGCCAGTCGCGCCGCGCCGACGGCTCGATCGTCGCCCACCAGGCGTCGACCTGGGCCTGCACCGTGGACGCCGCCAGCGGTCCGGCCAGGAGCGCCGCGATCCGGTCGCGCAGCTCCTGTCGGTAGCCCGGGTCGTCGAGCAGGTGGACGAAGATCTGGTTGCGCTGCCGGTACGACCCCTGCGCGTCGGCCGCCTGGCGCTGGGTCTCCCAGGTCTGGCCGAAGCTGTGGTTGAAGTCCCACGGCAGGTAGCGCCAGCGACCGCCGCCGGCGGCGTCGTGATAGAGGTACGCGTTCTTGCCGGCCGAGTCGTCGCCGGCGATGAGCGTGACCAGGACCCACCAGTCGGCGAAGTCGGCCCGCTCGAGGCGGGTGTCGACTTCGGCCCGGAACCCGGCGGTGTCGGCGTCGGCGACCCAGGCGACCAGGTCCTCGAGGTCGGCGAAGGCGCCGGGCTGGCCCGGGTCGGGCAGGCCGGCCTTCTTCTCGTAGCCGTCGGCCAGCGTGGCCTTGCCATCGCCGTCGTTGTTGTCGCGCCGGAAGTTGGCGTCGTGGTTGTACGCCTTGTACAGGTTGCCGGTGGCGGCCAGGCCGTGGTCGACCATCAGGTCGTCGTCGACGTGGTCGCTCACCAGGTACAGGCCGAGGTACACGCCGTCGGCGTAGACCACGGCGTGATCGACGCCGATCGGCAGGTGGGTCGCGCTCATCTGGTTCCAGGTCGCGAAGGCCAGGCGCTGGCGCAGGTACGAGTTGTCGTCGAAGGTCGAGGTCAACACCAGCTTCTTGCGGGCCGGGAAGGCCGCTTCATCGAGCCGGTCGTCGTCGGGGAACTTCAGCGTGTAGCTGTTCTTCGGGTAGCTCAGCGACGACGCGCCGCGCTTCTTGGCCTCGGCCTGCACCAGGCGGCCGCGGTACACGATGGTGGTCGGCGCGTACACCTCGGGGTCCTGCGGGCCCGGATCGAGGAACACCACCGGCAGGCCGAACTCCTCGCGGTAGCGGCCGGGGTCGCGCACCGGCACGTTGGCCGGGTCATCGAAGGCGTCGGCCACGCCGATCACCAGCGTGGTCGTCTCGACGCCGTCGGGGCCGGGCAGCGTGACCTCGAGGTCGTACACCGCGGCCTGGTCGAGGCCCGGCGTCCACGCCATCGCCCCGGTCGCCGGATCGAACGACAGCCCGGCCGGGATGGGCTCGCGGTCGGTCGGTCGGCCAGGCGGGATGGCGGCCAGCGTCGAGCCGGCTGGCACCGGCGCGCCCGAGTCACACACGACCGTCGCGGCGAAGGCCTGCCCCTCCTCCAGCCAGTACGGCCCGCCTGCGCTGGGCCCGCACGGCGGCTCGCCGTCACACGCGCCGATCAGGACGCCGAGCGCCGCCAGCGGCAGCCTCCACGTCGAGCCCAGGGCGCGGACCATCAACCCATGGTCGCACAGGACGTGGCGCTCGGTCAGGGCGAGGCGCTGCCGGAGCCGGCGCTGCCGCCGGAGCCGGCCCCGAGCGGCCGGGTCCGCAGCGAGGCACACATCCGGCGCTCGCATCCGACCTCGGC
>JAGPCO010000173.1 GCA_018058095.1 Kofleriaceae bacterium
GGGCGGCGATCGCCCGGCGGCGGTCGGCGATCACCCGGCGGCGGTCGGCGATCACCCGGTGGCGGGCGGCGATCGGTGGCGGGGCCGCGGCTGTCGGGGCCCGAGCGATCGGAGAAGCGGGGCCGAGCACCCGGTGGTGGACGGCGATCACCCGGCGGCGGACGGCGATCGCCGACGGGGCCGCGGCTGTCGGGGCCCGAGCGATCGGAGAAGCGTGGGCGGTCGCCCGGTGGTGGGCGGCGATCGGCGGCGGGCCCGGGGCGATCGGAGAAGCGGGGGCGGTCACCTGGCGGCGGGCGGCGGTCACCTGGCGGCGGGCGGCGGTCACCTGGCGGCGGGCGGCGGTCGCCTGGCGGCGGTCGGCGGTCGCCGGCAGGGCGCGGCGTCTCACCCGGTCGGCGGCTGCCGGCGGCGGGGCGACGCTCGTCCTCGGACCGGCGCGCGCCGGGCGGGGGGGGACGGCGCGGGCTGCGCGGCGGCGACGCCATCAGATCCGCCCGGCGATCCGCGCCGCCAGCGCGATGAGCTGATCGTCGCTGCACAGGCGACGCTTGCGATCGCGATCCGGGGTGGTCGCGGTCAGGGTGAGGATCGAGGTGCCCTTCACGGCGCGGACCTGGCGCTCGGTCGCGGGCGGCGTGCTGGCCGGCACCGGCCGGCTCACGAACGTGCCGCCGAGGTCGCCGACCGGGACGGCGCGGCCCCCCGTGGGCGGCCCGTCCTGCACGTTGGCGGCGGCGCGCGCGTCGCGGGCGGCGCCGTTGATCGACAGGTGGATCCGGTCGGCGTGTTCACCGACCCGGCCGACGAACCGCGCGCACAGCAGGGCCCGGCCCGAGCCCTCGAGGTCATGGCGCAGCACGGCGACCTCGTCGGCGCCGACCTTGCACACCTCGGCCACGTCGGCCGCGGTCAACAGCTGCTCGCAGTCGAGCACCACCCGCGGCGGCGCCGCCAGCTTGGGCACCGCCGCCGGCCGCGGCAGCACGGGCCCGCTGCCGACCCGGGTCCGGTCGGTCGGCGCGGCGGCGACGGCGGCATCGAAGCCGCTGGCCTTCTTGCTCTTCGCGCCGCAGCGGCCACACGCCGGCGCGGCCAGGGTGGCGGTCAGCGCGAGGGCGCCGAGCGGGAGGAGCGAAGACGACGGCCGCATCGCCGGCACGCTAACACACCGGCGCGGTCGGGCCGAGGTCGCGGTGACCACGTGCGCGCGGCCCACGGTCAACCGGGGCTGACGCACCAGTCGACGACGCTGGCGGCGGCGCCGGGCTTGCCGAGCTGGCGCATGGCCGCGGCCATCGCCGCCCGGCGCGGCGCGTCGTCGAGCAGGCCGCGCACGGCGTCGCCCAGCACGGCCGGGGTCAGGTCGGCCTGGCGGAACATCAACGCCGCGCCCGACTCGGCCATCTCGCGCGCGTTGAGCTCCTGATGGTTGTCGGCCGCGAACGGGTACGGGATGAAGATGGCCGGCTTGCCGGCGATGGCCAGCTCGGCCACCGTGGTGGCGCCGGCCCGGGCGACGATCAGGTCGGCCCGCAGGTACTCGGCCGCCATGTCCTTGATGAACGGCCGCACGTCGGCGGTGACGCCGGCGTCGCGATAGCGGGCGGCGACCTTGTCGGCGTCGGCCTGGCCGGTCTGGTGGACGATGGTCAGGGCCCGGCCGCGCGCCAGCTCGATCAGCGCCTGCGACGCCAGGTCGTTGACGGCGACGGCGCCGAGCGAGCCGCCCGACACCAGCACCGCCAGCGGGCGCGCCGGATCGGCCGCCGGCGCTGGCGCGCTCAGCCGGGCCAGCAGGTCGCGCCGGACCGGGTTGCCGACGTGCGCCACCTTGCGCGCCTTGAAGAAGCGCGCGCTGTCGGCGAAGGCGACGAAGACCCGGCGCACCAGCTTGCCGAGGATCTTGTTGGTCAGGCCCGGGATCGAGTTCTGCTCGCAGATCGCGGTCGGGATGCCGCGCAGGCGGGCCATCAGCACGACCGGGCCCGAGGCGTAGCCGCCGACGCCGATGACCGCGTCGGGCTTGAACGCCTTGAGCGTGCGCCGGGCCTGCCACAACGCGCGCGGCAGGCGGAACAACCCGCGCAGCGCACCGAGGGCGCCGACGGTCTTGAGGCCCGACACCTCGATCAGCGCCAGGTCCCAGCCCAGCTCGGGCAGCACCCGCGCCTCGATGCCGCGCGAGGTGCCGACGAACAGCACCGGCGCCTCGGGCTGGCGCGCCCGCAGCTCCTCGGCCACGGCCACGCCCGGGAACAGGTGGCCGCCGGTGCCGCCACCCGCCACCAGCAGGCGCGTCACGCCACGACCACGGCGACCCGCTGCTTCTTGCGGCGCGCGAACGAGTAGTTGACCAGCTCGCGGTCGAGGCGGCGGTGCTTGCGCATGCCGATGCCGAGCAGGATGCCGACCAGGAACATGGTGACGATGAGCGACGAGCCGCCGTAGCTCACCAGCGGCAGCGTGATGCCCTTGTTCGGCACCACGCCGAGGACGACGCCGGCGTTGAACAGGGCCTGGGTCGCCAGCAGCAGGGTGATGCCGAACGCCAGGTAGCCGGCGAACACGTCGCGCGCGCCCAGCGCCGCGCGCAGCCCGCGCCAGATGAGCAGGCCGAACAGCGCGAACACCAGGGCCACGCCGAGGAAGCCCATCTCCTCGCCGATCGGCGCCAGCACGAAGTCGTTGTGGGCCTCCGGCATGTAGCCCAGGGTCTGGTGGCCGTCGCCCAGGCCGAGCCCGGTCAGGCCGCCCGAGCCGAGGGCGATGCGGGCCTGCAGGAACTGGTAGGCCTCGGTGCTGGCGAAGGCCTCGGGGTTGAAGTAGGCCAGGAACCGCTGCATGCGCCACGGCGTGCCGACGACGAGGGTGTAGGCGATGGGCGCCGCCGCCAGCACCGCCAGCACGATGTACGAGATGCGGGCGCCAGCGACGAACAGCATGCCGAGCGTGGTCGCGCCCAGCACCACGGCCGAGCCGAGGTCGGGCTGCTTGAGCAACAGCACCATGAACAGCGCGCACACCACCAGGTGCGGCACGAAGCCGATGGTGAAGGTCTTCACCCGGTCGGCCTTCTTGGCCAGGCTGTACGACAGGTACGAGATCAGCGCGAGCTTGGCCAGCTCGACCGGCTGGAACGACAGCGGCCCGAGCGGAAACCACCGGCGCGCGCCGTTGCGGGCCGGCATGCCGAGCACCGCCACCAGCAGCAGCAGGGCGACCACCAGCAGCACGTAGGTCCAGCGCCGCAGGGCGCGCACGTCGAAGCGGGTGCCGACCCACATCGCGACGCCGCCCATCGACAGGAACACCAGCTGCCGCTTGAGGTAGTAGGCCGGGTCGCCCTGGTCGCTGAACGCCAGCGGCGCGGTCGCCGAGTAGATGGCGATGGTGCCGACACACAGAAGGCCGAGCACGGCCAGCAGCAGCCACAGGTCGAGCGGGCGCTCGGGCAGGTCCGCGGTCGGGGCCTGGCGCGCCAGCGAGGTGGACGCGCCGCGCTCGGGCGGAGCGCCCTCTGCCTTGAGCTGGATTGGACCGGCGCGCACGACCCGATGTTGGGCACGTGGCCCGTCGGGGCCAAGTTTTTTTCACCCGGCGCGGGGCCGGCGTACGATCCCCCCATGAGGCCCATGAGGAGTACCGCCAGCCATGCGCTCACCGTCGGCACGCTCCTGCTCCTGACCGCCGGCTGCGGCGACGACGCCGGCGCCGGGGCCGACGCCCAGCCGACCCCCGACGCCCGCCCGGTCGACCTGACCTGCCTCGACACCGACCCGTCGCTGACCGCGTTCGAGCGCGGGGTGATCGGCATGGCGGCGGACTCGTGGATGGAGGTGCCGAGCACGGCGTTCGAGCCGTTCTGCCGCGCCAACGGCCTCATCGAGACCGCCGGGGAGGACGCCTACCGCTGCGTCGGCGTCATCACCGCCTGGGGCGGCGCGGTGTACGACAGCGGCGAGCGCCAGCTCCTGGTCTGGGGCGGCGGCCACAACGACTACGCCGGCAACGAGGTGTACGGCTTCGACCTGCGGGCCGGGGCGTGGCGGGTGATCAAGCCGCCGACGCCGCTGGCTCAGGTCACCACCAACGAGAACGTCTACGCCGACGGCAACCCGCCGAGCGTGCACTCCTACGACGGCTTCGCCTACCTGCCCGACCGGCGCCGCATCTTCCACTACGGCGGCTCGCGCTACCAGGACGGCTCGTCGACCAACGGGACGTGGCTGTTCGATCCGGTGGCGGCGGCCTGGGAGCGTCGGGCCGACTACGACCAGGGCACCGGCTCGGGCCTGTTCTACGGCGCGACCGACTACGACCCGGTCACCGGCAAGGTGTTCAGCCGGACCCAGGATGGCCTGTTCACCTACTCGGTCGCCGACGACGTCTGGGCCCGGCTGGCCGACTTCGGCTACGAGCCGTACTGGCCGACCTACGCCAACAGCAACTACCGGCGCGGCGTGATGGTCGGCGCCCGCCGCCTGTTCTTCTCGGTGGTCGGCAGCTTCGAGGCCGGTGGCCCCGACATCTTCGTGTGGAACGTCGACACGGGGGCCGACGTGACCGCGCCGTGGGCGGCGGCCAGCGGCGACACCTCGGTCGTCGCCACCAACGGCGCCGGCGCCGACTACGACCGCGCTACCGACGCCATCGTCGCCTGGGCTGGCGGCGCCCCGGCGCTGTGGAACCTGACCAGCAACCAGTGGGCCCGCGGCAGCGGCGCCGGCGCCCCGCCGGCGATGGTCGACAACGGCACCTACGGCCGCTTCCGCTACGTCCCGCACCTCAACGCCTTCGTCCTGGTCAACCTGCCCGACCAGAACGTGTACCTGTACAAGCACACCGCCGGGTGCGGCCCGTCCTGAGTCAACTGTGGTGGTAGCGGCGACGGCTGGCTCGGGTGCCGCGCGTTATGTTCGGCCCATGGTGCATCGGGGCGGCATCTTGGTCTGGCTGGCGGCGTGTGGATCGACCAGCACCCCGCAGCCTCACGCCGTTCGGCCGCCGCCGGCCCGACCGGCGACCGAGGCCGTCGATGCCGCCGCCGACCGGCGCGGCCTCGAGGAGGCCAGCTCGCTTCTGTGCGCGGTCGGCCCGGCCCAGGAGCGGCACTTCGCTCGTCATGGGAGGTACGCCACGGCCAGCGCCGAGCCGAACCCGTCCGACCACGGATCCTCGAAGCCGATCACCTCGGGCTGGGACGAGCTCGCGTTGCCGCTGCCGGCGCGGCCGCGTTGCGAGTACGAGGTGTGGGCCGTGGCCGCCGACCAGAGCGCGGGGCCGATGCGCGGCGTGGCGGGGGCGACCGGCCGCGCCGCGCCGGCGGGGCCTTCTTGGTACGCACAGGCGATCTGCAGGGACCAACCCCACCTCCTGGTGCTGCTCGTCCGGCGCGGCGGCGGTGAGATCGAGGACCTTTCGCCCCCGAGCTCACGGGGCGTGTCGAGCCAGGCCCGGTGCCCCTCGCCCGCGCGCGACGGCGTCAGCCCGTCGTGAGTGGCCCGTCAGCCGCGCCGGGCCAGCTCGCGCGCCTCGATCAACTCGCGCCGATCGACGAGGTCGAGCAGGGCCGGCGGTAGCTCGAGGTCGGGATCCTCGGCCAGCAGGGAGCTGACGTGGACCAGCACGACCAGCGGGTCGGGCGCGACCAGGCCGACCTCGGTGACCGGAGCGTGGTGGCCGGCGACGACCTCGACCAGCGACGCCGGCAGGCCCCAGCGCTGCAGCAGGTGGGCGCCCGCCGCCGAGTGATCGAGGCCGAAACGGGCCCGCTCGCTGGCCATGAACTCCGGCGAGTCGCCGGTCGGACCGCGCGCCACCGTGTCGGCGCCGCCGATCGGGCCGAACATGGCCAGCACCAGGCGGCCGACGTCGTGCAGCAGGCCGGCGGCGAAGGCCTCGTCGCCGCGGCCCGGCGCGGCCCGGGTCGCTAGCCGGCGCGCGACCGCGGCGCTGGTCAGGGAGTGGCGCTGCTCGCGCGCGAGGTCGGCCGGCGCGATCGACGACGACGCCGCGGCGCCGGTCAGGCGCGACGCCAGCGCCAGCGACTTGAGCAGCTCGACCCCGACCATCGCCACCGCCTGCTCGATCGAGTCGACCCGGCGACTGACCCCGAGCATGGCCGAGTTGGCCAGCTGGAGCAGGCGGGTGACCAGCGCCGGATCGCGCTCGACGATCTCGATCACTCCGCGGGTCCCGGCCCGGCTGTTGTGCTCGAGCTGGCACAACTCGAGGTAGGTCGTCGGCGGCGACGGCAGCTGGCCGATCCACGAGATCTTGGCGCGGATGACGTCGGTGGTCTCGTCGTCGCCGCGCCAGGCCTCGGCGCCCTCGAGCACCGCCTGCAGCGCGGAGAAGTCACACGGCTTGCCGAGCACCCGGTGCGCCAGCGCGCTGACCCGGCTGAGCGCGTCGGCCTCGGCGTGGCCCGATAGCACCACCCGCAACGCGCTGGCGTGCAGCTGCTTGGTCCGCTCCAGCACCTGCACGCCGTCGACGCCGGGCATGCGGATGTCGGTGACCACGACGTCGAAGGCCTGCTGGCCGAGCAGCTCGAGCGCGGCCCGGCCGCCGTCGGCGTAGCTGGCCTGCCAGCGGTCGCGGGCCCGGCGCATGCGGAAGCGCAGGCCGTCGAGGACGGCCGGCTCGTCGTCGACGAACAGCACGCGCAGCGTCACGCCGCGCTCCGGGTGGCCCGGCCCACGGCGCCGTGGAGGGGCAGGCGCAGGCGGAACGTCGTGCCCTGACCGGGCGTGCTGGTGAAGTCGACCGTGCCGTGGTGGCGCTCGACCACCACCGCGCGGACGATGGCCAGGCCCTGGCCGGTGCCCTGGCCGACCGGCTTGGTGGTGAAGAACGGCTCGAAGATGCGCTCGTGCAGGTGGGCAGGGATGCCGCCGCCGCTGTCGCGCACCTCGATCACCACGTGGTCGCCGTCGGCCCGGGTGGCGACGGCGATGGTGCCGCGCCGCTCGGTCCCGGCCACCACGTCGGCGATGGCGTGGGCCGCGTTGATGACCAGGTTGAGCACCGCCTGGTTGACCTCGCCGATCCAGCAGGTCACCGGCGGCAACTCGGCCAGGGAGGTCTCGACATCGGCGACGTAGCGGTACTCGTTGCGCGCCACCTGCAACGTCGAGGTGATCGCCTGGTTGAGATCGGCCGGCGCGGCCACGCCAGTGCCAGGGTGGGCGAAGGCCTTGAGCGAGCGGACGATGGCGGCGACCCGGTCCATGCCCTCGAGCGCCCGCGCCAGCGCCTTGGGGATGGCGGCGGCGAGGTACGGCACGTCGGCCTCGGCGGCGGCGGCCAGGACGCGGCCGGCCGGCCCACCTGGCGAGGTGGCCTCGATCTGGGTCAGCACCTCGCCGCCGGCGGCCAGCACGGCGAGAACCTCGCCGATCACGTCGCGCACGAAGTGCACGCTGTCGCTGGCGAACTGCACCGGCGTGTTGATCTCGTGCGCGACCCCGGCGGCGAGCCGGCCGATCGACTCCAGCTTCTGGGCGTGGCGCAGCTCGATCTCGAGCCGCTTGCGCTCGCGGAGGTCGGTGAACGCGCACACGTAGCGGACCTTGCGATCGGTCATGAGGCGGTTGGCGGCCAGCCAGCACGGCACCGGCGCGCCGCTGCTGGTCCGGCCCAGGCACTCGGTGTGCAGCACCTGCTCGCCGCCAGCGGTGCCCTGGGCCAGCCAGTCGTGGTCGAACAGGCTGGGCTCGATCAACAGCTCATCGAGGCCGCGCCCGGTCAGCTCGTGCTCGGGCACGGCGAACAGCGTGGCGGCGGCCGGGTTGGCCGAGATGACCCGGGCTCGCTCGTCGACGATGAGCAGGGCGTCGGGGAAGGTGCGGACCACGTCGGCCAGGAACAGGGCGCCCTCGCGCAGCAGCTCGTTGACGGTGAAGACCTCGCGGCTGCGGTCCTCGATCAGCCGCTCGAGCTCGGCCGTGCGCTGCTGCGACCGCGCCAGCTTGGTCCGGAGGGCGTCGATCAGGCGGTCACGCTCGTCGCCGCCGGTGGGGGCCGGGCCGCCGCCGTCGCCGCCGAGGACCGTGGTCGAGCTCATGCGGCCGACCGGGACGCCGGCAGCCCGAACGCCAGCGTCAGCTCGCACCGAGGCGCACCGTCGCGGCTACAGGCGACGTGCTGGTAGGTGATCGGCACCATGTAGTGGCGGGCCGCGCCGTCGAGCAGCCCGGTCAGGAGCGGACACAGCTGCCGGCGCGACGCGTAGTACAGGGTCAGCCGATCGGGGTCGCCGTCGTCGTGGTGGGTGATGCGCGGCGGCTCGGCGTCGCGGAACAGCTTGCGCACCTCGAGGTGGATGACGTCGTCGACCGCCTTGAGCAGGTCGCGCGGGTGGTCGAACGGGATGAGCTCGCGCGGCAGCCTGGCGATGAGCGGCGCGGTCGCGAACGCGCCGAACGCGTGCAGGGCCTGGTCGGTCGTCACGCCCAGGCGGGCGCACGCCGCGCCGACGATGGCCATCAGGTCGGCGTCGGGGTAGGTCGAGGGGCCGACGTGTGGGCCGCGGGTGTGGACCGGGCACATGGCCAGGATCTCCTCGTAGGCCACCTCGCCCCAGGTCGTGGTCACGAAGTCCTCGAGCAGGTTGAAGATGACGCCCTTCATCTGCGCCTGATCGAGATCGGCCGGATCGGTCAATCCTTGAGCGCGCCGTCGGTGCCGACAGGTGCCGACCTTTCGCACACCGGGCGCCGGGGGCGCCTGCCCCGCCGGCGGCCGGGCGCCGGGCGTATACTGCAGCCATGGGGACCGCTCGCATCGGGGTGGCGTCGTTCGTGTTGGCCGGCCTGACTGGGTGTGGCGAGGTGTCAGAGCGGCCACCCGACGCCGGCCAGGTCGAGCGCGGCCCGGCGACGGTGACCGTGTACGGCCCCACCGGCCCGGTCCAGGGCGCCAACGTCCTCTTCTACGACGAGCTCGGGGCGGTGACCGCGATGCTGCTCAGCGACGGCGCCGGCCACGCCAGCGCCGAGGTCAGCCCCGGGGCCTCGGTGGCCGTGGTCCAGGCCCGCACTGGCCTGTCGGAGGTCTCCATCATCCTGGCCATCGCGCCGGGGGACCAGCTCGCGATCGGCGCGCCGCCGGTGGTGCGCGACAGCAGCGGCGACGGCTTCTTCGTCACCCTGCCGGAGCGCACGCTGGGGCGGATCTACCGGGCCTCGACCCGGTGCGGCAACGGCTTCGGCGTCAGCTACGCCATGGTCCCGGTCGGGCGCAGCTTCCCGTGCACCGGCCCGTTCACGATCAACGCCATCGCCGAGGGCGCCGGGGCCGGTGGCAGCACGGTGCCGATCGGGCAGCTCGTCTCGACCGGCCACGTCCTGGTCGGCACGCCGATGGAGGTGGTCACCGCGGCCGGTACCTGGGCGCCGATCGACCCGCTCGCGGTCTCGTACTCGTCGATCCCCGGTGGCGTGACCCGGGGCGAACTGAGCGTCGTCTCCCTCGACGCGGGCGTCGAGCAGTGGACCTCGGGTGCGCTGTTCACGGTGACCGGGGCGGCGCAGGCGATCAACCACGCCCACCCGCAGTTCGGCGACACCACGTCGTACGCCACCTGGCTGGGCAAGGCCGACGGCACCCTGCCGCAGGTCGTGTACGAGCGCAGCGCGCCGGCCAGCAGCTATGGCCTGGCGGCGGCGCCGGCCCTGCTGCCGTGGATCTCGGCCGGCTCGTTCGACGTCGCCACCAGCACCGCACACTGGTTGGCGACCGGCGACGGCGCCGTCGACGCGGCCGAGATCCGTATCGACTACCAGCGGACCGGCCTGGCCGTGACCTACCGGGTCGTGGCCCCGGCCGTGGCCGGCACGACCAGCGCCGTGGTGCCGGTGCTGCCCGCCAGCGTCGTCGGCGATCTGGCGCCCACCGCGGCCGACACGGTGTACGTGGCGCCCCGGCTCATCCGCTACGGCGACGGCGCAGGCTACCCGGCGGCGCGCGCACGCTGGCTGGGCGACCAGGCGGTCATTCGGGCCGGTCGGGTCGACCTGCCACGCGTGACCGTGAGCGGCGACCCGTTCCCGACCGAGCTGGCGCCGCCGTAGCCGGCTGGGGGAGTACTCGCGATCGACCGCCGTGCCGCAGGTTGCCGTGCCGGTGTGGCCGGGAGTGTGCTGTGCTCGAGGCCGCGTGCATGCATTCACCCTGCAGCGCTGGCGGTGCTCGGCGCTGCTGATCCTGGCGCTGTCGGCCTGCGCCAGGGTCTACAGCGTCCGCGTCGGCGCCGGGGTCGAGCGCGGGCGCGCCGACGAGACCGTCGCGGTGGCGTACCTCGGCGGAGGCTTCGCCGGTCGGCTGGCACCGCGCCGCTACCTGGTCGGCCATGCCCGCGCCGGGGCGACGCTCGCCGAGGGGCCCGATCTGACGCTGGGCGCGGGCCTGTCCTGGGCGGCGGCCCCGGCGGCGATGGCGGTCGAGCTCGGCCCCGACTATGCCCGTCGCGACGGCGGCGGCGCGGGTCCGGATCACCTCCTCGGCCTGCGCGGCGCGCTCCTCGTGACCCTGGCACGCACCGAAGCCGACGAGACCAACGGCCTGCTCGACGAGCTGTTCGCGCGGCCCGACCCGGTGCGGGGCTCGACCGGCTATGGCAGCGGTGCGGCCAGCGAGCCGGCGGCGCGCCAGGTCGAGCGCCGACACGGCCTCGGGCTGGAGGCGCGCGGCCACGTCGTGGTGGACGGCCCGACCGGCGCGGGCACGCTGCGTGGCTACCTGGGCCTGTTGTACGGGTTCGACGTGCGCCGCGTCGAGTAGGCGCGGGGTGGGCGTCAGCCGTCGAGGCGCGTCGCGCCGACCGCGCTGGTGGCGTCGCGGAAGACCCGGCCGCGGTGGCCGAAGTTCTGGAACATGTCGTAGCTGGCGCACGCCGGCGACAGCACCACCGCGTCGCCAGCGCTGGTCAGCTCGGTCGCCAGGCGCACCGCCGCGTGCATGTCGGCCGCGTCGATCACCGGGTAGGCCACGCCGCGCTCGGCGCAGGCGGCGCGGATGAGCGGCGCGGCGGCGCCGATCAGCACCATGCCCTTGCACACGCCCTCGAGCGCCTCGAGCATCGGCGCGTACGAGCCGCCCTTGTCGACGCCGCCGGCGATGAGCACGAGCGGGCGCGGGAAGCCGCGCACCGAGGCGGCGACCGAGGCGACGTTGGTGCCCTTGGAGTCGTCGTAGTAGTTGACGCCAGCCCGCTCGGCCACCAGCTCCATCCGGTGCGGCAGCGGCCGGTACGCGCGTGCGCCGGCCCGCACCGCGTCGACGCCGACGCCGGCGACCCGCGCCGCCAGGTACGCGCCCATCGCGTTCTCGAGGTTGTGGTTGCCGACGATGACCAGGTCGTCGGTCGGGTAACGCTCGCGACCGAGGCCGGCCACGCCGGCGAAGTCGAGCACCAGCTCGCGCCGGTCGGCCGAGATGACCGCGCCGCGCGCCGCCGTCGCGCCCGGGCGCGAGTCGAAGGTGAGGACCGGGGCGCGGATGCCGGCGGTCTCGGCCATGACCGCGGCGTCGGCGGCGTTGGCGATGGCGACGTCGTCCGCGCGCTGCCAGTCCCAGATGCGGCCCTTCATCTCGGCGTAGCGCGCCATCGTGCCGAAGCGGTCGAGGT
>JAGPCO010000073.1 GCA_018058095.1 Kofleriaceae bacterium
CCGACCTGGTCCGGCGCTTGAAGAGCCTCGTGCCATGCCCCGCCCAACCGCTCGCACCCTCCTGCTGTCGCTCCTGCTCGCGTCGTCGGCCACCCTCGCCGCCCCTGGCTGCATGGTCGAGGACGACGGCGCGGTCGACGAACCGGCCACCGAGGCGCCGCGCGAGGGTGAAGAGCCCGCCGACGCCGACGCGATCGATGGCACCGGCCCCGATGACGAGCCGGGCGCGACCGAGCTCGATCTCGAGGCGACGCTGGCCGCACGCCGCGCCGACGCGCCGAACCCGACCACCGGCCCGCTCGGGCGCGGCCGCTCGCCGTACTCGCCCGACGTGGTCGCGCCCGACGATCCGCAACCGGGCGACGACGACGACGACGGCGACGACACCCAGCCCGGGCCCGGCCTGAGCTCACCGCCGGCCGTGTCGCCCCCGCGCTGACCCTTCGTGCGAGGCCGGCAACGCTGCCTGACGGCGTTGCTTACAGGGCCACGCGCCAGCGCTGGCGGCCCGGGCACAAGCGACGCCGCGGGTCCGGCCGGTAGACCGATCGGCGCGGCTCGCGCGTCGGGGTGGAGCATGCTGACACCGACCCGCCTCGCCTTCTTGGCTGCCGCCGTCCTGGCCGCGGCCTGTCACCCGCCTCGCACCGACCGCAAGGTCGCGGACCAGACCACCCCGCCACCCCTGCGCGCGCCACAGCGCTCGCTGGTCGAGCTGTCGGCACACGGCACGTCGACGCTGGTCTCGGTCAAGGGCGACAAGGGGTACGCGGTGCGGCTGCGCGTGACCGCGCCGCCGCTGGCCGCGACCGATCGCCCACCGCTGCACCTGGCGCTGGTGCTCGACACCTCGGGCTCGATGGAGGGCGCGGCCATCGACGCCGCCCGGGGTGCCGCCCACACGCTGATCGACAAGATGGGCCCGCGCGATCAGGTCGCCCTGGTCGCGTTCCATTCGCGCAGCGAGGTGGTGGTGCCGATGGGCGGCCTCGACCCGGCCGGCCGGGCCCGCGTCCACGCCGCGATCGACGGCCTGCGCGCGCACGGCACGACCGACCTCAGCGCGGGCCTGGCGGCCGGGCTGACCGAGGTCGGGCGCGGCCACACCGCCGACAGCCTCGATCGCGTCGTGCTCCTGTCCGACGGCGTCCCCAACGACGGCCAGGCCCTGCCGCAGCTGGTGGCCCACGCCGCGCAGCAGCGCATCCCGATCGCCGCGCTCGGCGTGGGCATCGAGTTCGACGAGGCGCTGCTCGGGCGGATCGCACACGACACCGGGGGCATCTACCGCTACGCGCCGGAGCCCGCGCAGCTGGCCGCGGTGTTCGACGAGGAGATCATGCGGATGCAGCGGATGGTCGCCAGCAACCTGCAGCTGACCCTGCGGCCCGGGCCCGGGGTGACCTTCGGCGACGCCCCGTGGCTGCAGGCCAACGGGTCCGGCCGCCTCGCCGTGCTGGGAGATCTCGCCGCCGGTGAGACCCGCGACGTGTTCGTGCCGGTGACCCTGGGCGCCCACAGCGCCGGCGCCAGCATCGAGGTGCTCGACGCCGACCTGACGTTCCTCGACGTCGCCACCGGCGCGGCCGAGCAGCGCCAGGCCTTCGTCGGCGTCAAGGCCTCCGACGACGCGCAGGCGGTCGCGGCCTCGGTGGTGATCGACCTGGCGGCCGGGCGGGCCCGGGCCGAGGCCGCGGGCGTCATCCTCCAGGCCATCGGCCTGGCCCGGCAGGGCCAGCTCGAGCAGGCCGACAAGCTGCTGACCGAGGGCGAGCGGGTGGCCCGCGCCACCGCCGACAAGACCCAGGATGACGAGCTGCGCACGCTGGCGTCGCGGATGGCCGATGTGCGGCGCAACCTGGTCCACCTGCGCACCGCCGGGGTGGTCGAGGTGGTGCCGCCGCAGCTGCTGGGGCGCGACCAGCCTCGCCCCGCACCGGCCAGCGCCTATCCGCTGGCTCGCCGCCCGACCGCCCCGGCGCCGGCCGAGGCCGAGGCCGCCATCAAGGCCGCGTACGACGCCTCGGCCGAGACGTTGCGCGGGAACTAGCAGATCCCACGGGGCTGCGCCCCGCCCCGTCGGCAAAGCCGTCGGGGTCCCCACCCCGCAGGCGTCACGGACCGTCGAGCGTGTCGGCCGCCGCCGTCGCCGCCTTGGCCCACGGGCCCTGCGGGAAGGCCTTGGCGTAGCTCAGGTAGGCCGCCTTGGCCTCCGCCTTCTTGCCCGCGAGCTGCAGCACACGCGCCCGGTTGTAGGACGCGGCCTGCTTGCTGACCGCCTCGCCGGCCGCCCTGGTGAAGGCCGCCAGCGCGGCGTCGTGCTGGCCGCGCTCGCCGGCGATGATGCCGCGCACGAGCTCGACCTCACCGGTCTTGACGCCGGTGGCGCCCGCGGCCTTGGCCAGGGTGTCGTCGGCGTCGTCGAGGTTGCCGGCGGCGAGGTAGGTCCCGGCCAGGCCGAGCCGGGCCTTGCCGTAGTTCTCGTCGAGGGCGAGCGCCTCCTTGAACAGGCCGATGGCCTCCCGCAGCTGCCAGTTGAGGCGACCCTTCTTGTCACCGCTGCCGCGGGTCTTGACCGCGTTGTCGCCGTCGTCGACCAGCCCGGCGTAGCGGGCGGCGCTGTCGCGCTCGAGCGACCACCGGGTCTGCCAGCGCCCGAGCGGCAGGTCCTTGGCGTTCATCGCCAGCACGCCGAGCTTGGCGTGGGCGACGCCGAGGTTGTGCAGCACCTCCTTCTGCGCCGGCAGGGTGGCGCGGAACCGGCCGAGGTGCTCGATGCCCTCCTTGTAGGCGGCGACCGCCTTGCCGAGGTCGTTGCCCTCGAACTTGGCCGCGCGGTCGAGCGCGCCGACGCCGAGCTTGAAGCTGACGAAGGCGTAGCGGACGTCGTTGGTCCAGTACTCGGTCAGGTGCTGGACCCGCTCGTCGAAGGTCGGGTGGTCGAGGTGGCGCGGGATCTCGTTCTCCTTGCCGAGCAGCTCCATCAGCTGGATGCCGCCGCGCGGGTGGTAGCCGGCCAGGAAGGCCATGACGATGCCCTCGCGGTCGGCCTCGATCTCGTGCAGGCGGGTGACGTGGGTCAGGATGGCCGGCTCGATGCCCGCGTTGGCGTCCTTCATCGCCTCCTGATAGATGTGGCTCTGCACGGTGTGGCGGCGGATGACGTGGGTCAGCTCGTGCGCCATGACGTGGGCCAGCACGTCGTGCTTGGCGTCGATCGGCTTGTTCGGCCAGTTCTTCTTGAGGAAGTCGAACATGCCGCGGGTGACGTACATGCTGCCGTCGGGCATGGCGAAGGCGTTGATCATGCGGGTGCCGAGCACCGCGACCTTGAAGCCGAAGCGCGAGCCCACGCCCGACGCCGCCTGCAGCCGCCCGACGATGTCGCGCAGGGCCGGCAGCTCGGGTGCGTCGGTCTCGACCCCACCCATCTGCTGCTCGACCAGGCTGACGGCCGCCTTGAACTTGTCGGACGAGAAGACGTCGCCCTCGATGTTGCCGAACATGACGCCCTGCGTGACCAGGGGGTGATCGGGCGCCAGCTGGGTCAGCTCACCGAGCGCGCGCTCGGCCGCGGCGCTGAAGCGGTCCTTCTCGATGGCGGCGACGAAGTGGCCGATGGCGGCGGGTTGCTTGCCGTCGAGCTTGTCGAGGATGCCGAGCTCGACGTGCGCCACCGCGTGGCCGGGGTGCCCGCGCAGCGCCTTCTCGAGGGCCGCCCGCGCCTCGCCGTTCTTGTCGCGCGCGCGCTGCAGGCGGGCGGTCTCGATCAGCGCCTGCGGCAGGTCGGGCGCCAGCGCCAGCTCGGCCAGGGCGCGAGCGGGGTCGTACGACTCCCCGGCCTTGACCGAGCCCAGCACCATGCCGAGGTGGAAGTGGCACTCCTGGTTGGCCGGCTGCGTGGCGATACACGACTCGAAGCCCTCGCGCGCCGCCCGCATCCGCTCGGGGATGGCGAAGCCACTCTCGAACGCCGCGTCGTACGCGGTCTTGGCGTCGTACACCACCAGCGCGACCGGGTCGGCGGTGAGCTTGACCATGGTCCGCTCGGCCTCGCGGTAGGCCGCGCTGCCCGGACGCAGCGCCGCCAGCGCCAGCGGCCCGACCTCGAGCGCCTCGGCCTTGGCGGCGGCGTCGCCGGCCAGGGCCCGGTCGCGCACCCGCTCGTAGCGGATGAGCACGACCTCGCGGTGGCGCGGCGCCAGGGCCACCGCCTTGCCGAGCGCCTCGGTCGCGGTCTTGTCGTCCTTGGCCGCGGTCGCCACGCCGATGAGCGCGACCCACACCTCGACCGCCTTGCCGTTCTTCTTGGCCAGCGCGCGCAGCGCGTCGACCGCCTGCTTGGGCTTGTCGGCCCGCAGGTACAGCTGGGCCAGCGCCATGCCGGCCGACAGGTTGGTCTTGTCGAGGCGGAGGATGGCCTCGTACTCGCGAGCCGCGGCCACCGGGTCGCCCGCCCGGACCAGGTGAAACTGCGCCATCCACTCGTGGCGCTGGATCTGCAGCGCCTTCTTCGACGGCTTGCTAACCTTGCCGCCACGTCTGGGTGCGGCCGTCACCGGGCTGACCGCCGCCGCGATCGCCAGCGCGCCGGCCAACACCATCAGGCTGCGTCGCGCCGATGCCCCTTGTGCCTTGCTTCGCATCACATCCATCCCTTCGCAGTTGGTCGTGTCTCGCCCGAGCGCCGGCCGCGCGCGGGGTCAGTCCTTGATCGGCGTGCTCTCTCCAGCCGGCAGGAACGCCGCCCAGAAGAACGGGTGCTGGTACTGCCGGGTCGCCAGCAGCTCGAGCTGGGCCGACCGCAGCGCCTGGCTGCGACCCTCCCGCTTGCCGAGGCGGCGGTACAAGCCGGTCATGAGATCGCGGGTGGCGGCGTCGTCGACCTGCCACAGGCTCATGACCATGGTCTCGGCGCCGGCCACGACCAGCGCCCGGCGCAGGCCGTGCACGCCGTCACCGGTGGTGACCTTGCCGACCGCGGTCTCGCACGCCGACAGCACGACCAGCTTGGTGCCCCACAGGTCGAGGCTGGTCGCCTCGAGCGCGGTCAAGATGCCGTCGTCCTCACCCGAGGCCAGCTTGTTGGCGCCGGCCAGCGCCAGCCCCGAGCGCAGCAGCGGGTTCTCGACGCCGGCGCCGGCCGGCGCCACCGCCCCGGCCAGGCTGGCGCCCATCGGGCCGAGCTGACGGGTCGCGCCGCCGGCGGCGGTCGGCGGTCCGGCCAGCGCCGCCGCCACCTCGTCGTCGGGCAGGAAGAACCCGTGCGTCGCCATGTGCAGGATCCGAGGCGCCTTGATCCGCTTGACCGCGGTCTCGGTGGCGGCGCCGCCGCGCAGGATGGAGACCTTGGGCAGCACCTTGGACACCGCGTCGGCCTCCTCGCCGGTGCCGGGCAGGGCCTCCCAGCTGGTGATGCCGAGATCCCGCGAGCGCAGGCCGCGGGTGGTGCCAGCCGCGGCGGAGGCCGCGCTCGGGCTGGCCGTCGCCGGCTTGGTGCCGACCGCGCCGTCGAACGCCGGGTCGGCGATGATGAGCGCGCCGCTCTTGGCCTTGGCCCGGACCCCGCCGCGCAGGAGGTCGCGCCCCGAGGTCAGGTACGTCATCGTGTGCCGCTGCACCAGGAACTGGCCCTTGCCGTCGACCAGCGCGGCGAAGGCGACCAGGTTGAGCTGACCGTCGGGGGCCAGCAGCAGGTTGGTGGCGCCGCCCAGGGCCGGCTCGATCTTGGCCATGGTCAGGTCGTACAGCGCGCGCCCACGCTCGCGGGCGCGATCGTTGTCGGGGTCGGCCACCGCGGTCCGGAACTTCTCGATCGCCTCGTCGATGGGCCCGACCTCGCCCAGCTCGATCCGGACCGGATCACCCTTGCTGGCGATCACGTACGCCAGGTAGCGCTTGGCCGGGATCTTCTTCGGGTTCCACGGCAGCTCGAACGGCTGCCACTGCAGGAACTCGACCAGCCGCGCCCCGGCCGGGATGGCCTTCTGCACCGCGGCGAGCTCGACCCGCTGCGTCGCGACCCGGTACGACGCGCTCTTGCTGCGGGCCTGCTCCTCGAGGCGACGCACCTTGTCCTCGAGCGCGGCCACCTCCTTGCCGTAGGCCTCCTCCTGCCCGGCCTCGGGCCCGGCCACGGTCAGCTTGGACAGCCGCGCCCGCGCCTCCGCCAGCTGGTCGAGCAGGGTCGCGTCGCTGGCCGACAGCCGGGCCCGCAGCGCGGCCAGGCTGGCGGCGGCCGCGTCGAGGATGCGGCCCTTCCTGCGCAGCAGGGTCGTCACCGCCAGGCGGGCCGCGCGCGTGCTGCTCGGCGCGAACTTGGCGTGCAGGTTGATGGCCGTGTCGAGCACGTACGCGTTGCGCGTGAAGTACACGGCGTGGTCGCTCTCGTTGCCGGTCGACAGCGTCAGCGCCAGATCCGACTCGGCGATGTCCAGGCTCTCGTCGAGGATGACCTCGGCCTTGCCGGCCTGGCCGGCCTGCAGGTACTGGGTCGCCAGCATGTACAGCATCGAGCCGACCGTGGGGTGGCGCTTGCCCATGGTCTTGCGCAGGTTGTCGATGTAGGCATCGAGCAGCGGGATGGCCTTGGCGTGCTCACCCAGGTCACCCAGCACCATCGCCTTCATCGTGTTGTAGGTCGAGCGGTAGCGCTCGCCGGCGCTCCGCACCAGCCACGCCTCGGCCTTGTCGAGCAGGGCCAGCGCCTCCCGCGGCTTGTTCTGACCGCGCTTGATGTCCGACAGCGTGGCGTACCAGGACGACCCACCGTGGTTGTAAGGCAGCGCCTCGTCGGCGGCGATGGCCCGGGTCACCGCCGCCTCGGCCCGGTCCCACTGCTCGAGGTTCTTGAGCATCATGCCGAGGAGGCCGAGCGTGCTCGGGATCATCGGGTCCTTGGGGTTGGCCTTGGCCATCCGCGCCGCCTCGGCCTCGTACACGGCGATGCCCTTGTCGAACAGCGGGCGCGCCAGGTCGGGCCGGCCGCCGTAGTGGTACATGCTCGCGACCCCGAAGATGGTGCCGGCCTTGCCGGTCGCCGGCGTGGTGGTGTCCTTCTCGACCCGGGCCAGCAGGCGGTCGTACACCTTGATGGCCTTGGCCTGCTGGCCGGCCTGCCACAGCATCGAGGCGTACGACTGCATCGCCCCGGGCAGTGACCCGGTCGACAAGGACGAGGTGCCGGCCTCGAGCAAGGCGATGGTCTCCTCGTACGCCCGCAGCGACGCGCTGTACGCGCCGCGCTGGGACAGGAAGGCGGCGTACGACATCAGGGCGAGCGCGTACACGTCGCTCTTGGGCCCGTGCAGCTGGCGCTGCAGCTCGAGCGCGCGCACCTGCAGGGTGTCGGCCTCGGCCAGCCGGCCCATCATCCAGTACATGCTGCCGAGGGTCGACGCGTACGACGCCACGTCCTGCAGCTGCTTGGCCTTGTCGGCCGCCTCGTACAGCTCGCGGTACAGCGCGGCCGCCGTCGCGTACTGCCCCTCGAGCTGGTACTGGCTGGCCAGGAACACCGCGGTGCCCTTGGTGCGGCCATCGCCCAGGCCATACGCCTTCTTCTGGTGCGCCAGCAGGACCCGGCCGATGGCGATGGCCTTGTCGGTCTCGCGCTTGCCGGACAGCGCGTACATCTCCTGCTGCAGCTTGGTCTCGTCGAGCTTGGCCCCGGCGCCGGCCTTGCCGCGGCCCGGTGCGGCCCAGGCCACGCCGCCGGTCCATCCATGCCAGCCAGCCAGGCTGGCGACGACGAACATCAGGACGAGCGCCAGCGCCCGCCCGTTCCCCCGGGATCCCTTGCGCATCGCCGCAAGGCTAACACGCGGGCTCGGCGCCGGCCGGTCGATGCACTACGCCCGCGGCATCAGGCCGCGCTGGCGCAGGCCATCGAGCTGCTGGGTCAGGCGGGCATCGGCCAGCAGCTCGCGCATGCCGGGGCGGGCGTCGACCGAGGCGTTGCCGGCGGCGGCCATGAACACGTCGTGGGGCACGCCGAGGCGGGCGAACGCGGCCGCGGCCTGTGCGAGCAGGTGCATGGCCTCGGCCGGCACCGTCACGTCGACGGCGGCCTCGGGAGCCTCGGGGGCGCGAGCGAGCGGGCTGGGCGACTTCATGACGGCCAAGAGAAGCACGGCCGGGTGACAGCGCAAGCTGCCCTGTTGACCAGGTCGCCCGCTCAGCTGCCCGGGCAGGACAACGTCGCGAGATCGACCACCTTGCCGTCGCGGTTCATGCGGAACCGGAGCTCGCGCTGCCAGTTCGTCGTGCCCGAGATGTCACCGACGTAGGTCGAGATGCGGCAGAACCAGAAGCCCGAGTCGGCCGGCGGGTCGTCTGGCAGGGTGGCGGTCGTGAACCCGCCGCAGCCGCCCTCGACGCGGTGGACGTCGCCGGGTGCGCGGCCTTGCTCGCCGGCCTTGAACAGCTCCTGCACGTACGCCCCCAGCGACTGGTCGGCCGGGCAGCCGCGCTTCTGCGCTGCGGCGTCGAAGGTGTGGTCCTTGTTGGCCACCAGCATCTGCCGCATCTCCGGCAGCTCGGGCGGAGGCCCGTTGAACTGACCACCACCGCCGGTCGGCTCCTCGCTCCCCGGCGCGACCGGGCCGCAACCAGCCACCAGCACCAACATGAGCATTCGGGCCGCGTGCACGCCAGAAGAATACGGATCTGCGACGGGGATACCAGGGCTGCGACCGGGGAGTTTCGATCTCACGGCCGCACGCGGGGCCGCCTGGCCTAGTCCTCTCGGACCGCCACCTTGTGGCGTGGGTACAGCACGATCTCGATGCGTCGGTTCCGGGCCCGGTTGCGACTGGCCGGCCGGTACTCGCCGAACGCCACCGCCGCCAGGCGCCGGGGGTCGACCTTGACCTCGTCCTGGAGGTAGTGAACCACCGTCAATGCCCGCGCCGATGACAGCTCCCAGTTCGAGGCGAAGCGGGCCACCGCCACCGGGGCAGGCGCTGGCTTGGCCTTGCCCTTGCCCTTGCCAGGCTCTCTGGGCGGTGCCTTGGGCGCGGCGATCGGCTGGTCGTCGGTGTGACCCTGGACCCAGATCTGCTTGTCCTCGAGATCGTTGAGCGCCTTGCCGACCCGGCCGAGCACGTCGCGCCCGCTCGCGGTCAGCTCGGCCTCGCCGGTGCGGAACAAGATCTTGTCGACCAGCTCGAGGTGGATCGCCCCGTCGGCCGACGACACCTCGCCCTGCTTGCCGACGACGAGGGCCAGCTGCTCCTCGAGCTTCTTGGCCTCGGCCGCCTTCTTGGCCAGCTCGTCCTGCTCGGCCCGCAGCGTCGCCGCCGCGCGCTCGGCCGCGTCCTGACCGGTGCGGGCCTCGGCCAGCTGGGCCTCGAGCGCTGAGATGGCCTCCGGCGCCGCCGACAGCCCGGCGCTGGGCTGGGGCGCCGCCGCCGGCTTCGGGTACACCAGCCAGGTTACGAGCGCGCCCGCCAGCGCGGCGCCGAGGCCGATGCCGAGCAGGCGCCCGCGCCCGCCGGCGTGGCCTGGCTCGTCGCGCTCCGACCGCTGCCGCGGCGCCGGCGGATAGCTGCCGGGCTTGACCAGTACACCGCTCGGATCACCGTCGCCGCGGGCCATGCGGCACGGTAACACGGCGGACCGCGCCGCCGGCGCTCAGGCTCGAGCGCGGGTCCAGCGCGCCGGCCAGAAGCCGACGACCGCGGCGGGGATCAGCGGCCAGGCGACGATGGGCCAGAGCGGCTGGTGCAGCACGTCGACCAGGAGCAGCAGCGCGACCAGGCCGATCATCCCGACGCGCCCGCGCGCGTACAGCAGGCGCCAGCGCGGCGGCCCGACCGCGAGCATCACGTCGAGCGGCAGCAGCAGCAGGCAGGTCTCGTTCCAGCGCACGTACGGCAGCGGGCTGATGAGCGCGAGCACCCAGAACGCCAGGCCGAGCACCAGCTGCGGCACCAGCGCGACCCACAGCCCGGTGCGGCCGAAGCGCCCGAGCCAGCGCGAGATCCAGGCCGGCGCCGTCAGCAGCAGCACGACCAGCGCCAGCAGCACGCGCCCGCTCGGGCCGTCGTCCTGCGGCGGTGGGCCGCGCCGCTGGTACACCACGATCGGCTCGATGCCCCACAGGCGGGTCGCCGCCTCGCGCATGTAGTCGGGCAGGAACATACGCTCGTAGTAGGTCGGCACGCGGTCGGTCGCGCGGCCCATCGCCAGGTCGGTGATGAGCAGCGGCAGGCGCATGCCATAGAAGCCCTTGCGCGCCAGGTCGCGGTAGGTCAGGCCGTCGGCCGGCGCGGTCAGCGCGCGCAGCTTGCCGCCGGTCGCCTCGTCGAGGACGTCGCGCACCCGGGTCGTGCAGTTGTCCCAGAAGTGATCGTAGGCGTAGTACTTGTTGGCCTCCTGCACGTCGTGGTCGAGGCGCGCCAGCACGCGCTGCTTCTCCTCGGGCGACAGCGGCAGCGGCTGGACCCAGATGGTGCGGTCGGCGCCCTCGTAGATCGAGAACATCTGCCGCGGCGTCTGCTCGCCAGCCCAGAAGCTGTTGGTGCCGCGGAAGAAGCCCCAGCCCATGCCGACCGGGTCGGCGAAGTTGCCGATGCCGTAGTTGTAACAAACGCTGCCCGACGGGTTGGCCTGGCGCACGCACAGGGCGATGTGGCCGTGCCGCTCCCAGATGAGCGCGCCCACGCCCATCGTCACCAGCTCGACCACCGGGTAGTCCTGGTACAGCCGCGCCACCTCAGGCGGCACGTTGCGCGGCTGGGCCTGGGCCGAGCGTGTCGCTCCGCCGGTGAGCGCGGTCAGCACCACCGCCAGCACCAGCACGTGCCGCGGCCAACAGCACGAACGGAGACCGCGACCAGCTGCCATGGTCGCAGTGTCCAAGGTGTCGGCGGTGCGCGCAAGCGACCGACGCCACGTGCTACCACCGGCGGGTGAACCTCATCACCCGTGCCTCCGGCCCGCGCAGCGTGGCCGCCCTGCTCGTCCTGATCGCCGCCTGCGGTGGCGGCCAGGCCGGCCCGACCACCACCCCCACCCCGCCGGTCGCCGGTGGCGCCGGCGACGGTGCCGGCAGCGCCGACGCCACGCCCGGCCCGGCCCGCCCCGCGCCGGGGCCGACCGCCGAGGAGTCCCTGGCCTGGGTGCTCGGCGTCGTCGACGGCGCCGGGGTGACCGAGGCCGACCTGACCGCCCGCTTCACCAAGGAGTTCCTGGCCCAGGTCCCGCCGGCGCAGTTCCTGGCCATCGCCGCCGAGCTGCACCAGCAGCTGCCGCCGGTCAAGGTCCTCAAGAAGGACGGCAAGGCCCCGCTCGAGCTCGAGGCGATCCTCGACACCAAGGCTGGCGGCATCCGCGTCAAGCTGGCCATGACCGCGGCCGAGCCGCGCAAGATCCACACCCTCCTGTTCCAGCCGGCCTCGACCGAGGCGCCGCCGAAGAGCTACGGCGAGGTGGTGGCGCAGCTGCAGCAGGCCGGCGCCACCCCGAGCTTCTTCATCGCCGAGGTCAACCAGAAGAAGGGGCAGTGCACGTCGCGCCAGGCGTTCGATGCCGGCAAGCGGCTCGCCATCGGCTCGACCACCAAGCTGTGGGTGCTGCTGGCGACCGAGGCCAAGCTCGCCGCCAGCCGGGGCAAGCTGACCTGGGACAGCAAGCTGGCCATCCGCGACGAGGCCAAGAGCCTGCCGTCGGGGGTGCTGCAGGACCAGCCCGCCGGCACCGAGCTGACCGTGCGGGAGTTCGCGCACAAGATGATCGGCATCAGCGACAACACCGCGACCGATCACCTCCTCGCCTTCGCCGGCCGCGAAGCGGTCGAGCGGGCCATGAAGGCGGCCGGCCACGGCGCGCCGGCGCTCAACACGCCGTTCCTGTCGACCCGCGAGCTGTTCGCGGTCAAGCTGCTGGCCACCCCGGAGGAGCTGGACGGGCTTCGCCGCACCAAGGGCACCGCCCGCCGCAAGATGCTCGAGGCGCTCGGCAAGCGGCCGATGACGCTCGAGTCCGTCAAGGACAAGATCTGGACCGAGCCCAAGCTGCTCGAGTTCGAGTGGTTCGCCAACGGTGGCGACCTGTGCAGCGCGATGGCCAGCCTCGGCGTGGCCGGCAAGTTCGATCCCAAGAGCGAGGTCCTGACCGCGCTGGCGCAGAACCCCGGCATGCCGATCGATCGCGCGGTGTTCCCGTACGTCGGCTTCAAGGGTGGGTCCGAGCCCGGCGTGATGAACCTGACGTACCTGCTGCAGCGCGCCGACGGCCGCTGGTTCGTGGTGGTCGCCACCGTCAACGACCCGGCCAAGGCGGTGGTCGAGGGCACGGTGGTCGGCGCGGTCGGCGGCGCCATCAGCCTGCTCGGCGCCGAGAAGTAACGGCTCCCACGGCCGGCGGCGCGATCGGTGTTAAGGTCGTCGCCGTGAGCGACGACGCCGACGAGGAGGCGCCGGCGGCGGGTACGCCGTTTCCGGGCCGCGCCGAGTTCGCCCAGAGCCTGGGTGTGCCCGACGGCAAGGCGGTCGGCCTGCTGCGCGTGCTGCTCGCCCGCATCCGGCCCGACGCCACCCTGCCCGAGCTCGGCACCCTGTTCGAGCACCTCGGCCGCTTCGTGGTGGCCGGACCGTCGCCCGGTCAGCTGCCCGCCAGCTTCGTCGGCTCGGCCTCGCGCGCGCGCTTCGAGCTGCTGGTCAGCGCGCTCGAGCGGGTCCCGGCGGCGCGGGCCCGGGTCGCCGGCTGTCTCGGCGCCATCCTGCGCCAGACCTCGGCCGTGCGCCTGCTGGCGGTGGTGGGTCAGCCCAACGACCGCGGCCTTTGGGCCGAGGCGACCGATCGCCTGGCCGCGCGCTTCCTGCCGGCGCCGCCCGACCACCGTGACCTGGCGGCGCTGACCGCACGCGTCGTGCGCGGCCATCACGACTACGACTGGCTCGGCGCCGAGTGTGAACCGCTGCTCGATCGGTTCGAGGCGGTGATGGGCGACGCCTGGGCGCCGATGCGCGAGGCCGCGATCGACGCCATCGGCCTCATCACCACCCGCATCGGCGCGCTCGGGCTGGGCGAGAACCTGCGGCCATGGCAGGACCACGCCTCGCTGCGCAGCTCACCGTTCTACCAGCTGGCGCGGGCCCCGCTCGACGAGCTGCCGCCGCTGGTGGCGGCGTGCCGGGTCGAGCTGGCCCGCATCCGCGGCCACCTCGAGGACCAGGGCGTCAGCGTCGACGTGGTGTATTCGATCGACGCCATCGATCGCGGCCTGACCCGCATCCAGCGCCTGTTGCCGATGGCCGGCGGCGACAGCACGGCCGAGACCACGCGCGGCCTCCTCGTCGTGCTCGGGCGCGGCCTGGTCGGTGAGCGCAGCTTCCGCCAGCTGGTGGCCGACAACATGCGCCTGCTCGCGCGCAAGGTCATCGAGCGGGCCGGTCGCACCGGCGAGCACTACGTCACCACCAGCCGACGCGAGTACTGGCACATGCTGAGCACGGCCGCCGGCGGCGGCGTGGTCACCGCCGGCACCGCGATCGGCAAGTTCCTGGTCAAGTGGGGCCACTTCCCGCTGTTCATCGACGGCGTGTTCTCGTCGCTGCTGTACGCCGGCAGCTTCCTCCTCATCCAGTTCCTCGGCTTCACGCTGGCGACCAAGCAGCCGTCGATGACCGCGGCCGCGCTGGCCGGGACCATCCGCGATCGGGCCGGGCCTGACCGCCTGGCCGACCTGGTCGCCCTCATCGCCCGCATCAGCCGGTCGCAGTTCGCGGCCGCGGTCGGCAACGTCGCCACCGTCATCCTGGTCATGGCCCTGTTCGACCAGCTGTGGAAGCTGTCGACCGGCGGCCCGTTCCTCGACACCGCCACCGCGACCGCGGTGGTCAAGTCGTTCGACCCGCTGCGCTCCGGCACCGTGCTGTTCGCCGCCTACACCGGCGTGCTGCTGTGGATGTCGAGCCTGGTCGCCGGCTGGTTCGAGAACTGGGTGGTGTACCGGCGCATCCCCGAGGGGCTCGAGCACCACCGGCTCGGCAAGCGCCTGGGCCCGGCGCGTATGGCCCGCCTGGCCCGCGGCGTCGAGCGGCAGGCCGCCGGCGTCGGCGGCAGCGTCGCGCTCGGCTTCTTCCTCGGCATGACCACCCCGCTGGCCAAGTTCTTCGGCCTTCCGCTCGACGTCCGCCACGTCACCCTGTCGGCCGGCTCGCTGGCGCTGGCGCTGTCGTCGCTCAGCGTCGACGACATCGGCTGGGCCGCCATCGGCCGGGCCTGGGCCGGCATCGCCGTGATCGGCCTGTGTAACTTCGGCGTCAGCTTCGCGCTCGCCCTCGTCGTCGCCATGCGCGCGCGCGACGTACCGACCGGCGAGCGCCGCACCCTGCCGTGGGCGGTGCTGCGCCGCTTCTTCCGCCGGCCGCACGAGTTCTTCTGGCCGCCCAAGGACCCGGTCGGCGCGCCGCCGCGGGCCCCGACCGCGCACTGAGCTCGCCCCGCATCATTTATTGGTGGCGGCCCTCACGTCGACGTCATCGGGCGAACGCGTCCGATGTCCCGGACGCGCCATCAGTGTGCGACGCGCGCCACAATCGGTCGGCCCACGCCGATCTTCTCTCGCACGACGTGCGGCACGCCGCTATGGGTAGGCGCCTCAACAACCAGGAGCCACTCATGCGCCTCTCCACCTCGTTCGTCGCGACCCTCGCCTCCCTCGCTGCCGTCACCGCGTGCAGCGACGACCCCTCCTCCGGGGGTGTCGACGCGCACATCGACCAGCCGGTCGCCGATGCCCCGGTCGCGCCGACGCCGGTCGAGTTCGGCAACGTCGCCCGCACCTGCACCCCCGACAACGCGGTCTCGCCGGTGCTGCCGGGCGAGGCCGGCCACTACGCCGCCACCAGCCTGACCCCACCGAGCTACCCGTTCACCGTCGACAAGGTCAGCTACTCGCTGCAGATGAACGGCTCGAACTGCCACGGTGGCCTGGCCCACCGCGTGCTCGTGTTCACCGCCAGCGGCGAGCCCGCGGCGGCGCCCAGCGCGGGCGCCATGGCCAGCATCGACGTGCCGGCCGGCGCGGATGCCGACCGCTGGGTCGACCTGACCCTGCCCAACCCCATCACGCTCACCAGCGGGCAGACGCTGGTGGTCGCCGTGCAGATGGCGTCCGACGGCGCGGACCGTTCGGTCTGCCTGAGCGCGTGCCCGGGCTCGGCCGCCGGCCACGACTGGTGGAGCAACGCGGCGGCCGAGCCGTACGCGTGGGCCGACATGTTCGCCGACTTCGGCTTCACCTCCGCCTACGTCATCGTGGCCGAGGGCACGCCCGGTGCGTGACGCGGCCCGTCGTGGCGTGGTCGGCCCGGCGCTGATCGTCCTGGTGCTGTCCGGCACGGCGCCGGCCAGCGCGGCGATCTACGGCGTCGACGACCGCCTCGAGCCGTACCAGGCCGAAGCGCCGTGGCTGGCGCTGGCCGAGGACGCCGTCGTGCTCATGCTCGACCCGACCTCGTTCGACCTGTGTAGCGGCGTGGTCGCGCTCACGGCCGACGTCCCGACGGTCGGGGTCGAGCAGATGTTGTGCCCGGGCCAGCCCTTCGCCGATCAGCCGTCGCTGGCCCGCTGCTCGGCCACGCTGGTCGAGCCCGACGTGGTGGCGACCGCGGCCCACTGCGTCGAAGACGACTCGCTGTGCCCGACCACGTTGTTCGCGCGAGCGCCGCGGTTCACCGCGCCGGGCGCGTTGTGGCTGCCCGGTCCGATGCAGGTCGCGTCGTGCCGCCGTGTCCTGGCGCGGGGCCAGGGGGTCGACGTCGTGCTGATCCAGCTCGATCACCCGATCGGACCGGCCGGTGCGCCGCTGGCGCCGGGCCTGCCCGGCATCGGCGAGACGATCGGCGCCATCGGCTTTCCGTCCGGCATGCCGGCCAAGGTCAGCACCTGCACCGTGCAGGCGCGGGTCGGCGATCTGACCCGACACGGGTGCGATCTCTTCCGTGGCAGCAGCGGATCCGGAACGTTCGACAGCGCCGGCCGCCTGTTCGGCGTGCACAGCCAGGGCCCGGGTGACTACCGGCCCGAGGGCGCCTGCCGGGTCCCGACGGTGTACGCCGAGGACGGCACCCTGCCCGGCGTGACCGACGTGCCGCAGTTTGGCGCCGCCGCGCCGATCGGCCCGGTCGTCGACGCGCTGTGCGCGACCGGCTGGCCCGGCGCCGTGTGTGGACGGCGCACGACCTGCGGCGATGGCACGTGTGCGGGTGGCGAGACCGAGTTCTCCTGCGCCGACGACTGCCCGGCCGCGAGTTGCGGCGACGGCGTCTGCCAGTGGGAGACCGAGGCGACGACCTGCGCCACGGACTGCACCTTCATCGGCTGCATCGCGCCGCCACCGGCCGACGGCGCGCCAAACCCCGACGCCAGCCCGGGCCCGGGCGCGGACGACCCGGGCGATGGCGGATGCGCCAGCGGCCGGGGCACCGGCGCGGGCAGCGTGCTGCTGCTGCTTGGGTGGGTCGCGGCTAGAACGCGCCGGCCAGGCCGATGCCGCGTCCACCACCGTCGGTGACGATCGGCACCACCGAGGCGCTGATCGGCGCCGTCCGGTAGCGGGCGTCGGTCGCCATGTCGCGGGTCAGGTGCGCGGCCAGGGCGAAGCCGCCCCAGGCCCCGGCCAGCACGATCGCCGCCGGCGTGCGCTCGTCGGTGTCGGCGTCGGCCACCACCACCGCCAGGGCACCAGCGGTGAGGCCGCCGAGGAACTCGCCCAGGCTGACGTAGGTCAGGCGCGAGCTCGACCACGTGAGCGAACGTCCGGTGTACATGCCGACGCCGACGCCGAGGTCGAGGCCGGCGGCGAGCAGGCCGACCACGGTGTCGGACTCGAGCTCGGGCTGCAGCACGAGCAGGCCCAGGCCCATGGTCATGAAGCCGTTGAAGCCCATGACCCCGGCGAAGCGGGCCTGGGCCGGGGTCGGGTCGTACAGGTGCGCCAGGTACGTCCCGGCCGCGCCGCCCAGGGCCATCGTCGCCAGGCCGAAGCCCAGGTAGTTCTGGTTGACCTCGCCGTCGTCACACGTCTCGAAGCCCTGGCTGTCGATCCGGCACCCCCCGTCGATCTCGATGCCGAGCACCGGCGCGAGCAGCAGGCCGTTGGCCAGGCCGACCGTGATGCCGCTGCCGTAGGCCGACGCCATGCTGCTGGTGATGGTGCGGCCGCGCGTGCCGTACAGCGCGGCGGCGAACCCGCCCAGCGTGGTGCCGGTGATGAGCAGCGTGCTGGTCTTGCCGTCCTCGATCCCGAGCAGGTCGTCGAACACGAAGCCGACCCAGATCGACGCCAGCGTCGAGGTCGACACGAAGCCGGCCCGGCCCGACTGCTTCTTGGGCCCGTCGACGCTGCGGCTGTCGTACTCGCGCGCCAGGCGGGCCAGCTCGGCCGCGGCGCCGCGCCGCTCGGCCTCGACCGACTGGCTGGCCACCGCCGCGAAGGCCGCCGCCGCCTGGTCCCACTGCTCCGTCAGCAGCAGCGCGAACGCGCGATCGTAGGCGGCGCGCAGCTCGGGTGGATCGACCGGCGTCGGCGCCGCGGCCGGATCGAGCGCCGGCCCCGCCGGCACCACCTCGCCCGGCCCGGGTGGGGTGGCGGGGATCGGCGTCGGCGCCGGCGCTGGTGCTGGCACCGACGGCGGACTGGCGCCCGGTTGCGCCGCGGCGACCGAGGTGAGGATGGTCAGCACGACGACGGCGATGCAGCTCCCCAGCGACGACGGCGACATGTGGCGATCATACCCGGATCGACCGCGCCGGCTGGCGCCGCTACTTGCTGACGCCGGCAAACCCTGGCAGCTCGACAGCAACCCCGGCCGCGCCGAAGACCTCGCCACCCCCCCCGTCGAGCCGGCGCCCGCCCAGGTCGAGGTACGCGCCGAGCGCGGCCGCGCCCAGCATGCCGAGCGCACCGCTGCCGTCGCCGGTCCCGGCCTGCACGCCGCCGAGGTGGCGACGCAGGCCGAGCCGGGCCAGGCCGCCCTGGGCCGGCTGTCCATCGGACGTGGCCCAGTACACCTCGGCACGCGCCCCGAGCCAGATCGAGGTGTGCGTCCACCGCGCCACTCGCCCGGCCAGCGCCAGGTAGGTGCCGTGGCTACGGCCGCGGCCGTCGACCGCTTCACCGACGTAGCCGGCCCCGAGGTCGATCGGCTCGGCCCCGCGTGGATCGAGCGCCGCGCTGCTCGCGCCGATGGTGCCGCGCGTGCCGACGCCCGCCCCGGTCGCGACCGGACCGATGCCCGCCTGGCTCGGCGGCACCACACACGCCATCGCGGTCAACGCGAGCAGCGGCGCGGCGGCGGCGCGGTGGCTCACTGCAGCACCGGCGAGGCGACCCGCAGCTTGAGGCCACCACCGACGAAGGTCTGCTCGGAGTCGACGCCGTCGCCGCCGAGCTCGTCGTGGTGCCGGTACAGCTCGAGCGCGAGGGCCAGCCGGGTCCGGCCATAGCGACGCGCCAGCTCGCCCCCGGCGCGGAGCTGACTGCCGCTGGTGCGCTGGTTCCCCTCCGACACGATCTCGTAGTACTGACCGTAGGCGCCGCCGTACACCGACCACCGATCGGTGCCGTAGCCGACCTGGAGGTCGGCGATGCCGCCGAACAACCCGCCGCCGCCGCCGCCGAAGCCGAGCCCGGCCAGGGCCACCGCGATCGAGACCGGGCCGACGTTGATCCGGGGCCGAAGGTACGGGAACGCGCCGAAGGCATTGAGCACGCCGCCGTCGACCTCTTGCTGGACCTGGGTCACGGCGATGCCGAGATCGAGCGAGAACACCCGGCGGAGCAGCAGCGAGCCCGAGCCGTCGAACTGCGCGGTCTGGCGGCCGCGCCCGGCGGCCAGCCCGGCCGCCCCGTGCAGCTGGACGCCCTGAGACCGGACCGGCTCGTCGGGCCCGTAGGGATGGAGCGCGCCGGTGCCAAGGCCCATCACCGGGGCCGCGCAGCTGGCCGCGGCCAGGCAAGACAGGACGACGAAGCGAGGGCCGAGCACGGGCGCCAGGATAGCAACCACCGTGCCGCGCCTTGCCACCCGCAGGCGACCGGACCCTGGTCACGTCCACGCCGGCGCGGGCCGTGGTTGTCGCCGCCGCACCACACCCACATGGCGGCCATGTCGCGGGCGGCGGCGCGACCCGGATGTCGTGGTGCACGCTTCGCCTGAGCCGCCAGCGCTGGCGCGCCGGTCAGGGCCCGGTCATGAACGAAGAGCGACCGAGTTGTTCATGACCGCCCTTGCTCACAGCTCGATCTGCACGCCCAGCTCGACCACCCGTCCGGGTGGCAGCGCGAAGAAGTCGGTCGGCGGGCGCGCGTTGCGGGCCAGGAACGAGAACAGCTTCTTGCGCCAGCGCGCCAGCGGCGAGGCACCGGTGGTCAGGAGCGACTGCCGGCCCAGGTAGTAGGTGGTGGTGGACTCGTCGAGCTGGACCCCGTGCTGGGCGCACCGGGCCAGCAGGCGGGGCACGTCGGGGTTCTGCATGAACCCGACGCGGGCCACGACCCGGAAGAAGCCCTGGCCGAGCTCGCGCACCGTGAGCGCCGAGTTGCCGGTCACCCACGGCACCGGCTCGGTCGCGATCGAGAGCAGCACCACCTGCTTGTGCAGCACCTGGTTGTGCTTGAGGTGGTGCAGCATGACGTTGGGGATGCCAGTCGGCGACGACGCCATGAACACCGCGGTGCCGCGCACCCGCACCGTCGGCGTCTCTGCCAGGTCGGCCACGAAGACCTCGTCGGGCAGCGCGCCCTGCTCGAGCGCGGCCGACAGGGCCAGCCGCCCGTACCACCAGGTGGTCATCACCACCAGCACGCCCAGCCCGATCGCCAGCGGGAACCAGCCGCCATCGGCGATCTTGGCGGTGTTGGCGCCGAGGAAGGCAAGGTCGAACAGCACGAACAGCGCGACCAGCGGGACCAGCTGCCGGCGCGACCAGCCCCACACGCCGAGCGCGACCTTGGCGAACAGCCAGGTGGTGATCAGCATGGTCCCGGTGACGGCGATGCCGTAGGCGGCGGCCAGGCCCGAGCTGGACCGGAACTGCAGCACCAGGGCGACGCAGCCGACCATGAGCAGCCAGTTGACCTCGGGCACGTAGATCTGCCCCTCGTGCTTGGCGCTGGTGTGGATGACCGAGATCCGCGGCAGGTAGCCCAGCTGCACCGCCTGCCGGGTCAGCGAGAACGCGCCGGAGATGAGCGCCTGCGACGCGATGATGGCCGCCGCCGTCGCCAGCACCACCTGCGGGTAGATCCACCAGCCGTCGACCAGCTCGAAGAACGGGTTGACCACCGAGCCGACCGGGCGCGACAGGAACAGCGCGCCCTGGCCGAAGTAGTTGAGGACCAGGCCGGGCAAGACCACGACGTACCAGGCCAGGCGGATCGGCCCGCGCCCGAAGTGGCCCATGTCGGCGTACAGCGCCTCGCCGCCGGTCACCACCAGGAACACCGATCCGAGCAACAGGAAGCCGTGCCAGCCGTGGCCGGCCATGAACCGCACCGCGTGGTGCGGCGACAGCGCGGCCAGCACCTCGGGCGCCTGGACGATCCACGACACGCCCTCGACCCCGAGCACGCCGAACCACACCAGCATGATCCACCCGAACACGCCGCCGATGCGATGGGTGCCGAAGCGCTGCACGGCGAACAGCGCGATCAGGATGCCGCAGGCGATGGGGACGATCGCCGGGGCCAGCCCGTCGGCGGCGACCGCCAGGCCTTCGACCGCGCCGAGCACGGAGATGGCCGGGGTGATCACGCCGTCGCCGTACAGCAGGCCGGCGCCGATCATGGCCAGCACCGCGGTGGCGCCGAGCGCGCCCGGGGCCAGCCGCTTGCCGCGCGGGGCCAGGGCCGCCAGGGCCAGGATGCCACCCTCGCCCTTGTTGTCGGCGCGCAGCACGAACGTGAGGTACTTGACGATCACCACCAGGAACAGCGACCACAGCACCAGCGACAGCACGCCGAGCACGTTGTCGGGCGTCGGCGTCACCGCGTGCGGCGAGGCCGGGTAGGCCAGGCACTCCTTGAGCGCGTACAGCGGCGACGTGCCGATGTCGCCGTACACCACGCCGAGCGCGGCCAGGGACAGGCCGGCCAGCTCGCGCCGGCCGCGCGGGGCGCCGTGGCCGCCATGGGTGGCGGAGCTGGTGGAGGCGCGGGATCGCGGGCCGGTCGACGGAGCGGTGGACATGGCGTCCGCAGATGTAGCGGGCCGGCCATCAAGATGGCGTTAAGGCCGGGTTTTCACCGTCTTGATCGCGGGTTGCGTATCACCATCGCCATGGGCCCGTACCGCACCCCGCCGCCGCGCACGCCGCCGCCGCCGCGCCCGCCGCCGCCGTTCGAGGAGGTCTTCCTGGCCTGGGCCACGCTCGCCCTGGGCGGGCTGCGAGTCGCGCTGGCGCTGGTCGGCCACGAGCCGTTCACCGCCGAACCGACCGTGGCCCTCGGGTTGATGCTGCTCGGCGGGATCGCGCTCGTCCGGACCGAGCGAAGCCGACGCGGGTCGCCGAAGGCGGCCCCCGACGAAGCCGCGAAGGCAGGAACGGACGAAGTACGGTAGACGGGGGCGGGACCTGAACGGGGCAGCCCCCGCGCGAGCGTGGCGCCGTGGTCCCGGCCGCGGCCGGGGCGAGCCCGACCAGGAGTAGAGTGCCGGGGTGACCGCCACCCTGCTCCTGCCCGCGCTGGCGGTGGCCGCGGTCACCGCCCTCGGCCTGGTCACCTTCCCGACCCTGGCCGAGGTCGACCTCGCGATGCTGTACCTGGTGGCGATCGCGCTGGCGTCGCTGCGCGGTCGGCTGCCGGCGCTGGTCGCCGCCTCGCTGGCGGTGGCGGCGTTCGACTTCTGCTTCGTGCCGCCGCGCTTCACCTTCGTCATCGCCGACCCGCGCCACGGCATCACCTTCGCGGTCATGGTCGCGACCGGCCTGGCCATCGCCACCCTGGCCGAGCGCGCCCGCCGCCACGACGCCGCCGCCCGCGACGCCCGCGGCCGGGCCGAGCGCGAGGAGCTCCGCAGCGCGATCCTGTCGTCGGTGTCGCACGACCTGCGCACGCCGCTGGCGGTCATCCTCGGCGGCGCGACCTCGCTGCGCGACGACGGCGACCGGCTCGGGCCGGAGGCGCGGGCCGAGCTGCTCGACACCGTCATCACCGAGAGCGCCCGCCTCGAGCGGGTGCTCGGCAACCTGCTGGCCATGACCCGGGTCGAGACCGGCCTGCAGCCCCGGCGCGAGTGGGTCCCGGTCGAGGAGCTGGTCGGCTCCGCGTTGCGCCGCGCCGGCGTCGACGGTCCCGACGTCGCCACGCTCGAGCTCGAGCCCGAGCTGAGCCTGTCGGTCGACCCGGTCCTGTTCGAGCAGGTCCTGATCAACCTGCTCGACAACGCGATCCGGCACGGCCGGCCGCCGATCCGGATCGTCGCCCGCGGCCACGACGGCGGCGCCGAGGTCGTGGTCGAGGACCACGGCCCCGGCGTGCCGGTCGACGCCCGCGCGCTGGTGTTCGACAAGTTCGCGCGTGCCGGTGCGTCGCGCGGGGTCGGGCTCGGCCTGGCCATCGCCCGCGGCGTGGTCGCCGCCCACGGCGGCACCATCGAGGTCGAGGCCGCGGCCAGCGGTGGCGCCCGCTTCGTCATCCGCCTGCCGTCGGCGCCGGCGCCGGTGCCGCTGGAGCCGACCCCCTCGGCCCCGACCGCCCCGACCGCCCCACCCGTGACCGAGCGGAAGCCCGACCATGCCTGATCCCGCCGCCAACCCGACCATCCTCGTCGTCGAGGATGAGCTCGGCATGCGCCGCCTCCTGCGCGCGACGTTGACCAGCAACGGCTTCGGCGTCGTCGAGGCCTCGACCGTGGCCGACGGCGCGCGCGCCGCCGCCGGCGCCAGCCTGGTCCTGCTCGATCTCGGCCTGCCCGACGGCGACGGCCTGACGCTGGTGCGCGAGCTGCGGGCGTGGACCGCGGTCCCCATCGTCGTCCTGTCCGCGCGCGGGCGGGAGGCCGACAAGGTCGAGGCCCTCGACGCCGGCGCCGACGACTACCTGACCAAGCCGTTCGGGGTCGGCGAGCTGCTGGCCCGGGTCCGCGCCGCCCTGCGTCGGGCCCCGCCCGGCACCGACGCGGCCGGCGGGGTGCTCGAGCTCGGCCCCATCCGCATCGACCATCCACGCCACGAGGTCCACGTCGAGGGCCGGCTGGTCCACCTCACGCCGATCGAGTTCCGCCTGCTGGCGTGCCTGGCCCAGCACGTCGACCGGGTCCTGACCCACCGCGCGCTGCTCAAGCAGGTGTGGGGCGCCGAGGCGGTCGAGCACACGCACTACCTGCGAGTGCACATGGCAGCGCTGCGCAAGAAGGTCGAGCCGGATCCGGCCCGGCCGCGCTGGCTGCTGACGGAGCCCGGCGTGGGTTATCGCCTGCACGCCGAGGCCGGCGACCAGCCATGACCCCGCCACGCCGGTGAACACCGCTGCTCCATCCTGGAGCAGGGCTGCTGCATGGTCGAGCAGGGCCGCGGCTCCTCGACGGTAAGTGGGCGGGACCATGGGGGCCGTGACCTGGCATCCGGGCTGCACAACCTCCCCTCGTCCCGCGAGGAGGTCTGCATGAGCGAGCGCGACGAGCTGAAGATCAGGTTCCTGGGTGTACGTGGTTCCCTGTCGGCGCCGGGCGCCGCCACCGCCGGCGTCGGCGGCAACACCTCGTGTGTCGAGGTCTCGGCCGGCGACACCCGCATCGTGTTCGACGCCGGCAGCGGGCTGCGCTCGCTCGGCGAGCAGCTGGTCGCGCGTGGCCCGACCGAGACGACGATCCTGCTGTCGCACCTGCACTGGGATCACATCCAGGGCCTGCCGTTCTTCACCCCGATCTACATCCCCGGCAACCGGGTCGAGGTCGTGACCGGCTGGAACGGGGTCATGCCGCTCGAGGCGGCGCTGCGCCGGCAGATGTGCGCGCCGTTCTTCCCGGTCGACTACGAGGAGGTCTCGAACCAGCTCCGCCCGCGCGAGCTCAAGAACGGCAGCCAGTTCACGATCGGCAACGTGCGCGCGACCATGGCCAAGCTCAACCACCCCGACCCGGTGTACGGCTACCGCCTCGAGCTGGGCGGCTCGAGCGTGGTGTACGCCACCGACACCGAGCACTACAGCTGCGTCGACCCGACGCTGCGCAAGCTGGCCGCTGGCGCCGACGTGCTGATCTACGACGCGCAGTACACGCCGGAGGAGTACCCGGGCAAGGTCGGGTGGGGCCACTCGACGTGGATGGCCGGCGTCGAGCTGGCGCGCGCGGCCGGGGTCAAGCAGCTGGTCCTGTTCCACCACGACCCGCGCCGGTCCGACGCCCAGGTCGCCGACATCGAGGCGCGCGCGTGCGCGCAGTTCGCCGGCGCCAGCGCGGCCCGGGAGGGCACCACCCTCGTCGTCGGGCGGTCGGCCACCAGCGCGGCGGCGTGACGATGGTCGCCACCCCCTTTGCGGCCGGCGCTGCGGGTATCCTCGGACCTCCCGCCGGGCGCGGGCCGACCATGAGCGAGGACGCCGTCCGCTTCGAGTTGCTGGCCGATCTCGGCGCGATGATCGCGCGCGAGGTCGAGCTCGACGTGCTGCTCGACGCCTTCGCCGACAAGGTCGCGCACGCCCTGCGGGCCGATCGCGCCACGTTGTGGCTGCTCGACGGCGCGACCGGGGCGCTGCGGGCACGGGTCGCGGTGCTGCCGGAGGCGATCGGCCTGCCCGAGGTGCGCCTCGAGCAGGGCCTGGTCGGCCACGTCGCCGCCACCGGCACCACCCTCAACATCGCCGACGCCGCACGCGACCCGCGCTGGAGCGCCGAGATCGACCGCCGCACCGGCTACCGCACGGTCTCGGTCCTGGCCGTGCCGGTGACGTGTCGCCGTCAGGTCCGCGGCGTGCTGCAGGTCCTCAACAAGCAGGCCGGCGCGTTCACCCACGCCGACGAGGACTTCGCGCGTGCGCTGGCCGATCAGATCGGGCGCGCGCTCGACTACACCTCGTTGCGCGGCGACGACGACAAGCGCGGCGTCACCCTGCGCGGACGGATCAACCACGTCATCGGCCAGTCGCCCGGGATGATGGCGGTGTACGACCTGGCCATGCGGGCGGCCCGGTCCGACGCCACCGTGCTCATCCACGGCGAGACCGGCACCGGCAAGGGCGTGATCGCCCGCGCCATCCACGTCAACAGCCAGCGCCAGGGCGCGCCGTTCGTCCACGTCGACTGCACCACGCTGCCGGCCAACCTGGTCGAGAGCGAGCTGTTCGGGCACGAGCGCGGGGCCTACACCGGCGCCGACAGCCGGGTCATCGGCAAGGTCGAGGCGGCCGCCGGCGGCACCCTGTTCCTCGACGAGGTCGGCGAGCTGCCGATCGAGCTGCAGGGCAAGTTCCTGCGCTTCGTGCAGGAGCGGCGGTTCGAGCGCGTGGGCGGGCGCGAGACCCTGACCGCCGACGTGCGCATCGTCGCCGCCACCAACCGCGACCTGCCGGCCATGGCGGCGGCGGGCACCTTCCGCAGCGACCTGTACTACCGCCTGCGGGTGGTCGAGGTCGAGCTGCCGCCGCTGCGCGAGCGTGGCGGCGACGACGTGCTGGCGCTGGCCGAGCACTTCGCCGACCAGTACGCCCGCAAGTACCGCCGCGGGCCGGTCCGGTTCGCCGACCGGGCCCGCACCCTCATCGCCGCCCACACCTGGCCCGGCAACGTGCGCGAGCTCGAGCACGCGGTCGAGCGCGCCGTGGTGCTGTCGCGCGATGGTGAGCTCGACGCCGACGAGCTTGGGCTGATCCGACCGGCTGGCGCCCGGCGCACCACCGGCGGCATCCCGATCGTGCGCCTCGAGCCACCTGGGCCCGGACCTGCCGAGTCCGGACCGGCGCCCGCGGTCGGCGATGACGGCGTGCACCTGCCGCCCGACCTGGCGCTCGACGAGGCCGAGCGGCGCTACGCCCTGGCCATCCTGACCCGGTGTGGCGGCAACCAGTCGGCCGCGGCGCGCCAGCTCGGCATCAGCCGCAACAAGCTGGCGCGCCTGCTGCGCGAGCGGTGAACACCCACATCGGCCGACACCGGGCCGGCGAGCCGAGCCGCTCGCCGTCGGGGACGTGCGGGCCGGGCTCCAGCCGGCCGGCAGGCGGGGCATAATGGCTACGTGTCGACCCGCCTGCGGTCACGATGGCTCGCCGCCGGCCTCGGCCTCGGCCTCGGGGTCACGGCGTGTAGCTTCACGCCGGCGCCGGCCGGAGGCGCAGGTGCGGACGCCGCGGACGGGCTCGACGCAGGGTCCGTCGACGCCGTTGCCGGTGCGGACGCCGACGATCGCGTCCGGCCCGACGCGCCGCCGGTCGACGCCTGTGGCGCCGACCCCACGCTGCACGCCTGCCTCTCGTTCGACGGCTATCCGCTCGGCCCGGCGCCGACGGTCATGGTCGACGCCAGCTCGCACCTGCGCTCGGTCACCACCACCAGCGCCACGCTCGAGGCCGGCGCCGACGGGAGCCCGGCCCTGCGGATCGGCACCTCGACCGAGGTGCGCCTCGACGCCGGACCTTCGACGCTGCTGGCCGACGCCACCATCGAGCTGTGGGCGCGGATCGACGGCGACGTCGGCCTCGACCAGCGCTACGGCCTGATCGATAGCCAGGGCGCGTTCGGGCTGTTCTACCTCGACAACGGCGGTAACCGACGCTGGAGGTGCGCCATCGGCGCTGGCCTGGCGACCCCCGCCACCGCGGGTCGGTGGACCCACGTCGCCTGCGTGTGCAGCGGCGGAGTGCTCCGCATGTACGTCGACGGCGCCGCGACCGGGACCAGCACCTGCACCGGCGTCGACCTCGGCGGCACCATGGTCATCGGCGGCGACGAGACCGGCGGCGGCGCGGTGGCCGAGCGGCTCGACGGGGTCCTCGACCTCATCCAGCTGTGGAGCCGGGCCCGCACCGACCAGGAGCTGTGCGCCGCGGCCCACGTCGGGACCTGCCCATGACCAGGCGGCCCGCTGGCCTCACCGTCCTGCTGGCAACCGCAGCCGGCGCGTGTTCGTTCCAGCCGGGCGGCGGCGCGGGGCTCGACGGCCCGACCCCGCCCCGCGCCGACGCCGGCGCGGACGCCCCGACCAGCACCGACGACGCGGGGCCAGGACCGGACGCCACCTCCAGCAGCGCGGATGCCCGCCCCCCGACCTGCCCTCCCGCGAGCGGCCTGCAGCTGTGCCTGACCTTCGAGGGCCTCGCGGTGGGCGCCGCGCCCCTGACCATCGCCGACGAGTCGAGCGCCGCGCGCAGCCTGACGGTCAGCAGCGCCAGCATCGTCGATGACAGCACCCGGAGCGGCAAGGCCCTGGCCCTCACCGGCATGTCGCGCGCGGTGACCACCGACATCGTGGCGCTCGGCGACACCGCGACCATCGAGGCCTGGGTCCGGGTCGACCAGGATCCCCTGCCGGGTCAACGCAGCGGCGTGCTCGACGACTCCTCGGCCTACTCGCTGTTCTACTACCTCGACCCCAGCGCCACCCTCGGCCGACGCTGGCGCTGCGCCCTCGGCCCGCCGTTCTTCGGGCCGGCCAACGGCGCCCAGCTCGGGGTCTGGACCCACCTGGCCTGCGTGTGCGCCCAAGGCGTGGCGCGGCTGTACGTCGACGGGACCGAGGTCGCGTCCGGCTCGTGCGATCCCGTCACCGTCAGCCGGCCGGTCGCCCTCGGCGCCGACCGCGCCGACGACGGCACGACCACCGACTACCTGACCGGCCGCCTCGACGACATCCGGCTGTGGAGCCGGGCACTGACCCCGGCCGAGGTGTGCACCACCGCCGGGCGCGCCAGCTGTCCGTGAGCCTGGCCCCGGGTGCGGGCGCTACATGTCGGTGTAAATGAAGGTGTCGTCCCCGCCGGTGACCGCGACCACCAGCAGCGTGTCGTCGCGGGTCTGGGCGTCGAGCCCGGCCCACGCCTGCATGGCGACCTCGGCGTGCTGATCGTCGTAGGCCAGCACCGCCAGCATCTGCTTGCTCCAGCGATCACCGGCCGAGACCTGGGTGGTGGCGAGCTGCAGATCGTCGAGCTTGCGCTCGAACAGGGTGGTGGCCGCCGCCGGCTGGTACGGCTGCCCGAGCGGGAACGTCATGGCCCGGGTCACGCTGACGCCGACCTTGCGGCCGTCGAGCTCGACCAGGATGTCGATCTTCTTCGCCATCGGATCGTCGTACACGACCTCGTTCTCGCTCTTGACCAGGCTGGCCAGCTCGCACCGGGCCAGCCACTCCATCGCGAAGACCTCGGAGTACACCGAGCTCCCGCCGGCGTTGCCGTCGGTGAGCACCTCGAGGCCGGCCGGGGTGAGGAGCGGCCGCTCGGCCGGGTCGTCGTAGCGGTCACCGCCGAAGTCGAGCTGGCCCTGGAACCACAGCGGCGTGCTGCCGTCGAGCTCGGCCGCGCCGATGACCCCACACTGGCCGGTGATGGTGCCGAAGCCGGGCAGCGGCACCTGGGTCGGATCGGCGTCGGCCGCGCCCTGGGCGGCGTCGGCCGCGTCGACGCCGAGCCGAGCGTCGACGCGCCCGCTGGCGTCGACGCCCTCGCCGGCGTCATCACCACCACAGGCGGCGATCAGGAAGGAGGCCAGCACGGCAACCAGGCGCATCACCGCATCGTACCGGACCGCGGCCCGCCCCGGCCAGCCCCGTGGCGAGGCCGCGGCCGCTACGGCGCCCGCAGGCGGCCGCGGCGCAGGCCGCGCGCCGTGGTGACGATGGTGGCCAGCTCGGCCTCGGTGAACCGGAGCTCGAGCATGGCCGGGCGGCCGGGCCCCGGCGTCTTGTTCATGAGGCTGACCAGCTCGGTGCTGTGCGGCAGGCCGAAGAAGTGGCCCAGCTCGTGCGCCAGCGTGACCGGCCGCGCCGTCGCCGCCACGATGATCCAGCGCCGCTCGCGCTGGTCGCGCTGGCGCCAGTGCACCCCGTTCAGGACCTGGCCGGCCACGTCCACGTCGTCCAGGCGGTCGACCACGAACACGTCGACGGTGCCGGCCACCAGGCGACGCCGGCCGAGCCGGTCGCGGTCGCGCCGGGTGGAGACCACCGCCGCGGTCTCGGGCACCACCCGGGTCCCGGTGACGATGAACCCGAGCCCGGCGGGCGCGAACAGGCGGGTGGCGTGGCCGACCTGGTCACGCACCCACGCCGCGTCGACCACCGGCGCGCCGGCCCGCACCACCACGTGTACGGTCAGGCCGACGCAGGCCTCCACCGGCGGGCAGGCGGCGCGGTCGACGACGAGCTCGGGCAGCGGGGTGTCGGCGGCGGGCTGGGCTCGAGCGGCTGCCGGCGCGCCGACCGCGACCAGCACCAGCACCAGCACCCGCAGGCGCGACCGCGGCCAGCTCACCCGGCGGCAGCCCGGCGCGCGGCCATGATCTTGACGAACGACTTGCTGCGGATCTCCTCGACCGAGAGCCCGGTCGCGGTGGCCTCGTCCTCGTGGACGGCGCCGCAGGCGATGCCGCGCAGGAAGTAATTGAGCAGGCCCTGCCCGGTGGCGGCGTCGTCGAACACGTCGCCGACCAGGGTGGCCTGGGCCGCCTTGCCGACGAAGTTCTTGAGCCGCTCCGACGCCGCGGCCAGGCCGCCGAGGAAGAAGTCGTACACCGCGCCGTAGCGGGTCGGCAGCTGGGCCGGGTGCAGGTCCCAGCCCTGGTAGAAGCCGGCCACCAGCGAGTGGCGCACGTCGTCGGCGTGCAGCCGCCACGCCGCGTGCACCGCGTTCCGGTTGTCGCGCTTCTGCAGGTCGGTCAGCTCGCCGCGGTGCGGGGCGACCGGCATGATGTTGGTGGCGCCGTCGGACAGCATCACGCCGGTGCCGGCGAACGCCATCTTCATCATGTGCTTGGCGAAGTCACACGCCGGGTGGCGCATGCGCTGGTGCGCCGCCGTGATGTCGGAGTTGGCGGTGTAGTCGTAGGTGCCGAAGTGGGCCCCGCGCAGGCGGCCGCCGGCCAGGCGGTGCAGGCGCGGCAGCGCGGCCCGGCCCTTGGGGTCGAAGATCGACTGCGTGGTCTCGACCATGAACTCGAGCGCGACCGCGCCATGCTCGAGCCCGAGCTTGTCCTCGAGCTGCTCGAGCGCCCACACCGTGGCCTCGACGTCGACCTCGGCCATGATCTTGGGCAGGGTGACGACGAAGCCGGGCGGCAGGGCGCCGCCGGTGGTCTCGACCAGCGTGGTGAGGAAGATGTCGAGGGTCCGGAGCGAGCGCCCGGCCAGCTCGCGGGTGAGGGGCTTGATGCGGACGCCGAGGAACGGCGGCAGGCTGCCGGCGGCCAGCCCCTTGGCGACCTCGGTCGCGGCGCTGGCGGCGTGGCCGTCCTCCTCGGCGTCGGCCCGGTTGCCGTAGCCGTCCTCGAAGTCGATGCGGAAGTCCTCGACCGCCTCACGCCGCAGCTTCTCGCTGACGCGCTGGTACACGGTGTCGGCCAGCGCCGGCGCGCCCCCGGTGGCCTCGGCGAAGCTGCGCGGGTCGGGCGCGTAGGTCTCGAGCGAGCGCACCGCCAGCTCACCCAGCTTGCGCGCGGTGTCGGCGGTGAAGAGGTGGGCGCCGCCGTACACGGTGTGGACCGGCTGGCGCGCGCCGGAGTCACCGGGGTACAGCGCGAGCACCTCGCCCTGGGCCGCGTCGACGCGGGCCAGGACCTTGGACAGCTTCTTCTCCGACAGGGTGGTGCGGACCGACATGCCGGCGGGTATCGCATGGTTTGGCGGGACCGGCCAGCCGTGCGATGCTGGCCACGGTGTCGTCGGCCTGGTCCAGGTTTCCCCGCGGAGTGCGCGCCCCAGGCGTGGCCGGCCTGCTGATCGGCCTGGCTGGCTGTCAGCTGGTGTTCGGCGTCGACCCCAACCGCGACGGCGGTGGCGGTGGTGACCTGGTCGACGCCCGACCGTCGAGCTGCCCGACCGGGATGGCCGAGGTCACCGTCACCATCGATCCGGTGCGCATGCAGAACACCGTGGCCGGGGTGACCGAGCTGGTGCCCGACTCGATCGCGCCAGCCGACCAGACGCACGATCTGTCGATCGCCGGGGGCGAGTTTACCCGGGTGGATCTCGACGCCGACGGTGCGCTCCGGTTCTGCCGAGCGGACGAGGACACACCCTACCGGCTGCGCAGCCAGCTCGGCGTGGGCGCACCGATCACCGAGCTGATCGGCACCTGGCCAGCGCCGCGGATCGGCCGGCTCACCTTCGGCCGCGCAGGGCCGACGCTGACGGACGGCGGGGCCCAACTCCAAGTCGGGGTCGGCAACCGCCCGACCGGGCGAATCGTGCTGATGACCACCGGCGTGTTCGCCACTGCGACCGAGGTGCCAGTCGGCCCAGGAGTCACCACCGTATCGCGCCGGTGGGATGGGTTCGCCCACCTGCGCGGCGAGCTCCTGACCGCCCGCAGCGACGCCGGTGATCGATTCCTCGTCCTCGAGTACGTCGACACCTCGACCGCACCCGCCACCCGGCTGCTCCGGGCCGCGGGCTCCTCGACCATGGACTTCGAGACCACTCCAGCCAGCGTCTCCGTGATCGACGTCGCGTTGACACCGACCAGCACCAGAGACCTGGACGTGCCGTTCGGCACGACCGACGTGGCGTCCCTTCGTGCCCGGCTCCCGACGCGCAGCACCCGTACGGCCGACCCGGGTCCCCCCGTCGCGGTCCGGGCCTGGCCGGAGGGCACCCGCGCCGTGCAACCGTCGGTCCTGCTCGGTGCCAGCCAGGCGGACGACCCTTCCACGACTTTCGTCATGTACGCCGCGCCAGCCATCCTCGGTGCCGAGTGGGAGCCCTACCTCCAGCTCCGGGTCTCGAACTCCAACGTCTACACCCATGACGAGCGCACCACGCTGCTGTCGGACTTGATCGACTACTTCGGCGCCGTGGGCAGCTTCGATGGCATCGCCATACCCCCGGTCGTGCTCGCCAAGCTCGACGGCACGATCGGCGCGGCCGATGATGAGCCGGTCCTCGGCTTCGACCCAGGCCAGGCGCAGACCATCACCATGAGCTGGCGCTCGCCTCCGACCACGGACACCCGCGTGGCGGTGCAGCTGCTCGAGGTGGTCGACAGCGTGACGACCGGCGCCCTCGCGCTCCGGCCGGTCTACGTCTTCCTGACCGGTGGCACGGCCGTCACCGCGCTCGACGTTCCCGTGGGGGTGATCCAGCCCGGCCACCGCTACGTGCTCCTGGCCGCGACCCGCGTCGGCACCCAGGTGTTCACCGACGGCGACTGGGTCCGGATCGACTACCCGTTCACCCAGGCGACCACGATGTCGCCGGTGTTCGTCGTGCCGTAGCTCGCGACTACAGGCCCATCTGCTTGGCGACGATGACCTTCATGATCTCGTTCGTGCCGGCGTAGATGCGCTGGACCCGGGCGTCCATGAAGGCCCGGGTGACCGGGTACTCGGTCATGTAGCCGTAGCCGCCGAAGAACTGCAGGCAGGTGTCGATGACCTCCTGGGCCATGTCGGTGGTCCAGAACTTGGCCATCGAGCACTCCTTGACCAGGTTCTCGCCGGCGACGTGGGCCCGCACCACCTTGTCGATGAAGGCGCGGCCGACCTCGACCTTGGCCGCGCACTCGACCAGCTTGAACTGGGTGTTCTGGAACTTGCTGATGGGGCGGCCGAACGCGGTCCGCTCCTTGGTGTAGGTGATGGTGTCGGCCAGCACCTGCTCGGCCCCGGCCTGGGCGCCGATGGCCACGCACAGCCGCTCCTGCGCCAGCTTCTGCATCATCATCAGGAAGCCGCCGCCGACGACGCCGACCAGGTGATCGGCCGGGACCCGGCAGTCGGAGAAGAACAGCTCCGAGGTGTCCTGCGACGCCATGCCCATCTTCTCGAGCCGCTTGCCCTTGTCGAAGCCCTTGCGGCCGGCCTCGACCACGAACAGCGAGATGCCGCGGTGGGCGTTGTTGGGGTCGGGGTCGGTCTTGGCCGCGACCAGCACCAGGTCGCATAGCTGGCCGTTGGAGATGAAGGTCTTGGCGCCGTTGATGACGTAGTCGTCGCCGTCGCGCACCGCGCTGGTCTTGAGCGCAGCCAGGTCGCTGCCGGTGCCCGGCTCGGTCATCGCCAGGGCGGTGACCAGCTCGCCGCTGGCGCAGCCGGGCAACCAGCGCTGCTTCTGCGCCTCGCTGCCGTACGAGGCCAGGTACGGCACGATGATGTCCGAGTGCAGCGACATCGCGAAGCCGCTCTCGTAGGCGCGGGCCAGCTCCTCGATGATCACCACCGAGAACAGCCAGTCGCCGCCGGCGCCGCCGTACTTCTCGTCGAGCCACGGGCACAGGAAGCCGCCGGCCCCGGCCTTGCGCCACACCTCGCGGTCGACCTGGCCGGCCTCGCGCCAGCGGGCCTGGTGCGGCAGTACCTCGCGGGCGAGGAACTGCCGGAACGCCTGGCGATACGCGTCGTGCTCGGGGGAGAACAGGTTGCGGTCCATGGCCCCGGGGTGTACCACGCGCCCTCCACGTCGATGCGTCGCTTCACCGCCGCCACCGCCGGCCAGACCGTGGCCGCCCTGCTCAAGGCCGAGCTGGCCGAGCCGTGGTCGACCGTCAAGCGCCACGTCGAGACCGGCAAGGTGTTCGTCGACGGCGAGCGCACCACCGCGGTCGACCACCGCCTGACCCCGGGTCAGGTGGTCGAGCTGCGCCTGGCCGCGCCGCGCCCGTTCGACCCGGCGCGCGAGGCGGTGCTGGCCTTCGACGACGCCCACGTCGTGGTCATCGACAAGCCGAGCGGCGTCAACAGCGTGCCGTACGACGACCGCGAGCAGGGCACCGCGCTCGACCTCATCCGCGCCACCTGGCGCCGCCACGGCCGGGCCGCCACCGCGGTGCCGCTGCACGTGGTGCACCGCATCGACAAGGCGACCTCCGGGCTGCTCATGTTCGCCAAGAGCAAGCGGTCCGAGGTCGGGCTGGCCGCCCAGCTGCGCGACCACAGCTGCGAGCGCAGCTACCTGTGCGTGGCCCACGGCGAGGTCGCGCCCGGCCGGATCGAGTCGAACCTGGTGGCCGACCGCGGCGATGGCCTGCGCGGCTCGACGCGGTTCCCCGGCCAGGGCAAGCGCAGCGTCACCCACGTCGACGTGGTCGAGCGCCTGCGCGGCGCGACGTTGTGCCGGGTCACGCTCGAGACCGGGCGGACCCACCAGATCCGCATCCACCTGGCCGAGCGTGGCCACCCGCTGGTCGGCGAGGAGGTGTACATCCGCGACTACCGCGGCAAGCCGCTGCCGGCGGCCCGCCTGCTCCTGCACGCCGAGACCCTCGGCTTCCTCCACCCGATCACCGGCGAGCGGGTCCGCCTGCGCGCCGAGCCGCCGCCGGACTTCGTCGACGGCCTGGCCCGGTTGCGGCGGTGATCGTCACTCGACCACGCAGGTGTGGCTGACCTGGTCGCAGCGCGCGGTCGCCCCGGCGCACGGCGCGCGGTCACACGTCTTGTCGCAGCTCGAGCCGCCGAAGCTGACCGACCGCAGCAAGGGTTGGCAGCGGCAACCGCACTGCGCGAACAGCGTGCACTGGGTGTCGCGCTGGCACGGCCCGATGTAGTCGGCCGGCCAGTCGGGATCGACCCGCCGGCGCCGACGCGAGCTCAGCGCGGCGTCCGCTGCCGCGCCCGCCGCGTCGGCCGTCGCCACCGCGCCGTCGACACCCGCCGCGCCGTCGACGCCCGCCGCGCCGTCGACACCCGGCGCGCCGTCGGCTGCGCCGGCTGGCCCAGCCGACGCACCGAGGCCGCCTCGGTCCTGACCGATGGACCTTGGCGGGGTGCGATCGGCGCAGGCGATCAGCGTGGTCAGCGTCATGAGGGCGGCGAGCAGGACCCCGACACCTCCCGAGCGGAGCATCCTCTCAGCGTACATCGGCCCGGGGCGACCGCGGGTGGTGCTACCATCACGATGTGAAGAGGGAGCGCGGCGGCGTCGGCACCTTCGCCCTGGCCTGCCTGGTTGGTTCGATCGCGCCGGGCTGCGGGCGCTACCAGTTCGCGGATGGGGCCGGCGACGGCGGTGGCGGCTCGTCCACCTTCGATCCCCTGGCCTGGCCTGACTTCACCAACACCTCGCTGCCGGTCCCGCTCACGGGCGCCACCGGCCCGGTCGAGCTCACCTTGATCGCGACCCCGGCCACCGGCACCGTGGTCGCCGAGTTTCGCCTCGACGACGGCGCCTGGACTGGCCTGTCGACCACCCCGATCGTCGTTGCACTCGGCCCGGCCGTGGCGCTGCAGTTTCAGGTTCGCGGTGTCATCGGCGAGTCGGCGTTCCTGACCGTGACGGACCATGCGCGCGGCGAGGCTCTGGTCGACACCATCCTCGGCACGGTCGGCAGCCTGGTCACTGGTGCCGGCTCACCGGCCGATCCGTTCACCGCCCCCGGCACGGCACCGGCCACGTGTGCCGCCTTCCTGGCCGCGTACCCGGAGCAGGCCGGCCAGGACGGCGCCTACACCCTCGCCACCGTCGGCGGTGACCTGGTGGCCTGGTGCGACATGAGCAGTGACGGCGGCGGCTGGACCCTGGTGGCGCGGGTGACCGCGACCAGCACCACCCACGATCAGGCAGCGGCGGTCGGGGCGCTGGTCGAGCCGTCACAGGACCAGCCGGCCAAGCTGGCCGACGACTTCATCAACCAGCTCGGGTTCAGCCAGGCGCGGGTCAGCATCGATACCGTCGGCACCGTGTACGTGATGACGGACGCGCTCGACCTGAGCGGCACCGTGGTGGTCAACCTGCCAAACGCCGCCGCGACCAGCCTGGCTGGTCCGTACAACACGCCATTCCTCACGCTGCCCTCCTGCAGCAGCGACTGCGGCGTGGCCTTCGCCAACGTCAGCTTCGGCGCCCGCTGTGGCTACCGGTACTACGCCACCACCAGCGTGAAACGGCCGGGGATGGGCTGCGCCGGCAACTTCGGCAAGCCTGGCGCGGTCTGGGTGCGGTAGCGAGCGAGCCACCCCTGCTGCACCACATGGCCCCTTGCCGTAGGCTGCCCCCATGCCGCTGCGCCCCGCCACCGTGGCCGACGTGCCCGAGATCCTCGCGCTCATCCGTGAACTGGCCGAGTTCGAGCGCCTGACCGACGAGGTCGTCGCCGACGAGGCCGCCCTGCGCACCACCCTGTTCGGGCCCCGCCCCGCCGCCGAGGTGGTGATGGCCGAGGACGACGCCGGCGCGGTCATCGGCTTCGCCCTGTTCTTCCCGACCTACTCGACGTTCCTGGCCCGGCCCGGCCTGTACCTCGAGGACCTGTACGTCCGCCCGCACGCGCGCGGCGCCGGCGTCGGCGAGGCGCTGCTGCGTCACCTGGCCGGCCTCGCGGTCGCGCGCGGCTACGGCCGCTTCGAGTGGTCGGTGCTCGACTGGAACGAGCACGCCCTGCGCTTCTACCGCCGCCTCGGCGCGGTGGCGATGGACGGCTGGACCGTGCAGCGCGTGACCGGCCCGGCGCTGCACGCGCTGGCCGGTGACCGGCTCAGCCCGCCTTAGGCTTCGACGCCGGCACCCCGACCTCGTCGGCCGGACGCAGCACGTTGAGGGGCATCATCAGGTAGCGGTGGCCGTTGCCGTGCGGCGCCGGCAGCCGGCCCGCGTCGATGTTGATCTGCACGCTCGGCAGCAGCAGGCGCGGCGCGGCCAGCGTCGCGTCCCGGGCCTGGCGTGCCGCCACGAACTCGGGCCGCCCGGTCTTCGCCGACAGCTGCGGGTTCTTGGCCTTCGAGGCGCCGATCGTCGTCTCCCACCGCACCTCGCGCCCGCCCGGCTGGTAGTCGTGACCGACGAACACCCGGGTCGCGTCAGGCAGCGCGTACAGCTTCTGGATCGAGGTGAACAGGTCGTCGGCGCTGCCGCGCGGGAAGTCGCACCGGCCGGTGCCGTAGTCCTCGGTGAACAGCGCGTCGCCGGTGAAGACCGCGTCGCCGATCTTGAAGGTCACGCAGGCCGGGGTGTGGCCCGGGGTGGCGATGATCTCGACCGGCAGCGTGCCGGCCGCCAGCGTCTCGCCGTCGGTCAGCAGGCGGTCGAACTGGCTGCCATCGACGGCGAAGCTGGCGGGCAGGTCGAAGATGGGCTTGAACGTGGCCTGGACCTCGCGGATCCGCTCGCCGATGGCGACCCGGGCGTCGAACCGCCGCCGCAGCAGCTGCGACGCCGACAGGTGGTCGGCGTGGGCGTGGGTCTCGAGCACGTAGTGCACACGCAGCGTGTGCTCGGCGCAGTAGGTGATGACCTTGTCGGCCGACTCGGTGGAGGTCGTGCCGTTGGCGGGCTCGAAGTCGAGCACCGGGTCGATGATGACCGCGTCCCGGGTCGCCGGGTCGTGGACCACGAAGGTCAGCGTGTACGTGTGCGGATCGAAGAAGGGCTCGACGTGGAAGGTGCTCATGGGTGGAGGTGTTGCATCGACGATGCCAGCCCGCACCGAGCCCCAACATGCTGGAATCACCTGGACTCGCGGCCCATGAAACGACGCTTGAAACGTCGTGCAACGGGCGGCGCGGGGCGGGGTGTTTCCCGGCCGACTACATCCGCCCGCGCAGCATGCCGTTCCAGTACATCTCGGGCAGGCCGTAGGTCTTGAGCGCCCACATGCTGTAGCGCTCCTGCGACTGGTCGAACGGGAACGACTCGGCCGGGCGCCCGTCGTAGTCGAACTCGGCCAGGATGAGCTTGCCGTAGCCGGTCACCAGCGGGCACGACGCGTAGCCGTCGTAGCGGGCGATCGGCTCGCGCCCGGCCCGGACCGCGAGCAGGTTGTCGACCAGCACCGGGGCCTGCTTGCGAATGGCGGCGCCGGTGCGCGAGGTCGGCAGGCTGGAGCAGTCACCGAGCGACCACACGTCGGGGTAGCGGACGTGGCGCAGGCTGTACTTGTCGACGTCGACCCAGCCGGCGGCGTCGGCCACCGCCAGCGGGCTGCGCTTGATGACGTCGGGCGCGCTCTGCGGTGGCACGACGTGGAGCAGCCCGTAGCGCAGGCTGGTCTCGGTGCCGTCGTCGAGGTTGCGCAGCACCGCCTCGCGCGAGGCCGGGCGGACCGCGACCAGTTCGTTGCGGAAGCGGGTCTCGATCTGCTTGCGCTCGATCACCTTGCGCAGGCTGCGGGCGTAGCGCTCGACCCCGAAGATGGCCTTGCCGGCCGAGGCGAAGATGACCGGCACCTTGGCGCGTACGCCGCGCCGGCGCAGGTGCTCGTCGGCCAGGTACATGATCTTCTGCGGCGCCCCGGCGCACTTGACCGGGGTCGATGGGAAGGTGAAGACGGCGTTGCCCTCGTCGAGCGTGCGCAGGGCGCGCCAGGTCGAGTCGACCAGGTCGTAGCGGTAGTTCGACACCACGCCGCCCTGGCCGAGCGCCTCGGTCACGCCGTCGATCTTGTGCCAGTCGAGCTGGATGCCGAGCGCGACGACCAGGTGCTGGTAGCCGATGCGCTCCCCGCCGGCCAGCACCACCTGGTGCGTATCGGGCGAGAACTCGGCGACCTTGTCGCGGATCCACACCACGCCGTCGGGCACGTAGTCGGCCTCGTCGCGCTCGGTCGTCTCCTTGCTGACGACGCCGGCGCCGACCAGCGTCCACAGCGGCTGGTAGTAGTGCTTGTCCGAGGGCTCGACCAGCGCGATGGCGCCGGGTGGCAGCACCGCGGCCAGGCGCGCGGCGACGGACAGACCGCCGGTGCCGCCACCGACGATGACGACCTCGAACGATCGGGTGGCGGGGCTGGTCATGGCGCCTCCAGTTGCTTGATGGCCGCGGCCTGGCCGATGCGCTCGCGGCAGGCGTCGACGCCGCCGGATCCGAGCTGCTGGCCGAAGGTCCGGGCGATGGCGAGGACGAAGCCGAGCGCACGCTGCACGTCGGGGTCGCGCAGGGCGCGCAGGGCGCCCCACGCGCCGACCGGCTTGGCCTCTCCCGGGTCGGCCAGCGCGGTGGCCAGCTGGCTCACCACCGCCAGCGCGCTCGGCTCGAGCAGGCGCGACTCGACCAGCGAGGCCAGGCCGTGCACCGCGCGTGGGGCGGTCGCCACCTCGACCGCGCGCAGCACCATGCGCATGCGCTCGTCGAGGTCGACGCCGGCGTCACCGAGCCGGGCGGCGATGGCGTCGAACGTGTCGGTCGCCATCGCGACCGCGCCGGGCAACGTGCTGGTCAGCCCGGTCAGCGGCAGCAGCGTCGAGGTGACCGCCTCCACCGCGGCCAGCCGCTGCTCGATGCGCTCGAGCGCGGCCAGCACCGGATCGGCGGGGGCATCCCGGCGAGGAGGAGGAGGAGTTGGGGC
>JAGPCO010000074.1 GCA_018058095.1 Kofleriaceae bacterium
CGGCGGCGGCGGCGGGGAGGTGGTCGCCAGCTTTTGACGCAGCTGTCGGCGCATCGTCGACAGCAACAGCACCAGCAACGGCACCAGCAACAGCACCAGCAACAGCACCAGCAACAGCACCAGCAACAGCACCAGCACCAGCAACAGCACCAGCAACAGCACCAGCACCAGCACCAGCACCAGCACCAGCAACAGCACCAGCACCAGCAACAGCACCAGCACCAGCACCAGCAACAGCACCAGCACCAGCACCAGCACCAGCAACAGCAACAGCACCAGCACCAGCACCAGCACCAGCACCAGCACCAGCAACAGCAACAGCACCAGCACCAGCACCAGCACCAGCACCAGCAACAGCAACAGCAACAGCAACAGCACCAGCACCAGCACCAGCACCAGCACCAGCACCAACGACAACGACAACGACAACGACAACGACAGCGACAGCGACAGCGACAGCGACAGCGACAGCGACAGCGACGGCGACGGCGACAGCGACAGCGACAGCGGCAGGCACGGCGACAACCGCAGCTACATGCTCAGCTGCTGCAGGCCCGGCAGCAGGTTCGGCAGCTGCTGCAGGTCTACGTGCCCTCGGCGGCGGGGTCCGAGATCGCTGGCTGCCGCGTTGCCGGCGGCGCGAAGCACGTGTTAACAACAGCCTCGTCTTTCGACCGACCCAGGTCACCAACCCCACGCAACTGAACGAGGGACCACCATGGCCGAGCTCAAGGGCACCAAGACCCACGCAAACCTCAAGGACGCGTTCGCCGGCGAGTCGCAGGCCAACCGTCGCTACCTCTACTTCGCCAAGGTCGCCGATGTCGAGGGGCACCCCGACCTGGCCGGCCTGTTCCGCGACACCGCCGAGGGCGAGACCGGCCACGCCCACGGCCACCTCGACTACCTCAAGCGCGTCGGCGACCCGGCCACCGGCGAGCCGATCGGCAACACCGCGCTCAACCTCAAGGCGTCGATCGCCGGCGAGACCTACGAGTACACCCAGATGTACCCGGCCTTCGCCAAGACCGCGCGCGAGGAGGGCTTCGAGGAGATCGCCGAGTGGTTCGAGACCCTGGCCCGCGCCGAGCGCAGCCACGCCGGCCGCTTCCAGAAGGGCCTCGACTCGCTCAAGTAGCGACGAGCCCGCCTGGTCGAACGAGCGCCGGGCCGCCCCCGGCGCTCGTCGTCGTTTCGGCCCCAGGTGGCCGTGCCCGGTCCCGGCGCGGCGGCCGTGCGACGGCCGCGGCCAAGCAGGTTTCCCGCCGGTGTCAATCCCTGGCCTGGGGGATGCCGGCCCCCGGCGCCGGGCCTCGCGAAGGCGCTTCCATCCGCCGCCGGCGGTGGTAAACCGGCCGGGTATGAACCTGGTCCGCCCCATCGTGCGCCGCGACATCCTCGGCCCGCACCTCTATGGCCCGGTCCGTGACGACCTCCGCAAGAAGGTCATCGAGCTCAAGCGGCCACGCCGCCTGCTCGTCGGCGATCGGGTCAGCCTGGTGTTCGAGAACCGCCACACCCTGATCCTGCAGATCGAGGAGATGTGCCGGGCCGAGAACCTGACCACCGACGCCCAGATCGGCGGCGAGATCGAGGTCTACAACGCGCTGATGCCGACGGCCGACTCGCTGTCGGCCACGCTCTTCATCGAGCTGCCGCACGGATGTGACCCGTACGTCGAGCTGCCCAAGCTGGTCGGCCTCGACGAACACGTCGCCCTCCACGTCGGCGCCCACGTGCTGGCGGCCGAGTTCGAGCCCGGCCGCACCACCGCCGACAAGATCGCCGCCGTGCAGTACCTCCGCTTCCCGCTCGACGCCGACGCGCGCGCGGCGCTGGCCAGCCCGGCGACCTCGCTCGCCCTCGTCATCGATCACCCGAACTACCAGCACCGGGTCGAGTGTGGCGAGGCCACCCGAGCGTCGCTGGCGCGGGACTACGAGGGATGAGGGCGACGCTCCAGATCCTGGGCCCCGTGCTGCTGGGGGCCGCGACCGCCGCCGCCGGGTGTGGAGGTGATCGCGGCCGCGCCGCGCGCGAGGCGCAGCCGTTCGAGTGCAACGATCGCGTCGCCGGCTACATCGCCAAGAACACCCTGGGCGCGCAGGAGGTCGGCGTGGTGGCCGACTGCGGCGAGGTCGGGCCGCGCCTGCGCCGGTGGACGGTGCGCACCGACGGGGTCCGGGCCGAGCACAACCGTGGCCTCACCCCGGGCGAGTTCGACGCCCTGTGGACCAAGGTCGACGGCAGCGGCTGGCGCTACCTCGAGGACTGCGCCTCGGGCGCGGCCGACAACGAGCCGACCTACACCTTCACCTTCCGCGACTGGAACGGCGACAACGCGTTCGATTGCCGCGGCGTCGCCCTGCCCTTCCCGTACGATTCGATCCGGAGCGAGCTCGACCTGGCCGCCTCCCAGGGGCAGGCCGACCTCGATCCCGACGAGCCCCCCGGCCCCGCGCCGACGGGCGGCAAGGGCCGCCGGTGACGGACCCGGGCGCCGGCCTCGCGGGCAAGGTCGCCGTGATCACCGGCGCCAGCCGCGGCATCGGCGCGGCCATCGCCGAGCGCTTCGCGGCCGCCGGGGCCCGGCTCGGCCTGTGCGCGCGCACGGCGACCGATCTGGCCGCGGTGGCCGACCGATGCCGACGCGCCGGCGCCACCGTCGCCACCGCGGTCGTCGACGTGGCCGACGCGGCCGCGGTCGAGCGGGCGTGCGCCGCGCTCCGGGCCGAGCTCGGTCCGGTCGACGTCCTGGTCAACAACGCCGGCAACGTGCTGCGCCGCCCCCTGGCCGACACCGGCGACGCCGACTGGCGCCGGGTCCTCGCGGTCAACCTCGACGGCGCGTTCTACATGACCCGGGCGGTGGCGGCCGACCTGCGGGCTCGTCGTGGCCGTGTCATCAACATCGCCTCCATCGCCGGGCGCCAGGGCACGCCGCTGCTGGCCGCGTACTGCGCCGCCAAGCACGGCCTGGTCGGCCTGACCCGAGCCCTGGCCGAGGAGTGGCGAGCGGACGGCGTCGCCATCAACGCCATCTGCCCCGGCAGCGTCGACACCGCGATGCTGGCCGAGGGCATGCCGGGCGCCGCCGCGGCGATGAGCCCCGACGACATCGCCGGCACGGCCCTGTACCTGGCAGCGGCCGCGCCGGCGGCGATGACCGGGTCCTGCCTGGACGTGTTCGGATGAGCCGCCGCGCCCCTCCCTCGGCCACGCCACCGGGCGGCGACGACGAGGCGCTCGACCCTGCGGCGCTCGAGGCGTTGCCCATCTTCCCGCTCGCCAACTGCGTGCTCCTGCCCGGCGGCTTGCTGCCGCTGCACGTGTTCGAGCCGCGCTACCGCGAGCTGGCGCGCGACTGCCTGCGCGGCCACCGCGCCCTGGCGATCGCCCGCCTGCGGCCCGGCTTCGAGCCGGACTACCACGGCCGCCCGCCGGTGTGCACGCGCGCCGGGGTCGGCACCATCCTCGCGTCGGAGGAGCTGGCCGACGGCCGCTTCATGCTCGTGCTGCGCGGGGTCGGGCGGATCGAGATCGAGCACGAGCTGGCGCCGACCCGCGCCTATCGCCAGGTCCGGGCCCGCCTGCTCGAGGATCGCGTGCTGGCCGACCCGGACCACATCGCCGCCCCGTACCGCCAGCTGATCCAGCTGTGTGATCACCTCGCCGGCGTCCTCGATCAGGGCGGCGAGCAGCTGCGTGAGCTGGTCCGGCGGACGGCCCGCCCGGGGGCCTGCGCCGACGCCGTGGCCGCGGCCATCGTGCACGACCCCGACGAGCGCCAGCGCCTGCTCGAGACCCTGTGTCCGTGCGAGCGGGTGACCCGCACCATCGCCCTGGTCGGCGCGCTCATCTGCGAGCTGGCGCCGTGTGACGGAGACGTCAACTAGTCCGGCGCACGTCAGGTCGGTCGCCTGGCGGATGCGACGCCGCGCGCCGGCGGGTACCATCACCACCCCATGCCCCTGGACGACGACCTCGCCATCGCCGCCACCGCCATCGGCGTCGGCGCCGACGACGTGCGGACCGGCCCGGGCGTGGCCCCGACCCTGCTCGATGGCTCGGGCGCCGGTCAGATCAGCGCCCGCCAGGTCGGCCGCGGCGATGCCCCGGTCGGCGCGCCGGCACGCGGCGACAGCATCGGTCGCTTCGTCGTGCTCGGCCTGCTCGGCAGCGGCGGCATGGGCCTGGTGTACTCCGCCTACGACCCGCACCTCGATCGCAAGGTCGCGATCAAGCTGCTGCGCACCGGGGCCCTGCCCGGCAAGGCCAGCGACGCGCGCGCCCGCCTGCTGCGCGAGGCGCAGGCGATGGCCAAGATCAACCACCCCAACGTCATCACCGTGCACGAGGTCGGCACCTTCGGCGACGAGGTGTACCTGGCGATGGAGTTCGCGGACGACGGCACCCTGCGCGGGTGGATGACGAGCCGGCACGACCTGGCCGAGACCCTGGCGGTGTTCGTGCAAGCCGGGCGCGGCCTGGCCGCGGCGCACGACGCCGGGCTGGTCCACCGCGACTTCAAGCCCGACAACGTCCTCCTGACCACGGCCGGCGGGGTCCGGGTGACCGATTTCGGCATCGTCGGCATCGCCGGCGAGGTCGCCCCCGGCGGCGACCTCGGCCTGGATGACCGCCGGTCCAACGACAGTCCGCCCGGGCGCGATGGACCGGTGTCGGCGCTGTCGGCGAGCGCCAGCGGCCTGGCCCGCTCGCACCCGCTGTCGCAGCCGCTGACCCGGACCGGCTCCATCCTCGGCACGCCGATGTACATGGCGCCCGAGCAGTTCGCGGGCGAGCCGATCACCGCGCGCGCCGATCAGTTCGCGTTCTGCGTCACCCTGTACGAGGCGCTGCATGGCACCCGCCCGTTCGCGGGGGACTCGTTCGAGGAGCTGCGGGTGGCCGTGCTCACCGGGGAGCAGGCGCCCGCGCCCCGCAACGCGACCGTGCCGGCCTGGCTGCGGCGCGTACTGGCGCGCGGGCTCGCGACCGACCCGGCCGCGCGGTTCCCGTCGATGCGCGAGCTGCTCGCCGCCCTCGATCGCGACCCGGCCCGCCGCCACCGTCGGGTGCTGGCCGCGGCCGCGCTGGCGGCGGTGGCGGTGGCCGCGACCGGCTTCGTCCTCGCCGCCACCCGCACCTCCGCGCAGGAGCGGTGCGCGGCCGGGGCCGGCCAGGTCGACGCGGTGTGGAGCCCGACCCGCGCGCGCGCCCTGACCGCCGCGTTCGCCCGCTCGAGCCGGCCGCTCGCCGCCGACAGCGCCGCCCGCGCCAGCGCCGTGCTCGATGGCTGGCGCCAGCGCTGGCGCGCCGGCTACGTCGACGCCTGCGCCGCCACCCACACCGCCCGGACCCAGTCGGCGACGCTGCTCGACCGCCGCCTGGCCTGCCTCGGCCGCGGCCTGGGCGCCGCCCGCGGCACCGTCGACGCGCTGCTCGGCGGCGGCGACGACGCGGTCGACCGCGCGCTCGCCGCCGTGACCGGGCTGCCCATGCTGGGCCCATGCGCCGACGCCGACGCCCTGCTGGCCACGGTGCCGGCGCCGCGCGAGCCGCTGATGCGGACCGCGGTGGCCTCGGTCCGGATCGAGCTCGACGAGGTGCGTGGCCTCGGCCAGCTCGGGCGCCTGCGGCCAGCGCTGGCGCGCGCGCGCACGGCGCTGGCGGTGGCCGAGACCACCGGCTACCGGCCGCTGCTGGCGGAGGCGACGCTGGCGGTCGGCGACCTCGAGCAGGACCTGGCGCTACCGACCGGCCCGGCCACGCTGCGGCGCGCGCTGCACCTCGCCACCGCCACCGGCGACCCCGGCGTGATGGCGGCGTCAGCTGCCGCGGTGCTGGGGGCGATGGCCAACCGCGGGCTGCCCTACCCGCAGGCGCTCGAGGTCGCCGAGCTGGCCCTGGCGCAGGCCGAGCGCACGCCGCCGCCGCCGCTCGAGCAGACCAAGCTGCTGGTCTCGGTCGGGCTCATCCACGACGGCAACGGGCGTGCGACGGTGGCCCAGGAGTACTACCAGCGCGCGCTCGCCGTGGCCCGCGCCGGCGCGCACGACCACGAGGCCGTGTTCGGCTCCTTGCTGACCCAGATCGGCAACAACGCCAAGGCGCGCGGCGCCTTCTTCGAGGCGCGCACCGCGCTCGAGCAGGCCCTGGCCAGCGACGAGCGTGTGTATGGGCCCGGCCATCCCCAGCTGGCCTCCTCGCTCAACAACCTGGCCAACGTGGCCCGGGCCGAGGGCAAGTTCGAGCAAGCCCGGGCCATGTCCGACCGCGCCCTCGCCATCCGCCTGGCCGCCTACGGCCCGGACCACCCCGAGGTCGGGACCTCCTACCTCAACCTCGGGGTCCTCGCCGGCGAAGAGGGCGACGACGTCGCGGCGCGCGCCGCCTACGAGAAGGCGCTGGCGATCTGGGAGCGCGCGTACGGTCCAGACAACCCCGAGCTGTTCCGGCCGCTCAACAACCTGTGCATCCTCGGCACCCACGCCGACGAGCTGGAGGCCGCCAAGGCGGCGTGCGAGCGCGCGGTCCACGTCCTCGAGGCCGGGCGCGGCAAGGATCACGTCGACCTGGCCGGACCGCTGTCGGGCCTCGCCAACATCGCGGACGCGCAAGGGCGGCCGGACGACGCGGTGGCCCTGGGCCGGCGCGCCATCGCCCTGACCGAGGCCGCGTACGGCCTCGACCACCCCGACCTGTTCGACTACCTCGGCAACCTGGCCTCGGTGCTGCGCACGCAGGGCAAGCTCGACGAGGCCGAGGCGACGATGGCGCGCGCGATGGCCATCGCCGCCAAGGCGTACGGCCCGGATGACCTGCGGATCGGGATGGGCATGAACAACCTGTCGGGCCTGCAGGCGACGCGCGGGCGCTGGGGCGACGCGCTGGCCTCGGCCCAGCGCGCGCTCGCCATCTTCACCACCCAGGCCGGGCCGCAGCACCCGTACGCGTCGTACGCGCACCTGCGCGTCGGTTCGGCCCTGGCCTCGCTCGGCCGGCCGGCCGAGGCGGCCCAGCACGGCGAGCGCGCCCTGGCCATCCGCACCGCGGCCGGCATGCCGGCCCGGGCGCGCGCCGAGACGCAGTTCGCGCTGGCGCAGTGGCTACACGCGGCCAGGCAGGACCGGCGGCGCGTCCGCAGCCTGCTCGCCGACGCCGTCGCCACCTACCGCGCCGAGGGGGATGGTGAGAACGCCGCCGAGGTCTCGGCCTGGGCTCGCCGGGCCCGCGTCCGGTAGGGGGGCGCTCGGCCCGAGCGTGCCCGGTCGCCGGGCGCTACACGCCGAGCAGCATGCGGTCGGGCGCCTCGAGCCGGTCCTTGACCGCGACCAGGAACGACACCGCCTCGCGCCCGTCGACGACGCGGTGGTCGTAGCTCAGCGCCAGGTACATCATCGGCCGGATCACGACCTGGTCGGCCACGACGACGGCCCGCTTGACGATGTTGTGCATGCCGAGGATGCCGGTCTGCGGCATGTTGAGCAGCGGGGTCGACATCATCGAGCCGTAGATGCCGCCGTTGGAGATGCTGAACGTGCCGCCGGTGAGGTCGGGCAGCGCCAGCTTGCCGGTCCGGGCCTTGTCGGCGAGGGCGGCGATGCCGGCCTCGACGCCAGCGAAGTCGAGCCGGTCGCAGTCGCGCAGCACCGGCACCACCAGGCCCTTGGGCGACGACACCGCGATGCCGAAGTCGTAGTGCTTCTTGTAGACGATGTTGCCGCCGATGACCTCGGCGTTGAGGCCCGGGAACAGGCGCGCGGCCTCGACGCTGGCCTTGACGAAGAACGACATGAAGCCGAGCTTGACCCCGTGCGCCTTCTCGAACCCGTCCTTGTAGCGGGCGCGCAGCTCCATCACCGCGGTCATGTCGACCTCGTTGAAGGTGGTGAGCGACGCGGTCTCCTGCTGGGCCTCGACCAGGCGCTCGGCGATGCGCTTCCGCAGCGGTGACATCGCCACCACCTCGTCGCGCGGATCGACCTTGCCGAGCCGGACCGCCTCCTCGGCGCTGCGATCGATCACCGCGCGGCCGGCCCCGCTGGGCGTCGCCGGCGCGGGCAGCTTGCCGGCCTCGCGCGCGGCGGCGCGCTGGGCCGGAGTCAGCCGCAGCAGCGCATCCTTGTCGAGGCCTGCGGCCATCGCCGGCGCGAGCGCCGCCGCGGTGGGGGCCGGGGCGGTGGCCACGGGCGCGGGCGCGGCCGTCGGGCCCGGCGCGGGCGCGGGCGTCGGGCTCTTGCCCGGCGCGGGCGCCGGCGCGCCGGCCTTGCCAGCCGCGCCCTCAGCGACCTGGCCGACGATCTGACCGACCCGCACCGTGGTCCCGACCGCGGCGCGCTGCTCGCTGAGCGCACCAGCGGCCGGGGCGCTGAGCTGGACCGTGACCTTGTCGGTCTCCAGGTCGACCACGGGTTCGTCGGCGGCGACCGCGTCGCCGACCTGCTTGAGCCAGCGTCCGATCACCGCTTCGGTGATCGACTCGCCAAGTTGAGGAACGATGAGATCTGCCATGACGTCTTCCTTGCTGGCGCGCGCGACCGGGTCACGCGCGGGCTGCGCTTGCTCGACCTGGGCTCACCGCGTGAAGGCGGCGCGCAGGATCTGCTCTTGCTCCATCACGTGGGCCTTGTGCGAGCCGGTCGCCGGGCTGGCGCTCTCGGCCCGGGCGCACAGCCGCACCTCCCGCCCGCCGGCCTGCTCGGCCAGGCGCGGCAGGATGAACCCGGCCGCGCCGGCGTTGGCCGGCTCGTCCTGCACCCACACCAGGTCGCGCGCGCCGGCGAACGGCGCCAGCGCCTCGGCCAGCGCGCCCGGCCACCACGGGTACAGCTCCTCGATGCGGATGATCGCGACCCGGTGGTCGGCCCGCTTGCGCTGCTCCTCGGCCAGGTCGTAGTAGACGCGGCCGGTGCACAGGAGCACGCGGTCGACCTGGGCCGGCTCGGCCACCGGGTCGACCAGCAGCGGCCGGAAGGCGCCGCCGGCCAGCTCCTCGAGCGTCGAGCTCGCCGCCGGCAGGCGCAGCAGGCTCTTGGGGGTCATGACGATGAGCGGCTTCTTCCACGGGCTCAGCGTCTGTCGGCGCAGCAGGTGGAACATCTGCGCCGGCGTGCTCGGCTGCGCGACCTGGATGTTCTGTTCGCCGCACGCCTGCAGGAACCGCTCGAGGCGCGCGCTCGAGTGCTCCGGCCCCTGGCCCTCGTAGCCGTGCGGCAGCAGCAGGGTCACGCCCGACAGGCGGTTCCACTTGTCCTCGGACGCGGTGATGAACTGGTCGATGATGACCTGGGCGCCGTTGACGAAGTCGCCGAACTGGGCCTCCCACATCACCAGCGCGTCGGGCGAGTCGAGCGAGTAGCCGAACTCGAAGCCGAGCACGCCGGCCTCCGACAGCGGACTGTCGAAGATGCGGCACAGGCCCTGCTCGGCGTGCAGGTGGTTGAGCAGGGAGTGCTCGGCCCCGGTGCGGAAGTCGGTGATCACGGCGTGGCGGTGGCTGAAGGTGCCGCGGCAGCTGTCCTGCCCGGTCAGGCGCACGGTCCGGCCCTCCCACAGCAACGTGCCGTACGCCATCATCTCGGCCATGCCCCAGTCGAGCGCGCGCTCGCCCCGACCCATCTGCGCCCGTTGCTCGAGCAAGCGGACGATCTTCGGGTGCGGCGTGAAGGCGGACGGCAGGTCGAGCATACGCGACGCCACCTCGTGCAGGTGGGCGCGCGGCACCGCGGTCGGCACCACCAGCGGCTCGCTCAGCATGCCGCCGCGGTAGCCGCGCCACATGCCGGCCATCGCCGCCGGCCGCGGCCGCTGCTTGGTCGCCTTGGCCACCGCCAGCTCGGCCTCGAGGTGCTGGGCCCGGCGCGCCACCAGCTGGGCCAGGGCGCCGTCGGCCAGCACCTTGTCGTCGACCAGGCGGCGGCCGTAGCGCTCCACCACCGACTCCATCTTCTGGATGCGGTCGTACATGACCGGCTGGGTGAAGCCGGGCTCGTCCATCTCGTTGTGGCCGTACTTGCGGTAGCAGTACATGTCGATGACCACGTCGGACCCGAACTGGGTCCGGTACTCCATCGCCATCTCCACCACCTCGGCCACGGCGTCGAGGTCCTCACCGTTGACGTGCCAGATCGGGCACTCGATCATCTTGGCGATGTCGGTGCAGTACGGGGTCGAGCGCTGCTCGGCCGGCGAGGCGGTGAAGCCGACCTGGTTGTTGACGATGACGTGGACGGTGCCTCCGGTGCGGTAGCCGGGCAGCCCCATCAGGTTGAGGCACTCGGCGACCAGGCCCTGGCCGGCGAAGGCAGCGTCGCCGTGGACCAGCACGCCCAGCACCTTGCGGTGCTCGACGTCGCCATGCCGCACCTGCTTGGCCCGGACCCGGCCGAGCACCACCGGGTCGACCGCCTCGAGGTGGCTCGGGTTGAAGCTGAGCGACACGTGCAGGCTGCTGCCGCCGGGGCCGACCCGGTCGCACGAGTAGCCGTTGTGGTACTTCACGTCGCCGCCGCCGAGCGCGACCTCGGGCTCGACGTCCTCGAACTCGGCGAACAGGTCGCGCGCCGCCCGCTGCATGATCATCTCGAGCGTGGTCAGGCGGCCGCGGTGGGCCATGCCGATGACCGCCTCGATGGCGCCGTGCGTGCTGTCGTGGGTCAGGGTCAGGTCGAGCAGCGGGATCAGCGCCTCCGAGCCCTCGAGGGAGAAGCGCTTGGTGCCGGGGTACTTGACGTGGCAGAACCGCTCGAAGCCCTCGGCCCCGACCAGCAGCTCGAGCATGCGGGCCCGGGCCGGCGCGGCCGGCGGCCGACGGTGCCGGGTCTCCATCCGCTCGGCCAGCCACGACCGCTTGGCCGGCGAGTTGATGTGCACGAACTCGAGGCCGATCGTCCCGCAGTAGGCCCGACGCAGGTGGGCGACGATGTCGCGCAGCGCGCCGTGCTCGAGCCCGTGGACGCCGGTCGGGCTCATGACCCGGTCGAGGTCGCGATCGGAGAAGCCCCACGTGCCGGGCTCGAGCTCGCCGGTGCCGCTCGACTCGAGCAGGCCGAGCGGGTCGAGCTGGGCCACCAGGTGACCGCGGCTGCGGAAGGCGTGGACCAGCGGCCACACGCCGGGCGCGCTGGTCGACGGGCCGAGGGTGACCCGGCCTGGCCGCTCGTGCACCCCGAGGTCGGCCCGCGCCGGCGACTGCCCGGTGTAGACGCCAGCCGGTGCGCCGTTGCCGTGGCCGTTGCCGTGGCCGTTGCCGTTGCCGTTGCCGTTGCCGTTGCCGTTGCCGTTGCTCGGGCTCGGGGTGGTGGCGCGGCCCGCGCTGGCGGCCGCGCCGCCTGGCCCCAGGACCTCCCGCCACGACGGATCGACGTCCGTGCCGGTCAGGTGTTGCTGGTACACCTCGTCGAGGAAGCCGAGCGAGGCGGCCAGCTCGAGCAGGTCATCGGGGTCGTGGGACATCGGCCGGCATTGTAGTGCCGAACTCCGGGTCGACCAATGCCGCGAGCGGTCAAGTCAGCGGCGAAAAATGCAGAGGATTCCGGCCGGATCGGAGCCGGACCGGCGCGGCTTAGCAGTCGGTCGCCGAGGCGCAGGCCCGCGTCCCGTCGAGGGTACCGGCGGCGCCGGCCTGGCCGTCGCTGCCATCCCGCTCGATCGCCGGGGCGGTCGGGGCATGGGGCCCACCGGGGCCACCCGGGCCGGCGCTGCCACCGGAGATCGCGCAGTCGTGGGTGATGGTGCTGCCGGGGGTCCAGGCCAGGCCGACCGACCGCCCACCCTGCCCGCCGGCCCCGCCCCCACCGTGGCCGCCGTGTGCCCCATCGCCGCCGCTGCCCGGCGCGGCCGAGCCGGGGTGAAGCGGGATCCCAGCGGCCGCCAGGCCGCCGCTCTGGCCACGACCGCCGGCGCCGCCGCTGCCGCCGGTGCCGCCGGCGCCCCGGACCAGCGTGCAGCCGGACAGCGTCGCGCTCGAGGTGCCGACCGCCAGCAGGCCGAAGCTGCCGCCGCCGCCGCCGCCGCCGCCGCCGCCGCCGCGGGCGGCGCAGCCACCGGCCGCGCCACCACCACCCCCGGCGCCATAGGCGTCGGTGCCGTCATCACACCCGCCGCCGCCACCGCCGCCGCCGCCGCCGCTGCCGTTCTCGCCGGTGCCGCCATCGCTGCCGGCGCGCGCGACCCAGTACCCGCCGCTGAGCGTCGCGCCCAGGTTGCGGGTGCCGCCGGCGCCGTTGCTGACCTGGCCCGGGTTGCCGCCGGTGGTCGGCCCGCACACGCCGACGCCGCTGCCGCCCAGGCCCAGCGCGCCGAAGCTGCCGTTGACGAAGTCGGCCGCCGTGCCGTTGGCCCCGGGCCGGGCGTCGCAGTTGCCGCTGACCGCACACGAGCCGGAGAAGCCGCAGCTGGTGTCCATCGTGCCGCCGGCGCCGCCGCCGCCGCCATTGACCGCGCGCGACGACGGCGACCCGGTGCAGGTGTTGGTGCCACGCGGCCCGGCCGCGCCGCGGCTGGTGGTGTCACACGAGGTGTTGTACTCGCCGCCGTCGCCGCCGAGGCCGCCGTTCATGTAGCCCTGCCGGTCGACGATGACCGCGTCCAGGCCCGGGCCGCCCGGCGCGCCGGCCGCGCCGTTGCCGGCGTTGATGCTGACCCGGACCAGCTCGATCTGGGCGGCGTCGACGTGGACGGCGTAGCTCGACCGACCCGAGCCGGCCGGCGGGGTCGGCCCGTTGACGATGAGATCGATCAGCCGGGCCGGCACCACCAGATCGTGGGCCCGGACGCCGAGGTACTCACCGTCGCCGCCGGGGCCGCTGTCCTGGCCGCCGGTGATGGTGACCCGGTGCGCCGGATCGGTGGTCGGCCCGCGCTGCCAGCCGAAGTCGTAGCCGCCGACGACGGTGACCCCGTTGAGCAGGACCACCACCTCGGCGTAGGTGCCGGCCTGGACGTACACGTGTTGGCGGCCGGCGCCGACGGCGCGCACCACCCCGTACGAGATGGTCTGGCACGGCGTGGTCGGGCCCAGGCCACAGCTGGTGGTGTTGGCGCCGCCGCCGGCGACGAAGATGGCGCGGGCGGTGTCGCCGTCGAGGCCGTCGCAGTTGTCGTCGACGAAGGCGATGTCGGGATCGTCGGTCACCGACGGCGGCTGGCACCCGCCCCACCCGGTCGCACCGGCGCAGGTGCGCGCGCCGGCGCACGCCGACGAGAACGGCGCCGGCGTCGTGATGGTGCAGGCCTCCATCGTCCCGGCGTTGCTGGCGCCGCAGTCACACGCGTCCGAGCTCGGCACGCACTGCTGCAGCACGTCGGTGCCGATCACCACGTCGTCGCAGGTGTAGCCGCTCGGGCACGCCACCCGCGAGCAGTCGCGCGAGCAGTAGCGATCACCGTCGGGGTAGGTCAGGCACTTGTCCATCCCGACCTGGGTGCACTCGGTGTCGGTGGCGCACGTGCTGCACAGCTGGCTGGTGGTCGGCACGCACACGTTCGACACCACGCCGTCGACGTCGATGCCGAGCACGCCGAAGCAGCCGTACTCGTCCGGGCACATCACGCCGTCGCACCGATCGGTGCAGCGGCCGCCGGTCCCGACCAGGATGCACAGGTTCGACGCGCACTCGTCGCGGTCGAGGCACGGCTCGCCGAAACCCTTGAGCGGCACGGCGTCGATGCCGGCGTCGGCCGCGGCGACCGGGGCGTCGGCCACGCCCGGGTCGTACGCGTCGGGGTTGGTCCCGTTCTTGGCGTTGGCGCACGCCAGCAGCCCGCACGCGTACAGCACGACGGCCAGCGGCCGCCAGGTCCCCTGCATCATGCGGCTAGCCTACCACCGCGGCCCCGGCACCGCCGATCTAGCGTTTCCCGGCCGCCCGGGAGGCGTCGGCCGGATCACACCGCCGCGGGACCGCGCCCGGGCTACTCGGCCCGGACCAGATCGACGCTGTCTTTGATCTGGTCACGCACCACGTTCTGCCAGTCCTTGTTGTTGCGCTCGTCGATGTAGGCGATCCCGTCGGCGCCGACCTCGAGCGCGGACGGGTCGACCCCGTCGAACCAGGCCCGGGTGTCGAACACCGCCATCAGCCGGGCCAGGCCGCCGTCGGCGACGTCGATGCCGGCCGAGGCGCGCAGCTCGAAGGTGTCGTAGGTGTCGTCGCGGTACTCGATGGCCACGCCGTCGATGGTCGCGCACACCTTGGTCGACACCTTGCGTCCGGTCGGCCCGGTCGCGAAGCCCTCGAGCGGCTCGATCTTGAGCTTGATGCGCTCGTACGTGCCGGCCGGCGCCTCGAGGTTGATCGCGCTGGCGTCCGGATCGAGCAGGTCGACCGGCTCCCATGGCCGCTCGTCGACGACCTTGCTGTCGCCCGCCTCGAGCTCGACATCCCGGATCATGAACAGGACGCAGCCCACCTGCGGCGCCTGCGGCGGCTGCTCGGCCGGCGGCTGCTCCTCCTGCCCCGGGCACACGTCGTCGCCCCCACACAGGGCGAGCTGGACCGACACGCCGGTGTCAGGGCCGGTGCTGCACGCGGCCAGGGTGGCGAGCAGCAGGGCGGACCCGATTTGAATTCTGGTGGTCGTCGTCATGGCGCCTCCGTTGTTTCGACGACCATACGGATAACCAATCAGTTCTGCACCCTTGATGTCACACACCGGTCCAGGTTCCGTATTCTACCAGGACACGGGACCTTCCCTCAGCGGGGGCCGGCGCCGCGGGTTGGCCAGTCGGCGGCGGCGAACCACCGGGCCTCCAGCCAGGTCGCCGACGACGATGGCGGGCGCCCGGCCAGGCGGCGCGCGGCCTGGGTATAGGCCGGGGCGAACCGGACCAGCCCGGGCAGGCGCGGGGTGATGAGCCGGGCCCCGGCCCACACCCGCGCGGCCAGCCGACGGCTACCCGCGTCGTCGCGCAGGCCGAACCCGTCGCGCACGGCGGCCGGCAGCAGCTCGGCGGTGACCGCCTCGAGCACCCGCGCCGCCGCGTTCTGGTCCGGCCGGCCGAGCAGGAAGTCGGCCGTGGTCCGCGCCGCCTCCAGCACCGGCAGGCGCGCCGCGGTGTCGTCGACGTAGGCCGCCAGGGTCGACCACCGGGCCGGCAACGCCGCCGCCGGGATCCCGAACAGCGCAGCGAAGCGGTGGTTCTCGCCGACGTAGCGATCGCGCTCGGGCTCGGGCAGCGGCCCGTGCACGTGCTGGTAGACCCGGAGCGCGCTGTCGACCAGGGTGGCCCACACCCAGGTCAACGCGTCGACGTCGTTGGCGGCGTACCGGCTGCCGGCCGGGAAGCCGGGCCCGCCCTGGCCCAGCACCCCGGTGATGCGGGCGTGGATGCCGTGCAGCCGGCGCGCCGCCGCCTCGGCCTGGTCGAGCGGCCCGAACGCCATCGTGTACACCAGGCCGAACGTGCGGCGCACCCGCCCGGTCACGTCGGCCCGCGTGCGCGAGTGATCGGCGATGGCCTGCGCCACCCACGGGTGCGCCAGCTGCAGCAGCACGGCGCGGCCGCCGCCGAGGAACACCGCCACCTCGCGCGTGATCCGCCAGGTCACCGTCGACGGCCCGTGGATGCCGACGCCGGGGTCCGCCACCTCGGCGCGCAGCGCGGCCAGGCGGGCCTCGAGCGCGGGGCGATCGACCTCGGCCATGGCCTACCGCTTGATCCCGATGACCATGCCGTCGGGCGTCGGCGCACACACCGAGTCGCAGCCGGCGGCGACCTGCTGGTGGAAGCCGCGCATGGCCCGGCCCCGATCGCTGTCGTCGAGCAACTCGCCGAACAGGTAGGCGTTGTCGCCGATGAGCAGGCCGCCCGGGCGCAGGTGGGTCAGGGCCCAGCGCGCGTAGTGGTCGTAGCTGACCTTGTCGGCGTCGACGAACACCAGGTCGAACGGGCCGTGCGGCTCGAGCGTGGGCAAGACCTCGACGCCGGCGCCGACACACACCTCGACCTGCTCGGCCAGGCCCGCCGCCGCCAGGTTGGCCCGGGCCAGCTCGGCGTGGCGCGGGTCGAACTCGATCGTCCACAGCCGGCCGCCGGGGGCCAGGCCACGCGCGAGGTGGATCGTCGAGTACCCCAGCAGCGTGCCGACCTCGATGGCCCGGCGCGGCGCCGCCAGCCGGGCCAGCAGGCCGAGCAGCTTGCCGTCGCTCGGCCCGACCATGATGGCCGGGACGCCGTCGGGCACGGCGAAGGCCCGGGCCAGGCCGGCGTCATGGGGGACGTGGACCTGGTTGCACCAGTCGACGATCGCCGCGGTCGAGTAGCCGTGGCCGGCGCGCGAGGTGCTGTCTGCCATGCCGCCACTCTACCAGGGCGCACGCCGGGATCAGGGCGCGCCGCCGCCGCCGTCGTCGCCGTCGCCGTCGCCGCGGCGGTACGGTCCGTACCCGGCCAGCTCCACCATCTGCGCCGCCACCGCCTCGGCCTCGCCCTGGCAGAACCGCCCGACCGCGGCGTGGAGCCCCGGCTCGGCCATCCAGTGCGCGGAGTACGTCGGGGTCGGCTCGAACCCGCGCAGCAGCTTGTGCTCGCCCTGGGCCCCGGCCTCGAACCGGGTCAGGCCACGCCCGGTCGCGCGGTCGATGCCGGCGTAGTAGGCGACCTCGAAGTGCAGCAGCGGCTCGTCGACCCGCGCCCCCCAGTAGCGGCCGAACAGGACCCGCTCGGTCTCGAAGAACAGGGCCCCGGCCACCCGCGCACCGCCGCGCGTGGCCTCGACCATCCGCACCGTGTCGGCGCAGGTCTGGGCCACGCGGTGGAAGAACCCGGGCCGGAGGTAGTCCCGCCCGCCGTGCTGCTCGGTGGTGGAGCGGTAGAAGTGATCGAGGTCGTCGAGCTGGTCACGGCCGAGCGGGCCCTCGACCCAGCGCACGGTATCGACCGCGGCCTGAGCCCGCTGCCGCTCCTTGCGCAGCTGCTTGCGCTTGCGCGACGTGAGCGCGGCCAGGAAGCCGTCCCAGTCGGCGTAGCCGCGCTGGTGCCAGTGGAACTGGTACGAGGCCCGGGCCAGGAACCCGCGCCGGGCCAGCGCGACCTGCTCCTCGGCGGTGCAGAACAGCCAGTGGATCGAGCTGCAGCCAGCGGCCTCGGCCACCGCCCGCACCCCGGCCACCGCGGCGTCGAGCGCGCGCTCGCGGTCGACCCCGGGCGCCAGCAGCACGCGCGGCCCGGTCGCCGGGGTGGCCGGCGCGGCGACGACCAGCTTGGGGTAGTAGGGAAGGCCAGCCCGCTGCGCCGCGCTGGCCCACGACCAGTCGAAGATGTACTCGCCGTAGCTGTGGCTCTTGACGAAGGCGGCGACGGCGGCGACCAGCGCGCCGCCCTGCTCGACCAGGACGTAGGCCGGGGCCCAGCCAGACCGGCCGCCGGTCGAGCCGGTGTCCTCGAGGGCCGAGAGGAAGCCGTGGCGCAGGAACGGCGAGTCGCCGTGCTCGAGCCCGTCCCAGGCCGCGGCCGGCACGTCGGCGATGCGGGTGACGACCCGGGCCTTCACGGCCGGGCCCGCGTCCGGCCGGGGGCGCTGACCGACCCGGCCTCGGCACCAGCCGCTACCACCGCCCGGGGCTCGTGCTAAGAGGGCGCATGGCACTCGATCCGTCCAGCAAGCAGAAGTTCGACGCCCTGGTCAACCAGGATGCCGTCGTGTTGTTCATGAAGGGCTCGCGCTCGTTCCCGCAGTGCGGCTTCTCGGCCTCGGTGGTCGGCATCCTCAACACCCTGGTCCCGAAGTACACCACGGTCAACGTCCTGGCGGACGCCGAGGTGCGCGACGGCATGAAGGCGTACTCCGACTGGCCGACCTTTCCGCAGCTGTACATCCGCGGCGAGTTCGTCGGTGGCGCCGACATCGTCAAGCAGATGCACGGCAGCGGTGACCTGGCCCGCAAGCTGGGCGAGCTGGTGGTGGCGGCGCCGGCCAAGGCGCCGCGGCTCACCGTCACCGCCCAGGCCGCGGCCGAGCTCAAGACCGCGCTGGCCGACGCCGGCGCCGGCGACGTCATCCACCTCACCATCACGCCCGGCTGGGAGCACCAGCTCGACATGGGCCCGCGCGAGCCGGGCCATCTCACCGTCGACACCGGCGGGCTCGTGGTCCAGCTCGACCCGGTGTCGGCCCAGCGCGCCGAGGGGGTGGTGATCGACTTCGTCGAGGGAGACGGCGGCGCCGGCTTCAAGATCGACAACCCCAACCGACCGGCCGCGGTCCGCCAGCTCGGCCCGCGCGAGCTGCAGGCCCTGCTCGCCGCCGGCCGGGTCCGCCACGTGTTCGACGTGCGCACCCCGGCCGAGCGGGCCCAGGCCAGCCTGCCGGGCACCGTGCTGTTCGACGACGCTGCCCTGGCCAGCCTGAGCGCGCTGCCGCGCGACACCGCGCTGGTGTTCCACTGCCACCACGGCAGCCGCAGCCAGGCCGCCGCCGAACACGTGCTCGGCCTCGGCTTCAAGGAGGTCTACAACCTGGCCGGCGGGATCGACGCCTGGTCGCAGCAGGTCGACCCGAAGGTGCCGCGGTACTAGCAGCAGGGTGCTGAGAAACGCCACAGGCGTTTCGAAGTCACCCTGCCCCGTGCCCGTGCCCGTGCCCGTGCCCGTGCCCGATCCCCGGGTCCCCCCTCGCTGAGCACCGCGCCACGCCCGGGCACGGGCACGGGCGGCACCCGCGAACTCCGCGTGCTACGCTGGTCGCGATGGCCACGACGCCGCCAGTCCAGGAGGGCAGCGCCCCGGACTTCGCCACCTGCCTCGAGGCGGCGCGGGCGACCCTCGGCGACGCCGCGTCGAGCGCGGATCTCGACGCCGCCAACCGCCTCATCAACCGCGCCCTCACCCTGCGCCCGAGCGACGCCTCGGCCTGGCTGGTCAAGTGCCAGCTGGCCTCGGCCATGAGCGACGAGGTCGCGGCGCTGGCGGCGGTGGAGATGGCGGCGCGCCGGGCCCCGCGCCGGGCCGAGGTCCACTACTGGCGCGGCGCGGTGCTGGGCGATCTGGGCCGGTACCGCCCCGCCCTGCGCGCCTTCGAGCGCGCCTTCCGTCACCTCCTGCCCGACGAGCAATGGCTGCTCGAGGACCTGTACTACGAAAAGGCGCTGGTGCTCGAGGCGATGGGCCATCGCGACGCCGCGACCGCGACCTACCGGGCCGGCCTGGTGCGCTGCCCCAGCTCGGCCCTGCTGCGCGAGGGCCTGCGCCCGCCCGGCCCACCGGTCCTCCGCGTCCTGCGCGGCGGCCAGCCCTGACGGCCTGAGCAAGCGGCCCGGCCGCGCCCTCAGCGCTGCGGGATGCGGATCACGAACACCGCACACAGCGGCCCGCGCGGCTCGACCCGGATGGTGCCGCCATGGGCTTCGACCGCCAGCCGACAGAAGTACAGGCCCAGGCCGCGGTTGGCGCGCGCGCTGGCGCGCCGCGCCTCGACCTGGTGATAGCGGCCGAAGATGGCCTCGCGCTCGGCCACCGGCACCGGCGGCCCGTCGTTGCCCACGGTCAGCTCGAGCACGTCGTCCTCGGTCCGGGCCGCGACCGCGACGCGCCCTCGCCGGGGGGCGTAGCGGACCGCGTTGTCGACCAGGTTCTCGAGGACCCGGGTCATCAGGTCGCGGTCGACCGCCACCGTCAGCCCGGGCGCCATGTCGAGCTCGAAGGTCAGCTCCCGCAGCTCGCTGTCGGCCCGGCTGTTGACCCGGGCCGCCTGCACCATCGGCGCCAGCTCGACCTGGCTGGGCGAGGCGCGCAGGATGCCGTCCTCGAGCTCGTCGACGTCGAGGATGGTGGCGACCAGCGACAGGGCCTTGGCGATCAGGGCGTCGGCGCCGTCGAGGATGCCGGCGATCTGGGCCGGGTCGGCGCCGGCGGCCAGCTCGCGCCGGAGCAGCTGCAAGCAGCCGGCGGTGGCCGACAGCGGCGAGCGAAGGTCGTGCACCACCAGCGCGGCCAGCTCGCGCTTCTTGCGGCGCAGGTCCCGGTCGGCCGCGCTCGACGTGTCGTCGGACGCCGTCGCCGCCCGCGGCGGTCGGCTCATCCGGCCACCTGGTTGCGCCCGCCCTGCTTGGCCGCGTACAGGAAGTCGTCAGCGATCTTGATGAAGGCGGCCACGTCCTCCTGGTCGGCCCCCAGCGTCGCCACCCCGACCGAGATGGTGACCGGGATGTGGGTCTCCTCGAACTTGAAGTCGGCCCGCTCGACCAGGCGCCGCACCTTGTCGCCGAACTGCAGCGCGTTGTGGTTGTCGATCTCCGGCAGGACGATGCCGAACTCCTCACCGCCGTAGCGGGCCAGCACGTCCTCGCGCCGGATCTTGGTCTTGATTGCGCTGGCGACCTGCTTGAGCACGGAGTCGCCGGCCAGGTGGCCGAAGGTGTCGTTGACCTTCTTGAAGTGATCGATGTCGAACATGATGAGCGACAGGTCGCGCCGGTAGCGCACCGCCCGCCCGACCTCGCGCTCGAGGGTCTCGACGAAGTAACGCCGGTTGAAGACCTGGGTCAGGCCGTCCATCGTCGTCAGCTTGTAGATCTCCTCGTGGTAGGCGCTCTCGATGTTGCTGCCCGACAGGAACTTGAAGATGCAGCGGCCGACCTTGATGAAGTCGCCGTCGCGCAGGACGTACTCGTCGATCTGCTCGTCGTTGATGTACGTGCCGTTGGTCGAGCCGAGATCGCGCAGCAGGATCGCGCTGCCGGTGTTGATGATCTTGCAGTGGTTGCGCGAGACCGCTTCCTGATCGATCTGGATGTCGGCCTTCGACGAGCGGCCGATGATGAACTGCGAGCGGTTGAGGTTGTACTTCTTGCCCAGCTCGAGGCCGTGGATGACCACCAGGCACGCTTCCTTGGCGACCGGCCGCTCGCTGATCTTGGAGATCGCGGTGACGACGGTCTTGTTGCGCCCTGTATCGCTCACGCCTGCCTCCGGCATCCTAGCAAGTTCTGGCTGCCGCTGCTGGCGTGGCCGGCGCGGCCTGCCGCCCTCATGGGCCGGTGCGCCCGTCGTCCTCGGCGCACGACAGCCGATCGTCGGCCTCGCGCCTACACAGGAGCGTGTCGGTCACCATGTAGCCCCCGTGGCCGCGCTGGAACCGGTGGTCCTGCAGCAGCAACCGTCCGCCGCCGAGCTGCCAGTAGGCGCGGACGTCGGCCAGGCCGCCGTCCCCCCGCCCGGGGAGCAGCTCGAGGCCGGCCCCGGCCAGGCTGCCGGCGAAGCGGTGGCAGTCGTCGCCGGTGCGGACGAACACGTTCCAGTAGCAGTTGCCGGCGTCGTCGCACCGGGCCCGATCGACGGTGATGAGCTCGGCCACGCCGTCGCCGTCGAGGTCGCGATCGGCGTGCTCGAGCCGGGCCGCCGGCCCGACCACGCCGCCCCGGTCCGGATCGGCGCAGGCGCCGACGGCGACGACCGGGACCGGGTGCTCCTGCGGTGGGCGCGCGCCGGCGCGGCCCTTGCCGCCACAGCCGGCCATCGGCGCCGCGGCCAGCACCGTCGCGGCGACCAGCCCGTACCGGCGCCAGCGCCGGTCACAGCACATAGGGAGCTCCCGGCGCGGCCGGTGGCAGTGCCGGCGTTGGCGCCGCGTAGCCGGGGCGGCCGAGCGCGGCGAAGGTCAGGCGCTTGGCCTCCTCGACCCCGGGCTGGTCGAACGGGTCGACCCCGTACAGCGCGCCGGCCAGCGCGGTCGCCGCCTCGAACATCATGAGGAGGGCGCCCACCGCCGGCGCGTCAGCGCGCGCCAGCCGGATGGTCCCGACCGGGCGTCCGCGCCCGAGCAGCGACTGGGTGGTGCCGGCCAGCTCGGCGTCGAGCAGCTGGCCCAGGCCCTTGCCGGCGAGGTAGGCGAAGTCCGGCGCCGACGCCGCCAGCGCCCCGGCCGGCATGGTGACCTCGCGCCCGCGCTGGTCGACGCTCAGCATCAGGTACGCCTTGTCGTCGGGCCCCTCGGCGTACAGCTGCAGCTGCGAGTGCTGATCGGTCGCGCCGCGCGCGGCGATGGGCGTCGGGCCGACGTGGACGGCGCGGCCGTCGCGGGCCTGGGCCTTGCCCAGGCTCTCGGCCCACAGCTGGCGGAACCAGTCGGCGCAGTCGTACAGGCCGTCGACGTACGGCATCACCACCACCATCGGCCGGCCGCGATCGACGTGGTGGGCGTGCAGCAGCGTGGCCAGGAGCAGCGCCGGGTTGGACGCCAGGTCGGGCGACAGCACCCGGTCGCGCATGCGGCGCGCGCCCTCGAGCAGCCCGACCACGTCGAGCCCGGCCACGGCCGCCGGCAGCAGGCCGACCGGGGTCAGCACCGAGAAGCGGCCACCGACCGACGGCGGCACGGCGAACGCGGCCAGGCCACGGGCGCGGGCCAGCGCCCGCAGCGCCCCGCGCTCGGGGTCGGTCGTGCACACCAGCAGCTGGCGCGCCCGGTCGGGCCCGACCACCCGCTCGAGCCACTCGACCACGATCAGCAGCTGGGCGCAGGTCTCGGCGGTGCCGCCCGACTTGGTGACGACGTTCCACACGGTCCGGCGCGGATCGACCACCTCGAGCAGGCCGGCGAACGTGACCGGATCGACGTTGTCGGCGAACAGCAACCGGCGCGGCAGCCCGGGCGAGCGCGGCCGCAGCGGGTCGAGCGGCGGCGCCAGCGCCGAGTACAGCGCGCGCGGCCCCAGGCTCGAGCCGCCGATGCCGAGCACCACCATGGTGTCGATCTCGGGATCGAGCTGGCGGCCGTAGTCCATGCAGGCGCGCGCGCTGGCGTGATCGTCGGGCAGGTCCAGGAACCCAACCTCCCCGGCGGCGCGGCGGGCCACCAGGTCGGCCACGGCGGCGGCGCCAGCGGCGGCGCGCGCGGCGATGAGGGGCTCCGCCAGGCCGACCCGCGCGCCGACCAGGCCCCGCAGGTCGATGCCAAGATCCGTGCTGCGCGTCATGGTCGCGGACGGTAGCAAGGTGGTTTGGTGTGGCCAAGGGCACGCGGCAGCAGGCGTGCCCTGCTACACTTGCGGCGCCACGTCAGAGAATCCGGGACCGAGGTCGTCCGTCTCACCTGGCATGGCGCACCTGGAGGACCTGATGTTCGCTTCGACTTCGCCTGGCTCGCGTACAACGCTCTCGCGTAGGGCCCGGCGTGGCACCGGCGCGCTCGTCGCCGCCCTCGTCGCCACGCTGGCCGTCACCACCCCGGCCATGGCCCAGAGCAACGCCGAGCGCGCCGCCCAGCTCAACGACGAGGGCAAGGCGCTCATGCAAGGCCAGCAGTTCGCCCAGGCGTCGGAGCGGTTCCGCCAGGCGATCACGCTGTCGGCCGAGGGCCGCTTCTACTTCAACCTGTGCGTGGCCCTGTACCAGCAGGGCGAGTTCGGCAACGCCCTCACCGCGTGTAAGGCGGTCGAGGCCAACGGGGCCGACGCCGCGCTCAAGGGCAAGACCGACAAGATGATCGGCAAGGTGAAGGAGGAGATCCGCAAGCTCGGGATCGACCCCGACGCCCCGCCGCCGCCCGATGGCACCGGCGGCACCGGCACCGGCAACCCCGACGGCACCGGCGGCACCGGCACCGGCAACCCCGACGGCACCGGCGGGACCGGCACCGGCAACCCCGACGGCACCGGTGGCACCGGCACGGGTGGCACGGGCACCGGGAACGCGGTCGGCGCCCCACCCGCCACCGGGCAACCTCCGGCCACGCTGTTCCAGGGCGCGGCGCCCGATCACAGCTACACCTGGACCATCGGCGGCGAGCTGGTGGCGATCGGCGGACGCTTCGGCAACGAGGGCGCATACGGTGGATCCGGCGTCGGCATCCGCCTGCACTCCGACTACCTGGCCCTGCCGGCGGCCAAGGCCGGGTTCCAGGGCTACCTCGGCATCAACCAGGTCGGCAGCGAGGAGGTCGGCACCCAGGGCGCCGGCCTGACCGTCATCGACGCCGGCGTGGCCGCCTACAAGCACTTCTGCCGCGGCCGGCTGTGCGTGACGCCGCTGGCCGGCGTGCACCTGGGCGTGCTGCAGAACAGCCTGGCCGCGGGCGACAGCGGCCTGCTCGCCCTCGGGCTGCGCGCCGGTGGTGAGCTGTCGTACTCGGTCGGCCCGCGCTTCGAGCACACCGTGGCGGCCCGGGCCGACCTGCAGCTGTACACCGCCGGCAGCTCCGACAGCGTCAGCGCCGCTGGCTACGACCTCGACCGTGGCAGCTCGGCGATGATGATCGGCGCCGGCTACACCTACCGGTTCAACACGCCGTTCGGCCAGAGCCCGTTCGTCACCCTCGAGTAGCCCGCTGGCGCGGCCGCGGCCGCATCACCCGGCCGGCTCGAACTCGAGCGGCGGGCGCGTGTGGTCCTGGGCCTGGTACCAGGCCGCCAGCCGCGGCGCGCACTCCGACAGGAACTCGGTCTCGAGGCGGGCCGGCGCCTCGGCCAGCAGGCTGCGCGCGGTGTCGGCGTCGCCACGACGACCCAGGGCCCAGGCCAGCAGCACCACGCTGACCCCGAACCGGCTGGTCCGCAGCGCCGCGCGGGTCCAGTCGTACAGCTCGGCGTCCGGCGGCAGGCTGTCGAGATCGTCGCCGTGGAAGGCGATCATCAGATCGGTGAGCGCCAGCTCCATCGCGAAGTAATCGCCGCGCGGGGCGTCCTCGAGCTCGCTGCGCGCGGTCCGGGCGGCGTCGACCTTGCCCATCGCCGCCAGCAGCTGGGCCCGATCGAACGAGCAGACCCAGTACATGCCGCGATGGCGCTTGCGCTGGGCCAGCAGGCCACGCGCGCGCTCGTACCGGCGCAGCGCGGCGCCGTGATCGCCGCGTTGCCACTCCAGCTTGCCGCTGAGGTAGTCGAGGAACATCGGGAACTGGTCACCGAGCCGGCGCCGCTCGAGCGCGGCCACCGCCGCCAGGGCCTCGTCCCGCCGGCCAGCCGAGGCCAGGGCCAGGGCCCGCCGCAGCTCGCGGCCGACCCGCGCCTGGTACCCGAGCATGCCGGCGGTGACCAGGCCGGCCACCACGCCGACCAGCGGCCCGGCCAGCACGCCGACCGCCACCGCGCCGGCGCCGACCGCACCACCGACGACGGCCCAGCCGGTCGCCGCCGCCCGCCGCATCGCCCGTGGCGACAGCACCTGGCCCCGCTCGTCGAGGAGCAGCACCTCACCCGGCCGTGCCGACTCGAGCGAGGCCGAGACCTTCCACACCAGCTCGCCGGCCGGCGCGCTCGGGCTCGGCGCGACCAGCTGGGTCGAGGTCGGCGCCGGCGCCGGGTCCGGCCCGAGGCCGGGGGGCGTGGCCGGGCTCGGCGTCGAGCTCGCGCTCGAGGTCGGGCTCGGCGTCGGGCTCGGCGTCGGCGTCGGCGTCGGCGTCGACACGGCCGAGCCGTCCGGGCCGGCGCTCGGCGGGTCGGCGCTGCTCACACCTCCACCATACCGTCGATCGGCGCCTGCGAATCTCCCCGAGCCCTCCGGGTGTGGTCGGTCCGTGCGGCCAGCACGCTGGGTGATCGCAGCCGGAAAAAGCGTGCCGGTGCGGTCGCGACCCATGCCAGATCGGGTATCGTCTCGCCGCAACTCGCCGCCGGGGAACGGCATCCAAGCCTGGTCCACCTCCCCGGTCCTCGCCCACGGAGAACGCCATGTCCAAGACCGCCAAGCTCATCCTTCCCGATGGCAAAGAGGCCACGCTCCCGGTCATCGTCGGCACCGAGCAGGAGCACGCGCTCGACATCAAGGCGCTGCGCAACGACACCGGCTACGTGACCCTCGACAGCGGGTTCATGAACACCGGCTCGACCACCAGCGCCATCACCTACCTCGATGGCGAGAAGGGCGTGCTGCGCTACCGCGGCTACCCGATCGAGGACCTGGCCGAGAAGTCGAACTTCGTCGAGACCAGCTACCTGCTCATCCACGGCAAGCTGCCGACCGCGCAGGAGCTCGAGGACTACCGGCGTCAGCTGACCTATCACAGCCTCATCCACGAGGACATGCACCACTTCTTCTCGGGGTTCCCGGCCGCGGCCCACCCGATGGCGGTGCTGTCGGCGATGGTGACCTCGCTGTCGGCCTACTACCCCGACTCGATGGACCGCAACTCGCCGGTCGACATGCACATCACCCGGCTGATGTCGAAGGTGCGCACGATCGCCGCCTTCTCGTACAAGAAGAGCATCGGCCAGCCGATCATGTACCCGCGCAACGAGCTGCGGTACTGCGCCAACTTCCTGCACATGATGTTCGCGGTGCCGTCGGAGGACTACAAGGTCTCGCCGATCCTCGAGAAGGCGCTCAACCAGCTGCTCATCCTGCACGCCGACCACGAGCAGAACTGCTCGACCTCGACGGTGCGTATGGTCGGCAGCTCGGGCGCCAACGTGTACGCCTCGGTCGCGGCCGGCATCCTCGCCCTGTGGGGGCCGCTGCACGGCGGCGCCAACCAGGAAGTCATCGAGATGCTCGAGGAGATCCGCGACTCCGGCGGCGACTACAAGGGCTTCCTCGACGACGTCAAGAACAAGAAGGGCAACCGCCGCCTGATGGGCTTTGGCCACCGGGTCTACAAGAACTACGACCCGCGCGCCAAGATCCTCAAGAAGATGGCCGACGAGGTGCTGGTCCACCTCGGCGTGAAGGACCCGCTGCTCGACCTGGCCAAGGAGCTCGAGGCCATCGCCCTGCGCGACGAGTACTTCATCTCGAAGAAGCTCTACCCGAACGTCGATTTCTACAGCGGCATCCTGTACCGGGCCATGGGCATCCCGACCGACATGTTCACGGTCATGTTCGCCATCGGCCGCCTGCCCGGCTGGCTGGCGCACTGGAAGGAGATGGTCGACGACAAGGGCACCAAGATCGGCCGGCCGCGCCAGATCTACACCGGCGAGGCCAGCCGGCCGTACGTGCCGATCGAGAAGCGCTGAGGCAGCAGGACCCCATCCCGCCGCCACCCGGCCGCCGGGTACGCCGCCAGCTCCTGGCGGCGTTTTCGTTTTCTGCGCGCGTGGTGAAACCGCGGCGCGCACCCGTTCGTATCGTCGTCGTGGGCCAGCCGGCCCAGGGAGCCCGTCGTGACCCAGCACACCACCCAGCTCGGCATCGCCTTCGTGGTCATCGGCTTCATCGCGATGTACCTGATGTTCCACCTGTGGGGGTACCCGTACGACAAGGAGAAGCGCCTGTCGGCGGCGCCGCGCTGGGCCATGCTGCTGCACCGGATCCTGGGCTACCTGTTCACCGCCATCTACGTGGCGCTCATGTGGCACATGCTGCCGCGGATCTGGGAGTACCAGGTCGAGTTCCCGGCCCGCACCACCGCCCACATCATCCTCGGCTTCACCGTCGGCTTCTTGCTCCTGATCAAGATCTCCATCGTCCGGTTCTTCCGCCACTTCGAGGAGTGGATGCCGGCGCTGGGGACCGGGATCATGCTCGGCACGGTCATCCTCCTCGGCCTGTCGTTGCCGTTCATCTTCCAGGAGCAGGCCCTGGCCAAGGCCGCGCCCGGCGGCTCGGTGTTCTCGACCGCCAGCCGAGAGCGCGTGGCGACGCTGCTGCCGACGGCGCAGCTGCCGGCCACCGCCCCGCTGGCCGAGCTCAGCACCACCAAGGCGCTGGCGAGCGGCCGCCGGGTCCTCCTCGGCAAGTGCGTCAAGTGCCACGACCTCAAGACCATCCTGGCCAAGCCGCGCACGCCGAGCGGCTGGTGGCAGACGGTCGAGCGGATGGCCGAGAAGCCGGCGCTGTTCACGGCGATGTCGGATCGTGAGCTACTCGAGGTCACCGCCTACCTCATCGCCATCACCCCCGACCTGCAACGCTCGGCCAAGGCCCGGCGCGACCAGGACCTGGCGCGCGCCGAGGGTATGCGTGAGGCCGAGGACGAGGTCGCGCAGGACGGCGGCGACGAGCCGACACCCGGCGGCGGCGCCGGCAGCGAGGGCGCGGGCAGCGGCAGCGCAGGCAGCGGCAGCACAGGCAGCGGCGGCAGCGGCAGCGGCAGCGGCAGCGGCAGCGGCAGCGCCAGCGGCACGACGCCAGCGACGACGCCGACGCCGACGACGACGCCGACGCCGACGCCACGGCCGACGGTCGACCTCGCCAAGGCCAAGGCGACCTACGAGAACGTGTGCTCACAATGCCACGAGCTGTCCGACGTCGACGCCGATCCACCCCGCAGCCGGCGCGAGGCCGAGCGCCTGGTCCGACGCATGATCGCCGAGAACGACGCCGAGATGAGCGCCGCCGAGGTGCGGCTGGTCGTCGCCTACCTCGAGGCGAAGTTCGCCCGCAAGTGAGTCGACGGCGGCCGCGGCGACCCGGGGTTGCGCCCCGCCCGATCGCGGTGCACAGTCCGCCGCCATGAGCCCCAGGATCGCCGAGCCCATCTCCTCTGCGGTCACCGACGGCATCCGGGTCACGGTGCAGTCGCACTACCTGGTCGATCAGTCCGCCCCGCACCTGGGGCGCTACGTGTTCGCGTACACCGTGGCCATCGCCAACGAGGGCGGGCACGCCGCCGAGCTGCGCACGCGGCACTGGATCATCACCGACGCCCGCGGCAACGTCGAGGAGGTCCGCGGCGACGGCGTGGTCGGCGAGCAGCCCCGCCTCGATCCGGGCGAGTCATTCCAGTACACGTCCGGCTGCGTGCTCAAGACCCCGGTCGGCACGATGCAGGGCACCTACCAGATGCGCCGCGACGACGGCACCTGGTTCGACGCCGAGATCGCCCCGTTCTCGCTGGCCATGCCCGGCACCAGCGAGGACCGCACGGTCAACTAGCCCGCTACGGCTCGACCGGCCACACCACCTCGGTCTCCTGCTTGGCCGGGTCGGGCTCGAGGATCGGGTTGGTCAGGTAACGCTCCCAGGGTTCGCCGCGCGGCGTGTGCTGGTTGGCCTGCATCCACGCCCGCAGCGCCTGGTGTACGGCCGGCAGCTGGTCGTGCCGGCCGCGGTGCCGGGTCCGCACCGCCGGGCCCGACGGCAACATCAGGACGCTGACCCCGGCCGGGACGCGGCTGGGCACCAAGGTGCCGCGAACCGGCACCGCGGCGAGCAGGCGAATGCGCGCGCCGCGCTCGAGGATCTGCGCCATCGGCGGCCCGGCCAGCTCGAGCCCGATCCGGCTGCTGGCGGCGATCAGCCGGAAGTAGACCGCGCGCAGCTCGGACTCGGCCTGGGCCGGGGCCACGTCGACGGGGATGGCCAGGATGGGCTGGGCGTCCCAGGCCAGCTCGTCGACCGCGAGCGTCGCCGTCGGCGCCAGCGCGGCGTCGACCGGCGCGCTGACGGGCGCGGCGTCGGCGATCTGGGCCGGGGTCGGCCGCGTCGGCGACGGCTCGCCGGCGCCACAGGCGAGCAGGCAGGCCGCCAGCACCAGGATCTCGGTCCAGCGGGTATGCGTGGTGATCATCGTCGCTCCTTGGCCAGGCGCCAGGCCGCCAGCGTGAAGGTCCCCAGGCCGATGGCGAGCAGCACCAGGCACGGCCCGGCCAGCGCGGCCAGCGGCTGCTGGCGCCAGGTCGCGCCCTCGAGCACGCGGATGGCCCAGCTCACCGGCGACGCCGCGGCGACGCCCTGCATCCACGCCGGCATGAACGCGACCGGCACCATCGCCCCGCCGGCCATGGCCAGCACCAGCAGGGTCGACCAGCCGGCCCCGGCCACGCCCTGCACCGTCCGCCCCAGCGTCGACAGCAGGAGGGAGATGCCGACGAAGGCCACGGTGACCGCCAGCGCCGCGACCAGCAGCGGCAGCAGCGCCGGGATACGGACCGACAGCACGGCCCAGCCCAGGACGAGCAGCAGCACCAGGTCGGCCGCGCTGGCCGCCGCCGCCGCGAGGGCCTTGCCAGCGAGGACGGTGGCCGGCCCGATCGGCGCCGCGCGCAGGCGCAGGTCGGTGCCGCCGGCGCGCTCGGCCACCATGGCCACCGCGAAGGTGGCGGCGCACCCCATCAGGCCCCACAGCAGCGCGGCCGGGAAGACCAGCTCGGTCGAGCGCGGGCGAGGCCGGCCGGCCCGCACCACCGCCTGCTCGCGCCACGGCGCGGTCGCCGCCGGCGCCACCGCCTGGGCCAGGGCGGCCCGCACCACCGCGCCCTCGGCGGTGCGCGACGGATCGACCGCGAGCGCCAGCGCCGCGCCCGGATCGACGCCGTAGCCGGCCGGGACCTCGATCCACGCCGCCGCCCGCCCGGCCGCGACCGCGGCCTCGGCCTCGGCCCGGGGCCGGTGCGCCAGCGCCAGGGCCGGGTTGGCGCCGAGCCGGGTGAGGATGGACGCGCCCGGCTCGGCCTCGGCGCCGGCGCCGGCCACCACCACCACGTCGATGCGGCCGCGCGGCCCGTCGTCGCCGGCCATCACGCTGCCGAAGAACAGCGCGAACAGGATCGGGAACACCAGCGCCCAGAACAGCGCCATGCGATCGCGCACCAGCAGGCGCAGGTCCTTGCCGGCGATGGCCCAGGCCGCCCTCAATCGCGCAGCTCCCGCCCGGTCAGGCCGAGGAAGGCGCGCTCGAGGCTCGGGCCGGTCACGCGCAGGCCACGCAGCCCCTCGGCGCCGGCACCCTCGGCGCCGGCGCTGGCGGCGAGCTGGGCCAGGTCGGCCCACGGCGCGGTCGAGGCCAGGCGCACGCGCTCCGCGCTGACCCGCTCGGCGCCGAGCGCGGCCCACGCCGGCGGCAGCGGCCCGGACAGCTCGAGCTCGATCAGCGTGGCGCCGCCGTGCCGGGCCAGCACCTCGCTCACCGCGCCGTCGGCCAGGACCCGGCCGTGGTCGATGATGGCGACGCGGTCACACACCCGCTCGACCTCGTCCATCAGGTGGGTCGAGTAGACGATGGCCACGCCGCCTGTGCGCAGCGCGCCGAGCGCCGTCAGCAGGTGCTCGCGTGACTGTGGGTCGACCCCGACGGTGGGTTCGTCGAGGAGGAGCAGCTCGGGCTGGTGGATGGCGGCGCAGGCCAGGCCGAGGCGCCGCTTCATGCCGCCCGAGAACGTGCCGACGCGATCGCGCGCGCGCGCGCGCAGCCCGGCCAGCTCGAGCATGGCCTCGACCCGGTCGCGCAGGCGCGGCCCGCGCAGGTCGTACAGGCGGCCGACGAACGCCAGGTTCTCGGCCGCGGTCAGGCCGTCGTACAGCGCCAGATCCTGCGGCGCCACCCCGACCCGGGCCCGGGTCGCCGGATCGGTCGGGTCGCGCCCGCCGATGGTGATGCGGCCCTGGCTGGGGCGCGCCACCCCGGCCAGGCAACGCATGAGCGTGCTCTTGCCGGCGCCGTTGGGTCCGAGCAGGCCCAGGCTGTGGCCCGGCGCCAGCGCCAGCTCGACCTCGGCGAGCGCGACCTGCCCGCCGTAGCGGTAGCCGACGCCTTCGCACCGCAGCAGCACGGGGGCATCGGCCCGGGCGCCCGGCCCGACCGTCGGCGACAGGCCAGGCGATCCGCTCACTTCGACAATATATAAACGGCGGGTTGACAAACACAAGTTGTCTAATAAAAACTTAGACACTTTCTCATGACACCTCGTCCCGACGTCGATCTGATCCTGGTGGGCGGTGGCCTGGCCTCCGGGCTGATCGCGCTCGCCGCCAAGGCGCGCCGTCCGGAGGTGCGGATCGCCCTGATCGAGCGGGCCAGCACGCTCGGCGGCAACCACACCTGGTGCTGGCACGCCGGCGACACCCACGCCTGCACCTGGGTCGAGCCGCTGGTGGTGCGGCGCTGGGACGGCTACGCCGTGCGCTTCCCGACCCGCCAGCGCGAGCTCGACGAGGCCTACGCGGTCACCACCAGCGCGCGCCTCGACCAGGTCGTCCGCGCCGCCCTGACCGGCCCCGGTGACCTGGTCCGCACCGGCCACGTCGCCGCGTCGGTCGCGACCGATCACGTCGTGCTCGACGACGGCAGCACCTTGACCGCGCCGGTGGTGGTCGACGCGCGCGGCCCCGACCGCCTGCCGCCCGCGCGCGCCGCCTACCAGAAGTTCGTCGGCCTCGAGGTCGAGCTGGCGGCGCCGGTCGGGCCGAGCCGGCCGATCCTGATGGACGCCCAGGTACCGCAGCGGGGCGCGTTTCGCTTCGTCTACACCCTGCCCTTCGCGCCCGATCGCCTGCTGATCGAGGACACCTACTACGCCGACACGCCCGAGCTCGACCACGCCGCCATCCGCGCCGAGGTGCTGGCCTACGCCGCCGCGGCCGGGTGGCCGGTGCAGCGGGTGGTGCGCGAGGAGGCCGGGGTGTTGCCGCTGCCGCTCGACGCGGTGGTGACCGCGCCGACCGACGCGACGCTGGCCGCCGGCTACGCGGGCGGCTGGTTCCACCCCACCACCGGCTACTCCTTCCCGCCGGCGGTGCGAGTGGCCGAGCACCTGGCGACGCACCTCGACGATCCGCTCGGGCCGGCCTGGCGCGACCTGGTGCGCGCGCGCGACCGCCAGCAGCGCAGCTTCCTGTTCCTCAACCGCATGCTGTTCGGGGCCTTCGCGCCCGACGACCGCTGGCACGTGCTGGCCCGCTTCTACGGCCTGCCGCCGGCGACCATCCGCCGCTTCTACGCCATGACCACCACCGCCGGGGATCGGGCCCGCATCCTGTGCGGTCGCCCGCCGCGCGGGTTCTCCATCCGTCGCGCCCTCGGCGCAGGAGCGTCCGCATGAAGCCAGTGCCACTGCCACAGCCGCGCGTCGAGCGCGACGGCGCCGGGGGGCCGGACCGCGGGCCACGCCCGGAGGACCTGGCCCGGCGCGGCGGCAGCCCGGCCCGGGCCGGGCGCCTCGGCGGTGGCGTGGGGGTGGTCGAGGCCGCGTCACCCGGCTGCGACGAGGCCGCACGCGCCGGCGCGGCGTCGACGCTGGGCGCGCGCCTGGCCGAGGAGTTCTCGGCCGAGGCGCTCGAGCGCAGCCTCGATCTCGGCGGCGTCGCCCTGCCCGCGCCGCTGTGGGACGAGGCGCTGCGCCGGCCGCTGGCCGACTTCCTGGCCCGCCCCGGCAAGGAGTTCCGGGCCCGCCTGGTCAGCGCGGCCTGGCGCCTGTGCGGCCGCGCTGGCAACCCGCCGGCCGAGCTCGGCTTCATCGTCGAGGTCCTGCACGCCGGCTCGCTCATCATCGACGACATCGAGGACGACTCGACCACACGCCGAGGAGACGTCGCGCTGCACCTGCGCTACGGCCTGCCGCGCGCCCTCAACGCCGGTTGCTGGCTGTACTTCTGGCCCCACGTCCTGCTCGAGCGCCTGGCGGCGCCACCGGCCATCGAGCTGGCGTGCCGGCGCTGGATCGACGCCACCCTGCTGCGCGCACACCAGGGCCAGGCGCTCGACCTGTCGGCCCGGATCACCGAGCTCGACCCGGCCGACGTCCCGGCGGTGGTCGCCACCACGACCCGCCTCAAGACCGGCGCGCTCATGCAGCTGGCGGCGGCCCTCGGGGCCATCGTCGCCGGGGCCAGCCCGGCCCAGGTCGAGGCGCTCGCCACCTTCGGCCGCGACCTCGGGGTCGGCCTGCAGATGCTCGACGACCTGGGCTCGCTGTCGTGCCCGAGCCGGGCCGCCAAGGCGCTCGAGGACGTACGCGGCGCGCGGCCGACGTGGCCATGGGCGTGGGCGGCCGAGCGGGTGACGCCGGCCCGCTTCGCCGCGCTGGTCGAGCCGGTCCGGGCCCTGCGCGAGCCCGCCGACGCTGCGTCCGACCTGGCCGCCCTGCGCGCGGTCACCGCGCCGCTGCTGGCGGAGGTCGGCGACCCCGGCCGGGCCCTCGTCCACGCGCACCTGCAGGCCGCCTTCGCCCGCCTGGGCGCCACCTTCACCGGGCCGGTGGTCGCGCCGACCCTGGCCGCCATCCGCGCCGAGATCGAGACCCTGGAGATGAGTTATGGCTGAGCCGCGTCGCCCCGAGTCCCCGTCGCCCGGCACCGCCGCCGCCCGCACCACGCGCGTCGCCGTCATCGGCGCCGGGTTCGGCGGCCTGGCCGCCGCCATCCGCCTGCAGGCGGCCGGCGTGCCGACCGTGTTGCTCGAGGCGCGCGACAAGCCGGGCGGCCGCGCCTACGTGTACGAGCAGGACGGCTTCACCTTCGACGCCGGGCCGACGGTGATCACCGCGCCGTCGTGCCTCGAGGAGCTGTTCGAGCTGGCCGGCCGGCGTATGGCCGACTACGTCGAGCTGCTGCCGGTCAAGCCGTTCTACCGCCTGGTCTGGTCCGACGGCGACAGCTTCGACTACGACGGCGACGGCGACAGCATGCTGCGCCAGATCCGCGCCCGCAGCGAGCACGACGCGGCCGGCTACGAGAAGTTCGTGGAGTACACGCGCAAGGTGTTCGACAAGGGTTACACCGAGCTGGTCGCCACCCCGTTCCTGCGCTTCTCCGACATGGTCAAGGTCGCGCCGGCGCTGGGCCGGCTGCGGGCCGACCGCAACGTGTACAAGACCGTGGCCCGCTACGTCGACGACGAGCACCTGCGCCAGGCCCTGTCGTTCCACTCGCTGCTGGTCGGCGGCAACCCGTTCGAGACCAGCTCGATCTACACGCTCATCCACTACCTCGAGCGCAAGTGGGGCGTGTGGTTCCCGCGCGGCGGCACCGGCGCGCTGGTCGCGGCGCTGGTCCGGCTGTACCAGGAGCTGGGCGGCGAGCTGCGCCTGTCGGCGCCGGTGCGGGCGATCACCGTCGAGGCCGGCCCGACCGGCCCGGTCCACCAGGTCGAGACCGCGGCCGGGCGCGAGCCGTTCGCCGCCGTCGTGTCCAACGCCGACCTGCACCACACCTACGCCCGCCTGTACGCCGGGGTCGACGGCGCCGCCCGCATGCAGAAGAAGCTCGAGCGGGCCGACTGGTCGATGTCGCTGTTCGTCCTGTACTTCGGGACCGACCGCGCCTACGACATCGCCCACCACACGGTCGTGTTCGGCCCGCGCTACCGCGAGCTGCTCGACGAGATCTTCCACGGCCACGCGCTGCCCGACGACTTCAGCCTGTACCTGCACGCGCCGACGGTGACCGACCCGTCGCTGGCCCCGCCCGGCGGCGGCGCGTTCTACGTGCTGTCGCCGGTGCCGCACCTGGGCAACGCGCCGATCGACTGGGCCAGCGTCGCGCCCGGCTACGCCGACAAGATCCTGGCCTCGCTCGAGACCCTCATGCCCGGCCTGCGCCAGCACGTGGTGAGCAAGCGCTGGTTCACCCCGGCCGACTTCGCGACCGAGCTGGGCGCGCACCACGGCTCGGCCTTCTCGGTCGCGCCCAAGCTGACCCAGAGCGCGTACTTCCGGCCGCACAACCGCGACCCGAAGATCCCCGGCCTGTACATCGTCGGCGCCGGCACCCACCCCGGCGCCGGCGTGCCCGGGGTGGTCAACTCGGCCAAGGCCACGGTCGGGCTGGTGCTGGCCGACCTCGGCCACGGCCACCAGACGAGCCAGCACGACCGCCAGACGAGCCAGCACACCGCCGCCGCCGCCGTCGGCACGCCCGGCCCGGCGCCGGCGCGGAGCCCGGAGCCGGCGTGAGCACCCAGGCCGCGACCGCCGCCGGGCCGGGCACCGCGCTGGTGCACGATCGCGCCAGCGCGCGCGCGGTGTGCCTGGCCACCCTGGCGCGCGGCAGCAAGAGCTTCGCCCTGGCCGGCCGGCTGCTGCCGCGCGCGGCCCGGGCCGACGCCGCCGCGCTGTACGCGTGGTGCCGCCGCGTCGACGACGCCATCGACGACGTGCCGGCCGCCGCCCAGCCGGCCGCGCTGGCCAGCCTCGGCGCCGAGCTCGACGCCCTCGAGCGCGGCCAGGTGCCAGCCGACCTCACGCTGCGCGCGCTGGCCGAGGTGGTGGCCGAGCGCCACCTGCCGCTGGCCTACCCGCGCGAGCTGCTGGCCGGTATGGCGATGGACGTGGCCGGCACGCGTTACCACACTGTCGACGAGCTGCTGCTGTACTGCCACCGCGTGGCCGGCGTGGTCGGCCTGATGATGGCCCACGTGCTCGGCGTCAGCGACGCCGGCGCGGTGCGCCCGGCCGCCCACCTCGGCCTGGCCATGCAGCTGACCAACATCTGCCGCGACGTCGACGAGGACTGGCGGCTGGGTCGGCTGTACCTGCCGGCCGAGCTGCTGGCGCGCGCCGGCGCCGGCGAGCTGCCCGCGCCCGGCTCCGGCCCCATCCCGGCCTCGGCCCACCCGGCCATCCGCCGCGTCGTCGCCGAGCTGCTGGCGCTGGCCGACGGCTTCTACCGCTCGGGCGCACGCGGCACCCGGGCCCTGCCGGCCCGGGCCGCCCTCGCCATCCTCGGCGCCCGCCACATCTACGCCGCCATCGGCGGTGGCCTGGCCCGGCGCGGGCACGACCCGCTGCGTGGCCGGGTGGTGGTGTCGACCGGCCGCAAGCTGCTGCTGCTCGGCCGGGCCGGCCTCGGCTTGACCACGCAGCTGCCGAGCCGCCTCTTCCGTCCGCGCCGCCTGCTGCCGCCCGCGGCCATCCCGACCTCGAGGTTCCCCGATGACATCCTTCCTCTCTGAGACCGCGATCTACGTCGGTCGCATCCGCGAGTTCCGGCGGATCGACTGGTGGGTGTACCTGGCCTGGGTCGGGCTCATGCTCGGCCTGGTCGCGTCGACCACCGGCTTCCTGTGGGTCGGCCGCGCCCACGACGCGCCGCTGCCGACCGAGGCGCTCATGGTCCCGATCGGCGCCGGCATCTTCGCCGTCAGCATCGCCATCGACACCATCGGCCACCGCACGATCTATCGGCTGGAGATCGCCAAGGCCGAGGCCCTGGTCCACCACATCACCATCTTCTGCGGCATCGGCAGCAGCGTGCTGCTGTGCGCGGCCTACTCCGTGCCGGCCCTGTGGATCCCGGCCATGGTGCTGACCGCGCTGTCGTTCTTCTACAGCATCGTCGACGAGTTCTTCCACTGGCGCCGCTACGTGCAGCACCACGCCGACCGGGTCGAGATGACCTCACACGTCGGCATCCTCATCGGTCACTCGACGATGATGCTTGGCTGGTGGGTCTGGTACTTCGGCGGCTACCAGGGCGTGGCCGAGACGGTGGCGCACCTGCCGGGGCTGGGCGCGTGACGTTGTCGCGCGCACGCTCGGGCGCGGCGGTGCCGCGGTACCGCATCGGCGCGGTCGCGCGCCTGACCGGGGTGTCGACCCACGCCATCCGGGTCTGGGAGAAGCGCTACGCCACGGTGCGGCCGTCACGCACCGCCGGGGGCGATCGCCTGTACAGCGAGGCCGACATCCAGCGCCTGCGCGCGCTGCGCCGCCTCATCGGCCTGGGCCACGCCATCGGCGACATCGCCGCGCTTCCGGTGGCCGAGCTCGACCACCTGCTCGAGCTCCACCTCACGCCGACCGTGGACGCGCCGAGCGGCGACGCGGTCGCGCGCTACCTGGCCTGCCTGGGCCGCATGGACGTGGCCGGGGCCGAGGCGGTCCTCGAGGCCTCGATCGCCACCCTGGGCCGGCGCGAGGTGATCGAGCAGGTGCTGGCGCCGCTGGTGCAGCAGATCGGGGCGCGCTGGCAGGCCGGCGACCTGCAGGTCGCGCACGAGCACGCGGCGACGGCGATGCTGCGGACCCACCTCGGCGGCCTGCTCCGGCTGTTCGTGCCCGACCCCACCGCACGCGGCGCCATCGCCACCACCCCCGCGGGCGAACCGCACGAGCTGGGCGCGCTCATGGCGGCGCTGGTGGCGGCCAGCGTCGGGTGGCGGGTGACCTACCTGGGACCCAACCTGCCCGCGGCCGAGATCGTGCTGGCCGCCCGGCAGGCCGGCGCCGAGCTCGTGCTGCTGTCGTGTGCGGCCATCGATCCGGCCCAGACCCAGGCCGAGCTGACCAGGCTGGCCGCGCTGGCCCCGCGTGGCCTCCGCGTCGTCGTCGGCGGCGCCGGGCTGGACCGGGTCCGGACGGTGCCGGCCCGGCTGGCCCGGGTCGGCTCGCTGATCGAGCTCGAGCGCTTGCTGAGCTAGGAGTCCGACCCCGTAACGACTTCGGATCGCCCCGGGGTCGGCCTTCGGCCTCGCGCTGTGGACAGGCGCCCGGCGAAGCCGGGCGTGAGGGCACTCGAGCCACGGCGACGGCGCCTGCCCACAGCGGTCTCCCCGGGGCTGTCGTGGCTCCCCAACCGGATTCTTTCGAATCCGTCCCAGACCCCACCCGGCGAAGCCGGGTGTCAGGGGTCTTGGGTGGAAAACACCCCTCAGGGTCCGCCTATCCAGGCCCGGGCGGACTGCTGTGGGCAGGCGCTACCCCGCTCCGCGCCCGTCACCACCCGCGCCACGCCGTGCGCCTGTCCACAGCAGGAGGCTTCAGCCGACGCCCGGGCCGGTCCACGCCGCACACCCCCGCCGGGGTCTGCACCCCCGTCGCCATTCCGCCGAAACCCCTTGCCATCATCGTCGCGGCCATATATCCGCTCTAAATGGTTTCGTCCGCCGCCCGCCCCCGCAGCGACCGTCGCCGCCACGCCGCGCCGGCCGGGGCCCAGGTCAGCTTCGACGACGTGGTGCGCGGCATCACCACCCCGCCACGGCGGCCGCGCCGCCGCCGCCGCGGCCGCCCGCCCCTGCAGCACCGCAACTCGGTCAAGCGCTGCCGAAGACCTCGCTTCGCGAGGACCACCGTCCACCACGTCAGCCTGCGCACCGTCGAAAGCCTGCCCAGGCTGCGCACCCGCGCCGGCCTCGAGGTGCTCGAGCGCGCCCTCACCGGCGCGCGTGACCACACGCGCGTCAGCGGCTTTCGCGTCTTGCACTACGCCCTCGAGGGCAACCACCTCCACCTCATCGTCGAGGCCGACGATGACACCGCGCTGTCGCGCGGCATGAAGGGGCTGGCGATCCGCCTCGCCCGCGGCTGGAACAAGGCCTTCGGCCG
>JAGPCO010000075.1 GCA_018058095.1 Kofleriaceae bacterium
ACAGCAACAGCAACAGCAACAGCAACAGCAACAGCAACAGCAACAGCAACAGCAACAGCAACAGCAACAGCAACAGCAACAGCAACAGCAGCAGCAGCAGGAGCAGGAACAGCAACAGCAACAGCAACAGCAACAGCAACAGCAACAGCAACAGCAACAGCCGCAGCAACAGCCGCAGCAACAGCGGCAGCAGCAGCGAAAGCAGCAGCAGCAGCGGCGGCGGGCGGCGGCGGGCGGCGGGCGGGGGCTGCTAGAGTGCGGGGAATGGAGATCCGCGACGCGATCCGGGGCGCCTACGCCATCCTCGACCGCGACGACGCGGCGCTGGCCGAGGTGCTGGTGGCGCGGGCGGCGGGCGGCGCCCGCGTGCTGCAGGTCCGGCTCAAGCCGGTCCACGGCCCGGCGCCGTCGACGGCGGCGCTGCTGGCGGTGGCGCGGATGGCGCGTGAGGTGACCCGTCGCCACGGCGCGGCGCTGGTGATCAACGATCGGCTCGACCTGGCGGTGCTGGTCGGCGCCGACGGAGTGCATCTCGGCCAGGACGACCTGCCGCTGGCCGACGCGCGCGTGCTGCTGGCCACGGCCGGCCTGCCGATGTGGATCGGCGTGTCGACCCACGACGCCGACCAGGTCCGCGCGGCGATCGCCGGCGGCGCCGACTACCTCGGCTACGGACCGGTGTTCGCGACGACGACCAAGGCCAACCCGGATCGAGTGCAGGGCCTACCCGCGCTGGCCGCCGCGGTCGCCCTCGCCGGCGCCGTGCCGGTGGTGGCCATTGGCGGCGTGACGCCGGCCCACGGCCCAGCGCTGGCCGGAGCCGGCGCCGCTGCCGCCGCCGCCATCTCGGCGATCACCGACGCCCCCGATCCGGCTGCCGCCGTGCGGGCGCTGGCGGCGGCGTGGGATCACCGCAGCTGATCACTGCCGCCCGATCACCCCGGCAGCGGGCGGCGCTCGACCACCAGCTCGAGCGGGGCGTCGGCGCGCAGGAGGCCGAGCCGGAGCGTGGTGCCCTCGTTGCCGCGGATGCGCAGGACGGCGCCCTCGAGGCCGGTCTCGGTGGTGGCCGCGCCGTCGACGCTGGTGACGATGTCGCCGACCTGCACGCCGGCGGCCTCGGCCCCACCGCCGGGCACGACGCGATCGACCAGGAGGCCCTTGGGGTGTGGCGATAGCCCCAGGCCGATGCCGACGACCTCGAGCTTGGGCTGCTCGCCCGGCGCCAGCGCCTTGAGCGCGACCTCGAGCGGGCCGATGGTGCCGCCCTCGGTCGCAGCCAGGCCGGCGACGATCCGCGGGTGGTAGCCGCCGCCGGCGACGGTGATGGAGACCCGGCCCGGCGGCAGCCCGGACAGCGTGAACGTGCCGTCGGCCCGGGTCACCGTGCCGGCGTTGCTCGGCCGCGCGCTGGCGCCGCCGCCGCCGCCCTCGCGCATGACGCGGGCGTACTCGAGCGGCTCGCCGCTGACCTTGTCGACGACCCGGCCGACCAGGGTCGCGCCGGCCGGCACCGTCACGCTGACCTCGGCGCCGCCGGCGGTGGCCAGCACCGGCGCGCTCGGGGCCCAGCCCGGCGCCGTGGCCGTGACCTCGTACTCACCGGGCGCCACCGGCACCGAGAAGTCGCCGCCGGCGGCGACCACCGCCACCGCCGCCACCGGGATACGCGCCGCGCCGTCGCGCCGCGCGACCAGGACCGTGAACTCCGGGACCGGCGCGCCGGAGCTGTCGTGGACCTGGCCGCGCACGGCGGCACCGAGCGCGAACGTCAGCACCACGTCGCGACTCCCGCCGGCGACGCCGGTGACCACCGCGCCCGGGCGCTCGTCGTCGATCGCCACCAGGTCGTAGCCGTCGCCGTCGAGGCCGGTGATCTCGAACCGGCCGTCGTCGTCGCTGGTGGTGTGCCCGCTGGCGCGGATCGCCGGCGGCGGCGCGCCAGGCCCCGCGGGTGGTGGAGTGATCGCCGGCGCGGCCGGCTGGGCGTGGACCAGCGCGTCGGGCACCGGCTGGCCGTCGGGGCCGACGACCCGGCCGGCGATGACCCGATCGCTCGCCGGCGCCCCGGTCAGGCGGATGACCAGCACCTTGGTCAAGGCGACGCTGCCGTCGAGCACGGCGCGCCCCCGCCGGTTGCCCTGGCGCGCCTCGAACGCCGAGTAGTCGGGCGCGTGGAAGGTGAACGCGCCCTCACCGTCGGTGACCCAGGCGTGATCGAGCCGGTCGAGCGCCTGCTCGCTGCTGGCGTTGGCCAGCCGCCGCACCTCGGCCCCGACCACCGGCGCGCCGGCCTCGTCGACGACCACGCCCTGGTAGTCGAGGGCCGGGAACAGGAAGATGGTCACGCCAGCGACCCGCTTGCCGGCCAGCGCGGTGACCGAGACCTGGCTGTGCCGCCACGGCGGCGCGTACGGCAGGAAGCCGGTCGCGGTCGCGGTCGCCAGCCGGTAACGCGCCGGCGCCGGTGGCACCAGCTCGAAGGCGCCGGCCGGCCCGGTCCGCACCGTGGTGACCGCGCCGCCGTCGTCGGAGAAGCCGAGCTCGGCGTCGACCACGCCCTCGCCGGTCGACCAGTTGACGACGCGGCCGGCGATGGCCCCGCCCGCCGACGGCGACGGCTCGACCACGGCCCGGCCCTGGCCCGGCGAGGCGGCGACCGTGCTGCCGCTGCCAGCGCCGCTGCCACCGGCCAGGCTGGGCGCCCCGGGCGTCGTCGGGCTGGCGCCGGGCCCGGTGGCGGCGACTCCCGCGCCGGTCGCGGCGGGCCCGGTCGCCGCGTCGTCGCCGCGGCCGGCCAGCCAGCGGCCGGTCAACACGCCGGCGAGCGCGAGCAAGACGAGGATGACGATCACGATCGAGGTCTTGGCCTTCATGACAGCAACTCCTGAGGTGGCCAGCGAGCTGGCCGCGGATCCGGCCGGCGCCGCGGCGCCGATGGGGACGAACGGGGTGAGCGCGAGCACCCAGCGCGCGCGTGGGGTGTCGTCGTCGAGGTCGGCCCGCAGCTGGGTCAGCGCGGCGTGCAGGCGGTACCGCACGGTGCCGGCCGGCACGCCCTGCTGGCGCGCGATGTCGGCCGCGCTGTGGCCATCGAAGTAGCGGGCCAGCACGGTGTCACGCAGCGGCGCCGGCAACGCGGCCAGCGCCTGCCCCAGCCGCTGCAGGCCCTGCACCCGCTCGAGCGAGGCGTCGGCGCCGACGACGGCGTGCGGCGTGGCCTCCCCGACGGCCTGCTCACGCGCGCGCCGGCGCCGGGCCGCGCGCCGCGCCATCCGCACCCGGTTGCGCACCACCACGAACAGCCACGGCCGCAGCGGCCCGGGTGCCGACGGTGGGTGGGTCAGCGCGTCGACCGCGGCGTCCTGCAGCGCGTCGTCCAGATCGAGCTCGGCATCCCCCCGGACCAGCGTGCCAGCCAGCGCGCGCAGCCCGGCCAGCTCCTCGGCCAGAGAGGCCAGGGGCGCGGTGTGCGCTGGGGGTCGGGTGGAGGCAGACGACGGCACCTCCTGCACCATGCCGCGGGGTCGGCCAGTGTTGGCGGCTTTCTTCAGCAGTGGGCGCGGTGGGTGGTCAGCGCACCACGCGGCCGAGGACGATGCGGGTCTTGACGATCCACGGCATCGCCGTGCCGGCCCAGCCGTAGCCGATGGGCGCGCCGGCGTCGTCGGTGCCGAAGGTGATGGTGCCGTAGCCGAAGCCGCCGATGCCGTCGCCGGCCCGGCTGTCGTCGTCGTGCCGGGCCCGGGTCGAGTCGACGATGCGGACCGCGTACACGCCCGGCCAGCCCGGCACGGCGACCGGGGCCGACACCACCACGCCGACGTGGCCGCTGACCTTCGACAGCGAGATGGGCGCGCGCAGGAACGCGAACACGTCGCCCGGCTGCAGCTCGTCGACGCGGCGCAGCTGCTGCCAGCCGCCGCGCCCACGCGCCGGGGCCATCGGCGCGGCGGCGATGACCCGCACGTAGTCGCGCGCGACCGGGCGGCTCGAGCCGAGGCGACGGCGCGCGGCCGGCGCGCTGCGCTGCAGCAGCCAGTTCATCATGCCGGAGCAGTCCCACCGGTAGCTGCCGCGCCGCTCGTCGACGACGGTGGCGGCCTGGTACGCGGTGGACCCGGCGGCGGCCAGGCGCGCGGCCACGGCGTCGAGGCGAGCCAGCAAGCGGCGACCCGCCACGGTCGGGGCGGCGCTGGCCGGCGCCGCCTCCACCACCGGCGCCGGGCCCTGGTACGGCGGCAAGGTGACGTAGCCCGGGTCGGGTGCGGTCTCGGCGGCCGCGGGCGCCGTCGCCGTCGCCGTCGCCAGCACCAGCGCGGCCACCAGCAGGAGCTTCGAGCCCGTCCGCATCCGCATCCGCATCCCGGGTAAGACGCACCAGCGGGCCCCAGGTTGCACCGCCCCTGGCCCCCCGCCAGCTACTCCGGATCGAGGCGGGCCGGCAGGTCGGGCGCGCGCTGGCTGGCCCGGAACTCGATCACCCGGTAGTCCGCCAGCCCGCGCGCCACGAACGGGTCGGTCTGGACGATGGCCTCGATCGCCGCCCGGTCGTGCCCGACGGCGAGGATGACGCCGCCGTCGCGCGGCACCTTGCGGCCCGACAGCACGAACGTGCCGGCGTCGTAGTGGGTGCGCAGCCAGGCCATGTGCGCCCGCATCGCCGCGTCGATCTGGGCCAGCTCGACCTTGTAGTGGAGCTCGATCACGAACATCCCCCGAGCCTAGCCCGGCGGCCCCGCTGCCTGCGCCCCAAGGCCTTGAAGTTGCTTTGGATCAGGCGGGAGCCGGGAGTTGGTAACCCCGGTCGGGCTGGGTAGTATGTACAGCCTGTGAGCGGTGAATGAACCCGGGGTTGGCGCCGTCTGAAGCCAACCCGGTCCTCGTCCCAAGCCACCCGGTCCCGCCACGGAGGAGATCTCAGCCGTCATGAAGTCCAAGTTCCTCATCCTGTCGTCCGCCCTGGCCCTGGCCTTCGCCCTCGTCCACGCCAGCGCCACCAGCAACGCCGGCGCGCCGTGCAAGCGGATCAAGTTCGAGACGGTGGCCATGAAGGACGCCTGCGCCAAGGGTGGCCAGGCCCAGGCCAAGGCCGAGATGAAGAAGTTCATGAAGGCGGCCAAGGCGGCCAACCCGAAGATCAACGGGTGCCCGGCCTGCCACAGCAAGGTCGGCGGCGACTACCCGCTCAAGGCCAACGGGCTGCAGCTGTACAAGGACGCCGGCGGCAAGTAGCCGGCGGCGAGCTCACTCCACCACGGGCGCGCGGGTCGTGACCGCCGCGCCCCACCAGCGCACGCTGCCGCTACCGACCAGGGTGCCGGCGCCGGTGGTCACGTCGACGACGACGAACTGGCCGGCCTCGGAGAACGCGAACACGCGGTTCTTCCAGTAGCCCAGGCCCCACAGGTCGCCAAAGCCAGTGCCGCCGAGGGCGCTGGCCAGGAACGTCGACGGCGCCAGCCGGACCAGGGTGTCGTTGCCGCCACCCTCGGCGGTGGCGACGGTGCCGAAGCCGACCACCGACACCAGGTCGCCGCTCGACTCGAAGCTGCCGCCCATGTCGCCGACGACGGTGGTGTCGCCGGTCAGCGGGTCGATGCGCGACACCGCGCCGCTGGTGCTCTCGAGGCCAACGAGCACGTCAGGCCCGGTCTGGCCGAGCGCCTCGGCAGGCACGAACGAGAGGCCGTTGTACTCGCCCGGCAGCGACGACGACAGCAGCGTGGCGCGGGCGGTGACCGGGTCGACCTCGTACACCGCACCGAACGAGATGCCGATCATGCGGCCGTCACCGTCGATGGCCAGGTCGGTCATCTCGTCGGAGAACGACGGCCAGTCGAACTCGCCGACCAGCGTGATGTTGAGGGTGTCCGGATCGATCCGGTACAGCGCCGACGACGAGTGCGCGAACACGTAGGCCTCGCCGTCGCTGCGCGGGCCATCGCCGCCGCCACCGGCGTCGCCGCCACCACCACCAGCGTCACCACCACCACCACCACCACCACCACCACCACCACCACCACCACCATCGCCGACCCGGTCGCGCGGCGAGTCGCCGCAGGCGGCGGCCAGGATCGTCATGGAGGCGGCGAGGGCGACCCGTCCGGCGTTGCTCATGCGCGGCAGGGTAGCAGCCGGGCCGGGCCGCGGGACGACGCACGCCACCGTCACCCCCGCAGCAGGCTCGCCATACAGATCGCCACCTCGGGGCGCTGGCTCATCACGCTGCCCCACGCGGTCGCACACGTGCCCCACGTCGCCGGCGTCATGCCGGCCGCGGTCAGCAGCGCCATCACGTCGGCGCCGGCCTGCATGGCGCGCAGGAAGCCGACGTACTCGCGCAGCGTGCGCAGCGGCTGGTCGGGCAGCAGCACCTGCGTGGCCAGGCTGGCGTCGGCGCCAGGCCCCGCCTGCGCCGCCGCCAGCTGGCGGGCCGCCTCCGCCCGCGCCGCCTCCGCCCGCGCCGCCTCCTCCTCCTGCGCCGCTCGCGCCGCCGCCTCGCGCGCCGCCACCGCCGCCGCCCGCGCCGCGTGGCGCTGCCGGTCTTCGTCCTCACGCGTGGTCACCTCGTCGGCCAGGCGCAGCTCGGTCGCGATCTGCTGCTCGAACGACGCCAGCGAGTCGCCCGGATCGGCGGCGGTGGTCGCCGCCCGCCGCGCCGCCATGCGCTCCGCCATCGCCGGCAGCCCGGCCGCGGTCGCGCGCCAGGCCTCGCGCCGATCGTCGTCGCGGAAGCGATTGACCACCTCGCTCATCCAGCTCGCCAGCAGCCACATCGCGTGGCGGTGCGCGCCGGCGCCGAGCAGGGTGACCACCAGCGCCTCGATCACCGGCGACAGCACGCGCACGCCGGGCTCGTCGCCGGCGCGCTCCATCAGCCCGCGCAGCATCACCGGCGCGGCCATCGGGTCGAGCCCGGCGTACAGCGCGAAGCGGCGGGCCGGATCACCACCGTCGAGCTCGAGCGCCGCCGGGTCGGCGTCGCGCAGCTCCTCGAGGTCGCGCCGGTAGCTGCTGGTGGCGCGCCACCACACCGCCCGCTGGTCGGGCGCGGCCAGGAAGCGGCGCCACGACGCGGCCACCAGCGCCGGGCGCGCCGCGCTACCGGTCTCGCGCCGGCTGACCTCGGCCAGGACCGGCGCCAGCGCGGCCTGCTCGGCGTCGGACAGGTCGGCCCACAGCGCGAGCAAGAGCTCGATGGCGCGCGGGTCGGGCGGCTCGGCGTGACAGGCCAGGACCGACTGCAGGTGGAAGATCACACGCAGCACGTGCGGCGCGGTGGCGTCGTCGACCAGCCAGGCCCGCACCAGGGCGAAGGCCGCGCCGCGCTCGGCCACCGCGACCAGGCGATCGACCCCGTGCAGGTCGACCGTGGCCCGCACCCGCGGCAGCGCGGCCAGCAACCGGGCCACCAGCTCGGCCAGCGGCGCCGCCGCCGCGGCCGGGCGGAACGGGCGGTGCCGCTCGTCGGTGTCGACCGCCCAGCGCAGCAGCACCAGGCCGTGCTCGACGCCGACCACGTGCTCGGCCAGCGCCGGCACCAGCTCGGCCCCGACCTCGGCCACCACGTCGTCGTAGGTCGCCGCGGTCAGGGTGTGGATGACCCGCTCGAGGTAGGCCGCGCTGGCCCCGCGCAGCGACGCACACAGCGCCGAGAAGGCCGCCGGTGACAGCGGCCGGGGCAGCGCCCGTAGCGCGCGCACCCGCTCGTCCTCGTCGGTCAGCGCGCGGAAGCGTGTGACCAGGCGCCCGGCGTCGAGGCGGGCCAGCACGTCCTGGGCCACCCGCCCGAGCCGCGGGTGGTCGGTCAGCGCCTCGACCACCGCCGCGTCGCCGAGCAGGCGGGCGCAGCCGAGGCGCACCACCGGGTCGGCGTCGGCCAGGCCGCGCGGCAACGCCGCCGCCAGCGCGCGGTCGTCGGCGAGGGCCGCGCTGGCCGCGACGTGGTCGTCGCGCTCCCGACCGTCGCGCCGCAGCCAGGCCTGGGCCATGGCCAGCTCCGGCGTGCCCGCGCCGGCAGCCCAGGCCGCGCCGATCCGCGTCCGCACCCGGCCCCAGTCGTCACGGCCAAGGCCGGCGCGGTGCCCGCACACCTCGGCTCGCACCACCACCAGCGCGGCCTCGGTGGCCAGCGTGTCGTCGTGCTGCAGCAGCCAGCCGGCCCGGACCTGCTCGGTCTGGCCCGGGTCGTGGCGGGCCTGGGCCAGCTGGGCCAGCGTCGACAGGTCCCCCGGCAGCTCGGCCGCGGCCAGCGCGGCCAGCAGCACCTGGTCGTCGCCGGCGGCGCAGCCGTCGAGGCGCGCCTGCAGGTCGGCCACCGCGGCGGCGCGCAGCGGCAGGAGCGGCACCAGCTGCTCCTCGAGGCGGTCGGCGTGGCCAGGCCGGGCCAGGTGCACCTCGCACCGCCGCGCCAGCTCGACCACCCGCTCGACCAGCGCGCGCTGCTGGGCGAAGCGCGACGACAGCACCTCGCGCTGGCCATCGTCGAGCGCGCGGGCCCGGCCGGCCAGGGCCAGGCGGTCGACCCCGGCCTCGATCAGCATGCGGCCGACCCCGTACCACCCCGGCGGCAGCAGCTCGGCCGCGCACTGCCGGCAGTACGCGCCCGGCGGGGTCCACGCCGTACACGCCGCGCAGCGCTGATCGACCCGCACCGCCGCCCCACACTGGGTGCAGCGATCGCCGGGCTGCCATCCGGGCGGCTGGGTGGCCGCACACGCCGCGCAGGCGATGCTCGCCACCGGTCAGCGCCTCACCGGCCCTTGCGGACCCGGCCCCACAGCGCGTCCTTCTCGGCCGGCGACAGGCTGGCCAGCTTGGCCGGGATGTCGTCCTTGGCCAGGCCGTCGCGCTTGAGCAGCACGGCCAGGTCGAGCTCACCGGTGGCCACGAACGCGGCGCCGCACGAGCGGCAGAACTTGCCCGGCCCCGAGTGCCCGCACCAGAAGCAGGCCAGCACCGGCTCGGCCTGGCGCCCGCACGCCGGGCACAGGTCGCCCGACTTGTAGTCTTTGGGCTGCTTGTGCTTGCAGTGCGAGCAGAACACGACGTCGCCGCCGTCGACGACGATGGGTGGCAACCCGCCGCCGCCGCCGCCACCGGTGGCCGGCGCGCCGACCGCCCACGCCATCACCGCCGCTGCCAGCTCGGGCGACAGGCCGGCCACCGCGGCCAGCGTGGCGGCGTCGCCGACGGTGGCGAAGTCGGCCTTGGTGTGGATGCCGACCTCGCCGAGGTGAGCGATCTGGGCCTCGGTCAGGCCCTTGCTGCGCAGGATGTTGGTCTCGAGCACGGACAGCGGCATGGCCGCAGTGTGGCACAGCCGGCCGGCCGCCGCCGCGCTCAGGCTTCCGGGTGGCGCGGCAGGTGCGAGGTCGCCGCCAGCAGCGCCGTGTGCCAGGCGTCCCAGTCGGCCCGGGTCACGACGCCGTCGACGAGGAGCGCGTGCGGCTCGTAGCGAGCCTCGAGCCCGGGCTCGTCGGCGCCGGCCCAGAACGACGCGCCGTCGGCGCTGGCCGAGGAGAACCCCGGCAGCCGCGGCCAGATCGCGCGAAACACCGGCGCGATCTCCGCCTGCCAGGCGAAGAAGTACGCGGCCTTCACCCGGACCAGCTCTCGCGCCTGACGGCCGACGTGGGCCTCGGCCACCGCCAGCAGCTCCGGCGAGGGCGCCGCCAGCCAGCCGCCTGGCGACTGGGCGAGCCCGACCTGCTCGAGCCGATCCCACGCCGCGTCGTCCAGCCCGGCGTCGACCCGAACGTCGTACCAGCCGGTCGGCGTGATGGTGACCTCGTCCTCGCGCGGCGGTCGGGTCGTGCTCCTCCACGTGGAATCAGCACGCGGCGGTCGGGTCACGTGGCCTCGTCGTCGGCGCGGTGGTCGATGCCGAGCGCGCGCATCTTCTTGTACAGGTGGCTGCGCTCGAGCTGGAGCTCACGCGCGGTGTTGGACACGTGGTGGTCGTTGTGGTCGAGGGCGGCCAGGATGATGTCGCGCTCGGCCGCGGCGACCAGATCCTTGAACGGCGTGCCGGCGGCGTAGCCGGCCTTGACCGCCTTGACCCGCGGCAGCGCGTCCTGCACGTCGGCCTCGCTGATGCCGTCGGCGTCGCCGGTCAGGATGACCAGCCGCTCGACCACGTTCTTGAGCTCGCGCACGTTGCCGGGCCAGTCGTGCTGCATGATGAGCGTCATCGCCCCGGGCGCGACCCGCTTGCCCTTGCGATCGTTGCTGGCGCACACCGCGGTCACGAAGTGCTCGACCAGCGCCGGGATGTCGTCGCGCCGGGCCCGCAGCGGCGGCAGCTCGATCGGCACCACCGCCAGCCGGTAGTACAGGTCCTCGCGGAACCGACCGGCGGCGATCTCCTCCGGCAGGTTCTTGTTGGTCGCGGCCAGCACGCGGACGTCGACCTTGATGGTGTCGGCGCCGCCGACGCGCTCGAGCTCGCCCTCCTGCAGCACGCGCAGCACCTTGGCCTGCGCGCTCGGGTTCATGTCGCCGACCTCGTCGAGGAACAGCGTGCCGCCGTCGGCCAGCTCGAACTTGCCGCGGCGCTGCGCGGTCGCCCCGGTGAAGGCGCCGCGCTCGTGCCCGAACAGCTCACTCTCGATCAGCTCGGCCGGGATGGCGGCGCAGTTGAGCTTGATGAACGGGCCGTCGGCGCGCTTGCTGTGGTCGTGGATGGCGCGCGCGACCAGCTCCTTGCCGGTGCCGTTCTCGCCGGTGATGAGGACCCGGCCCGACGACGGCGCGGTCTTGGCCACCTTGTCGTAGATGGCCTTCATGCTCGGGCTCTTGCCGATCATCGCGAACTCGGCGTCGGACCGGGCCTTGAGCCGGGCGTGCTCGCGCGACAGCCGGGCGAACGCCAGCGTGTTCTGCACGGTCAGCAGCAGCTTGTCCGACGACAGCGGCTTCTCGACGAAGTCGCGCGCGCCGAGGCGGGTCGCGTGCACCGCGTTCTCGATGGTGGCGTTGCCCGACATCATCACCACGGCCAGGTCGGGGTGCCGGGCCCGGATCTTCGGCAGCAGCTCGAGCCCACTCTCGCCTGGCATCATGACGTCGAGCAGGACCAGGTCGACGTCGTGCTCGGCCAGCTTGGCCAGCCCGGCCGCGCCCGAGCCCGCCACCTCGACCTGGTAGCCCTCGATCTCGAGGGCGCGGCGAACGGTGGTCAGGATGTTGGGTTCGTCGTCGATGACCAGCAGCGTGCTTCGGGCCATGAGGTCTCCACGCTAGCAGAAACGCCCGACCACCCCGGCCGATTCCCCGGCTTTCCGGTTGGTGCCGCGACGGTGCGCCGCTGCCGGCGGCGTTGTCGACGACCCGGCCCGGGCCTACAGTCCGCCCATGAGGACCCTCGCGCTGCTCTGGTCCACCCTCGCGCTGCTCACCGCCTGCGGCGACGATCTGCAACCGGCGCCGCCCCCGACGATCGCGGACGCGACCCTGACCACCGCCGAGGACACCCCGGCCAGCGTGGCCCTGGTCGCCAGCGATGTCCTCGGCCGGGCCCTGACCTACCAGGCCAGCGCGCCGGCGCACGGCACGGTCAGCCTGACCGGCGCCAGCCTCAGCTTCACGCCGGAGGCCGACTACCACGGGCCTGACCAGGTCACGGTCAGCGTCGGCGTCGACGGCGACGACGCCCGCTCCAGCGCGGTCGTCACCATCACCGTCACCCCGGTCAACGACGCGCCGGTCGCCGGCGCCGACGCGCTCGCGGCTGACGAGGACACCGCGGCCGAGGTCGCCACCGCAGCCCTGCTCGGCAACGACACCGACGTCGATGGCGACAGCCTCACCGTCACCGCGGTCGGCCCGGTCGACCAGGGCGCCGGCACCGTCAGCCTGAGCAGCGACGGGCTGGGCCTGACCTTCACCCCGGCCGCCGACTTCACCGGCGCCGCCACCTTCCCGTACTCCGTGTCCGATGGCGCCGCCAGCGCGACCGCCACCGTCACCGTCACCGTCGGCGGCCGCAACGACGCGCCGGTCGCCGGCGCCGACAGCCTGACCACGGCCGAGGACGTCGAGCTGGTGGTCCTGCCCGCGGTGCTGCTCGGCAACGACACCGACCCCGACGGCCAGGCCCTGTCGGTGAGCGCGGTCGGTCCGGTCACGGGCGGCGGCACCGTCAGCCTGAGCGGCGGCATGGTCCGCTTCGTGCCGGCGCGCGACTTCGCCGGCGTCGTCACCTTCCCGTACACCCTCACCGACGGCGCCGACACCGCCACTGGCGTGGTCACCGTCACCGTCACCGCCGTCGACGACGCGCCGGTCGCTGGCGACGACAGCACCTCCACGCTGGAGGACACGCCGCTGGTGCTCGGCGTGTTCGCGTTGCTCGGCAACGACACCGACCTCGACGGCCCGACCCTCGGCGTCAGCGCCGTCGGCCCGGCCACCGGCGGCACGGTCGCCCTGACCGGCACCACCATCACCTTCACCCCCAGCCCCGACAGCAGCGGCCCGGCCGGCTTCGACTACACCATCAGCGACGGCACCCTGACCGACACCGGTCGGGTCAACGTCCTCGTCGTCGCCGCCAACGACCGCCCGGTCGCCGGCGACGATAGCGCGACGGTGCCCGGCGACACCACGCTGACCTTGGCCGCAGCCGATCTCCTCGGCAACGACACCGACGTCGATGGCCCGGCCCTCCGCGTCAGCGCCGTCGGCCCGGCCACCGACGGCGTCGTCGCCCTGGCCGGCACCACCATCACCTTCACCCCGGCGCTCGGCTTCGTCGGGATCGCCGGCTTCGACTACCAGGTGTCCGACGGTGACCTGACCGACACCGGCCACGTCACCGTCGTGGTCACCGACGTCGACACCACGCCGATCGCGGTCGACGACGGCCCGGTCTCCACCACCGAGGACAACGCGGTGATCATCCCGGTCCTCGGCAACGACGGCGGCCTGGGCGACCCGCCGCTGGTCGTCACCATCGTCACCCCGCCCGGCGCCGGCAGCGCGATCGTGCTGCCCGACCTCACCGTCCGCTACCAGCCGGCGGCCGAGGCGAGCGGGACCGACACGTTCAGCTACGAGGTGCGCGACGTCGACGGCCAGGCCAGCACGGCGCTGGTGACCGTCGAGGTCAGCCCGGTCGACGATCCGCCCACCGTGGCCGATCAGAGCCTGCCCAGCGCCGACGGCGCCGGCGTGCTGGTCACGCTGGTCGCGGCCGACGTCGACTCGGCCAGCGTGACCTTCGCCGTCGCGACCGGACCCAGCCACGGCACGCTCGGCGCCGTGACCCCGACCGGCCCGCTCACCGCGACCGTGGGCTACACGCCCAGCGCGGGCTACGTCGGCGTCGACACCTTCACCGTGACCGCGGCCGACGCCAGCTCGAGCTCGGCCCCGGCCACGATCACGCTGACCATGACCATGTCGGCGCCGACGGTCAGCGCGACCACCCCGGCCGATGGCGCCAGCGCGGTCGACCCGCTCGCCCCGCTCGCGCTCACCTTCAGCCTGGCCATGGACCCGACCTCGCTCACCGTCCAGGGCGCGGCCGGACCGTGCAGCGGGGCCATCCAGCTGTCGGCCGACGACTTCGCCTCGTGCCTGGGCCTGGGCAGCGCCGCGGCGATGTCGGCCGGGGACACCGTGGCGACGGTGACGCCGGCGCCGGCGCTGGCCCACGGCACCAGCTACAAGCTGCGCGTCACCGGGGCGGCGCTGACCGCGACCGGCACGGCGATGGCCGCGACCTTCACCCAGGCCACCGGCTTCTCCACCCGCACCAGCGCCCCGTGCGCGACCGACCTGGTCATCAGCCAGATCTACGCCGGCGGCGGCAACAGCGGCGCCCTGTTCAACAACGACTTCATCGAGCTGCACAACCCGACCCCGGCGCCGATCGACCTGACCGGCTACGCGGTGCAGTTCACCAGCGCCACCGGCACCACCTGGGCCGCCCAGGCCCTGCCGGCGGTCAGCCTGCCGGCCGGCGGCTACTACCTCATCCAGGAGGCGGCCGGCACCGGCACGCCCGGGCCGCTGCCGACGCCCGACTTCGTGCCGGCGCCGCCGTTCGCGATGGGCGCGGCCTCCGGCAAGGTCGCGCTGACCCGGACCACCGTGGCGCTGGCCGGGGCCTGCCCGACGTCGGCGGCGATCGTCGACCTGGTCGGCTACGGCGTCACCGCGTCGTGCTTCGCGGGCGCCGGTCCGACCCCGGCGCCCAGCAACAGCACGGCGGTCCATCGAGGTGGCGGCGGCTGCACCGATGCCGGCAGCGACGCGACCGACTTCGCGACCGCGCCGCCGGCGCCACGCACCGGCGCCAGCGCGCCGCTGGTGTGCGCGTGTGCCGTCAACGAGTCCGGCCTCGGGGTCGAGCTCGACTACTGCAACCTGCAGCACCCGCCCAGCACCACGGCCGTCGCCGGGAGCCTGACCGAGCTCCTGTTCGGTCGGGTGTACGACGACGGCGTGACCCAGCCGGCCGGTCCGAGCACCCTGCGCGCCGAGCTCGGGCTGGGGCCGCCCACGGTCAACCCGCAGAACCAGGCCGGCTTCGTGTGGACCGCGGCCGCGTTCAACCTCCAGGTCGGCAACGACGACGAGTACCAGGCCCAGCTGGCCGCGCCGCTGGCGAGCGGGACCTACCGCTACGCCGCCCGGTTCTCGCCCGACGGCGTCAACTGGACCTACTGCGACCTCGACGGGGCTGGCGCGGGCCCCGGCCTCGCGTTCGACCCGGCCCGGCTCGGCACGTTGACCGTGCCGTGAGGCCCGGCCCGGGCCGGCCAGCCACGGCGCCGCGGCAGGGGTCCCCGCAGGATTTGACTCCTGGTCCATCCGCCTTTAGGGTCCAGGCGATGGCAACCCTCGTCGGACAGGTCTTCGGAGCCACGGTGCTCGGTGCCGCCGCGCTGCTGCTGGCCTCCGGTGTCGCCGCCTGCGGCGACAAGAAGCCGAAGTACCCCAACTGCGCCGGCGACAAGGACTGCAAGGACGGCCAGGTCTGCTTCAACAAGAAGTGCGTGCAGTGCGTCGAGGATGACGACTGCGCCAGCGGCAAGAGCTGCATCGAGAACGCGTGTGTCGCCAAGCCCGAGTGCACCAGCGATGACGAGTGTGATGGCGGCAAGGTGTGCCAGGCCGGCAAGTGCCAGGCCTGCGTCGGCGACGCCGAGTGTGGCCCGGGCGGCAAGTGCGCCGCCGGCGCGTGTGAGCGGCCGAGCAAGTGCAGCAGCGACGACCAGTGCGCCGACGACGAGGACTGCGTCAGCGGCCGCTGCAAGTCGGCCATCGCCACCCCGGTCGATCCGGGCGTGAGCTGCTCGCTGGCCACCGTGTACTTCGGCTTCGACGACGCCACCGTGGCCGCCAGCGAGCGCGACCGCCTCGACGGCAACGCGGCGTGTATCGACAAGAACCCGAGCCGTAATCTGTACCTGGTCGGGCACACCGACAGCTCGGGCACCGACGAGTACAACATCGCGCTGTCGGAGCGGCGGGCCCAGACCGTGGCCGACTACCTGGCCCGGCTCGGCGTCGATCCGGCCCGCCTGCAGGTGGTGCCCAAGGGCGAGGGCGAGGCGACCGGCCTGGGCGAGGACAAGGACCGCCGGGTGGAGTTCCAGTGGCGATGAGGGGCGTGCGGCTCCTCGTCCTCGCCGCCGCGCTGCCCGGCGCGGCCGGCTGCTTCTGGACCACGACCAAGAGCGAGGGCCAGGCCCTGCGCCGCGACGTCGACTCGCTCGACAAGCGCATCGCCGGCAAGGAGGCCGACCTCAGCGGCAAGATCGCCGAGCTCAAGGCCGTCCTCGACGACGCCACCAAGCTGCTCAAGCGCAACAGCGCCGACCTCGGCGCCGACGTCGACGGGCTGCGCGACGACATCCGCAAGGCGACCGGCCTGGTCGCGGCCATGCAGGGCGACGTGAACGAGCTCAAGGCGGCCGGGGCCCGGCGCGACGAGCGGCTGACCGCGCTCGAGGGCCGGCTGGCGGCGATCGAGGCCAAGGCGGCGACGGCCGCGGCCGCGCCGACCTCGCCCGACGACATGTGGACCCTGGGCGAATCGGCGTTCAAGGCGGGCCGGCTCGACGAGGCCAAGGACCTGTGGAAGCGCCTGGCCCAGAGCTACCCCGGCCACGCCCGCGCCGACGACGCGCTGTACTTCCGCGGCGAGATCTTCGCCCGGCAGACCGATCACGAGAACGCCATCCGCGAGTACCAGAAGGTGTTCGACAAGTACGCCGACAGCCCGCTCGCCGACGACGCGCTGTTCCGCGCCGGCGACGCCGCGTTCGCGCTCAAGCAGTGCACCGAGGCCCGCGCCTACTACGGCGTGCTCAAGCAGAAGTACCCGAAGTCGGAGCTCAAGAAGCTGGCCGACGACAAGGACAAGACGATCAAGGCGGCGGCCAAGAACCGCGCCAAGTGCGACGCCTGAGCGCCCTGGCAGGACGCTGACTCGCTCGAGCGGGTCGTCGCCATGCCTGGCTCGTCGGGGCAGGTCGCTGCAAACGCGGCTGCGCTGCGTTTGTCAGCGGCCTGCTAGTCCCCTGGAAACGTGATTCTTCAGCGTCGGCGTGTCGCGCAAGCGATCGATCTCGCGGGCGAAACCCGTCGCCGGTTCTGCGAACGATCACGTTTCCAGGGGACTAGCCGCCGAGGATGCAGGCGGCGCTGTCGCCCATCTGGGTGCACACGCCGCCGCCGGGGCACTGCGGCGGCGAGCCGGCGAAGTCGCAGGCGGCGTGGCAACGCGGCGTGCCGCTGGCATCGGCCACACACACGCCGCCGGCGTCGCAGTCGGGGAAGCCGTTGCGCAGGCAGTTGGCCCCGAGCACGCCGCGCGCCTCGTCGTAGGCGGGGTAGACGAAGCGGCCGCGCACCGAGGTGTCGTCGCTGTCGGGCGCCTGCCGGCTGTCGTCGGTGAAGCCGATCACGAACGCGCCCTCGATCGCCGCGACCTGGGCGTCGGTCTGCTCGCCGTTGCGGGTGCTGTTGACCAGCATGATGTCTCCCACCGGCAACCCGGTCGGGCGCAGGACCCGGAAGGCGATGCCGGTGCCGCCACCGTCGCTCGGCGTGGCCGTCTCCCACGCCACGGCGATGGCGCCGTCGGAGCGGCGCGCCACCGCGTGGGCGCCGACCGCGTTGGCGAACGTGCCGACCACCGCGTCGACGCCGACCACGCCACCGGTGCTGTTGACCCGGCGCAGGCGGATGGGGTGGCTGTCGCCGCCGACGGTGTTGGCGCGGTACACCACGGCGTAGCCGTCGTCGAGGGCGACCGGGCGGGCGTACTCCATCGTCTCGCTGGCGCTGCCGGCCAGCAGCAGGGTCCCGGTGGTGACGCCGCCGCTGACGGTGCCGTTGGCCGTGCCCAGCCGGTACCGCAGGTCGGGCCCGTCGGTCCAGGTGAACAGCACGCCCTGGTCACCGGCGGCGATGCCGGCGCGCGGGAACGCGTCGACCGGGGCCGCCAGCACGAACGGCGCGGTGACCGTGCCGCACTGCGGGTTGACCACGGTCGCCTTGAGCTCGTAGGTCGAGGTGGCGGTGCGCGCGACCCAGGTCAGCACGACGTTGCCGGTCGCCAGCGCGTTGGCGGTGACCAGGTCGGCGTTGAGCTCGGTGATGAGCGTGCGCTCGGCGCTGGCGCCGGTGCCCGACGCGGGCAGGCTGCGGCACACCACCTCGCCGCCGGCGCCGTCCCAGGCGGCGATGGTGCCGCCGTCGCCCAGACCTGCCAGGGCCAGCTCGGACCCGGTGTCGGCGCCGGTGCCCGCGGTCCAGCGGAACTGGCCGGTGCCTGCGCCCAGCTCGGTGTCGAGCGGGCGGCCGTGGTCGTCGAAGCGGCGCCCGACCAGCGGGCACACCGCCACCATGCAGTTGTCGCGCAGGCCGAACGTGGCCCGGTCGCGCCCGCCCGCGAGCTGGTACCCGGCCACGTCGTAGTCGAAGCCGGTCCGCTGCGAGCCCGCGTACTCGGTGTTGACCACGAAGTCGGCCGGGTCGAGCACCATGGCCAGCTCGTCGACGGTGAGGTCGGCCTGGGTCTGGCCGACGCCGAGGGTGTTGCCGTCGGCGTCGAAGGCCCGCACGCTCACGTCGAGCGCGCCGGTGCGATCGCCGGTGGTGACCGAGAACGTGAGCGGGAAGGCCTGCCCGTCGACCGCGAAGCGCTGGCTCTTGGAGGCCCCGCCGTTTCCCACCGTGACCTCGAGGTCGCCGATCTGCTCGGTCAGGGTGGCCGGCCGGGCGGCGATGGTGACGATCACCGCGGGCTCGGGCTCGCCGCCGCAGGCCGGCCCGAGCGCGGCCACCGCCGCCACCAGCACGACGCCGCCGCGGCGGTCACGCCGGTCCTGCTCGGGTCGAGCGTTCCGCACCGGGCCCATCACGGGAAGTCGATGTTACCCAGCGAGGTGTCAGGCGGGCCCCCGTCGGGGGCGAGCAGGATGGCGCCAGTGATGCCGACACCCGCGACCGCGGCGATGCCGCCCCAGAACCACCAGCGGGTGTAGATCGGGCGGGCCGCGGGGGTGGCGCGCCGGATCCCGTCGTCTGGATCGCCGTCGCCATCACCATCGCCGTCACCATCGCGATCCGGCAGCTGGTTGCGGCGGGCCTCGGCCGCCGCCTGCTGCGCGCGCTGCTCCTCCTCGATGTCGGCGATGTACGCCAGCGTGGCGTCGCGGTTGTCGGCGTCGGGCTTGAGCTTGAGGTACTTGCGCAGCGAGAACAGCGCGGCGTCGAGGTCGCCCAGGTTGCGGTAGGCCTGGCCGATGTTGAACAGCAGGCCGGGCAGCGGGGCGATCTCGTAGGCCTGCTGGTACTTCTCGAGGGCCTCGGCGAAGCGGCGCAGGTCGAACAGCTTCTGGCCCTGCTCGAACACCTTCTTGGCCCGCTTGCGATCCTTGTCGGTGATGGCCGAGTCGTCGCCGTCGCCATCGCCCTGTGCCCACGCCGGGCTCGACCACAGCGCCGCGCCACTCACGGTCGTGAGCGCGCCGGCGTACAGCGCCGACAGGAGGAGGAGACGTGGAGCCTGGGTCATGGTCTGGGGCGGGCCGGAGGTGCCGACGTTCACTTGAACGGGTCGATGGTGTCGGTCTTGTCGATCTTGTCGATCTTGCCACCATTGCCGGCCTTGCCCTCGCCGGGCTTGCCCGAACCGCTGGCGCCCGACCCGGTCAGGTCCCCGACCGGCGCCACCCCGCTCTTGCCGGTCGGCTTGCCGCTCTTGCCGGTTCGACCCGGGCCCGGTCGGCCCGACCCGGTGCCGCGGTTGCCACCGTCGCCGCCCTTGGTCAGGTCCGGCTCACCTGGCATCGGATCGATCGCGCCGAGGCCGTTGCCGGGCTCGGCCGGATCCGGATCGACCAGGGGCGCCAGCGCCACCAGCGGCGGGCTGACCCGCTCGCCGGCGAGGGCGACCTCGACCGTGGCGTCCTTGTGCTCCTTGGCGCGCAGCACGAACTGCCGACGGTCGGGCGCGCCACCGCTGGCCGGGTCGACCTCGAAGGTACATGGCGTCGTGCACAGCGCGCTGGTCTCGCCCAGCGCGAACACCTGGGCCGCCGGACTGGACTTGAGCGTCACGGAGACCCGCGCCGGGGTGGCGGTGACCGGCGGCGTCACCGCGGGCAAGCCGGCGCCACCGTTGCCCGCGACCGGCGTCGCCGGCGGGATGGCCGCCGGCTCGTCGCCCGAGGCGATCCACGCCGCACCACCGATGCCGAGCGCGATGGCCAGCGCGCCGCCGGCGAGCCAGACCCACATCGGCGTGCCGCCTCGAACCTGGTGGGTCTGGCGCAGCCCGGGATACTGCCCCGACGGGTCGTGCCCCGGCGACGACGCGGGGGCACCCGGCCACGAGTAGTGCAGGCCCGACCCCGAGCCTGGCGTCGACGCGTGGCCCGGGCCCGACGAGGTGGCGCCGGGATAATACAGACCGGACACGTGCGCCCCGAGCGACGGCGTCTCGGCCGCCGCGGCGGGTCCCAGGTGCACCGTCGACGCCTGGGCCGGGGCGTGGTCCGGCGGAGGCAGCGTCGAGTACGGCACCGGCCGGACCGGATCGGCCGGGGTCCCGAGCGCGGTCATGGCCGGTGGTGGCAGCGTGCCCACCCCGGGCAGGGCCGGCGCCAGCCCCGGCAGGCCAGGTGTCCCGGCGCCGCTCAGGCTGGCCAGCATGGGCGGCCGGGTCTCGATCGCGCCGAGGAGGTGGAGCAGGATGTCGCGCAGCTCGCCGATGCTGGCGAAGCGGCGGTCGGGCGCCTTCTCGATCGCGCGCAGGATGGCCGCCTCGAGCCGATCGTCCATGCCGGCGCCGCCGGCCGTCGTCGACGGGCGTGGCGGTTGCTCCGACAGGTGCTTGCGCACGTACTCGCCGAACGACCGGCCCTTGAACATGGGCTGCTTGCAGTACAGCTCGTACATGATCGCGCCGATCGAGTAGATGTCGGAGCGGGCGTCGATCTGCATGCCGCCGGCTTGCTCGGGCGACATGTACGCGGGCGTGCCGATGACCGCGCCGGCCGCGGTCTCGAGCGCGAAGTCTTCGTCGTCGCGGTTCATCAGCTTGGCCACGCCGAAGTCGAGCAGCTTGACCAGCTCGGCGCCGTCGGCGGTGGGCAGGATGATGACGTTGTCGGGCTTGAGGTCGCGGTGGATGACGCCGACCGCGTGGGCCGCGGCCAGCGCGTCGCAGATCTGGATCAAGACCGCGAGCGAGCGCGGCAGGTCGACCCCGCTGCGGACCCAGCGGCCCAGGCTCTGCCCGCGCAGCAGCTCCATGATGATGAAGGTGGTGCCGTCGGGCAGCTCGACCAGATCGGTGACGTCGACGATGTTGCGGTGGCGGATGCGGTTGACCGTGCGCGCTTCCTGGAAGAAGCGGGCCACCGCGTCGCGCCGCTTGGCGTAGTCGGCGCGCAGCAGCTTGAGCGCGACCTCGCGCCCGAGCTTGGTGTGCTCGGCCCGGTACACGTAGCCCATGCCGCCCTTGCCGATGAGCTCGAGCACCTTGTAGCTGCCGAAGGTGTGGCCGACCCGGTGCTCGGGCGCGTCCGGATCACTCGGCGTGGGCGCCGGGCGTGGCCGGGCCGCGCGCGCCGCAGCCTCGGCGCGTTCGCCGCTGCGATCACCCGGCCGGCTGCGCGCGGCCGGCGACTCGACCTTGGTCATGTCCTCGCGCGGCAGGCCCGACCCGTGCGCGAGCGAGTCGAGCGAGGCCGGCTCGAGATCGTCGCTGCCAAGATCGATCGACTCGGTCGCTTCACGCGCCGAACCAGACACCGACCCCGGAGGGCGTACGTCGCGTGTGGAGGACATGGGCCTACCCCCCGCCAGTCGTCATGACGGACGTGAGATGCAAGTATTGTACGATCCCGAACCATGGGGCTGCAACCCAAGTGTTTTCGGTCTGTTGTGTCTGAAATCACGGCGGTCTGGGCCGCCGGGCCTGGGCCCGCCCTCCCCACCGGCGTGGGGCCGGATGGTCACATGCCCAGCTCGCGCAGCGCCTGCGAGATGGCCAGCCGGACCTGATCGGACTGCTCCTCGGCGAAGCGCTGCCGCAGCGGCTCGATGGCGGCGACCGAGCCGAGCTCGCGCAGGGCGTCGGCGGTGGTGGCGCGGACGTCGCGGCTGGGCTCGAACTGCAGGAGCGGCAGGAGCACGCCGACGTCGTCGGGGTCGCCGATCGCGCCGAGCGCCTCGATGGCCGCGCGCAGGAACAGGACGTCGCGCCCGCGCACGCTGAGCCGGCCGAACGAGATCATCGCCGCCAGCGCCTGCCGGCTGGTCACCGTCGGGTACAGCGCCAGGGCACGGATCGCGCGCAGGCGCACGCCGGGATCGGGATCGCCGGTGCCCGAGCCGACCTCGATCAGCTGCTGCTCGGCGTCGGCCCCGAGCAGGGCGTCGAGCGCGGCGCGGTCAGGCACGAAGTCGATCGCCGTCAGCAGCGCGACGCCGTCGGCGGTGATGACCGCCAGCGTCGGGCCCGACGCGGCCTGGCCCGGCAACACGCCGCTGGCCAGGACCAGCGCGGCCAGGCCGATCCGGCGCAGCGCCGGCCTGATCGCCGGCCTCACCGCAGCACCAGGCTGCGCCGCAGCAGCTCGCGCTGGTGCGGGCTGAGGTCGGTGCCGCCGAGCTCGGAGTAGAACAGCAGGTTGTCGGCGCTGTCGGGGCTGTCGGCGATGGCGTCGCTGCTGCCGTCGGGCTCGCGGTTGCGCGGCAGCCCCATGTGGCGGGCGATGGCGTGGGCGGTGATGCGGGCCAGCTGGCGCCAGTCGCGCAGGCACAACGTGTCGACGCCGATGGCCACCCCGCCCGAGGACGTCGTGCCGGCGGATGGGTCGCCCGGGCTGCCGCCATGCAGGGCCATCAGGCCGGCCGGGCTGATGGTGCGGGCCAGGACGACGTTGACGCCGCCCGAGGTGGTCGGCACCGCCAGCAGCGTGTGCAGCTCGGACGCGTCGAGCCCGTCGAGGTCGGGGTGGTCGGGCAGGTCGGAATAGGTGACCCGGCCGAGGGCGACGCCGGCCCGGGCGAACAGCGCGCGCAGCTGGCCGACGTAGGCGGTCTGGAACGACACCGAGCGCTGCGCCCGCTCGGCGTCGAGGCCACCCTCGTCGAACGCGTCGCGGCACGGGTGCTCCGCCAGGTCGAGGAAGTGGAAGTGGAGGTCGAGCACGACGCCATCGTCCATCTTGGCCAGGATCTCGGCCCGCGGCCTGGCCGAGCCCTGGGCGCCGCTGGCCCGGAACGAGCTGACGGTCACGTCGTACGCCCCGGCCACGACCGGCACGTCGGGGCTGGGCGGCAGCATGAAGCTCGACGCCCGCAGCGCGGCCTGGTGGCGGACCGGGTACACCAGCTGCTCGGGCAGGGTGGCGGCGCGCCGGTACAGCACGCGCCGGCTCGGCGCCGGCTCGACGATCTCGACCGCCCCGACCAGCTGCGACGGATCCTGCACCGACAGCAGCATGGCGATCGAGCCGACGCCTTCCGGAACGGCGACCCGGACCGCGGCCATCGGGCTCGGCACCGGCACCTCCCACCGATGCACGCCGTTGGCCGGGATGCAGGCGTGGAACGACGGCGCCAGCGCCAGCTCGACCCGGGGCATGCGGGCGCAGCGGAAGCCGAGCGCGCAGTCACGGTCGTCGCCGCAGGTGGCCAGGCACAGGCCCAGGCCACACAGGCCGTGCCGGCACTCGTCGTCGCTGCCGCAGCGGTCGGCGAAGGCGCGGCCGTCGCTCTCGCTCCGACAGCTGGCCGCCAGCGCGCCGTCGCCGTCGAGATCGTCGCTGTCGAGGCGGCAGGTCATCCCGGCCGCGCACTCGACCTCCGACCCGCACCGGTCGCCGAGCTGTCCCAGGGCCTCGCTGCACGTCCCGTCCTCGCTGCAGGCGTACCCGTCCCCACACTCCGGGGCGCGCACGCAGCGCGCGACGCAGGTGTGATCCAAGCACTGCAGTTCGTCGGCGCAGTCGGATACCTTGTCGCAGTGATCCCCCACGCCTTGCCCGCCACCGGGGCAGCCAGCCACGGCCCAGGCCGCGCCGAGCCGGACCAGCACGCGCGCGACGCGGGCCCGGCCGGTGCCGCCGCGGTGGGCCTGGTGGGTGTGTGGTCGGGCCATGGCGAATCGCGACGCGGGGTCGGCTCAAGGCCTGGAGCCGGTGCGATCGCCAGTATAGTATCCGCGTAGCTCGGGGAGGATCCATGCGCTTGCTTCGCTCTTCTGTTGTGACCTGTGCGACGGCCTGTGTACTGACGACGGGCCTGCTGGCGGCCACCGCCCCGGCCCCGGTCGCCGCCCAGGCGGCTGCCGACGACGACGCCACGACCACCCCGGGCGTCGAGGATCCCGACGCCAAGCCGCGCTTCGGCGTTGGCCTGCGCCTGCGCCGGGTCAGCATCCCGACCGGCCTGCTCGAGCTGTTCGTCGAGCGGGCCGAGAGCGGCGTGTCCGGCACCGGGTTCGGGTTCGACCTGGTCCGGCGCAACCGCAACTTCGAGCTGCAGGTCGGGTTCGAGTACGAGAGCCTCAAGGGTGACCCCGGCATCTGGATCGACAAGGGCGAGTCCATCCCGGCCGACCCGGTCGACTACGTCGAGTACCGCGGCTTCGGCTGGTACACGTTCGAGGTGTCGTTCCTCAACCACACGCCGCTGGCCAAGCAGGTGTCGCTGCGCTACGGCGGTGGCGCCGGCCTGGGTGTGCTCAAGGGCGACGTGGTCCGGACCGACTACCTGTGCAGCTCGGCCCAGACCGAGTCGTGCACGCGCGACCCGGCCGCCGCCAACGACCAGACCCCGTACGACCTGCCGCCGGTGTTCCCGGTGGTCAACGCCATCATCGGCGTGCAGATCCGGCCCATCGACAACCTGACGATCAACGTCGAGACCGGGCTGCGCACGGTCCTGTTCTTCGGCACCTCGGTCGGCTACCTGTTCTGAGCGTGCACACGCGGCTGCTCGTCGGCGGCCTGCTCGTCGGCGGGCTCGGCGCGGCCTGCCTGCGCGAGCCGAGCTTCGACCGGTGCGACGACGGCCGGATCTGCGCCAGCGGCCAGGTCTGCGTCGAGCCGCGCGCGACCTGCGTGCCGGCCGAGCTGGCGGCGCCGTGCCTGGGCCAGGCCGAGCTGGCGGCGTGCACCACGCCGTCGATCACCGACGGCGTGTGTGATCGCGGGCTGTGCGTCGAGGCCGGGTGCGGCAACGGCGTGCGCGAGGCCGAGCGCGGCGAGCTGTGCGACGACGGCAACACCGACGCCGGCGACGGCTGCGGCTTCGACTGTCGGTCCGACGAGCGGTGCGGCAACGGTGTGGTCGACACCCTGACCGGCGAGCAATGCGACGACGGCGACCTGGCCTCGCGTGACGGGTGCTCGTCGCGCTGTCGGGTCGAGACCGCGCGCTGGCACCTGCGCCCGCCGGTGCCGTCGCCGGTGCGTCGGTTTGGCGCCGGCAGCGCCGTCGATCTCACGCGCGGGCGGCTGGTGCTGTTCGGTGGCTTGGTCGGTCAGACGCTGCAGGGCGACACCTGGGAGTACGACGGTCAGAGCTGGCGCCGCGCCGGCGGCGTGCTGGCGCCGCAGCCGCGCCAGCTGCCGGCCATGTCGTTCGATCGGCACCGGCGCGAAGTGCTGCTGATCGGCGGCGAGGCCGCCGCCAGCGGCCTGCTCGATGACGTGTGGGCCTGGAATGGCAGCGAGTGGTCGCTGGTGACGACCTTCGGCCTGGCGCCGGCGCCGCGCCGGGGCGCGGCCATGACGTACGACCCGGTGCGGCGCCGGCACGTGCTGGTTGGTGGCAATCTCGGCGGCGGCGCCGGCGCTGGCGGGATCGAGCTGTGGGAGCTCGACGAGGATCGGGTCTGGCATGCCCGCACCGAGGCGGGTGGCCCGACGTCCTGGCTGGTGGCCGGGACCCCGCCGATCGGGTTCGACCCAGTGCGTGGCGAGGTGGTGCTGGTCGTGGTGCCCGACACCTTCACCTGGAACGGCACGCAGTGGCGCAAGGTGACGCCGGCGCGTCTGCCCTGGAACAGCAGTCCGCCGCTGGTGGCGGTGCCCGGCACCGGCCAGCTGCGTGGCTTTGACACCTCCATCGCGCTGTTGTGGGACGGCGATCGCTGGCAGCAGGCGATCGCCCCATTTCCGACCTCGCCGCTGCTCCAGGCCTATCTCGGTCGGGCCGGCGGCGTGATCGCCATCGACGAGGCCTGGGCCGCCCGCCGTGTCCCCGGCGATCCGAGCTTGCCGCCGACCCTGCCCCAGCCGGCGGCGCTGGCGCCGATGGCCTACGATCCGCTGCGCGGCGAGCTGGTGCGGTTCGGTGGTCTGATCGGCGGCGCCAGTAGCAGCTCGACGTGGATCCGGCGCGGGGGCGCCTGGTCGCCCCGGGCCCCTGCGCCGGCGCCGCCGGCCCGCAACGGCGCGTGCCTGGCGTTCGACCCGACCAGCGGCCACGTCCTCCTGTTCGGCGGCTTCACCGCGGCCTCGACCCTGGCCGGCGACACCTGGAGCTGGGACGGATCGAGCTGGACCGAACTGAGCCCGACCACGGGCCCGACGCCGCGCCAGCTGTGCGGGATGGTCACCCACGAGGCCCGACGCTCGGCCATCCTGGTCGGCGGTCGCGACGCCACCGGTGCCTCGGCCGAGGTGTGGGAGTGGACCGGGACGTGGCAGCGCCTGCCCGAGCTGCCGGTGGCGCTGGCCGCCCCGGCCACGTTCTACGACCGCCGTCGGCAGCGCCTGGTCGTGTTCGGCGGCCAGCGCAGCGACGACACCGTCGAGGATCGCACCTGGGAGTGGGACGGCGCGAGCTGGGCCGAGGTGCCGTCGCCGTCGACGCCGCCGGCCCGCTACGGCATGGGCGCCGGCTTTCACGCCGCCGGCGGCATCGGCGCCCTCGCCGGCGGCGCAGCGGCGATGCCGGTGGCCGACGCCTGGCAGTGGGACGGCACGTCGTGGGCGCCTCAGGCCAACGCGCCGCAACCGGCCCGGCGCTTCCCGGCCAGTGGCTACGACGCGACCGAGGCGGAGCTGGTCGTCACCGGTGGCAACAACGTCAGCAACCAGGCGCTGACCGACGTGTGGGGCCTGTCGTACGCCGGGCCGGATCCGGTCGAGGCGTGCGACACCGGCCTCGACAGCGACGGCGACGGCCTGCTGGCGTGTGCCGACCCCGACTGCTGGCCGCTGTGTACGCCGACCTGTGCGCCGGGCGAGGCGTGTGACCCCACCGTCGGCCCGCGCTGCGGCGACGGCGTGTGCTCGTCGCTCGAGGGCTGCCGGCTGTGCCCGGGCGACTGCGGCGCGTGTACCCCGGGCTGCGGCGACGGCGTGTGTGACCCGGGCGAGGTGTGCGTGGGCGACTGCTCGTAGCTACGTCCAGCCCATCAGCGGGCACAGCACCCGCAGCCCGGCGACGATGAGCACGTAGCCGATGAGGTCGAACACGATGCCGTGCCGGATCATCTGGCCGATGCGGACCCGGCCGGTGGCGTAGGCCAGCGCGTTGGGCGCGGTCGAGATGGGCATCATGAAGCCGAAGCTGGCGCCGATGGTCGCGCCGAGCACGGCCGGGATGGGCGCGGCACCGGCGCTCTGGGCGATCGCCCCGGCCAGCGGCGCCATCAGCGTCGCCGTCGCCGTGTTGCTGGTCGCCTCCGACAGGACGATGGCGATGCCGGTGACCAGGGCGGTGATGGTCCACGTCGTCGACGCGCCGGTGGCGCTGACCAGGGCGCGGCCCCACTGATCGGCCAGCCCGGTGGTGCGGGCCAGGTCGCCGAGCAGGATGCCGCCGCCGAACAGCAGGATGACGCCCCACTCGATGCGGGTCGCCTCGCTCCACAAGAGCGCCGGGCGCGCCGCCCCGGGCCGCCCGCCGGGGAGCAGGAACAGCGACCCGCCCGACAGCAGCGCGACGACCTCCTCGCTCAGGTGGCTCGCCATCCAGCGGGTCACCGCGGCGTCGGGTGCCACCAGCCCGGCCACGCTCGGCGCCAGCCAGCCGACCAGGGCCAGGATGATGGCCACCACCACGCTGCGCTCGCCGGCCGACCAGGCGCGGTCGCTGCTCGCCGCCAGCTCGGGCAGCGGCTGCCCGGGCCGGATCGCGAAGCCGAGCGCGAGCACCGCGATGAGGCCGACGAACATGACCAGCCCGAGCGGCACGCCGACCGCCATCCACTGCGCGAAGCCGAGCTCGACCCCGTACTCGCGCAGGGCGGCGATGCCGATCAGGTTGGGCGGCGTGCCGACCGGGGTGCCGAGGCCGCCGATCGAGGCGCCCCACGCCACCGCAAGCACCAGCGCGGCGGCGAAGCGGGCGTCGGCCCGCGCCATCGACAGCGCCATCGGCAGCACGATCGCCGTCGCCGCCGCGTTGGACATGATCATCGACAGGAAGAACGTGGTCAGGCCGACCACCACCAGCAGCGACAGCCGGCCGCGGGCCAGGCTGGCCATGGCCCGGGCCGTGCGCTCGCCCAGGCCGTGCAGCCGCATGGCCTCGGCCACGAAGAACGAGCCGACGAACAGGAACAGCAGCGGGGTGCCGAACGCGGCGAACGCGACTTTCGGCGTGGCCAGGCCGAGCAGCACCGCGCCACACGCCGCCGCCAGCGCGACCACCGCGGCCGGCAGAGCCTCGGTGATCCACCAGGTCACGCACAGCACCATCAGCCCGACCAGCCCGGGCGCCGGGCCGTCGGTGGCGGCCAGGCCGGCCCCCAGCGCCAGCACCGGGCCGGCGATCAGGCCGACGCGCTGCTTGAGCGCGTCGAAGCGCGCGCCCGGGACGGTGGGATCGAGCTCCTCGTCCACCGCGCTCAGCTGCAGCGCGCGCGCAGGAACGCGGTGGCGCGCGACCACGCGGTGGTGGCGGCGCGGGCGTCGTACACCTCGGGCCGGGTGTCGTTGCAGAAGGCGTGGTCGGCGTCGTAGACGTGTAGCTCCATCGTCTTGCCAGCGGCCTGCAAGGCCTGCTGTACCGCCTTGGCGCCGTCGACGGTGGCCCAGGTGTCGCGGCTGGCGAAGTGGGCCGACACCGGCGCCTCGACCTTGGACCAGTCGGTGCCGTCGCCGGGCAGGCCATAGAACGGCACCACCCCGGCCAGGCCCCGCACGCGGGTGGCGGCGGCGAAGGCGAGCGCGCCGCCCATGCAGTAGCCGGTCACGCCGATCTTGCCGTTGCCGCCGGTGATCGAGCGCAGGTAGCCGACGGTGGCGTCGATCTGCTCGAGCGCGCGCGGGCGGTCGAGCCCGTTCATGAGCTGCTTGGCCTCGTCGGCGGTCTTGGCGACGACGCCGCCGAACAGCGACGGGGCCAGGGCGATGAAGCCCTCGCCGGCCCAGCGGTCGACCAGGCTCTTGATGTGCGCGTTGACACCCCACCACTCGTGCAGCAGGACCACGCCGGGCACGCCGCCGGCGCGTGGCGGCGGCATGGCGATGACGCCGGTGACGGCGGCGCCGGTGCGGTCGTAGAAGGTAAGCGGCTCGGCCATGGGGTCCTCCTCGGGTCGAGCTGGTTATACTCCGGCCGATGACCGACCAGCGCGCGCGTGACCTCGATCCTCCCGGCCCGAGCGAGCCGTCCGACGGTGACGCCGGCGGGCCGCGCGGCGCGCGTGGGCGTCGCTTCGCCGGCGCGCTCGACCCGGTCGCGGCCGCCCTCAACGCCTCGGTCGGGTTCGACCGCCGCCTGCTCGTGCACGACGTGGCCGGCTCGATCGCCCACGCCGAGATGCTGGGCCGGCAGGGCGTGATCAGCGCGGCCGACGTCGCCGCCATCGTCACCGGCCTGGCCGCGGTGCGCGAGCAGCTGGCCAGCGGGCAGGTGCCGTGGTCGACCGCGCTCGAGGACGTACACATGAACGTCGAGGCCCGGCTGATCGACGCCATCGGCGACGCCGGCCGCCGCCTGCACAGCGGGCGCAGCCGCAACGACCAGGTCGCGACCGACCTGCGCCTGTACGCGCGCGCCGCCGCGAGCGAGCTGGTCTCTGCCATCGACGACGTGACCCGGGCCCTGCTGGTGCAGGCGCGGGCCCACGTCGACACGTTGATGCCGGGCTACACCCACCTGCAGCGGGCCCAGCCGGTCCGCCTGGCCCACCACCTGCTCGCCTACGTCGAGATGCTGGCGCGCGACCGCGGCCGCCTCGAGGACGCGGCCCGGCGCGCGAGCGAGTCGCCGCTCGGCTCGGGCGCCCTGGCCGGCACGACGTTGCCGCTCGACCGGCCCGGGGTGGCGCACGCGCTCGGCTTCGCCGACGTCACCCACAACAGCCTCGACGCCGTCGGCGACCGCGACTTCGCGGTCGAGCTGGTGGCGGCGTGTGCGCTGCTGCAGGTGCACCTGTCGCGCCTGGGCGAGGAGCTGGTGCTGTGGACCAGCCAGGAGTTCCGCTTCGTCCGCATCGGCGAGGCGTACTGCTCGGGCTCGAGCCTGATGCCGCAGAAGATGAACCCCGACCTGGCCGAGCTGGTGCGCGGCAAGGCCGGCCGGGTCATCGGCGACTGGGTCACGCTGATGACCGTGATCAAGGGCCTACCGCTGGCCTACAACAAGGACCTGCAGGAGACGCAGGAGCCGCTGTACGACGCGGTCGAGACCGCGCGCGCCAGTCTGCAGGTGTGCGCCGGCATGATCACCAGCCTGGAGTTCGACGTGGTGCGGCTGCGCGCCGCCGTCGACGACGGCCACCTGGTCGCGACCGAGCTGGCCGACTACCTGGTCGGCAAGGGCGTCGCCTTCCGGCAGGCCCACGACGTCGCCGGGCACCTGGTCCGCGTCGCCAGCGAGCGCGGCGTCGAGCTGGCCGCGCTGCCGCTGGCCGAGCTGCAGGCGGCCGCGCCCGAGTTCGCGGCCGACGTCGCCAGCTGGCTCGACCCGGCGCGGGCGGTCGAGCGGCGCGACCTGCCGGGCGGCCCGGCCCGGGCCCGCGTGCTGGCCGAGCTGGCCCGGCACGAGGCGCGCCTGTAGAGGGTGCGCACGGCGGGGCCCTAAACACCCGGCCGGTCTGGCCGAACGATCCGGCACGTGCCGCTCGACTTCGACGGAGCCATCGTCGCTCACCGCCGCTGGGTGGCCCGGGTCCGGACCTACCTGCATGCCCCGGATGGCAGCATCGACGCCGACTGGCTGGTCCAGGACGACCGGTGCGAGCTGGGCCACTGGCTGAGAGGTCGCAGCTGTGACTACCTGCGCGGCCTGAGCGAGTTCGCGACCCTGGTCGAGACCCACGCCACCTTCCACGCCGAGGCCGCCGCGGTGGTGCGGACGGCCCACGCTGGCGGCGCGTGTGACCACGGCCTCCTGGCCGGGGTCGGCAGCCCGCTCGACCAGGCCTCGACCGCGGTGGTCGCCGCGCTCGAGGCGGTGCGCCGCCAGACCTGACCCTGCGCCTGCTACGATGCCGCGATGTCCACCGTGCGCGTGGGGCTGCTCCTCGTGAGCGCGACCGCGTGCCGGATCGGCTTCGATGCGGCCGGCGGTGACGGTGATGGAGGGGCCGCGGCGATCGACGGCGGCGGCGACGGTGGCCGAACCGACACCCAGGTCGCGTGGGTACGCCGCCTCCTTTCGGGCGGCGGCCGCTTCAGCGGACAGCCAGCCCGCGGCCGCGGCGCTGGCGCCACCGTGGTCGGGACGTTCGTCGGCGATCTCAAGATCGAGACCGGCGCCTCGACCACGATGCTCAGCTCCCTGCCTGGATCCGCGACCACGGGGTACGTCGTGCAGTTCGACCCGACCGGGACATCGTCCACGACCACCCAGCTGTCCAGCGACCTGCACTGCGAGCTGCGCGACGCCGCGTCGACCGAGCTGGGGCTGGTGGTGGCCGGCTTCACCGCCGGCGCGGGTGGCGGGGAGCGCGGCCCGTGTGACGTCGCGTCGCCGGTGCAGGCGCCGATCACCTTCCTGGTTGACGCCGCCGGCACCCCGTCACGCCACGCCGTGTTCGCCGCCGGCGGCGGCAACGCCCAGCCGTGGTCGGTCGCCCCGGTGGCGGGTGGCTACGCGCTGGCCGGGGTGTACAGCGGCAGCGTCGAGCTGAGCCCTCCACCGCCGGATGCGGCCGGAGACGAGGCGACCTTCGTCACCACCGTCGACGGCACCGGCGCCGCCGGCGACACGCAGGGCTGGCGCAACGGCAGCTACCTCATGCCGGGGCCGCTCGTGGTCAGCACGAGCGGCGAGCTGTGCTTGCTCGGCAGCTACGACACCGCGGCGACCGTGCTCGGCGCCGGGCTGGCGACGCTGGGCGGCTTCGACGCCTGGGTGGCGCGGTTCGGCGCGGGAGGCCAGCGCCGGTTCGTGGCGTCGATCCGCAGCCCCGCCGACGAGAGCGCGTTCGGCAACGGCGCGGTGCTCGCCACCGACACCGGCTGCGTCGCGGGTGTCGCCGTGGGCGGGCCGGCGCTGGTCGGAGCGACGACCTTCCCGTACGCCGGCGGCACCGACGCCGGCCTGTTCGTGTTCGACGCCGGTGGGGCGGTGACCGGCTTCACCGTCGGCGGCGCTGGCAACGAGGAGTTCCAGGGCCTGCTCGACCTCGGTGGCCGCTGGCTGGCGATGCTGAGCTACGACGCGCCGCTCGAGCTGGCCGGGACCGTGCTGAGCCCCGGCGGGGCCGACCTGGCGCTGGTCGAGGTCGACGCCACCGGGGTGATCCGGGTCCACGCCGTGTTCGGTGGCGCCGGCCTGCAGACCGATGGCCAGCTCGGCCAGCTCGACGCCGACACGGTGACCGCGACGTTCCTGTCGACCGGCGACCTCGACGTGGCCGGCCGGACCTCGACGACCAGCGAGGCGGCGCTGATCGTCGTGGCCATCGACGTCGGCCGGTAGCGGGACTCGCTCACGGCGTCGATCACCGGCACGGTGTCGTTCCCGTTCACGAGCGCGGGTCGACCCGACCCCCACGCCGGTCGATGGCTTGTGACGGGCACGGGCACGGGCACGGGCACGGGCACGGGCACGGGCACGGGCACGGTGCTACAACCCGGCGAATGTCGACGCCGTTCGTGTACCGAGGAGATGAGCTGTTCTGCGAGGACGTGGCGCTGTCGGCGCTGGCCGCCGAGTTCGGCACGCCGCTGTACGTGTACAGCCGCGGCGAGCTCGAGCGGGCCTACCGCGCCTTCGACGCCGCGCTGGCCGGCCTCGACCACCTCATCTGCTACAGCGTGAAGGCCAACTCCGGGCTGGGCGTGCTGTCGGTGCTGGCCCGCCTCGGCGCCGGCGCCGACATCGTCTCGGGCGGCGAGCTGGTGCGGTGGATGCGGGCCGGGGGCGACCCGGCCAAGGTGGTGTTCTCCGGCGTCGGCAAGACCGCGGCCGAGATGCGGGCCGCGCTGGCCGCCGACATCCTCGCGTTCAACGTCGAGTCGGAGGAGGAGCTGGCGCTGCTGTCGACGGTGTCGACCGCGGCCGGGACGCGGGCCCGGGTCCAGCTCCGGGTCAACCCCGACGTCGACCCGCAGACCCACCCGTACATCTCGACCGGCCTCAAGGCCAACAAGTTCGGCATCGCCGCCGGCGCCGCCGCCGCGCAGATCGAGCGCGCGGCGATGCTGCCCGGCATCGAGCTGATCGGCCTCGACTTCCACATCGGCTCGCAGCTGACCAAGACCTCGCCGTTCGCCGACGCCATCGCCCGCCTGGTGGAGCTGGTCGAGCACTGCCGGGCCCGCGGGGTCGAGCTGCGCACCCTCGACATCGGCGGCGGGCTCGGCATCGACTACGGCAAGGACGGCGACGCGCCACCGCCGACGCCGGGCGAGTACGGCGCCGTCATCCAGCGCGCCCTGGCGCCGCTGGCCAGCAGCAAGCTTCGCCTCCTGTGCGAGCCCGGCCGGGTCATCGTCGGTCAGGCCGGCGCCCTGGTGACCCAGGTCCTGTACCGCAAGCGCAACGAGGACAAGCACTTCACGATCGTCGACGCGGCCATGAACGACCTCATGCGCCCGGCCCTGTACGGCTCGTACCACCCGATGTGGCCGGTCCGCCGCGTCGCCGGCCGGGCCGAGCTGGTGACCGACGTCGTCGGCCCGATCTGCGAGACCGGCGACTTCCTCGCCCGCGGCCGCACCCTGCCCGAGCTGGCCGCCGGTGACCTCCTCGCCATCGGCGCCGCCGGCGCGTACGGCGCGGCCATGGCCTCGAACTACAATACCCGCCCGCGCGCGGCCGAGGTCCTGGTCCACGGCAGCCGGGTCCAGCTGGTGCGCCGGCGCGAGACCCTCGACCACGTCCTGGCTGGCGAGTCGGTCGCCGACTGAGCGGCGCCGCGCCGGCGGCGCAGCGGCGCGCCAGTCCACTTGCACCAGGCGCGGCGCGTGTTAACCATCCGGCCAACCATGAAGCTCCTCGCCTTGTCCTCCGCGCTCGCCCTGTCCCTGCTCGCCTGCGGCAAGAGCGCCGCGCCCACCGCCGCCACGACCACGCCAGCGGCGACGACGCCCGAGGCGGCCGACCCGAACGATCCGGACCAGCACGGCATCGGCGCGGCCGAGGCCGCCGCCATGGCCTGCTACGAGGACTGCATCGAGACCGGGCCCGGCGGCAAGGCCCCGCCCGACTGGGCCTCGCTCACGACCGAGCAGCGCAGCGAGCAGTGCGAGCCCGCGTGCGCCGAGGCGAGCAAGGACTTGCCGGCCGACAGCGGTCGATAACGAGCGCGCCGCCGCACGGCCCATCCGCCGTCCCCGCCGACGTCAGTACTGGCGCAGGAAGCTGATGACGCCGGCCTGTCGCCTGGCGACGTCGGCCTCACACAGGGCCGCGCTCTCGACGGCTTGCGCCAGCCTGCGAGGGCCACCAGGCGCTGCCTTGACCCGTTCGGTGAAGAAGGCCTCGGCCTCGGCGCGCAGCGTGGCGTCGCAGAACGAGCCGGTGATCTCGGCCAGGTAGGGACTCCAGTCCTCTGGCAAGCGCGCGACCAGGCGGTCGAAGTTCTCCTTGATGAACGCGTAGGCCTGGAGGCGGGTCGACCTCGTGTCCATCGCCCCCCACACCAGGGTCATCGACTCGCGGGGGTCGAAGTCGTCGGCCAGCACCACCTCGAAGTTGCGCTTCACCAGCGCCGGCGCCTCCACGTGGCCGAGCGCCTCGAGCAGCTGCTTGCGCCGCTTGCGATCCACCTCGACCTTGGCGGCCTCGTGGATGCGCGCCCACAGCGCGGCGTCCAGGTCGCGCCCGCCGATGGCCAGCACGCTGCTCACCATGTCCGGCTCGATCGCGCTGCCGTCGCGCAACCAGGCCACCGTCAGCTCGTGGGCCTCGCGCCGCAGGCTGGCCGCGACCGGCCCTCGTCCCTCGGTCGCGACCAGGCTGGTGATCACCGGGCGTTGCAGCCGGTCGTCGTCGGTGTCGGACGGCTTGCTCCGCAAGCCCATCCGGCCGGCGGGTTTCGCGAAGAGCTTGGTCACGAGCCGTCGATAGTTCGGATCGACCTCGACGGGCACGAGGTGCTCACGCAGGCCAGCGAGGTGCTTGGCGACGAGCACGCGCAGGTGCCGGCTGGGCGCCACCGCCAGCGCGGGGAGGGCGTCGAGGACCTCCCGCTCCGACACGTGCCCGCTCGCCACCAGCGCGGTCGCATCACTGATCGCCGTCAGGCGGTCGGTGTCCGCCAGCGCGCGGTTGGTGGTCAACGAAGTGAGGAGCGCCCGACCCGCGGCGTCACGGACGATGGCCCGGTAGTACCCAGCGCCGTCGGCGTTGAGGGCGACCCACGCCGGGCAGGCCGTGGCGTGATCGAGGACGAGCTCGCCCGCAGGCTCGGCCAGCAGGGTGCAGGCCGTCGTCGACTTGCCGGCGGTCCCGGGATAACGAGCACACACCGGGATCGTCCACAGGGCCCCGCCCGGCGCCGCGGAGGACGAGGGCACGTGCCGTGTCTGCACCAGGCGGAGCACCGGCGCCGCTCCGCCGCCACCGGCTGGACAGCGCAAGGTCGCCTCGACCCGCGGCACCCCTGGTTGCTCCAGATAACCCGACAGCGTGGCCGAGAAGACGTCGGCCGACCCGTGGCCCTGGCGCCGCAGGCTGTTCGTGATGTCGGCGAGGAAGTCCTCGGCGGTGGCGATGCCATGCGCGTGACGACGCAGATAGTCGCGGACCGCGTCGCGAAACGCGAGCTCCCCGTAGAACGCCTCGACCATCCGCAGCACCGCGGCGCCCTTCTGGTAGGTGATGGCATCGAAGGCGTTGGCGATGTCGTGGTGCGAGGCGATGGGCTGGCGAATGCGCCGCGCCGAGGCCAGCACGTCGTCGTCCATGACCTGGCTTCGCGCCAGGACGTTGGCGCTCGCCTGCCCCCAGTCGGGGTGCATCTCGTCGACGATCTTGGCCGAGATCCAGGTCGCGAACGACTCGTTGAGCCACAGGTCGTCCCACCACGCCGTCGTCACGTAGTCACCAAACCAGATGTGACCGAGCTCGTGCGCGGTCAGGGCGACGTAGCCGCGCTCGAGGCGAAGATCTCGCACCGTCGGGTCGCCCAGGATCGTGGCGGTGCCGTAGGTGATCAGCCCCGGGTTCTCCATCGCGCCGCGCTGCTGCGGCACGGCGATGTGGTCGAGCTTCTCGTAGGGATAAGGGATGGCCGTGTAGGCCTCGAGCCGCTCCAGCAGCGGCCCCGTCACCTTGGCGGCGTACGCGGCCTCGGCGCTTCGGCCCGCGGGCACGATGATCCGGACCGGCGTCTTGTTGCCGCCCGCCGTGCCGGCCTCGACGACCTCGAACGGACCGACGGCGAACGCGACGAGATAGGTCGGCAGCGGCCTGGTCTGCGCGAACACGACCGACTTGTAGCCGCGACCGTCGACGGGCTCCTGGCCCAGGTTGGTCTGCGGCGCGTTCGCGAACGCGAGCTCCGCCTCGGGGACCTCGAGGGTCAGGCGAAACGGCGTCTTGAACGCAGGCTCGTCGAAGCATGGGAAGGCCCGCCGGGCGTCGGTCGCCTCGAACTGGGTGAAGACGTAGTTCTCGCCGCGCTCGGCCTGGCGATAGGCGCCGCGGTTGTCTCGCCCCGGCAACGTCCCTTCGTAGGCCAGGGTCAGCGTCAGGTCTCCCGACGGGATCGGGGTCGCGCCGAACAGCGCCACGGACTCGCTGAACTCGGGATCGGCGGCACGAGCGGCGGTGAGGGGCATCGCGGGCAGGCCCGGCCGCTCCAGCACCGCCGTCGTGATGCGCAGGTTCTCGCCGGCATGGAGCCACATCACCGGTGTCTGCTGCTCGACCGTCAGCGCGACGACGACGCGGCCGGTGAAGCGCTCCTCGTCGGGCGAGAGGCGCAACATGAGGTCGTAGCCCTTGGGCCTCGTCGAGCGCGGCAAGCGCAGGCTTGCCACCAGCGCCGCCGGGTCGACCCCGGGTGGCGCGCCGCCCGGGTCGGCCGGCCGCTGCGTCGGGCGGGGCGTGCCGTTCGTGGCGACGGGTGCCGGTGGCCTCGTGCCGGTCCCGCAGCCAGCACCCTGCGCGAGCGCGACGAGTCCGATCAGGAACGACGCGGTCCTGACGCCTGCGCAGGTCATGCGCGATCCTTAACACGGGCGCCGCGCCCGTTCTCCGCGGGCACGATCTCCCGGTTGGCCCGATGGTGCGAGAGGAGCCCGCTACTGGGGTGAGCCCCGCTTCAAGATGGGGATGGAGTAGCCGCCGGTGCGGTCGCCCGCGAGGTCGATCGCAACGTAGTCCGCGACGTCGGCCAGGTCGACCTGGACCCGCTGGCCGATCTTGTACTGAGTGACGAAGCTGGGCTCGTTGGCGAGCACGCCGTCGAACCGAGTGCCTCGTGCGCTCAGGACGTCGACCCACATCCACTCGACCCGCTCATCGGCGGACGTGAAGCTGGCCTTGATCGAGAGTGACGCCCCCGGCGTGACCCCCTTGGCCAAGGGCGGCAGCATCCGGGCCAGCTCGGTCCGGGCCCGCTGGGCCGCGGCCGCCAGCTCCGGGTCATCGGCGGACCGTATGACCGGCGTGTCTTCGGCGGCTCCGGCGAACGCATCGAGGGCCGCCAGCATCGCCGGGCCGCGGTCGAGGCTCGGGTCGTCGACGTCGAGCTCGATCGACAACGGAGCGTCGACGCCAGGATCATCAGCGCCGTGTTCAGGCACGCTCCAGCGCGCCCGCCACGTGAAGCGACCCGTCGCACCGGCGAGCGCGTCTGCCCACCATTCGGCGCGCCGCTCCGCCGACAGCTGGCTGACGTCGACGACCAGGATGCCGGGGTTCGTGACGTCGCCCGCCGCCACCAGCGTGGTCGCGGTCAGGTTGAGCAGGTTGCCGAAGTGGTCGGCAACGCCGGGCGGTACGTCGCGCACGAGCAGCTCGGGGACCCCGAGCTGGGACAAACCCATCGTGTCGAGCAGCGACAGCTCACCGTCCCCGACGACCTGATGGATGACGATGAGCTCGAAAATGTCACCCTGGGCCAGCTTGGGTAGCCTCGCCGCCAGCACGTCGGGCGTGTACAGCGCGTCGCTGCTCGGGTTGTGCACCCACCCACCTGCCCGCTCTGCCAGGTGATGCGCCAGCGTCGCCAGGTCGCGGATCGCCCTTGTTGCGGCCTCGTGTGGGACCTCCACCGCGATCCGGATCCGGCCCGGGCCTTCGGCGATCTTCGGCAGCTCCTCCGGCGAAAACGCCTTGGCGATGATGCGAGCGCCTTGCGAGTCCCATGGCCGGTCGGCCCGCGCGAGGAGCGTCAGCGTGGTCCCGGTCGGGACGATCGGCTGGCCGGCGGCGACAGCGGCGTCTACCT
>JAGPCO010000076.1 GCA_018058095.1 Kofleriaceae bacterium
GTGCTCTGGGTCTTGGTGATCGCCGCCGTCAACGTGGTCTTGCCATGGTCGACGTGACCGATGGTCCCGATGTTGACGTGCGGCTTGTTACGAACGAACTTTTCCTTCGACATGACCTTCTAGCTCCTACCAGTTGCGTACATCTCAGATCGCACCGCGCGCGCTGACGTTCCTCGTCAGTTCATCGAGCACGCTGTGCGGGACTTCGGCGTAGTGATTCAGCTCCATCGAGTACGTCGCCCTGCCCCGCGTCCTCGACCGCAGCGCGGTCGCGTATCCGAACATCGAGGCAAGGGGGGCAAAACAGGCGACGGTCTGTACACCAGTCCGCGCCTGGATACCAGTGATCTTTCCGCGTCTCGCGTGCAAATCTCCGAGGACCTCGCCGACGCAGTCGTCCGGAGTGACGACCTCGAGCGCCATCACTGGCTCGAGCACGGTCGGGCTGGCCTGACGAGCGGCCAGGGTCAGGGCACGGGCGGCGGCCAGGCGGAAGCCCTGGGCCGAGCTGTCGACGGGGTGGTGCTCGACCTCGACCACCGTCAGCCCGAGGTCGACCAAGGGAAACCCGCAGGTTACGCCACGCTCGGCCGCCTCGTGCAGGCCCTCGACGAGGGCGGCGACGAGGTCGGCCGGGATCGCCGCGGTGGCCGCCTGGTGGGTCAGGACCAGGCCGCTGCCACGCGGGCCGGCCTCGATCCGCAGGTGGATGGCGCCGTGGCCAGGGAAACTCGCACCGGCAGCGGCGGCGCCAGCGCCGAGGCGGGGCACCTCGTGCCGACCCCAGGCCTGGGCTGCGCTGGTCACGGTCTCCCGGTAGGCGACCTGGGGCCGCCCGACCTGGCAGTCGACCGCGAACTCGCGGCGCAGGCGGTCGACCAGGATCTCGAGGTGGAGCTCGCCCATGCCGGCGATGAGGGTCTGGCCGGTCTCGGCGTCGGTGCGGACCCGGAAGGTCGGGTCCTCGGCCGCCAGGGCGGCCAGGGCGGGCGCCAGGCGCTCGTGGTCGGCCGTGGTGGCCGGGACCAGGGTGACCCCCAGGACCGGCTCGGGCACGTGGATGCGGTCGAGCACGACCGGGGCGGTCGGGTCACACAGGGTGTCCCCGGTGGTCGCCTTGCCGCCCCAGATGGCGCCGATCATGCCGGCGCCGATCTCGCGCACCTCCTCGCGGTGGTTGGCGTGCATCCGGACCAGGCGCTCGATGTGCTCGAGCCGGCCCTTGGTGGCGTTGAGGACGGTGTCACCGGTGCGAAGGGTGCCGGCGTAGACCCGGACGAAGGTCACGCTGGCGCCTGCCAGGCCGCCGCCATGGCCCTGGCCGCCGTGGACCTTGAACGCCAGCGCGGCCAGCGGGGCCGAGGGATCGGCGGCACGCTCGGTGGCGACCGGCGCCGCGGGGGCGCTGGCGCCGGCGGCGCCACCGGCGAGCTCACCGGCCGGGATCACCCCGCGCACCGGCGGGACCTCGAGGGGCGACGGCAGGAAGTCGACGATACCGTCGAGCAGGTCGTGCACACCCTTGTTGCGGAAGGCGGCGCCGAGCAGCACGGGGACGACCGCGCCCCGCAAGGTGGCGCGGCGTAGGGCCGCGACCAGGATCGCCTCGTCGAGCGGCTCGCCGGCGACGAAGCGGGCCATCAGCGCCTCGTCGCGCTCGGCCAGCTGCTCGATCATCCGCTCGCGCGCGCGCTCGAAGTCGGCCAGCATGCCGACCGGCACCGGCTCGTCGACGAACTGCGCGCCCATGGTGCTGTCGATCCAGCGCCGGGCCCGGCGCCGGATGAGGTCGATGACGCCGAGGAAGCTCGGGCCCACGCCCCAGGCCAGCTGGATGGCGACCGGGTTGGCGGCCAGCCGGGTCTGCATCATGGCCATGACCCGCTGCGGGTCGGCGCCCTCGCGATCGCACTTGTTGATGAAGGCGATGCGCGGCACGCCGTAGCGATCGGCCTGCCGCCACACCGTCTCGCTCTGCGGCTCGACCCCGGCCACCGCGCAGAACACCGCGACCGCGCCGTCGAGGACCCGGAGCGAACGCTCGACCTCGATGGTGAAGTCGACGTGCCCGGGGGTGTCGATGAGGTTGACCGTGTGATCGCGCCAGCGGAAGGTCGTCGCGGCGGCGGTGATGCTGATGCCGCGCTCCTGCTCGGCCGCCATCCAGTCGGTGGTGGCGCCGCCGTCGTCGACCTCACCCATGCGGGAGATCACGCCGCTGTAGAACAGGATGCGCTCGGTCGTCGTCGTCTTGCCGGCGTCGACGTGGGCCATGATCCCGATGTTGCGGATCGTGGCCAGCCCGCGCCCGGCGGGCGCGGTCGGCTTGCTGGAGGTTCCCGGGGCCATGGCAACTCGAGGTCGTAGCTCGGAGTGCGGGGCCGGGTCGACCACGGCGGGAGGGCCGTGGTCGTCGAGGACGGGGCGGGCGGGTCCGCGGTCCGATGACCGTGGCGGCGCCTGCCAGGGTGCTCGTGGTTCGGCCCCGCTCCGGTCTGGAGCGGCCGCCGCCGTGTGAGCCCCGCGCTGCTGCTGTGCGCTACGTCGTCCTCGCCTCCTGGGTGCCTGGGTGCCTGCGTGCCTGGGTGATGTCGGTGTCGGTCGAAGCGGTGGTCCGGAGCAGCGCAGGGAGCCTGGCTGGCTCCCTGCCCTGTCTCCGCGGCCCTACCAGCGGTAGTGCGCGAACGCCTTGTTGGCGTCGGCCATCTTGTGCACGTCCTCGCGCTTCTTGACCGCGTTGCCGCGGTTCTGCGAGGCGTCGATGATCTCGTTGGCCAGGCGGTCCATCATCGTCTTCTCGTTGCGCTCACGGGCGTAGGCGATGAGCCAGCGCATGCCGAGGGCGAGCGAGCGGTCGGGACGGACGTCGACCGGGACCTGGTAGGTCGAACCACCGACGCGGCGGCTCTTGACCTCGACGCGCGGGCGCACGTTCGACATCGCGCGGTCCCACACCTTCAGAGGATCGTCCTTGGCCCGCTCGGCCACCAGGTCGAGGGCGCGGTACACGATCATCTCGGCGACCGGCTTCTTGCCGTCGATCATCACCACGTTGATGAACTTGGTGATGCGGCGACGCATGTCGGGGGGCGCATCCGTGAACTTGGGGTCCGGCAGGACGCGGCGCTTGGGAACTTCACCTTTGCGGGGCATGGCTATCTCTTCCCTTGGCTCTTACTTGGGGCGCTTGGCGCCGTACTTGGACCGGCCCTGCTTGCGGTTCTGGACGCCGGTGGTGTCCAGGGTGCCGCGGATGATGTGGTAGCGAACGCCCGGGAGGTCCTTGACGCGACCGCCACGGATGAGGACCACCGAGTGCTCCTGCAGGTTGTGCCCCTCGCCCGGGATGTACGAGGTGACTTCCATCTGGTTGGTCAGCCGGACGCGCGCGACCTTGCGCAGCGCCGAGTTCGGCTTCTTGGGCGTCGTGGTGTAGACGCGAGTGCAGACGCCGCGCTTCTGCGGGCACTGCTTGAGGGCGGGCGAGGCGCTCTTGGTGCGCACCTTCTCGCGGCCGTTGCGGACGAGTTGGTTGATAGTAGGCATGCTCAGTTCACCGGGGGCATCGGACCAGATAGGGAGGCTTGGAACCGCGTGATTCTATGGATCGGCCCCCGGGTGTCAAGGCCATTCCCCGGTTCCTCGCGTCCGGATCCCCGCCGAGGCGAAAGAAACCGGGCCGCGGGCCGGGCCGCGCCGGTCGGATCGGACCCGGGATGGGTCCGGATTGGGTCCGGACCGCCGGGCGGCGCCCTCAGTGCGTCCACTTCTCGGTCTTGCTGTGCTGGGGCGCGTCGTACTCGTGGGCCAGCACGAAGTGGTAGGCGACCTCGCGGGCGTCGGCGTTCTCGCTGACACACTCGAACAGCCACTCGCCCTCGTGCTCGGTCGGCTCGACCTGGACGTAGGCGATCTCGGCCGGGAACACGATGAGCTCGCCGACGAGGTCCTTGGCGCGCGCGAGCTGGACCACGAAGGTGGTCCCGTCCTCGACGGCGAGCGTCCAGTGGAAGTCGTCGTGGTCGACGAGGATAGCCTCGGGGGTGCCGGCGCGCAGGATGCAGTTCTGGTGGCCCTGCAGCCAGGTCCAGAACTTGTCGAACTGGATGGTGGTCGCGAGCGCGGTCAGCGACTTGGACGAGCGGGCCATGGGGCGCGGGTTATACCGGGGCGATCGCCCCCTGCCAAGCGCGGCGACGGACCGGGGCTAGCGACAGCCGCGCGCGCGGTCGCACTGCGCCAGCACCGTCAGCGTCGGCACCTGGGCGACGCGGGCGACCACGACGAGGTCGACCAGCCCGTCGGCGGTCAGGTCGCCCACCAGCAGGCGCTCGGGGTTCCCGGCGACCTCGACCCGCGGGCTCCCGGCCAGCGCGGCGTAGCTGGCCGCGTCGGTCCGCTCCAGGAGCTGGACGAAGGCCTGGCCGGAGTCATCGGTGCACAACGCGGCCAGCTCGGGCAGGCCGTCGCCGTCGGTGTCGATGGCGGCCAGCCCCGGGCAGGTGACCGCGTTGACGATCGGGGCCACCTGGAACAGCGGCGCTGCCGGCGACGCGCAGCCGGCGCCGATGGCCGGCCAGACCCGGTCGCCCAGCATCACCTCGTCGCCGGGTTGCCCGTCGAGGTCGGCCGCAGCCAGGGCGCCGTCGCGCCGGCCTCCCGGGTGCTGCAGCGTCCAGGCCGCGCACGCGGTGCCGAGCACGTCGGCCGCCAGGTCGCCCCGCGCCCCGCGCCCGACCAGGGCGTGGCCCCCGTCGCTGGTCCGGGCCACCACCAGCTCGGTCGGGTGCGCCACCTCGACCTCGCCGTCGAGGTCGGCCAGCACCGTCGGCGCGCCCTCGCCCGCCGCGTCGTACACGCCCTCGCCCCGCGCTTGCCACCACCAGCGCTTGGCCGGCGGCACGTCGGCGCGTGCGACCAGGTGCAGATCGAGGAGCCCGGCCGGGCCAGGCACCGCGGCCGCCGCCAGCACCTCGACGTCGACGGCGGAGCCCCACTGCGGGGCGAACAGGCCGGCGCCGCTCGAGCCGAACGCCCGCCCGGCCGCGACTCGGCCCGGCGACGACTCGATGAGGAGGACGTCGTCGAGCCCGTCGCTGCCGAGCGCGGTGCCGTCGAACGTGTCGCCCAGGCGCAGCAGCGCGAGGGTGCCGGCGAAGCGGTCGTCGATCACCTCGATCGCCGCCGGGCCAGCCCCGGGCCGTCCACGCAGCAAGGTGAGCGCATCGGCGTCAGCGCCGTCCCCGTCGCCGAGCTGGCGCTGGTCGGCCATCAGCACGTCGGCCGCGCCGTCGCCGGTGAAGTCGGCCGCCAGCAGGGCCCGGACCGGGCCCACCGTCGGGAACCGGGTCGCGGCCAGGCGCACGCCGAGCGGGGTGGTGCCGAGGTTACGAAGCACCAGCACGGCGTCGAGCGGGACGTCGCCGGTGGCGCGGCGGTCGACGGCGCGCACCACCAGGTCGGGCTGGCCGTTGCCATCGACGTCGCCGACGACGGCCTGGCCCCATGGGTTGGGCAGGCGGGTCGCCGGGTACAGGCGTTGCCAGGTCGGGCCGGACGCGTCGCCGGTGAAGTGGCCGTACACGCCGGACTCGAACACCAGCTCGTCGGCGTCCTCGCCCCCGGCGTCGGGGTCGCCCAGGTTGACCACGGCCAGGGCATCCGTGGTCTCGGGGATGCCCAGCGGCGTCGGTCCGCGGTCGTACTCGCACGGCGCCTGGTCGTCGTCGTCGCCGAAGAAGTCGAACGCGCGAAGGCCAGTCGGAACCAGCAGGTCGAACCGGCAGCCGAGCCGCCGCAATGGTGCGACCACCAGCTGCGCCGGGCTGCGGGCGCGCGTCGGGGCGCCACCGGAGTCGCGCCCGAACACCCGGGCCGACGGCAACGCGGTCCAGCGGGCGGCGGTCGCCACCGGTTCGAACACACACACCCGATCCGCGCTGACGCCGGCGACGGTGACGGCGATGGTGTCGCCCGGGCCGGCCCCGGCACCGGCGCGAATGCTGGGCGCGCCGAGCAGGCTGGCGCTGGCCAGGCCGGTGTCACACATCGCGACGGTCGTGGCGGCCTGGCCCTGGTAGGCCTGCAGCGCGACCTGCACGGTCCCGTCCACGACCGGCTGGAGCGCCACGAGGTACAGGCCAGCCCGGCCCAACCGATCGACGGCGGTGAACACCTCGGCCAGCGAGGTCACCGGCGGCACGAACGGGTCGAGCCCGACGTCCTGCTGGAAGCCGCCGGCGCGGGCGACCAGCTTGAGCACCCCGCCCGACGTCGGCACCAGCAGATCGGTCGCCCCGTCATAACCGCCGTCGACCGACGCGTCGTCGAGGTAGTCGGCCGCGAAGACCGGCCCGGTCAGCGGCGGCGCCGGCTGCGCGAACGAGCGCGCCAGCGCGGCGGCCGGGTCGGCGCTGCCGAGGTGGACGGTGATGGCGCCTCCGCCAGCGCTGATCACGTCGACCGCGCCGTCGGCGTCGACGTCCCCGACCACGAACTGCTCGGCCAGCACGCTGACCGGATCCGACACCTGGGCGAACGCACCCGACGGCGCGCGACAGCGGCCATCGACGCCGCAGGCGTGGCCGGCCGGGCAGAAGGCGCCGGCGCCGACGTCGACGTAGCCGTCTGGCGCCGCCCCGGCGTCGACGCACAGCAGCTCGCAGGTCGCGCTGCACAGCGGGTCGGCGCCGCGATCACACGCCTCGCCCCCGCTGGCCTCGACCACGCCGTTACCGCACGTGCCGAGCTCGGGCAGCTCGGCGCAGGCCGGGCCGAGGACGACCGCGACGAGGGCGAGGGCTTGGGCTTGGGCGACGGCGCGCCCCATCAGAAGCCACCGCCGTAGCCAAGGCCGAACCCGCCGTCGACGCTCATCGGCGTGAAGCCGCCATCGGCGCCCGCCCCGGCCGCCGGGACCAGCGGCGCCGCCTCGGCGCTGGGGGTGTCGAACAGGTACAGCACGGCGCCGGCCGCTCCGATCAGCGCGGCCCCGGTGCCGAAGCCGATGGTGGCGCTGCGCCAGCGGTCGCGGCTGGCCCGCTTGGCCTCGTAGCCCGCCTCCTGGTCGGACTGGAGCGGCTGGGCGTCACGCAGGTCGGTCGCCTGGCCGTTGCGGATCCAGGTCATCGTCCCGGCAGCGATCGTCGCCACGCCCAGCGCGCCGGCGCCGGCCAGCGCGAACCAGGCCGCCTTGCGCTGCCCGGTCGAGCCGGTGTGGGCGTCGAGCTCGAGCACCTGGCCCGGGCGCAGGTCGAGCTCGCGCGCCAGCGGCAGGCGGCCGCGCCGCGACGCCGTCAGGTAGCGGCGACCGTGCGCCAGCTCCAGGGTGCCCCGGCTGACCAGGACCGGCCGACCATCGACGGCGACGCGGGCGGCGCCCAGGCCGCGCAAGGTCAGGCGCGCCGGCAGCGGGCTGAGCATGGCCTGGACCGGGACCGGGTCGCCCGGGTTGACCGTGCGGGTGAGGGTCATGGGCGCGTGCCCCGGGGCCGAGATGACGATGGTGTGGGCGCCCGGGCTGACGTCCTGGTACTGGTTGACCATGGCCGGCTTGCCGTCGACGGTGGCGCTGGCGTCGGGGGCCTCGACCGAGATGAGCAGGCGGCTGCGCGCGGCCTGGGACTTGAGCTGGTCGAGCTGGGCCTGGTCGAGCGCACGCAGCTGCGGCTCGAGGCGGCCGAGGTGATCGGTGGCGTCGGCGGCGCGGCTGCCGGTCGGAGCCTGGTCGAGGTAGGCCCGGTACAGCGCGACCGCGCGCTGGAGGTGGACCGGGTCCTTGCCGTCCTTGTCGGCCAGGGCCAGCCGATGCGCCTGCGCCGCCGAGAACGCGATCTCCGGCGCCGGCAGCTTGCTGTAGGCCAGCTCGAACTGGGCGGCGGCGTCGACGTACTGCTGGTCTTTGTAGGCGGCGGCGCCGACCCGGAAGGCGCTCTCGGCCTCGGCCCGGGCGTCGGCCCGGGCCGGCCCGGCCGCGCACACGATGGACGACACGAAGCACAGCGCGACGACGGCGAACCTCATCGGTGTCGAGCGTACTCGATCTGGGTCGGCCTCGCCGCCACGGCTCGCAGGACGCTAGGGCCGCGGGAAGGTCTCGATGCTGTCGGGGTCGGGCGGAGGCCGCCCCGCCGGCGTCGACCCGGTCCGGTCGCCCGATCCGGCCGCGCTGCCGCCGTCGGGGCGTCCGGAACCCTTCTTCTTGCGGCGAGGCTGCGCCTTGACCTCGACGTCGCGATCGGGCGTGAGCTCGATCGCGCCTGGCTCGAAGCCCGGCGCGTCGTAGCGCAGGCGGACGCGGTCGCCCGCGCGCGGCAGGCGCAGCGTCGGGGCGCGGCCGAGCACCCGATCGGCGGCGTCGCGCAGCGCGGTGCCCGCCGGCAGATCCGGAATGGTGATCGTCACCAGGGCTCCGGTGACGTCGGCGGCGGCGCTGCCGGCCGTGGTCGTGGGCTGCGGCTGGTCGCGGCTGGCCAGCGGGATGGCGGCCGGCCCCGATCCGGTCGCGCCCGTGGCCTGACCGAGCTCGGCCCGCCCCGGTCGAGCTGGGTCGGGGCCATCGCCCTCGTCGCCGCGCTGGATCAGCAGGACCGCGACGACCGCGGCGATCGCCGGTCCGGACGCCGCGGCGACGAAGGTCCAGATCCGCCGCTTGCCGACCCGGGCTGGTGCCGCCCCGGCGCCGGTGATGGTCGGGGCCGGCGCCGCCTGGGCCGTGCCGACCGCGCCAACGGCGATCGCTCCACCCGGCCCTGGCGTGGGCAGCGGGCCGGCCGGCCCGATGGTGTCCCCGCCCCACAGGCTCGGGGTGCCACGCCCGGCCGGCGCCACCAGCGCCGACGGCGTGCCGGCGCCACCCAGGCTGGCGCCGGCGGCCAGCGGGGCGGCGGGGACGAGGCCAGCGCCGACGGCGACCTCCTCGAGCGCCGCGACCGCGGCGGCCAGCGTGGGTGGCCGCGCCGCCGGGTCCTTGGCGGTCATCCAGGCCAGCACGCCGTCGACCCCGGCCGGCAAGCCCGGCACCAGCGCAGCGGCGCTCGGGGTCGGGTCGGTCATCTGCTTCATCAGGATGGTGAGGTAGTCCTCGCCGTCGAACGGCAGCAGCCCGGTCAACATGCGAAAGGCGACGATGCCGAACGCGTAAATGTCGGTCCGGTGGTCGACGTCCTTGCCGCGGCTCTGCTCGGGCGACATGTAGTACGGCGTGCCGATGGGGGCCCCGGTCCGGGTCTTGTGCTGGGCCGCGCCGTCGTCGGTCAGGAGCTTGGCGATGCCGAAGTCGAGCAGCTTGGGGAAGTGCCCTCCATCGGAGTCGGACGCCAGGAAGATGTTCTCCGGCTTGAGGTCACGGTGGGCGATACCCTTGGCGTGGGCGGCGTCGAGGGCCTTGCCGACGGCGCGCAGCACCGGCACCGCCTGCGCCAGCGACATCGGCCCGCGCTGGGCCAGGTAGCCGTCGAGCGTGACCCCCTCGAGCAGCTCCATCACGTAGTAGTGGCGGCCATCGTCGAGCTGACCGAACGAGAAGATGTCGATGATGTGCCGGCTGTGGATCTGGTTGACCGCGCGCGCCTCGGCCACGAAGCGCGACACCATCTCCGGCTGGGCCGAGTACTGCCGGTGCAGGACCTTGATGGCGACCAGCTTGCCGATGAGCGGGTGGACCGCGCGAAACACGGTGCCAAAGCCACCCTCACCCAGCTTGCCCTCGACCACGTAGTCGCCGACCGGCTGGCCCGGTCGCAGCTCGACGTCGTCGGCGCCGATCGCCTTGGGGGTCACCGGGCCGGGCATGCGCTCATTGTTCGTGACCGGACGCGATCGGTCAACTCCGCCCCGAGAATCACGGCCCCCCGCGGAACCGCCCGTGCTCGTCCAGCGCGCCGACCAGGCCGAGGTCGACCACGACCGGATCGGGCGGCGCCGGATAGGCCGGGATGCGGTAGGCCGAGCGGTGGAGCCGAACCTCGCGCAGGCGGGCCCCCGGGAGCTCGCGCTGGATGCGGGCGCGCAGCTCGCGCAGGCCGTCCTCCACCAGCGCCAGCGACCGGGCCCGCCACAGCTTCTTGTACAGGAGGTCGCGGCCCAGGGCGTCGAGGTAGCCCGGGGGCAGCGGCGGCTCGGCCGTCACCTCGAGCCGGCCGCCGATGACGTCGAACGGCAGGTGGCGGTCGTACGGCGGCGTGACCCGGAGGCGCGCGTACATCGGGAAGCTGGAGATCGGGTACAGGCGGAGGCGCTGGTCGAGGCCGAGACCGGCCGACAGCAAGAGCACGACGAGGGCCGCGGCGTGGGCGCGCCCGACCTGATCCCGCCAGGCCGGCCGGGGCGACGGCGACGCCGGCCCTGCCCCAGCGCCGGCGATCGCGCGGCCGGACCACGCCCGGGCCCGGTCGGCCAGGCGATCCCAGTCGACGAACACCACCAGCAGGGGCAGCCAGTGCTGGTTCCAGAAGTTCATCACCAGGGCCAGGCCGAGGACCTCGACCGCGACGACCACGCCGACCAGTAGCCGCCACCCCGGCCGGTGCAGGACGAACAGCCCGGCGACCGGCGCCAGCTGGGCCAGCAGGTTGAGCGCCGCCGCGATCTGCCAGCGCACCGGGCTGGCGATCAACCAGGCCGCCAGCGCCGTGCGCGGTTCGCCCCAGGTGGCGTAACGCGAGGCGATCTGGTTGCGCAGGTTGTCGGACAGGACCCAGGCCAGGTCGAGGCCGCCCGCGTACAGCTTGGTGGCCCCGGCCGAGCCGAACACGAAGGCGATCACGAACGCGCCGAGCACGATGCTCCGGCGATACGCGCGCCCGTCCGCGTCGGGCGCCGGTGCGCCGCGCCGGCGTCGCCGCCAGGCATCGACGCTCCAGGCGTCGCCGCCGCGGGCGCCGAGGAAGGCGATGAGAGCGAGCACGACCGGCGAGAACCCGTGTGACCACGGCAGCGAGAACGCCGACTCGTAGCTGGTGAGGAACCACACGCCGAAGACACACGCGGCCGCCGCGGCGCGACTGAACACGCCGAGCAACATGGCGACGGCGGCCGCGACCGCGATCCACCAGATCGACGTCACCACCGGCGTGGACGGCACGCCGGGCCAGGCCAGCATGAGCCCGACCGGCCGGAACATCTGCCGGGGCGCGGCGTCGCCGAGCGCGACCGGGCCCCACTGCGCCAGCCGCGCGAGCGTGAGCAGCGCGCTCACCGCCAGGCCGATCCGCATCGCCGCGACGGTGCGCGCCCCGCCGCTGCCGAGCACGCTTCGCCGCCACCAGGTCACCATGCGTCACGGTAGTCCAGCCTCCGCGCCGCGCGGACGTCGTGGCCAGGGCGCCGTGGGCAAGGTCACCACGCCTGGCGTGCGGCTTGTCATCCGCACGCTGTGCGCGACCGCACCTCCGGTGGCCGGCCTCGTCGACGGCCGTCCCCCGCGCCGAAACGCCGACGGGCCCGGCGTGTCACCGCCGAGCCCGTCTGCGCCGCCGCGGGTCGCCCCGCGGCGCCGACGTGGCGCTACGCGCCCGAGCCGATCAGATCGCCGCCGTCGGCGTCGCCCGCGACCTGGTAGGCCGCGGCCGCGCCGCGCGTGGTGGTCAGCGGCACCTCGTCGTCCTCGTCCTCGGCGTGGACGTCGACCGTCAGGCGCTTGTACGCGCCCAGGCCGGTGCCGGCCGGGATGAGGCGGCCCATGATCACGTTCTCCTTGAGGCCGCGCAGGTAGTCGACCCGGCCGTTGATGGAGGCCTCGGTCAGCACCTTGGTGGTCTCCTGGAACGACGAGGCCGAGATGAACGACTCGGTCGACAGCGAGGCCTTGGTGATGCCGAGCAGCAGCGCCTCGCCCTTGGCCGGCTGACCACCGGCGACGATCACCCGCTCGTTCTCCTCCTCGAACACGTGCTTCTCGACCTGCTCGTCGACCAGGAAGTTGGTGTCACCCGGGTCGGTCACGGTCACGCGCCGCAGCATCTGCCGGACGATGGCCTCGATGTGCTTGTCGTTGATACGCACGCCCTGCAGCCGGTAGACCTCCTGGATCTCGTCGACCAGGTACTTGGCCAGCGCGCGCTCGCCGAGCACGCGCAGGATGTCGTGCGGGTTGGCCGGACCGTCCATCAGCGCCTCGCCGGCACGGACCCGGTCGCCCTCACGGACGGACAGGTGCTTGCCCTTGGGGATGAGGTACTCGGCCGGATCGCCGATGTCGGGGACGATGACGACCTTGCGCTTGCCCTTGGTGTCCTTGCCGAAGTGCACGACGCCGTCGATCTCGCAGATGATGGCGTGGTCCTTCGGCTTGCGGGCCTCGAACAGCTCGGCCACCCGGGGCAGACCGCCGGTGATGTCCTTGGTCTTGGTGGTCTCGCGCGGGATCTTGGCGACGACGTCGCCGGCCTCGATGTAGTCGCCGTCGTTGATGAAGACGTTGGCGCCGACCGGCAGGAAGTAGCGGGCCTCGCCCTCCCCGTCCAGCTTGACCGTGGTGCCGCTGTCATCCTTGATGGTGATGCGCGGCCGGGCGTCGGCGTCCTTGCTCTCGACCACGGTCCGGCGCGACAGGCCGGTCACGTCATCGAGCGTCTCCTGCATGGTCACGCCGTCGACGATGTCGCCGTACTTGGCGTGGCCCTTCACCTCCGAGCAGATCGGCATCGAGAACGGGTCCCAGTCCGACAGGAGCTGACCGCTCTTGACCCGGGCGCCGTCCTCGATGAGGAGGCGGGCGCCGTACTGCAGGCCGTAGCGCTCGCGCTCGCGGCCGATCTCGTCGACGATCACCAGCTCGCCCTGGCGGTTCATCACCACCCAGTGGTCACGCTTCTTGACCACCTGGACGTTGTTGAGGCGGACGTTGCCGTCGCCACGCGCCTCGAGCGAGCTCTGCTCGGTGCGGAGGGCGGCGGCGCCACCGATGTGGAAGGTCCGCATCGTCAGCTGGGTGCCGGGCTCGCCGATGGACTGGGCGGCGATGACGCCGACCGCCTCGCCGATGTTGGCCATGAAGCCACGGGCCAGGTCGCGCCCGTAGCACAGGATGCACACGCCGCGGCGGGTCTCGCACGAAAGCACCGAGCGGATCTTGACCCGATCGATACCGGCGTTGTCGATGGCCTTGACCGCGTCCTCGGTGATCTCGCCGTTGGCCGGGACCAGGATCTCGCCGGTGTACGGGTCGACCACGTCCTCGAGCGCGACGCGACCGAGGATGCGGTCGCTCAGGCGCTCGATGATCTCGCCACCCTCGATCAGGGCGGAGACCTCCATGCCCTGACGGGTGCCGCAGTCGTAGTTGCTGATGATCGTGTCCTGCGACACGTCGACCAGGCGGCGGGTCAGGTACCCCGAGTTGGCGGTCTTGAGCGCCGTGTCGGCCAGACCCTTACGCGCGCCGTGGGTGGAGATGAAGTACTGGTGGACCGACAGCCCCTCACGGAAGTTCGTGGTGATGGGGGTCTCGATGATCTCGCCCGACGGCTTGGCCATCAGGCCGCGCATGCCGGCCAGCTGCCGCATCTGCTGCTGGCTGCCACGGGCGCCGGAGTCGGCCATGATGAAGATCGAGTTGAACGACGGCGCCTTCTTGATCGGGCCGGTGTCGTTCTCGCGGAACTCGAAGGTCGAGATCTCCGCCATCATGTCCTTGGCGATCGCCTCGGCCACCTGGGCCCAGATGTCGACCACCTTGTTGTAGCGCTCACCGTCGGTGATGAGGCCCTCGGTGTACTGCTCCTCGATCTCGCCGACCTCCTTCTTGGCGCCCTCGAGCAGGACCTCCTTGCTCGGCGGGATGACCATGTCGTCGAGGCAGATCGAGATGCCGGCCTTGGTCGCGAACGTGTAGCCGGTGGTGCGCAGGGCGTCGGCCAGCAGCACGGTCGCCTTCTGGCCGCTCTCGCGGTAGACGAGGTCGATCAGGTCGGCCAGCTGCTTCTTGCCCATCACCCGGTTGACCGCCTCGAAGGCGATGCCCTTGGGGCAGATCTCGAACAGCAGGGCGCGGCCGACCGTGGTGCCGACCAGCTCGGTGCCGCCATCGGCCTTGTCCATGCGCAGCTTGATGGCCGCCTGCAGGTGGATCTCGCCGTGGTCGTACGCCATGCGGATCTCGGGGATCGAGGCGAACACGCCGCGGATGGCCTTGCCCTTCTTGTCCTCGCGGTAGTCGCCCTTGGCGAACGGCCGCTCGCGGGTCAGGTTGTACAGGCCGAGCACGATGTCCTGCGACGGGACGATGATCGGCTTGCCGTTGGCCGGCGACAGGATGTTGTTGGTGCTCATCATGAGCACCCGCGCCTCCATCTGCGCCTCGATCGACAGCGGCACGTGGACCGCCATCTGGTCACCGTCGAAGTCGGCGTTGAACGCCGCGCACACCAGCGGGTGGAGCTGGATGGCCTTGCCCTCGGTCAGGACCGGCTCGAAGGCCTGGATGCCGAGGCGGTGCAGGGTCGGCGCGCGGTTGAGCATCACCGGGTGCTCCTTGATCACCTCCTCGAGGATGTCCCACACCTCGGGCCGCTCCTTCTCGACCAGCTTCTTGGCGCTCTTGATCGTGGTGACCAGGCCGCGCTCCTCGAGCTTGTTGTAGATGAACGGCGTGAACAGCTCGAGCGCCATCTTCTTGGGCAGGCCGCACTGGTGCAGCTTGAGCTCGGGGCCGATGACGATGACCGAGCGGCCCGAGTAGTCGACGCGCTTGCCGAGCAGGTTCTGCCGGAACCGGCCCTGCTTGCCCTTGAGCATGTCGGACAGGCTCTTGAGCGGGCGCTTGTTGGGCCCGGTGATGGTCTTGCCGCGGCGGCCGTTGTCGAACAGGGCGTCGACCGCCTCCTGCAGCATCCGCTTCTCGTTGCGGATGATGATCTCGGGGGCGTTGAGCTCCTGCAGGCGGCGCAGGCGGTTGTTGCGGTTGATGACGCGGCGGTACAGGTCGTTGAGGTCCGACGTCGCGAAGCGGCCGCCGTCGAGCGGCACCAGCGGGCGCAGGTCGGGCGGGATGACCGGGATGACCGTGAGCATCATCCACTCCGGCTTGTTGCCGGACTCGCGGAAGGCCTCGACCACCTTGAGGCGCTTGGCGATCTTCTTGCGCTTGGCGTCGGAGGTCACCTCGCGCATCTCGGCGCGCAGGGTCTCGGCCAGGCTGACGATGTCGAGGTCCTTGAGCAGGGCCAGGATGGCCTCGGCGCCCATGCCGGCGTCGAACGCGTCGGGGCCCAGCTCGTCGAGCGCCTTGCCGTAGCGCTCCTCGGTCAGCAGCTCGGCCTTGGCCAGGCCCGACTGCTTCTCGTCGATGACGATGTACGCCTCGCAGTACAGCACCTTCTCGAGATCCTTGAGCGGGATGTCGAGCAGGTTGCCGATGCGCGACGGCAGCGACTTGAGGAACCAGATGTGGGCGACCGGGGTGGCCAGGTTGATGTGGCCCATGCGCTCGCGCCGGACCTTGGACTGGATGACCTCGACGCCGCACTTCTCGCACACCACGCCGCGGTGCTTCATGCGCTTGTACTTGCCGCAGTTGCACTCGTAGTCCTTCACCGGCCCGAAGATCTTGGCGCAGAACAGGCCATCACGCTCCGGCTTGAAGGTCCGGTAGTTGATGGTCTCCGGCTTCTTGACCTCGCCGTGCGACCACTCGCGGATCTTCTCCGGCGACGCCAGCATGATGCGGATGGCGCTGAACGAGCGGGGGTCTTTCGGCTTCTCGAAGAAGTTGAAGATGTCCTTCACGGGGGGCTCCTGACGGCGACGGGGCGCTAGTGGCTGTGGCTAGGTGATGAAGCGAAGGGAGGGCGAGGCGCCCGGGCTACGAGGCGGAGCCGACCTTGTCGGCGACCTCGCGGGCCAGGGCGGCCAGGCCGGCCGGGATGCCGGGGCCGGTCTCGGCCCGACGCGGGATGGTCGGGTCCTCGATCAGCTCGACGTCCAGGCACAGCGCCTGCAGCTCCTTGAGCAGCACGTTGAACGACTCCGGCAGGCCGGCCTCGAGCACGTGCTCGCCCTTGACGATCGACTCGTACATCCGGGTCCGGCCGAGCACGTCGTCGGACTTGACGGTGAGGAACTCCTGGAGCGCGTAGGCGGCGCCGTACGCCTCCATGGCCCACACCTCCATCTCACCCAGGCGCTGACCGCCGAACTGGGCCTTGCCACCGAGCGGCTGCTGGGTCACCAGCGAGTACGGGCCGATCGAGCGAGCGTGGATCTTGTCGTCGACCAGGTGGTGCAGCTTGAGCATGTACATCACGCCCACGGTGACCGGGTTGTCGAACATGTCGCCCGACTTGCCGTCGATGAGGCGGCTCTGCCCGCTCACGGCCAGGCCGGCCATACGCAGGGCCGCCTTGATCTCGTGCTCGTCGGCGCCGTCGAACACCGGGGTGGCCAGGTGCACGCCGGCGCGCAGCTTGCGGGCGAAGCGGCCGACGTCGTCCTCCTTGAGGCGGTCGATGAAGGCCTTGTGCTCGTCCGAGGGGAAGAGCTTCTTCATCTTCTCGCGCAGGACGTCGCCCGACCACTTGGTCTGTAGATACGCGTCGATCTGGTTGCCGAGCTGCTTGGCGGCCCAGCCGAGGTGGACCTCGAGGATCTGGCCGATGTTCATACGGCTCGGCACGCCGAGCGGGTTGAGCACGATGTCGACCGGGGTCCCGTCCTCGAGGTACGGCATGTCCTCCTCGGGCAGGATGCGCGAGACCACGCCCTTGTTGCCGTGGCGACCGGCCATCTTGTCACCGACCGACAGCTTCCTCTTGATGGCCAGGTAGACCTTGACCAGCTTGATCACGCCCGGCGGCAGCTCGTCGCCCTTGGTGAGCTTGGAGATGCGGTCGGCGTACTGCTGCTCGATGGCGTAGACGTCCTCCTCGCGCTTGGCCGCGAGCTGCTCGAGCTGCTCCTCGATCTTGCCGTCGCCGGAGTCGAGCTGGATCTCGTGCCAGTACCGGTGCGGCACCTCGGTCAGCTGGTCGTCGCTGATCTTCTCGCCCTTGGGCAGGAGGACCTTGCCCTTGTCGTCGACCAGGCGCGACGCGGTGGTCTTGCCGACCAGCAGCTCGCGCATCTTCGAGTAGTACGCCTCGGAGATGACCTTCACCTCGTCGCGCTTGTTGAGGAGCATCGCCTCCTTCTCGGCGTCCTCGATGGCCTGGGCCCGCTCGTCCTTGTCGGTGCCCTTGCGCGCGAACACGCGGGCGCCGATGACCACGCCGGTCACGCCGGGCGGCACGCGCAGCGAGGTGTCACGCACATCGCCGGCCTTCTCGCCGAAGATGGCGCGCAGCAGCTTCTCCTCGGGCGACAGCTGGGTCTCGCCCTTGGGCGTGATCTTGCCGACCAGGATGTCGCCGGCCTTGACCTCGGCGCCGATGCGGACGATGCCGGCATCGTCGAGATCGGCCAGCGCCTCATCACCGACGTTCGGGATGTCGCGCGTGATCTCTTCCTTGCCGAGCTTGGTGTCGCGGGCGACGCACTCGAACTCCTCGATGTGGACCGAGGTGAAGACGTCGGTCTTGACCAGCTTCTCGTTGATGAGGATCGAGTCCTCGAAGTTGTAGCCGCCCCACGGCATGAAGGCGACGACCACGTTCTGGCCCAGGGCCAGCTCGCCGGTCTCGGTCGCCGGGCCGTCACCGATGACGTCGCCGGCCTTGACCCGATCGCCCGGCTGGACGATCGGCTTCTGGTTCATGCAGGTGTTCTGGTTGGAGCGCTGGTACTTGACCAGGGTGTAGATGTCGGGGCGGACCGAGTTGGGGTCCTTGGGGTCGACCTTCGACGGGCGGACGACGATACGCGAGGCGTCGACGAAGTCGACCACGCCGTCGCGCTTGGCCACCACGGTCACGCCGGAGTCACGGGCGACCGTGTACTCCATGCCGGTGCCGACCAGCGGCGCGCCGGTGCGGATGAGCGGCACCGCCTGCCGCTGCATGTTCGAGCCCATGAGGGCGCGGTTGGCGTCGTCGTGCTCGAGGAACGGGATGAGCGAGGCGGCGACCGAGACCAGCTGGTTGGGCGAGACCTCCATGAGGGTCACGTCCTCGGGCTTGGTCATGATCACGTCCGAGCCCTTGCGGCTCGACACCAGGTCCTCCGACAGCTTGTGGTTCTTGATCAAGCTGGTGGCCGACGTGATGATCTGGCCCTCCTCCTGGAGCGCCGAGTAGAACGCGACCTCGTCGGCGACCTTGCCGCTCTCGACCGCGCGGTACGGCGTCTCGATGAAGCCGTACTCGTTGACGCGGGCGAAGGTCGACAGCGAGGCGATGAGGCCGATGTTCGGGCCTTCCGGCGTCTCGATCGGGCAGATGCGGCCGTAGTGGGTCGGGTGCACGTCGCGCACCTCGAAGCCGGCGCGCTCGCGGGTGAGACCACCCGGGCCGAGGGCCGACAGGCGGCGCTTGTGGGTGACCTCCGACAGCGGGTTGGTCTGGTCCATGAACTGCGACAGCTGCGAGCTGCCGAAGTACTCCTTGACCACCGCCGAGACCGGCTTGGCGTTGATCAGGTCGTGCGGCATGAGCGTCTCGATCTCCTGCGACATGCTCATGCGCTCTTTGATCGCGCGCTCCATGCGGACCAGACCGATGCGGTACTGGTTCTCCATGAGCTCGCCGACCGCGCGCACGCGCCGGTTGCCGAGGTGGTCGATGTCGTCGACGACGCCGCGGCCGTTGCGCAGCTCGATCAGGTAGCGGACCGACTCGAGGATGTCGCGCTTGGTCAGCGTGGTGGTCTCGATCGGCTCGTCGATCTTGAACTTGTAGTTGAGCTTGATGCGACCGACCCGCGACAGGTCGTAGCGCTCGGAGTTGAAGAACAGGTTGTGGAACAGCGCCTGCGCGGTCTCGAGCGTGGGCGGATCGCCCGGGCGCAGCCGGCGGTAGATCTCCATGATCGCCTCCTCCGGACCCTGCAGCTTGTCGGCCAGCAGGGTGTTGCGGAGGTAGGGGCCGACGTTGAGGTTGTCGATGAACAGGACGTCGACCTTCTCGACGCCGCGCTCACGCAGCTCGTCGAGCTTGGCCTCGGTCAGGTCCTCGTTGCACTGCAGCAGCACCTCGCCGGTGTTCTCGTCGATGACGTCGCGCGCCGACACCTTGCCGATCAGCTCGTCGAGCTCGATCGGCAGGCGGTCGATGCCCGACTCCTCGAGCTTGCGGATGGCACCCTTGGTGAACTTGCGGTTCTTCTTGACCAGGACTTCCTTGGTCTTGGGGTGCTTGATGTCGCGGGTCGCGCGCTGGCCGACCAGCAGCTCGTAGTTGACCTCGCGGCCGTACTTCTTGCCGTCCTCGAAGTGGATGATCTCGGTGTCGTAGAAGTAGTTGAGCAGCTCCTCGGACGAGTAGCCGAGGGCGCGCAGCAGCACGGTCGCGTACAGCTTGCGACGGCGGTCGATGCGGACGTAGAGGACGTCCTTGTGGTCGAACTCGAAGTCGAGCCACGAGCCGCGGTACGGGATCACGCGGGCGTTGAACAGCAGCTTGCCCGAGGCGTGGGTCTTGCCCTTGTCGTGGTCGAAGAACACGCCGGGCGAGCGGTGCAGCTGGCTGACGATGACGCGCTCGGTGCCGTTGACGATGAACGTGCCCGAGTCGGTCATGAGCGGGATCTCGCCGAAGTAGACCTCCTGCTCCTTGATGTCGCGGATCGACTGGACGCCGGTCTCCTCGTTGACGTCGTAGACCTCGAGCCGGATCATCACCTTGATCGGCGCGGCGAAGGTCATGCCGCGGGCGCGGCACTCATCGACGTCGTACTTGGGCTTCTCGAGGTTGTAGGACACGAACACCAGCGAGCTGGTCTCGTTGAAGTCCTTGATCGGGAAGACGCTCTGGAAGACCCCCTGCAGGCCGATCGGCTCGCGCTTCTCGTGCGGGATATCGAGCTGCAGGAACTGGTCGTAGCTGCGCTTCTGGATATCGATGAGGTTCGGGGTCTCGATGACCTGCTTCAGCTTGGCGAAGCTCTTGCGGACGCGGAAGTTGTTCTGGATAGCGGTCGCCATGGAGGAGCTGCCTTTGTGCCGAGGGTACGGATGAAGCCAGTGAGCACGAACCGAGCCCGGTGGCTCGGTGATGGGAACGACACGAGCGGACTACGAGCAGAGGCTGCGGCGGGGTGTCGTGGAGCCGAAACGGGATCGAGTCGCCACCACCAGGGGGCCAGGCCCACGGTGGTGACGACGACAGGCCCGCACGTTTCCGGCGACGCAGCGCGACAAACTGGGGCCGCGTATAGCACGACGATGGGAAAAACAAGAGATCATTGACATGCAAGCTTGCGTGCCAGAAAACCGAAACCCTGGCCCCATGGGACGAGACCGAGACACGGGCCGTCCCCGGGATGGCCCCAGCCGTGGTCCAGTCCCGGTCCGGGCGGGCCACCCGGAAAGAGACCGTGCCCGGGCGGCCGAGGTGCCGGCCGGGCCGGGGCTAGCGAGCCAACGACGAAGGCGGGGCCACCCAGACATCTCCCATGGCCTCGGCCTAGCCGGACCACGAGTGACGCTGAGCCCCCGCCCCCACCACGGGCCTGCCCATGCTCGGCCACCACCGGGGTGGTCGGGCCTGGGCGGCAGCCCTGCCGGATTACTTGATCTCGACCTCGGCGCCGGCTTCCTTGAGCTTCTTGGCGATGTCCTCGGCCTCGGCCTTGGGAATCGCGGTCTTGACCTCCTTGGGAGCGCCATCGACCATGTCCTTGGCGTCCTTGAGGCCCAGGCCGGTCACCTCGCGCACGACCTTGATCACGTTGATCTTGGTGGCGCCGCCGTTCTTGAGGACGACGGTGAACTCGGTCTTCTCCTCGGCGGGCGCCGCGGCGGCGGCCGGGGCCGCGCCACCGGCGACGGCGACCGGGGCGGCCTTGACGCCCCACTTGTCCTCGAGGGTCTTGGTCAGGTTGACCAGGTCCATGACCGACAGGCCGCTGAGGTACTCGACAACTTGATCTTGGCTGATGTTCGACATGACGTTTCTCTCTTCGCTTGCGTGATGAAGGCCCGCGGATGCGGGGGTGGGATGGTGGGGACGACCCCGTCGCTACTCGCCGGCCTGCTGGCGGCGGCGGGCGTCGACGAGGTAGAGGAAGTTCTGGGGGCCGGCGATGATGGTGCGGACGAAGTCCGTCGGCGCGGCCAGGAAGGTCATGAGCAGGGTCGACTGCATCTCCGGCTTGCCCGGCATCTTGGCCAGGGCGTCGATGCCCTTGGCGTCGAGCACCTGGCCGTCGAAGTAGCCACCCTTGACGACCAGCTTGGGCTGGTCCTTGGCCCACTTGAGCGCGACCTTGGCCGGCGCCTGCGGGGTCTCGGTCGACCAGATGACCGCGGTCGGGCCCTTGAGCAGCTTGCTCATGGGCTCCATCTTCGAGCCCTTGACCGCGATCTTGACGAGCGAGTTCTTCAGGACCCGGTACTGACAGCCGGCCTTGCGGAAGTCGTCGCGCATCGCCGTCACGGTCGGAACCGTCAGGCCGGCGTACTCCACGAGCACGATGCTCTGGACGTCGGTGAAGGCTTCCTTGATCTGGCCCAGCGAAAGTTCTTTGGTTGCTCTATCCATGGTGGCCTCGTGGCAAAAGCATCGACCCCTCGGTCGCTGGACGAACCAGCAGGAGACGGAGGGGTCGGCTGCGCCGCGACGCGCGCGGCGAGAGACATCCCCATCTCCGCAGGCCCCGGAGGGTTTAAGGCGTCCGGCAATCGGACGCCGCCTGCTTCTTCGACGGGTTTGATGGTTGGAGTGGCTGGGAGGGTCGCCCCTGGGTGCCTGGGTGGAGGTTCGTGCGGGCTAATCAGTCGAGGACGGCGCCGCTGAACGCCGAGGCGTCGATGCGGACGGCCGGGCCGTGCGTGGTCGAGATGGTGATCGACCGCATGTACGTGCCCTTCGAGGTCGCCGGCTTGAGCTTCATGAGGGTGTCGAGCAGGGCCGACAGGTTCTCGGCCAGCTTCTCGGGCGCGAACGACGCCTTGCCGATCGGGCTCTGGATGATGCCGGCCTTCTCGACGCGGAACTCGACGCGACCGGCCTTGAGCTCGCGCACGGCCTTGGCCACGTCGGCGGTGACGGTGCCAACCTTGGGGTTGGGCATCAGGCCCTTGGGGCCGAGGACGCGGCCGATCTTGCCGACCGAGACCATCATGTCCGGGCTGGCCACGAGGGTGTCGAAGTCGAACCAGCTCTCCTCGGCGATCTTCTTGATGTACTCGTCGCCACCGGCGAAGTCGGCGCCGGCCTCGAGCGCCTCACGGACCTTGTCACCCTTGCAGATGACCAGCACGCGCTTGGTCTTGCCGGTACCGGCCGGCATGACACACGAGCCGCGGACCATCTGGTCGGCGTACTTCGGGTTGACGCCGAGGCGGACCGACACGTCGACCGTCTCGTCCCACTTGGACGAGATCTTGGTCTTGGGCAGGATCGCGCAGGCCTCCGCCACCGAGTACTTCTTGCTCGGGTCGTAGCCTTCGATCGCCTTCTTGTACTTCTTGCCGGCCATGGGGGTGTCTCCGTCTGGTCAAGCGCCGACCGGTGGTCGGCTCCCAGGTGGGTGAGAACGGTTGGGAGCGTGGGGCGGTCGCCCCGGGGGAGTCGTCGAGTCGAGTCGTCAGGATCCGGGGTCAGTCGATGACGTCGAGGCCCATCGACCGGGCCGTGCCGGCGACCGAGCGGGTGGCCGCCTCGATGCTGGTGGTGTTGAGGTCGGGCAGCTTCTGCTCCGCGATCTCGCGCACCTGCTTGCGGGTGACCTTGCCGACCTTGTTCTTGTTCGGCTCGCCCGAGCCCTTGTCGATCTTCGCCGCCTTCTTGAGGAGGATCGAAGCCGGCGGGGTCTTGGTGATGAAGGTGAAGGAGCGATCGGCGTACGCGGTGATCACGCACGGGATGATCAGGTCACCCATCTGCGCGGTGCGGGCGTTGAACTCCTTGCAGAACTGCATGATGTTCAGGCCGTGCTGACCGAGGGCCGGACCGACCGGCGGGGCCGGGTTGGCCTTGCCAGCGGGGCACTGGAGCTTGATGAACGCGGTGACCTTCTTCATGGCGGCGGAAACCTATCTGCTACGTGGCGCTGACCGGACCGTCCCCGGCGTCGAGGCAGGTGGCCAGCGGGTCGGCGTTATGCTTTCTCGACCTGGGTGAAGTCAAGGGGGACCGGCGTGGCCCGGCCGAAAATCGTGACGAGCACCTTCAGCTTCTGCTTGTCCCCGTTCACTTCCTGGACGGAGCCAGAGTAGTTGGCGAACGGGCCGTCCGTGACGCGGACGGTCTCGCCGACCTCGAACGTGGCCTTGGCCTTGGTCTTGACCTTGGCCCCGCCGCTGGCGGTGCTGGTCTGGACCCCGGTGATCTGCGACTCCGGCACCGGCGTCGGCTTGGTGCCGCCGAGGAAGCCGGTGATCTTCGGGGTGTTCTTGACCAGGTGCATGGTGCGGTCCTCGAGGACCATCTGCACGAACATGTAGCCGGGGAAGAACTTGCGGGTCGTGGTCCGGCGCTGGCCCTTGACCATCTCCGACACGCTCTCGGTCGGGACCAGGACCTCGCCAAACAGCTCCGCCATGTTGGCGTTGCGGGCGCGTTCGAGGAGCGACAGGCGCGCCTTGTTCTCGTGCCCGGAGTAGGTGTTGACGATGTACCACTTCATCGGCAACGCAACCGCACCGAGCGGCTGGTCGATCGCCGACGAGACTTCGTCATGCGCGGGGTTGTCCGCCACATCAGCCATAGATCAACTCCGTGAGGCTCGACCACGCCATGTCGAACGTGAACAGGATCACCGCCGCGATGATCGAGATGAGGATCACCACCGTCGTCGCCGAGCGGACCTCTTTGCTGGTCGGCCAGGTGACCTTCTTGAGCTCCGCCGCCACCTCGTTCACGAACCCGTACACGCGGTCGTTCCGGTACAGCACGGTGATGGCGACGACGGTCGCGACCAGGGCGATCCCCGATGCCACCGCCTCGCTCGGGGCGGTGACGAAGTAACCCCAGATCCAGTCGATGCTCCAGCTGGTGATGAAGAACATCGCCAGGGCAGCGCCGAGGTAGAGGAGATGGACCGGCTTGTTGGGTGCGTTTTCTTGCTGAGACACGGTGGCTCTACGGCTTGAGAGGACCCGGGCCGGGTCCCAGGCAGGTCAAGATCGCAGGGGAGAAGGGACTCGAACCCATAGCCCTCCGCTTTGGAGACGGATGCTCTACCAATTGAGCTACTCCCCTAAGTGCGAACAACTTCAACGCGTTAGACTGGGCGATCGGCGGGCACTCCTCGGCTGTGTCCTGAAAACGGAAGCGGACGTGTACCCTACTTGCGAAGATGACGCAAGTGCACGCACCGAAAGTTGCCGATCCGGCCTAACCTCCCGTGCGGGCTGGCGTTCGCGGCGCGGGATGGGGTCGGTCAGCAGCCGGACAACGTGACGAAGACCAGGGTCTGCGGGACCACCGCCAGGCCGTTGACCGCGCCGCAGGTCGTGGCGCCCCGGGCGCCGCCCAGGACGAAGGGGGCGGCGCTGGCCGGCGCGACCAGCGCGGTGCCGGTGACGCCGGAGGCCGCGAGAGGGCTGGCCAGGCTCAGGCCCTGGTACGGCGTCGGCGCGTCGAAGTACCAGGCGTACGGCGGGGTGAGGTTGGACGCCGGCGGGGTCCCATCGATGAGGGCGGTCACCCCGCTGGCGGCGGCGCCGGCGCTGGTGAAGGCCACCAGGTAGCCGGTGTCGCGGGCCAGGTTCTGGCCGGGCAGCCAGGTCGCCGTCGAGGCGGTGGTCACCAGCTCGAGCGGCTCGGTCATCGCCGAGGTGCTGGCTGGCATCAGGTGGAGGACCCGCCGGTAGGTGCTGCCGGTGTCGGATACCTCGAGGCCAACCCGAGCGCCGGCGACGTCCGCGACCTGATAGCGCCCACAGTCGTCGATGCTGCCCACGACGGGCGTGGGCGACATGGCGGCGAACAGGGCGTCGGCGTCGACGCCGCGCACGGCCAGCGCACACGGCCCCTCGGTCCCGGTGCAGGCCAGGCCGGTCGGCCGCGCTACTCGCAGCGGCGCCCCGGTTCCGGCGTCGACCAGCTGGCCACACACCGAGGTCCCTGCCCCGCTGCTCGGGCACGCCGGCGCCGCCGCACACACGGCGTTGGGGTCGGCGTCGACGCCGCCCTGGCTGGTGGCGTCGAGCCCCAGCAGCTGGGCGCACCCGGGTCCGAGCGCGAGCCCCACCAGGACGAGCAGGCGCGCGCCCACGCCGGTCATGGCGGCAGCACCTGGGTGGTGGCCCGGTCGGGCCAGCCCGGCCGCGCCAGCCATGGGTCGTAGCCGACCGCGCGCAACGCGGCCAGCATCGGCGCGGTGGCCGCCTTGGGCGGGCCGAGCGCGGCGTCGTACGAGACCCAGATGGACTCGGTGTCGACGTCGACGCCGACCTCGTACACCCCCGGCACCTTGGCGAGCGCGGACCGCACTCGTTTGGGGCACTCCTCCGGTCATGTCACGCCGAGCGCCTTGAGGGTGACCTGGACCAGCTCGGCCGGGCGTGGCCGCACCGCCGGCGCGGCGGCCACGTCGGCGCGGTCACAACCGCTCGACCAGGCGGCCCCGGCCAGGACCAGCGGCAGCGCGGCCGCCAGCGCCAGCGGGCGCCACGCCGCCCTCACCGCCGTCGTCCCCGTCGCGGCGCCGGCTCGGGCGCGGCGCCGTCCGCCTTGGGCAGCCCCAGCGCGGCCGGCAGCTGCTCGTCGATCAGCGCGGCGACGCGGGACAGCTCGGCCAGGCTGGGTGAGGAGGTCGCGCTGGCGCTGGCCTGCAGGCGCTTGATGATCTCGGTCGCGGCCGTGCGATCGGCGTCCTTGGCGCCCTTCACGCTGACCATCGCCTCGGCGTAGGCCAGCTCGACCAGCGGCACCATCGGCGCCTTGTCGCGCTCGAGCAGGCCGAACAGCTCGAGCGCCCCGGCCGCGTCGCCCTTGGCCATGGCCAGCTTGCCCTGCAGCCCGCGCGCTGGCAGGAAGCCTGGGTTGGCGGCCACCGCCTTGTCGAGCTCGGCCGCCGCGGGCTCGAGTTCACCGGCGGTGATCATCAGCTGGGCCAGGGTCGTGTGGGTCCGGTACTCGACCGGGTTGGGCGCGTCGTCGCTGATGCCGTCGATGGCCTGGGCCAGCTTCTTGCGGGCCTCGGCCGGGTCGCCGCCGGTGGCCACCAGGGCGGCGCCGAGCGCGTGCTGGCCCAGCTTGGACTTGGTCCGGCGCGCCACCTTCTCGAGAGCCGCGAACGCGCTGTCGCGGTCCTTGCCCGAGCTCGCGGCCAGCACCGCCGCCCACTCGCGCATGACCTGGGCCTCGAGGTTCTCGGGCGCGCGGGTGATGAGCTCGTCGGCCTCGGCCAGCGCGCCCTGCGCCTTGCCGGCGTCGATGAGGCCCTGCACGCGGATGAGGCGGGCCCGCACGCCCTCGACCTTGCTGGCGATGTCGACCGCCTTGTCGGGCACGCCGCCGGCGAGGTTGAGGCCGGCCTCGACCAGCAGCACGAGCGGATCGGGCTCGGCGTCCTTGAACGACTTGATGGTGGCGCGGGCCTTGGCCGAGGCCTCGAGGCGCCCGCGCAGGTACTGGGCCATGGCCAGGCGGGCCATGAAGCGCGACTCGGGCAGGTCGCCGCGCTCGGCCGGGGCGCTGGCCGCGGCCATCGACTTGAGGAACTCGGCGTAGTCCTCGGTGGTGTTCTGCGCCAGCGCCAGCGCCAGGTTGCGGTAGGCCGCCACCCGCGGGCCGAGCGGCTTGTCGAGCTTGGCCGACAGGTCGTCGACGGCGGCGGTGGTGTCGACGCCACTCTCGGCCCGCCCCAGGGCCCGGCCGAGCAGGGCCAGCGGGTGGTCCTTCTCCGCGGCCAGGACCTCGTCGTACAGCTTGATCGCCTCGCCCAGCTGGCCCTCGTCCACCAGCAGATCGGCGCGGTCGATGACGGCCACCAGCAGGCCGCTACCGCCGTCGGTGGCGGCAGCGCCGGCCTGCTTGAGCGAGGCGTGCGCCGCCTTGCGCTCGCCGGCGGCGAGCTGGGCCCGGGCCTTGAGCCAGCGCGCCCACTGGTCGCCGTCATCGGCGGTGAGCAGGGCGTCGAGCGCGGTCACCACCTCGGCCAGCGCGGTGGTCGGCGCCTCGCGCGTCGGCAGCCGGGCCAGCTCGATGGCGCTCCTGCCGATCGCGATCTCGTGGTAGCCCTTCTGCGTCGGCTTCTTGATGTCGCGCGCGGCCTGCTTGCAGGCGGTGTCGACGGTGTCCGGATCGGTGCCGTACAGCAGCGCGCGCAGGCCGGCGGTCTCGCACACGTAGGCGTAGGTCAGCGCGCTCCGCTTGTCGGTCTGGATCGCGACCTTGAGGTCCTGCAGCGCGCCGTCGAGGCCGACCCACGACGCGGTGACGATCTTCTCCTTGGCCGACTTCTGCAGGCGGGCCACCTTCTCGGCCTTGACCTTGTTCGAGTACCACCAGTACCCGCCGCCGCCGCCGACGCCGAGGAACAGCAGCACGAAGAGAAAGATGAACATCCGGGTGGTCGACCGACCCCAGCGCCGATCCGGCTTGAGGTCGTAGTCGAGCTCGGGCACACGCACGCCGCCGATGTCGAGCAGGCCGCCGGTGAGCAGATCGTTGAGGTAGTTCTCGCCGACCGCGGCCGACCGGCGCAGCGACGGCGCGGCGGCGTTCTTCTCGCGGGTGTTGGACACCACCCGCGGCCGCACCACCTCCCCCGAGGGAGCAAGCGGCGGCGCCAGGCTGGCCGGCTTGCTGCGAGCGGGCGCCGGCGCCGGCGCGGGGGCACGGGCCGGCGGGCGGGCCGGCGCCGCGGCCGGGCTGCTGGCCAGCATCGCCGGGCCCGGCCCGGCGTGGTCGTCGAACGGGTTGACCGCGGTCGGGTCGGCGTCGATCGGCGCCGGCTGGGCGGCGGCGCGCATCGACTGCCGGGGTGGTGCGGGCGCCGCGGTGCGGGTCGGGGCCGGGGCCGCGGCCGGCGGCCGGGCCCGGGCATCCTGGCGCGGGCTGATGGGCGACGGGATCGGCGGCGGCGGGTCGAGCTGCTGCCCGGCGCGAGCCCGCCGCAACAGGGTCAACACCGTGCTGCTGGTCGGGTCGAGGTTCTGCGCGTGCTGCAGGACCGGGAGGGCCCGCTCGTAGTCGGACCGGCGCAGCAGCACCTCGCCCAGCAGGGCGAAGCCGCCGCGCGAGTTGCGGTCGACCTTGACCACCCGCAGCAGCTCGCCCTGCGCCTCTTTCCACTGGTGCAGCGCGCAGTGGGCGCGGGCCAGCATGACCCGGCCCTCCGAGCTGTTCGGGTCGGCCGACAGGCCGGTGGCGCCGACCCGGAGCGCGTCCTGGGGACGGCCCAGGGCCAGGTACGCGTCACCGAGGTCGATGAAGGCCGGGGAGGCCGGATCACGCCGGACCAGATCCTCGAGCTCCTCGATCTCCTGCGCAGACGGGCGGCGATCGGATTCGACCATGCGGAAGCCTTTCGAGACTAAACCGAAATCGGGTGGCGCAGCAAACCCGCGGGCCGCGAATACACCACGAGCCCGCCCGCCCTCACGGCGCGCACGCGGCGCGGGCGGAAAAGCGCTGCCCGGGGCACGATCCCGAGGCGCGGAAGGTCTGCCCGTCGCAGCCGCAATAGCTGCGCAGATCACGCGTGCAGCCGCGTGCACGCGCCGCGCACGTGCCGGGCTGATCGGACCCGCAGCCCTGCCCTTCACAAACGCCGCTGTCACACTCGCTGGCGGCCAGACATGGCGCACCGACCGGCCGCGCGGTGGCGGCGGTGCTGGTGCACGCGCCCCGGCTGGCGAAGCGGGCGCCCGGGCACGAGCCCGACGCCGAGAAGGTCGCGCCGTCGCAGCCACAGTAGGCCTGGATGTCCATCGTGCAGGCGCGCATCCGGCTCACACAGCGGCCGGCGCCGTCGCCACAGCCCTGGCCCTCGCACACCCCGCTGGTGCAGTCGGCCGCGGCGGTGCAGGCCGCCCCGTCGGGCTGGCCCGGGCCCGGCGCCTCGCTCGCCGAGCCGGCGCCGACGGACGAGCCGGCGCCCGAGCCTGGCCCCGGCTCGGTCGGCGGGGGCAGGTAGGTGGAGCCGCCCGACATCGGCGGCGGCGGCGGCGCGGTCGACACCGGGCAGCCGACCAGCGCGAGCAGCAAGAGCACCGGCACGATCGAGCGCGACATGCCGGCAGCATACGCGGGCGGGAGCGGTCGGTGCTACCGTGACCGGCCATGGGATCGACGTTCGGCCGGGCCCTGCGGGTCACCACCTTCGGCGAGTCACACGGCCCGGGTGTCGGCGTGGTCGTCGACGGCGCCCCGCCCCGGCTGCCGCTGACGACCGCGGCGGTGCAGCACGAGCTCGATCGGCGCCGGCCGGGCCAGAGCACGCTGGTGACGCCGCGGCGCGAGGAGGATCGGGTCGAGATCCTGTCCGGCGTCGCGGACGACCTGACGCTGGGCACGCCGATCGCCATGCTGGTGCGCAACCAGGACGGCCGCGGCGGCGACTACCGCGAGCTGGCCGACCGCTACCGGCCGTCACACGCCGACTACACCTACGACGCCAAGTTCGGCATCCGCGCCGTCGCCGGCGGTGGGCGCGCCAGCGCCCGCGAGACCATCGGCCGCGTCGCCGCCGGGGTGGTGGCCCGGGCCATCCTCGCCCCGCTCGGGATCGAGCTGGTGGCGTGGGTCGACCAGGTCGCCGACGTCGACGCCGACGTCGACGGCGAAGCGGTCACGGTCGACCAGGTCGAGGCGACGCCGATCCGCTGCCCCGATCCGGCCGCCGCCGCGCGCATGATCGAGCGGGTCGAGGCCGCGCGCAAGGACGGCGACTCCGTCGGCGGTGTGATGCGCGCGGTGGCCCGGCGGGTCCCGGCCGGGCTGGGTGAGCCGGTGTTCGACAAGCTCGACGCCGACCTGGCCAAGGCGATGATGAGCCTGCCCGCGGTCAAGGCGGTCGAGATCGGCTCGGGCTTCGCCGGGACCCGCATGCGCGGCTCGGACCACAACGATCACTTCGTGCCCGGCGCCCCACCCCGCCCCATCCGCACCGATCGCAACCACTCGGGCGGCATCCAGGGCGGCATCTCCAACGGCGAGATCATCACCCTGCGCATCGGCTTCAAGCCGACGGCGACCATCATGCAGCCGCAGCCCACGGTCGACCAGGCCGGGCGCGCGGTGGTGCTGGCCCCGCGCGGGCGGCACGACCCCTGTGTGCTGCCGCGCGCGGTGCCGATCGTCGAGGCCATGCTGGCGCTGGTGCTGGCCGATCACTGGCTGCGGCAGCGCGGCCAGTGCGGGTGAGGCGGATCCCGTCGGCCCGACGCGCCGGCCGGCTGTCAGGGGGGTGACCTAACCTGGGCTCGTGCCGTCTCTGTCCGCGCTCCTGGCCGACCTGCTGCCACCCACCCTGGGCCGGCCGAGCGTGGCCGAGGTCGCGGCCGGGCTCGCGCCGGGGCAGCTGGGCGCGGCCGAGCAGGCCGGTCAGCCGGTGGTGGTCGTGCGCCAGGCCGACGGACAGCTGCACGTGCTCGACGACGCCTGCCCGCACGACGGCGGACCGCTGTCGGACGGCTACCTCGAGGCCGGCCTGGTGGTGTGCGCGCGCCACGGGTGGGAGGTCGACCCGGCCAGCGGCGCCTGCCCGCGCCGGCCCCAGGCGGCGTGCCGGCGCCGGTCGGGCGCCGTCTCGGCCGGTCGGCCGGCGGTTTCCGCCGCGATTCTTGACCGGGTCGCCCCGGACCGCTAGCGTTCCGCCCCGGTGGCCTCGGTCCTCGTCTATATCGAGGCGGAGGGCGATGGTCCGACCCCCGCCACGACGCGCGCGATCGCAGCCGGCCGGCGGCTGGCGACCTCGCTTGGCGCAGAGCTGGCCGGCGTGGTGGTGGTGAGCGCGCCGCCCGGTAGCGACGGAGCCCCGGCCGATCCGGCGGTGGCCACCCACAGCGGCCTGGCCGCCCGCCTCGCCACCGGTGGCATCGACAAGGTCGTGCTGGCCACCGCGGTCGGCCCGATCGAGCCACGCCTGTGGGCCACCGTCGGCCCGACCCTGGCCGCGGTGTGTGACCAGCTGCGGCCCGGCATCGTCATCGTCCCGGCCGGGGACGCCGCCGACGAGCTGGCGCCGCGCCTGGCCGCCCACCTCGGCGCGCTGCTGGTCCGCCGCGGCGAGCTGGCGCCGGCGCCGCGCCTGACCCTGCTCGGGCGCGGACCGCGGCCGCAGGAGATCGACCTCGACGACCTCGATCGCGCGCTGGTGTTCGACAGCAGCGCGACCGAGGCGGCCGAGGCGCGCGGCGACGCCGACGCCGAGATCCTGCTGCTCGCGGTCGATCGGCCGGGCGACCCGGCGCTGCGGCTGGTGCCGGCCGGCGCGCCCCTCGACGGCCCCACCACGCGCACCGAGCCGGGCGAGGGCGACGGCGACCGCGCGGGCACGCTCGGCCGGGCCGTCGTCACCCTCGCCCTGACCGGCGCTGGCGCGGAGGTGGTGGCGCTGAGCGCGATGGCCGGCGCGCGCGATCCGGGCCGCTGGGTGGCGATCGCGGGCGGACCGGACCGGACCGGCGCGCTGGCAGCGGCGAGCGCGGCCCAGGCAGGGCGCCTGGTCGACCTGGTCGACGACGACTTCGGCGAGCGCGACTACCTCGGCCAGGCCCAGGTGGTGGCCGCCGCCATCCGTCGCACCGGCGGCGAGGTGGTGGTGGCCGACGATCCCGTGCTGGCCGGCGCCCTGGCCGAGCTGCTCGAGCGCGGCCTGGTCACCGGCGTGACCGGGCTGGGCCACGGCGCCGACGGGCTGCGGATCGACCGCGGCGATCGCACCTTGCTGGCGCACGGCCCGGTCGTGCTGGCGTGGGCCGAGGTGGTCGCGCCGCCGGCGCCGGCCACCGCGGCCAGCCCGACCGCGCCGCCCGTGCGCGAGTCCTGGTCGCTGGCCGACCTCGGCCTCGACGCCACCACGCTGCGGCACCGGCGCCGGCGCGATCGCCCGACCGGGAGCCCACCGTCGTGACCGGCGCGGCGTCGCCGCGTCCGACCGGCGAGGCCGCGGCCGCGGTGGCGATCTGCGCCGACGGTGAGCTGGCCGAGGCGGTGTGCCGGTGCCTGGCCGTGCGTGGCCTGCGCGCCCACCCGGTCGGCCCGGACCAGGCCAGCGCGGTGATCGCCGCCGGCACGGTGGTCGGGTGGGCCCTGGCCGAGCTGCCCGACCCGACGGTCGCGGCCCGGGTCGCGATCGCCGCCACCGCCGCGGCCCAGGCCGGGCGGCCGCTGGTGCTGCTGCTGCCGCCGGCGCGAGTGACCGGCCCGGGCGCGCGCGAGCGGGCCGCCGCGCTGGCCCACCTGCGCGCCGCCGGCGCCGCCATCGTTCACGACCCCGACCCGTGGATCGAGGCGCTCCTGCTGGTGGCGCTGTTCGGGCCGCCGCGCGGGCCGCGGGTGGCGATGATCGCCGACGACACCTCGCTGGTGGCGGTGGCGACCGCGGCCGCCGCGGCCGAGGCCGCGCAGCTCGGCGCGCGCGCGCACGAGCTGATGGCCGACCCCGACGCCCCGACCGACGTCGTGCTGCACGACGCCGCCCTTGCGCCGCCGGCGTCGATCGGGCCGGATCGAAGCCGACCGCTGGCGGTGCCGGTGTTCGCCCGGGCCGAGCTGGCCGATGCCCGGCCGGCCCTGCACGGCGTGCGCGCGGCACTGGGCGCGGCGCTGGCGGTCGGGCGGGCGATGGAGCGGATCACGGCCGGGCTGGGGCCGGCCCCCTCCGCCCGACCGCGCGACCTCACCGTCGACGCCGCCCGGGTCGAGCGGCAGCTGGCGCGGATCGGCTCGTGGGACCGACGCGTCGGTGACCACGAGTGCAAGGTGCTGCTGGCCGCCTACGGCGTGCCGGTGATCCGGCAGGCGGTGGCGACCACGCCGTCGGCGGCGACCCGCATCGCCAAGAAGGTCGGCTTCCCGGTCGAGCTCAAGCCGTACGGCAACGAGGTGGCGACCGAACGCGCGGGCTGCCCGATCGCCCGCGCCATCACCACCGCGTCGGAGGTGCGGCGCGGCATGGCCACGGTCCTGACCGCGGCGCCGCCGGCGGCGGTCAGCGCGGCCGCGCCGTCGGGCGGGGATGGCGCGGTGATCGTGCGCGAGACCCCGCCGAGCGGACGGCCGGCCCATGCCCGGTTCGAGCGGGTCGCCGGGCTGGGGTGGATCGTCGTGCTCGAGGTGCCCGGCGCGGCCGAGGTGCTGGCCGCGCCCTGCCCGCTGCGCCCGCTCGACGCCACCGGGCTGGCGGCGATGGTGGCGGCGACCCGCCTGGGCGACGCCGAGCCCGACCACGCCGCCCTGGCCGACCTGCTGCGGCGCGCCTCGCACCTGGTGGTCGATCACGCCGACCGGATCGGCGCGCTCGAGCTCAGCGCCGTGGTCGGCGGCCCGCGCACGCTGGTGGTCGACTGCGTGATCGAGCTGGCGTCGAGCTGACGGCGTCCGGCTACGCCGGCGGCAGCAGCACCCGCGCCCGCGCCAGCAGCCCCGGCCGGGTGTTGCCGGCCGGATCGGTCAGCACCTCGTCGAGCAGCGTCGCCAGGATCCGGCCGATGGCCGGGCCGGGCGTGAGGCCCAGCTCGGCGATCAGGTCGGCGCCACGCACCGCCAGGTCGGCCACCGCCAGGGCGTCGCCGGCGCCGACGATGGCGTCGAGGTGGGTGATGGCCTGGCCCAGGCCGGCGGCGACGGCCGGCTCGGGCGGCTCGGCCAGACGAGCCTGCCACAACGCGCGCAGGCGGGCGGCGTGGGCGCGGCCGACCGCGGCGAGCAGGCGACGGGTGGCGACGCGATCGGGGCCTCCGTCGCTCAGGTGCGGACCGACGGCGGCGCCGAGCAGGCGCACCACGCCGTCGCGTTCGTCACCGGAGAACTTGAGGCGCCGCAGCACCGCCTCGGCCGGGCCCGGCGCCAGCTCGGCCAGCAGGGCCGCCAGCCGGACCCCGCGCTCGGCGGCGTCGACCCGCCGGCCTCGGGCCTCGGCCGCGGCCGACAGCTCGGGCAGGATGAGCGCGGTGATGCCGGTGCGGTCGGCCACCGCCAGGCCACGCGACGGCTGGCGCGCCCCGAGCAGCTTGCCGAGCTCGACACACACCCGCTCGGCCGAGACCCGGGCCAGGCTGGGCAAGGCCCCGGCGATGGCCGCCTCGGTCGCCGGCGCCAGCGCCAGCTCGAGGGTGGCGACGAAGCGGACCGCGCGCATGATGCGCAGGCCGTCCTCGCCGAACCGCAGGGCCGGCTCGCCGACCGCGCGCAGCACGCCGGCGCGCAGGTCGCCGACGCCGTCGAACGGATCGATCAGGGCGCCCGCGGCCGGATCGAAGGCGATGGCGTTGACGACGAAGTCGCGCCGGGCCAGGTCCTCGACCAGCGGCACGCCGAACACCACCTGGTCGGGCCGACGCGCGTCGCTGTAGGCGCCCTCGCCGCGGAAGGTCGTGACCTCGACCGGCACCCCGCCCTTGCCCCACAACACGGTGACCGTGCCGTGGGCCAGGCCGGTCGGGATGGTGCGCCGGAACAGCGCGACCACCCGGTCCGGGCTGGCCGAGGTCGCCACGTCCCAGTCGCCGGCGGGCCGGCCCAGCAGCGCGTCGCGCACCGCGCCGCCGACCGCCACCGCCTGGTGCCCAGCCGCGCTCAGCTCGGCGCAGATGGCGCGGACCGAGGCCGGCATGGCGGCGGCGATCCGGGCCCGGCCGGCGTCGACGTCGATGGTCACGGGCGCCGCCACCAGCCGGTCACTCGGTGCTGGCGGCGCCGCGCAGCCGGGCGAAGATCTCGTCGGCGCGGGTCCGCAGCTTGGTCGCCTCGGCCGCGTTGCCGACCCGCTCGCAGAAGCGCGCGAACGTGCGGTAGGCCCGGGCCAGCTCGATCTCGTGCTTGACCGCGGCCAGGATGTCGACCGCGCGCCGGAACCGCTCGTCGGCGGAGCGGACGTCACCGGCGGCGGCGGCGACCTCGGCCAGCGCGCGCTGGGCGCAGCCGACCAGCACGCGTGAGCCCAGGCCCTCGCTCAGCGCCAGCGCCGCCTGCGCCTCGCGGTCGGCCGCGCTCAGGTCGCCCATGCCGAGGTAGGTCTCGGCCAGCCGACGCCGGGCCACCGCCAGCGCGCCACGATCGCCCAACTCGGTCGCCAGCCGGCAGGCCAGCGTCAGGTCCTCGATCGCGTCGCCGGCCCGCCCGGCCGCGGTCTTGACCTCACCGGCGCGCGACAGCACCTCGGCGATGGCGAACTTGTCGCCGATGCCCTGGGCCACGGTGCGAGCCTCCCCCAGCAGCTCGAGGGCGAGGTCGAGGTTGCCGTCCTCGGCGTACACCCCGCCCAGGTCGCACAGCGACTGCACCACCCCGAGCAGGTCGCCGATGTCGCGCCGGAGGTCGAGCGCCTCGCGCAGCTGGGCGATGGCCGCCTTGAAGTTGCCGGAGTCGTGGTGGACCCGGCCGATGTTGGCCAGCGACAGCGCGATCGAGCGGCGATCGGCCAGGGCCCGGCGGATGGTCAGCGCCTGGCGGTGGTAGTCGAGGGCCTGGCCGTAGGCCCCGCGCAGCCAGTGGACCCGGCCCATGTCGTCGAGGGTGGAGGCGATGCCGCGGTCGTCGCGACAGCGGGTGAACAGCTCGTGGGCCCGGCGCAGGTGCTCCATGGCCGCGTCGTAGCCCCCGCTGCGCCGGAGCAGGCGGGCCAGCCGGCTGAACGCCGCGCCGGCCTTGCCGAGGTTGTCGAAGCGCCAGGCCAGGTGCAGCATGTCGGAGAACCGGGCCAGCGCCGCCTCGGTGTCGCCCGACTGGTCGAGCACGTCGCCCAGGTTGTGCAGGGCGTCGATCCGGGCCGGGCTGTCGTCCTCGCCGAGCATGGCCAGGCCACGCTCGTACAGGTTGCGCGCCTCAGCCGTGGCGTAGCGCCCGCGCGCCCGATCGCCGCCGGCCAGGTAACACCGGGCCGCGCGCTGGCGGTCGCCGCCGCGCTCGTACAGCCCGGCCAGGAACTCGAGCTGCTCCTCCGAGCCCTGGGTCAGGCGCGACTCGAGCCACTGCGCGGCGGCCAGGTGGTAGCGGGCCAGCCGGCCCGGCTCGGTCGAGCGGACGATGAGCTCACGCTCGAGGTTGTGCTTGAACACGATCTCGACGTCGCCCGGCAGGGTCGAGTCGGCCACGTCGAGCGGCAGCACGTAGTCGCGGTCGGCCAGCGCGGCGATGACGTCGCCGACCTGACGCCGGGCCCGCTCGCTCTCGCCCCAGTCGTAGTCGAGCGGCCCGGGCCGGCGATCGCGGGCCGCGTCGGGGTCGTCGAGGCGCGCCAGCGCGACCACCGCCGACACCCAGAACACGTTGCCGAACACCGCCGCCTTCTCGAGCAGCTCGCGCTCGTCGCGCTCGAGCGCGGCGACGCGGGCCTCGATGGCCTCCTCGATGCTGATCGGCAGCTCGGTCGCGGCCGCCTTGTCGGGATCGAGCCGCCAGGCCGGGCCGGTCGCGTCGATGGTGCCGTTGGCCAGGAACAGCCGGACCAGCTGCTCGAGGAAGTACGGGTTGCCACCGGTCATCTCGACCGCGCCCTGGGCCACGTCGTCGGGCACCACCCCACACCGGGCCAGCAAGCTGCGCAGCAGCTGCTCGGCGTCGTCAGGCTCGAGGTTGCGCAGATCGATCCGCTCGTGCTCGATCTCGCCGCCGCCCCAGCCCGCGGCCCGGACCAGCATCTCGGGCCGGGTGGCGGCGACCAGGACCACCGACGAGCCGCCCAGGCCGCTGGCCAGCTCGTTGACGATGGCCACCGTCTCGTCGTCGGCCCAGTGCATGTCGTCGAGGATGAGCACCAGCGGCGAGCGCGCGGCGTCGACCTCGACGAACCGACGCAGCACCGTGCGGGCGATGTCGTCGGTCTGGCGCGGGCTGTCGGCCAGCACCCGCAGGAACGGTGACGGCGGGAAGTCGAGGCCGACGAAGCGGCCGAGGAAGTGCAGCACCTCGTCGACCTGGTCGGCGCCGATGACGAAGCGGACGGCGGCGGCGAAGCGATCGCGCAGGGCGTCGGGAGTCTCGCCGGTGGCCAGGTTGAAGCGGTCGCGCAGCAGCGAGGTCAGGGCCGACCAGCGCTCGCCGTGTTGCTTGGCCCGGCCGCGGTAGACCCGCACCCCGTCCGGCATACGCGCCAGCACCTCGGCGATGAGGCGCGACTTGCCGGTGCCCTGGTTGCCGACGATGGTGACCAGCTGGGGGCTGTGGAAGTCGACCGCGCGCTGGATGACGTCGAGCAGGGTGCGGATGGCCGGCTCCCGCCCCACCAGCGGGGCGCGCAGGCCGCGATCCCGGCCCGGTCCCGGCTCGGTCTCGAGCCGAGGTGGGCGCGCCCGCATGGGCGGCGGCACGGTGGCGCCGGCGGTCGCGCTCCCGGCGGGACCGCCCGCACCTGGCGACGAGCGAACCGGCGGCGTGGACACCGAGGCAACGTTACTGCCCGGGCACCACGGGTCGCAAGGCGAGATGACAGCGACCTCGGTTTGCGTGTACGCTTGCGGGCGAGATGGGGCTCACCACTGGCAGCGCATGGCCGCGCCTGCGGAGGATCGTACCGGCCGTCGTGGTCGCGGCGGCGGCCACCGGCTGCCCCACCGTCGACCTCGGCGACGAGCCGCAGGACGTCGGCCAGTGTCGGCCCGACCGGCAGTACTTCCAGGACGTGATCTGGCCCGAGTTCCTCGTCCCGGCCGATCCAAACCGGTCGTGTATCGGCGACGGCACCGGCGGCTGCCACGATGCCAGCCAGGGCCGCTCGGCGTTCCGGCTCATCATCCCCAGCGGCAGCGCCACGCCCGACTACGGCCGCAACTACGACGTGACGACCCGCTTCCTCAACTGCGGCACGCCCGAGGCGAGCCCGCTCCTCACCAAGCCGCTGAGCGGGCGCGACGTCCACGGTGGCGGCGATCTGTTCACCGCGACCGGCGATCCAGCGGTCGACGCCTTCAACAACTGGCCGGGCTTCTGAGCGCCCGCCCCCGCCGCCCCGTCGTGACCCGCCCCGTGCCGCCCGCCCGCTCGCTCGCCGCCGCCGCCGCGCTGACCGCCCTGCTGGCGGCGCCGACGCTGGCGCAGGCCGAGGCGTACCTCCGGGT
>JAGPCO010000077.1 GCA_018058095.1 Kofleriaceae bacterium
ATGGCCGCCTGGCCTACCCGCTCACCGTGCTCGCTGGCCTGCTGGCGCAGACCGGCAGCCCCGAGGCCAAGGTGATGCTCGAGCGCACGATGGCCGCGCAGGCCGCGGCCGGCGGGCCGGACCTGGCGCGGACCCAGGCCAACCTGGCCATCGTCGAGATCGGCGCCGGCGACTTCACCCGCGCGCTCGCGCTCGGCCACGCCGCGCTCGGCGTGCTCGAGGACCACTACGGCGGCGACCACCTCGAGCTGATCAACACGCTCATCCTCATCGCCTACGCCCACCGCGAGGGCCAGCCGCGCGACCTCGACGCCGCCCGCGCCGCGGGCAGCCGCGCCGTGGCCATCGCCTCCGCCCGGCGAGGCGAGGCCCACCCCGAGACGATCAACACCCGCGTCGAGCTGGCGACGACGCTGCTGGCCGCCGGCCAGCGCGACCAGGCCCGCGCCGCGCTGGCGCCGGCGCTGGTCGCCATCGCCAGCCATCCCGACCTGCCGCCCGGCCCGGTCGCCGAGGCGCGAGCGCTCGACCAGCGCCTGCGTGGCCGGTAGAGTCGGGGGTGATGGTCGACGACGACGCCAGTGACGATGCGCAGGGTGACGCGGCGCCCACGCCAACCGCGGCCGAGCGCGCCATCCGCGCCGCCGCCGAGGCCGGGCAGTGGCGCGAGGCAGCGACGGCGACGCTGACGGCGTACGGCGAGGAGATCCTCGGTTACCTGGTCGCCCTCACCCGCGACCAGGTCCGCGCCGACGAGGCGTTCTCGATCTTCCTCGAGAACCTGTGGCGCGGCCTGCCCCGCTTCGGCTGGCGCAGCTCGATGCGGACGTGGGCCTACGTGCTGGCCCGGCACGCCGCCCACCGCCAGGGCCGTTCGCCCTACCACAAGCGCGCGCAGCCGCTCGACCCGGTGATCGAGGCGCTGGCCGCCCCGCTGCGGACCCAGACCGCGTCGTACCTGCAGACCGAGCAGCGCGACCGCCTGGCGGCGATCCGCGCCGAGCTGGCGCCCGACGACCAGACGCTGCTCATCCTCCGCGTCGGCCGCGGCCTGGCCTGGCGCGACATCGCCCAGGTCCTGGCCGGCGGCGGCGACGGCGACGGCGAGGACAGCCCCGACGAGGCCGCGCCGCTGCCGGCGCCCGAGGTGACGCGCCGGGCGGCGGCGTTGCGCAAGCGGTTCGAGCGGCTCAAGTCCGACCTCAAGGCCCGCCTGGCCAGCGCTCCGGCCTGACCGGCGCGACCGGCGCCGCCGGCTTCAGCCAGCCCGACGGGTCGCCTGCAGCCAGCGGTCGACCTCGGCCACGCCGGTCGGCACCTCCGGCAGCGGGCTGGCCGCGCGCGCCTGGTCGAGCAGGGCGAACAGCCCGTCGAGCCGGGGCAACCAGGCCTGGCGGGCCGGCTCGTCGAGCACCACCCGCTCGCCGGCCCGCTTGGTGGCGATGAGTGCGTCGACGTCCTCGAAGCCGTACTCGGGCGCGGTGGTGGTGAGATCGACCCGCAGCTCGCCGGTGCGGAGCAGGTGCACGCCGGTCAGGGCGGTACGCAGCACGTACAGCAGCTGCTTGGCGGTCGGCGCCGGCGCGTCGGTGAAGGCCTGCCGCTGCGACCAGGCAAAGCCGCGGTAGTGGCGGTAGTAGCGGCGCGACAGCAGGCCGGGCACCAGCGCGACCAGCTCGGGCAACCGCGGCGACGCCAGCACCACCCGGGCGGCCAGGACTCGCTCGAGGTAGTTGCCGTTGCCGGCGAGCAGGCCGAGCAGCGCCGGCCGCAGCTCGTTCGAGGTGTAGTCGATCTCCACGCCGTCGACGATCTCCTGCCGATCGGCGGTGTCGGCCGGCGGCTCGAGCCCGAGCAGCGCCGCGGTCGGAGCGGCGTGGATGGCCTTGAGGTCGAGGTCGCTGTCGGGCGACGGAAAGCCATAGGCGTGGGCGCCCGACAGGGCGACGACCAGGTGCGGCCGGCGCTGCTCCTCCTCGGCGATGACTCGGGTCGCGACCCGGTGGGCTGGCTCGGACAGGACCTTACGCGCGCTCATCGCGAGCCCATTGTGCCAGCGGCAGCGGTGGCGCCGCCACGCCCCAGGGCCCGGGATCCTGCGCGACCCAGCGCCGCGCCACCTCGGCCCGGACCCTCTCGAGATTCCTTCATTCAACGGAACAGGCCCCAGGCGCGTGAGCCGACCACGGTGTCGATGATGGCGTGGCCCCGCAGCGCGTCCCACGCCGCCGCCCGCCGCAGCGCGAACTCGACCTGCCCGGCCTTGTGCGGCACGACCTCGTCCCGGGCGTAGCGGACGTCACCGACGCCGACCAGGCGGACCAGCACGCCGTCGGCGTCGACGGCGCGGACCCGGCCGAGCGCGCCGCCGCGAACGGTGCGCCCGGCCACCACGCGATCGACCCGGGTCGTGACCTCGGTGCCGTGCGGCAGCGGCACCCGCAGCGGGTCGACGGCAGTCAGGCCTCGCAGCCGGAGCATCACCCCGGCAGTCTAGCCCGCCGACGAGCAGGACGCTGACAAACGCGGCGCAGCCGCGTTTGCAGCGACCTGCCCCGTGCCCGTGCCCGTGCCCGTGCCCGTGCCCGAGTCTGGGCGGTCAGGCTCCGGCCAGACGAGCCAGCATGGCGACGACCCGCTCGAGCAACTCGAGCGCGGGCGCCAGGACGGAGGCGGCGACGGCCTGGCGGCGGTCGAGGATGTCGAGGATCACGGCCCGGGCGAGGGCAGATTCGCTCGGATTCAAGGTGGTACGATTCGCCATGCCGTCCGCGAAGCTGCCCCCTGAGCTCGCTGCCCCCGTCGACGAGAAGGGCTATTCCCTGCTCTTCGCGAAGGGCAAGCGCCAGTGGCTCGTGCACCTCTGGTCGAACCAGGTCGTCTCGTGCGACATCGCGAACGCACCCCCGCTCGGCTTCGTGAAGGAGCTGACCTACAGGTTCCGCCTTCCAGCGGACGTGCGGCTCGAGTCGAAGGGCTTCTACAAGCACGGTGTCCCCTCGAAGACCCAGCGTGAGCGAGCCGTCGCCGAGTACAACAAGCAGGTGCGCGCCCGGCTCGCCGAGGGGTTCGAGCTCGTGGGTGACAGCCGCGCCCTCGATCAGTCCGCCAACACGAAGGCGCGCGCCAAGGCCAAGGCGGGCGAGCTCGCTCCGAGCGCGATCAAGAAGCTCGCGCCGTGGGATGCGCTGAGGTACTGGGGCACACGCTTCGTCGCGAGCAACGATCCCCGCGTGAACAGGATCGTTGCGACCTGCGAGGCCGCCTCCGAAGCCGCGGCTCGTCATGCCGCGCTGTGCAAGCTCCCGAGCACCGGCGACCTGATCACGATCACAGGAGGCGTGACCGACCGCCTCCTCCGCGAGCCGTTCCTCTGGATTCCCGGAGACCTGCGGGTGAAGGGCGACCTCGAGCTCGGCGTCGACCTGTTCGTGAGCGGCGACCTCACCGTCGACGGCATCGTCCGCGACACCCGCGAGTGGGCGCACTGCCTCGTCGGCGGCAACGTGAAGGCGGGCGCGCTCTTCGTCGGCTCCCAGCTCTACGCCAAGGGGACGGTCACCTCCGACCTCGTGGTCGTCGACGGCACCGGGGAGCTCGTCGCCGGCAAGGGCCTGACCTCCCGGTTGCTGGTCGAGGTGGGCTACGACCACAAGATCAAGGCTCGTCCCCTCCGCGCCAAGCATCACGCCGACTTCCGGAAGGACGCCGGGCGCGGCGTCAGCACACTCGAGAAGGTCCTCGCCCCCGCGCTCGCCGCTCGCTTCCGCGCCGAGCTCGAGGATCAGGGCGAGGACTTCTACTTCCGCAAGAAGGTGATGCTCGACGTCTGCAAGGCGAAGAAGCGGGTCTGGCGTAGCTGAGCGGCTCGGCCAGTCCAGCCCGTTGGCAATCGGCGCGCCGGTGCGCGTGAGGCTCGGGTAGGATGGACCGATGGGCAAGACCGCTGACGACGTCGCCGCACGGCTGACCTCGCTGACGCTGGTGCTGCTGGCCGCGCTGGCGCTGGGGGTCGGGTGCGACGGCGGCGGCGGCAGCGGCGACGGCGACGGCGGCCTCGGCCCCGACGGCGGCGGGCCCGGGCCCGACGGGGGCGCGCTGCCCGACCTGAGCGCCGAGCTGTACGACCCCGACGTGGTGCCGACGTTCGCCCTCGAGCTGCCGCCGGCCTCGGTCGACGCGCTCAACCAGGACCCGCTGACTTACGTCACGGGCACCCTGCGCTACGGCGCCGAGGTGGTCGAGAACATCGGCGTGCGGCTCAAGGGCGAGTACACGTTCCGTCCGCTCGATCGCAAGTCGTCGTTCAAGCTCAAGTTCGACGAGTTCGTGCCGGGCCAGGAGTTCCACGGCCTCAAGCGGATGACCTTCAACAACACGTTCGAGGATCCGTCGTGGGTGGCCGAGCGCCTGACCTACCACACGTACCGGGCCGCCCAGCTGCCGGCGCCGCGCGCCAACTCGGCGTGGATCACCGTCAACGGCGAGGCGTACGGCCTGTACACCAACCTCGAGACCGAGGACAAACGCTTCCTGGCCCGCTGGTTCGCCGACAACGGCGGCAACCTGTACGAGGAGCGGATGAGCGAGCTGGTGCCGGGCGGTGAGGACGCGTTCGAGCTCGAGACCAACGAGCTGGTCAACGACCGCAGCGACCTGGTCGGGCTCATCACCGCGCTCGACCAGGCCAGCGACGCTACGTTCATGGCCGACCTGGCCGGCGTGCTCGACCTCGACGCCTTCCTGCGCTACTGCGCCTACGAGGCGGTGGTGTGGCAGTGGGACGGCTACTGCTACACCCGGTTCGGGCCGAACAACTTCCGCCTCTACCACGAGCCGACGCTGGGCAAGTTCTACTTCCTGCCGTGGGGCATGGACATGTCGCTCAAGCCGTACGAGCAGGGCCTCGACGTGTTCGACGCGCGTGGCCTGCTGTTCCAGCGCTGCCTCGCCAGCGACGCCTGCCGCGCCTCCTACCGCACGGCCTTGGCCGCCGCCGCCGACCTGGTCGAGGGCCTCGACCTGCCCGGGCGCGTCGACGCCTGGGGCGCCCAGGTCCGCCCCCACGTGGCCGACGACCCCCGCGCCGAGCACGACGTCGGCGAGTTCGACGCCACGCTGGCGACGGTGCGCGAGGTCGCCGCCGGCCGCGTGACCGACCTGCGCGACCAGCTGGCGCGCTGACGCCAGGTCGCCCCCTTCGCCGTCGCGTTTCAGTGCGTTTCAGCGGCCGGGCGCGGCGACGGTGCGCGGGCCCTGGCGCCGGCGCGCTGCGTGCATATGTTGGGGCCATGACCTCCGTCGCCTCCACCTCCGACGCCACCTTCGCCGACGAGGTCGTGGCCCGGTCCCACCAGCAGCCGGTCCTGGTCGACTTCTGGGCCGCGTGGTGCGGCCCGTGCCGGGTGCTCGGCCCGGTGCTCGAGCGGCTGGCGCCGGAGGTGGCCGACCGGGTCAGCATCGTCAAGCTCGACACCGAGGCCAACCCGGCCACGGCGGCGCGGTACGCGATCCGCAGCATCCCGGCCGTCAAGCTGTTCAAGGCCGGGGTGGTGGCGGCCGAGTTCGTCGGCGCCCTGCCCGAGGGCCAGATCCTGGCGTTCATCGACGAGCACTGCCCGAGCCCACGCGACCAGCAGGCGGCGGCCGCACGCGCGGCGCTGCAGGCCGACGACGTGAACGGCGCCGGGCGGCTGGCGGCGCTGGTGCTGGCCGAGGCCCCGGATCACCAGGAGGCGCTGGTGGTGGCGGCGCGGGCCGCGCTGGCCAGCGGCGACCGCGCGGGCGCGCGGGTCCACGCCGAGCGCGTCTCGGCCTACGTGGCCCAGGCCGACGAGGCGCGCGCCGTGCTCGAGCTGCTGGCGCTGGCCGAGGCCGGCGCCGGCGGCGTCGACGCCACCGCCGCCACGGCCGCTGCCGCGCCATCCGCGGCCACCCACTTCGCCCACGGCGCCGCGCTCGCCGCCGCGGCGGCGTGGCGGCCCGCCCTCGACGCGATGCTTGCCAGCGTCGAAGCCGACCGCCGCTGGAACGATCAGGCGGCGCGCAAGGCCATGCTGACCGTGTTCCACCTGGTCGGCCCGCGCAGCACGCTGGCCGACGAGTACCGCCGGCGCCTGGCCATCCTCCTGTAGCGGGCGCCTCAGTACCGGTCAGCGTCGCCGGTCGGCGCCATCGGCCACGGCGCGGCGGTGCGACCGTTGATGGTGGCGCCGCCATGGATGAACGAGCCGCTGGCGGCGAGGAAGTCGACCGGGAACGGCAGCACCGGCCTCGACAGCTTGTCGAGGCGCGCCGTCTCGTCGGCGCCGAGCGCCAGGTCGGTCGCGGCCAGGTTGTCGTCGAGCTGGGCCACGGTGCGGGCGCCGATGATGGGCGCGGCCACGCCGGGCCGGGCCATGACCCAGGCCAGGGCGACCCGGGCCACGGTGCTGGCGTGGGCGGCGGCGACCTCGGCCATCGCGTCGAGCAGGTCGTAGGTGCGATCACCGAGCGCGCGCAGGGCCCAGGCGCCGCGCGCGGCGACGTGCTGGCCGTGGTCGGCCCGGCGGTACTTGCCGGAGAGCACGCCGGCCTTGAGCGGCGCCCACGGCGTCACGCCGAGGCCGAGCTCGCGCGCCATCGGCATGAGCTCACCCTCGACCGTCCGCTCCAGCAACGAGTACTCGATCTGCAGCGCCACCACCGGGGCCCAGCCGCGGAAGCGGGTGATGGTGGCGGCCTCGGCGCACTTCCAGGCCGGGGTGTCGGACAGGCCGAGGTAGCGGACCTTGCCGGACGCGACCAGGTCATCGAGCGCGCGCAGCGTCTCTTCGATCGGCGTGTGCGGGTCGTGCGCGTGCATCCAGTACAGGTCGAGGTAGTCGGTCTGAAGCCGACGCAGCGACTGCTCGCACTGGGCGACGATGGCCTTGCGGCCGGCGCCGCCGCCGTTGGGGTCGCCGGTGTACAGCGAGGCCACGAACTTGCTGGCCAGCACGACGCGGTCGCGCTTGTGCGGGACCCGGCCGAGGTGGTCGCCCAGGATCTGCTCGCTGTGGCCCTTGGTGTAGACGTTGGCGGTGTCGATGAAGTTGCCGCCGCGGGCCAGGAAGTGATCGAGCATGGCCTGCGACTCGGCGACGCTGGCGCCCCAGCCCCAGTCCTCGCCGAAGGTCATGGTGCCCAGGCACAGCGGCGAGACGCGCAGGCCAGACCGGCCGAGGGTGACGTAGTGGTCGAGCGGCATGGCGCCGACTCTACCTTGGTGTTCTATGCTCCGCCTCGATGCGTGCTCCACCCGCCGCCGATCCCACCGCCGTCACCGCCTACATCGACGCCGCCGCCGAGCCGGCGCGGACGCGCCTGCGCGCGCTGCGCACGCTGATCCGCGCCGCCGCCCCGGCCGCGATCGAGCGAATGGCGTACGGGCTGGCGACCTGGCACCAGGGTGAGAACCTGGTCCACCTCGGCGCCTTCGCCGGCCACGTCGGGCTGTACCCCGGCCCGGCCGCGATCGTCGCCTTCGCCGACGAGCTACGCGGCCTGCCGACGTCGAAGGGGGCGATCCAGCTGCGGCACGAGCGGCCGCTGCCGCTGCCGCTGGTGCGCCGGATCGTGCGCTGGCGGGTCGAGCAGGCCACGACCGCGGCGGCCGCCAAGACCCGACCGCGGGCGAAACCCGCCAGCAAGCTCGCGGCTCGGCCCGCCGGCAAGGCTCGGCCGGCCGGCAAGGCTCGGCCCGCGGCGAAGCCTGCCAGGCGCTGAGGCCCGCCGCGCCGGAGACCCGCGCCTCAGGGCGTGCTGAGCGTGGTCGGCACGGCGCCCGGGGTGCCGGCGGTGGTGCCGCCGTCCCAGGTCATGAGCTGCTGCTCGGACGTCTCGTCGTTGCCGGCGATGCCGTTGCCCCCGGTCTGCACCTCGGACGCGGCGCCGTCGCGGGTGAGCCGCTTGTACGACGGGAACAGCGGATCGGCGTCGACCAGCGCGGCGGCCATCGGCTGCAGCGTCAGCGCGTCGGGCGCGTAGGCGGTGGCCACGGCGTCGGCGTCGGGGCCGTCGACCGCCATGCGGTAGTTCATGCCCGCGGCCGGCAGCCGGTTGGCGGCGCTGGTGGCGGCCGGACCGGCCAGGACGATGTCGACGTCCTGCACGCGGTCGCTGGCGCCATCCCAGTAGAACAGGATCACGACCTCGCCGCCGTTGGTGATGCCCGGGTTGGGGTTGGCGCCGCCGCTCATCACCGTGGTCTCCATGGCCACGGTGGTGCCGGCCAGCTCGTCGGTCGAATAGGTCGGGTCGGCGGCGTAGCGGGTGGTGAAGCCCGGGCCGTTCATGGCGATGGTGATGACGCCGCCGGCCGGGATCGAGGCGCCGGCCGGGAAACGCTCGAGGAAGTCCGAGGCGTCGAGGACGATGGGCGTGGTCGGGTGGCCCGGCAGCATCCAGAACGACGGCGCGTCGCTCAGGTAGTAGTTGCGCAGGTCGACCGCGGCCGCGTTGGGGTTGTAGATCTCGACGAACTCCTCGGCGCCGTTGTTGCGCACCTCGCTGATGATGAGCGGAGACGGACCGCTCGTGGGCGGGGCGTCGGGGTTCCCGGCCGGGGCGTCCGGGGTGCCAGCCGGCGCGTCGGGCGCGCTCGGGTCGGCGTCGGGCGCGTTGGGGTCGGCGTCGACGCTCGGCGGCCGACCATCGGGGCGGGGCCGCGCATCGACGGTGTTGGTGTCGCCGTTGTCGCCGCAGGCCGCGGCCAGGAGGAGGAACGATGCCAGGAGCGAGGTGCGCATGAGCCGGTTTCTACACCAGGACGAACCTCGGTGCGAGCGTGCCGCGCCGCCTGGGCTGGCCCCTCACTGGCCGGGGTTGAGCAGGCCCCAGCTGGCGGCCGTGGTGTGACCCCAGTCACCCGCGTGGTCGCGGTCGACCCGGTCGAGCCGCTGGATCGACGGGCCGGCGCGGGTGGTGCCGGCGTCGTCGAGGTCGGGCGCGGCGTGAGCGTTGAACTCGGCGTCGACGAAGCCGCCGGCCGGGACCCCGCCGGCGATCCGCGTCCACTGCCCGGCCGCCGCGACGACGGCGGCGCGGGCCTCGCTGTCGGCGGCGGCGCTGGTCCGGGCCGGATCGTCGGTGAGCAGCACGCCGTCGAGCAGGGTGCCGGCGGCGGTCTCGATGGTGAGGACGTTGTCGGTCGCGACCAGGCCGGCGTCGGTCGACCACAGGTCGTAGGCGCCGTCGTGGTTGCCGGGGTGGCCCGCGCTCGGCTGCGCCGCCGGCCCGGTCAGCTCGTCGACGGCGCCGCTCGGGTTGCAGGTCGTGCTGGCGGCTCCAAGGTGGACGACCAGGAGGGTGTCGGTCGGCACGACCAGCGCCGGCAGGGTCAGCAGCGCCGCGGCGCGCTCGCGCACGACCATCCCGTCGAGCGTGCCCCCAGCGGTGACCCGCAGCTCGATCAGGTCACACTGGGCGGCCAGGTTGGCGCCTACCTCGTTGATCACCACCAGCGCGGGCGGCGCGAACCCGCTCACGGTGATCGACCGGCTGGCCAGGTCGAGCGGCGCGCCGACCTCGTCGGCCAGGGTCGCGGCCAGGCCGAGCTGGTAGCGGCGGCCCGGCTCCTGCGCGCTGGTGGTGAGGACGATGGTGCGCGGGTCGACCAGATCGGCCGCGGTGATGGCCAGGCCCGCATCCGCGCTGAACTGGCCGCCATCGGCCATCACCGTCGATGGATCGAGCCGCCGATCGAAGGCCAGCCGCACCGTCGTCGGCCCGGGCGCGCTGGCGGCGGTCAGGTGCGGGGGCGGACACGAGGTGATGCGGACGTCGGCGCTGGTGAAGGCGGCCAGCTGCGCCACCTGGGAGAAGCGGCCGAGCGGGGTCGGCCCGAGCTCGACCAGGCAACCGGGGCTGAGGTCGATGAGGGCGCCGAGCGCGCTGGGCAGGCGCAGGCGCAGATCGGGGCTGGCCGGGACGGCGGCGGTGGTGATCGTGGCCTGCTCGAAGCCGGTGCCGGCGATGGTGAAGGGGCCGCTGATGGTGGCGGAGGTGCGCACCAGCTCGTGCTCGTAGGCGCCGACGTCGGCGACCAGGGTCGACACCATGCCCACGTCCTGGACCCAGCCGGGCGGGACCGGCCCGGACCCGAAGCGGCGCAGGTTGGTGATGGTGGTGGCCAGGCGCTGCTGCCGGCCGGCGCCGCCCATGCCGGTGATGGTGAAGCCGACGACGTCGCCGACGGCGAGCGCCGGGCTCAGGCCGGCCGGGTCGACGGTCACCAGCAGGGCCGGCCCGGTCGGCTCGGCCTGCACGGTGAAGCCGGCGACGTCGCCGCCGAGCGCGGGTCGCAGGAACGTCACGGTGGCGCCGTCGACCGGCAGGTCGAGGTCGAGGCCGTCGCCAGCGGCGCGCGCCGCGGCCAGCTGCATCGACACCTCGGCCGGCGGGCGCGCCTGCTCGGCCGCGTCGGGCGGGACGGCGTCGACCGTGGCGTCGGCCGGCGCGGCGGCGTCGACCGGCGCCGGCGACGCGTCGGCGGCGCCGGGCGAGGCGTGGGCGCCGCACCCGAGCAGCACCGCCCCGAGCGCCAGCGCCGTCGCCACCACCACCAGCCGGTGCGCCCGTGAATGCCACATGGCCGCGTTCTACATCAGCGGCGGCGCATGTACAGTGACGATCGTGGCGCACCGGCTGTCCGCGGACTTCAAGGTCCAGCGCTTTGCGCTCGCGCACGAGCCCGGCCAGCTGCGGCTCGACTTCCCCCACGCCGAGATCGACGCCTTCGCCGGTGAGGTCGGCGGCCTGCGCTACGGCCTGGCCGAGGTCATCTTCGAGGGCCTGAGCGCACACCTGAGCCAGACCCGCTGGCAGGCGGCGTCGGCCACGGCCAGCAAGCTGCAGGTCACGACCGACCGGGTCCAGCTCGAGGTCGGCCGGGTCGACCTGCCACGCGGCGTGATGATCGTGCGCGGCGCCCACGGGGTGGAGCTGGTGGCGCCCCACGCGTCCCTGTCCGACGTCAGCGTTCGCCTGCTCGGGCCGTTCGGCGGCGGCGGCGGCGGGCCCGATCCGGCCGCGACCGGGCCGATCCCGGTCGTGCCGGAGCCGGCGCTGCGCCAGAGCCAGCTGCGCTTCCTCGACGGCGTGTCGGGCGAGCTGGCGTTGACCCTACGCGCCGAGCTCGACCTGCCGGTGCTCGGCAAGCGCACGCTCGACCAGAAGCTGCGCGTGCCCATCCGCGACGGCAGCTTCGACTTCCGCGCGCTCGAGCGCGGGCTCGACTGGCTCGAGGGCACGTTCCTCGACATCGGCCTGGTCGAGCGCCGGGTCTCGGTCAGCTGGAGCGTGCCCATCGTCGGCTCGGCGCGCGAGATCGTGGCGTGGAGCCTCGACGACGACGCCCACACCCTGGCCACGTTCGACCGCATGCCGCTGCGGGCGCTGGCCGACATGCGCCGCAAGGCCGGGCGGGACGTGCGCCCGGCCGACCCGCGCAAGAAGGGCGTGCTGCGCTCGCTCGCCCTCAACGCGGTCGAGCTGCAGGTGTCGATGGTCGCGCCGCGTAGCCTCGAGGTCGGCGGCGGCGCCATCCTGTTCGGCGGCGACGACGCGCCCGGCATCGTCGACCTGCTGGTGGCCGGCGCGCTGATCCACCCCGACGGCCAGGGCGCCCTGCGCGGCAAGATCGGCGCGATCGACACCACCATCAAGGACCTGACGGTGGGAGGGGTGACGGTGACCGCCGACCGCCTGCACCTCGGCACCGTCGAGCAGCTCGAGGTGGCGTTCACCGGCTTCGTGCCGACCGGGGTGACGGCGACGATCGACCGGGTCACCGCCAGCAACCTGGTGCTCGCGCTCGGCGCCTGATCACCGGCGGCGCGGCACGGCCGGCGCGGCGGTCGCACCCGTCGCAGGGGGGCGCAAACCTCGCGTTTGGGGCTGGGCACCGGGGGGCCTCTCGGAATAGGTTGCCCGCCATGGCTAGCCCCGCCCCCGCCCCCGCACCCGGCACCGTGCCGCCCGGCCACCCCCGTGGCCTGTCGACCCTGTTCTTCACCGAGATGTGGGAGCGCTTCAGCTTCTACGGCATGCGCGCCATCTTCGTCCCGTTCATGGGCCTGGCCGTGGCCGAGGGCGGGCTCGGCTTCGACAAGGGCCAGTCGGGCTCGATGCTGGCCCTGTACATGTCGGCCGTGTACATGATGTCGCTGCCGGGCGGCTGGATCGCCGACAAGTTCCTCGGCCAGAAGCGCGCCGTCATGCTGGGCGGCCTCATCATCATGATCGGCCACATCCTGCTGGCCCTGCCAGCGCTGGCCAGCTTCTACGCCGGCCTGGGCTGTCTGGTCATCGGCACCGGCTTCCTCAAGCCCAACGTCAGCTCGATGGTCGGCCAGCTGTACGCCAAGGGCGATCCGCGCCGCGACGGCGGCTTCTCGATCTTCTACATGGGCATCAACATCGGCGCGTTCGCGGCGCCGATCATCTGCGGCTTCCTGGCCCGCAGTGAGTGGTTCAAGGGCGTCCTGGCCGACGCCGGCATCAACCCGCACTACTCGTGGCACATCGCCTTCGGCGCGGCCGCCGTCGGCATGGCCGTCGGCCTGACCCAGTTCTGGTTCGGGCGGGCCAACCTGGCCGGGGTCGGCGACGCGCCCTCGAACCAGACGCCGACCGAGCGCAGCCGCAACCAGAAGATCCTCGCCGGCATCGGCGCGGCGCTGGTCGCGTTCCCGGCGCTGCTCATCGCCGCCCACCACGCCGGCTTCCGCATGACCAGCGCCCCGCTCGGCAAGCTGATGAGCCTGGCCGAACGCGGGACGATCGAGCTGTCCGACAAGGTGATCGCCATGTCGATCGACCAGGAGCGCATCTCCAACGTGTTCGGCGTGCTGCTGCTGTCGATCTTCTGCAGCACGTTCTACTTCCTGTACCGCAAGGCCGAGAACGACAAGCAGCGCAAGGGTGTGCTGGCGATGATCGCCCTGGCCATCGGCTGCGTCGCCTTCTTCGCCCTGTTCGAGCAGGCGGCCGGCGTCATGAACTCGTTCGCCGACGAGCGCACCAACACCTCGATCGCCGGGCGCGAGTTCCCGGCCGAGTGGTTCCAGTCGGTCAACTCGGTCTTCATCATGCTGCTGTCGGCGGCGTTCGCGGCGTTCTTCACCTGGGTCGTGGCCAAGAACCTCGCGTTCAACGACATCAAGAAGTTCGGCGTGGCGCTCATCTTCATGGGCCTGGCCTTCGTGGTGATGCTCCCGGCCGCCGGCGGCAAGGACGTCAGCCCGTGGTTCCTGGTCGGCTTCTACTTCTTCTCGACGGTGGCCGAGCTGTTCCTGTCGCCGGTCGGCCTGTCGAGCATGAGCAAGCTGGCGCCCCCGAGCGCGGCCGGCCTGGTCATGGGCGTGTGGTTCCTGTCGACGTCGAACGGCGACTGGCTGGCCGGCAAGGCCCACGCCCTGACCGAGACCATGAGCGAGGGCACCCTGTTCTCGGTGGTCATCGTCGGCGCCTTCGTGGTGGCCGCGTTGATGTTCGCGCTGGGGAGCTACTTCACGCGCAAGGTCCCGCTCGAGTCGCTGCACCAGGGGCACGAGGCCATCGGCGGGGACGGCACCATCGGCCCGGTCGCCGCCTCGCAGGCGACCCAGGTCACCGGCAACGGCATCGCCGGCTTCGCCACCGCGGCGGCCCTCTGGCCGGTCGTGCTGACCGACGAGCGCCTCGGCCTGGCCATCACGATCATCCTCGGTCCGTCGGCCCTGCTGCTGGCGTTCAAGGGCATGCGCGAGTGCAAGGGCGGCGGGGCGCTGCCCGAGGCCCGCGTCGCCGGCAGCGGCGGCACCGCGGTCGGTGGCTACCGGTTCTCGCTCATCACGTTCCCGCTCGTCGCCGGCGCGCTGCTGGTGGCGATCATCAAGAACCTGTAGCGCCGCCCGGCCCGGCCCGGCCCGGCCGCCGCCTGGGCCAGCGCGGCCGACCGCGCTCAGTGCGTGCGGTCGTCGCTCATGAGGCCGTCGAACGAGGCCTCGTCGTCAGGCACCGCTGGCTGGGCCGCGGCCCCGCGCAGGCGGCCGACGCGCTCGGCGGCGTCGACGAAGCCGGGGTCGCGCTTGACCACCATCTCCAGGTAGTACAGCGCCTCGCCGAAGTCGCGCAGGCCCTCGTACGACACGCCGATCTCGTAGTACAGGCTCTGCCGCTCGCGCTCGGTCACCTGCGGGGCGTGCAGGCCCTGCTTGAAGTGGTGCACCGCCTCGGAGAAGTTGCCCTGCTCGCGGTGGCACAGGCCCATCATCAGGCGGCTCTGCACCTCGCGCGCCTCGCTGTCGACGACGTGGCCGAACTCCTTGATGGCCTCGTCGTACAGGCCCATCTCCTTGTAGGCCAGGCCGAGGTCGTAGTGGGTATCGGCGTCGCCGTCGTCGACCGGCCGCTCCAGCATGACCGAGGGCGCGCGCCGGCTGGCCGCGGCCAGCGGGACCACCTCGTCGTCGCCGTCGACCTCGGCGCCGACGTCGTCGGTCGACATCGCCAGGTCGTCCTCGTTGACCGGCTCGAGATCGTCCTCGCCGACCTCCTCGATCTCGTCGAGCGAGATGGCCTGGGTCCCACCCGAGGTGGCGTCGACCATGTCCTCCTCGCCCTCGATCGCGTCGGACTCGACCTCGGCGATGGACAGGGCGCGCCCGCTGAGCTGGGCCTCGGCGTCGGCCAGCTTGAGGCGGACCAGCGGGTGGTTGGGGTATCGCTCGGCCAGGCCGCGCAGGATGTCGACCGCGTCGGACGGCATGTTCTGCGACAGGTAGAAGTCGACCTCGTCGAGCTCGTCCTCGATGGCCGGGGCCCCGGCGGCGATCACCGCCGGCTCGTTGCGGACGGCGTCGTCGACGCTGGTGCGGACCGGGTCGGGCACCAGGGCCGCGGCCGGGCGCGGTTGCGCGGTCGGCGCCAGCGGGTTGACCGGGACCCGCGCCGGCGCGGCCGGCAGCGGCGCGCGGATCGCGACCACGGCCGGCACGTCGTGATCCGACCGGGCCCGGCGGGCCGCTTCGTCGAACTCGCGCGCCTCGTTGGGATCGAACGGCATGTCGTCGAACGACGGGACCCGCCCCGACAGCTCGGCGGCGATGTCGTGGTCGATGTCCTCACCCAGCGCGTCGTCGTCGAGCTGGGCCGCGACCGCGTCGTCGAGCGATCGGTTGGTCGCGGTCGAGGGCGCGTCGGCCCACGATGGACCGGCGGCGGTGGCGCCCGTCCACGGCCCGGCCCCGGGCGGGGACAACGCGCCGTCCTCGAACTCCAGGTCGTCGGCCTCGCCGCTGAGCTGGGCCAGGGCGCGCACCTGCTCGGGCGCGACCTGGCGCGTCTCCGACCGGGCGTCGAACTCGTGTACGAAGTCGGCCGCCGGCTCCATCCGGGTCGGGCCGCCCAGGTCCTCGAACCCGCCGCGACCGCTTGGCGGCCCGGGTGGCCGGCCCGGGGCCGGGCTGCCGTGGGCGACCGTCCGGGCCTGGGCCGCCGCCGCAGGCCGCGGCACGATGTCATCGGGATCGAAGTTGTCGACCGAGTCGAGCCGCTCGACGCCGACCGCGGCGCGCGGCCCGCTCGGCGCCGCCGGCGCGTCCTCGAAGTCGAGATCGTCGAGCTCGAGCTCGTCGACCGCGGCGATGGCGCCGCGCCGGACCACCGACGGGTCGTGCCCGGCGCCGGTCGAGGTCACGTCGAGCCGCAGGCGCCGGGCCAGGTCGAGCGCCGGCCGGTGGGTGCCGTCGAGCGCCAGCGCGTCGCGCAGGAAGGACGCGGCACGCTCGGGGTCGACCCCGCCGGTGGTCTCGGCCAGCTTGACCAGCTCGCCGATCGCCTCGCGCTCCCGGCCCTGCGCCAGGTACACGTCCTTGAGCTTCTCGCGCGCCTCGACGTTGTCGGGGTCGAGCGCGAACACCCGCTTGAGGTGATCGCTGGCCTTGGGGTACAGGCCGTACTTCATGTACACGTCGGTCTCGGCGAGGATCTTGGCGATCTCCTCGGCGTGCTGCTCACCCTCGACCGAGCTGAGCCGGTAGCTGCTGTCGCCCTGATCGAAGTCGGCCGAGAAGTCGCCGTCGAGCTCGGCGTCGACGTCGTCGAGCTGCTCGGTCGTGGACGCGCCGGCCGGCGCCAGCCCGAGCGAGGCCAGGGTGGCGGCGTCGACCAGCGGCATGGCCCCGGTCATGCGCACCGACGGGACGGCCGGCTGATCGCCGGTGATGCGGAAGCGGCTCTTGTCGACCGGCGCCGGCGCCGGCGCCGCCACCGTCGCGGCCAGGCTGGGCTGGGCCGCCGTGCCCCGAGCCGGCACCACCGCCGCCACCGCGGCCGGCGCGGGCGCCGCGGCCGGCACCTTGCCCTTGCCGAGGAAGGCGGTGGCGTCGGGATCACCCGGCGCGAACTGCAGGATCTTGCGGTAGACCTCGGTCGCCTTGTCCTTGTGGCGGGCCTCGTCGTGGATGCGGGCCAGCTCCTTGAGGACCTGGACCGTCTTGCCCTTCTGGTCGAGGCCCTGGAACGCCTGGGCCAGCAGCGCCAGCGTGTCGACGTCGCGCGGCTCGTGCTTGAAGCACACCTGCAGCTTCTGCAGCGCCCGGCGCGGGTCGTTGCGGCGCAGGTACAGCCCGGCCAGCTCGCGCGCCAGCGGCACGTTGTCGGGCTTGTGGAAGAACAGGCGCTCGGCCACCTTGATGAAGTCGTCCTGCCGGGCCTGCCGCCGCAGGTGCTCACACGCGGCGGTGAACTCCTTGATGGCCTCGTCGACGAGCTGCTCCTTGGAGTACAGCTCGGCCAGCTTGATGCGGGTGGCGACGTTGTCGGGGTCGAGCTCGACCAGCTGCCGCACCGTGGCCAGCGCCTCGCGGGTCTTGCCCTCGCGGTGGAAGTGCCCGGCGACCGACTCGAAGTGCTGCATCGCGTCGGCCAGCTTGCCGAGCTGGCGGTACAGCTCACCCAGCTTGAGGTGAGCGTCGACCAGGCGAGGGTCGAGCTTGACCACCTGCTTGTAGACCGCGACGGCTTTGTCGAGAAAGCCCTGGTCGTGGTAGTGGCGGGCGACCCGGAGGTACGTCTCGGTCGCCTCCTGCTTGGCGCCCTTCTTGGCGTAGATGTCGCCGATCTTCAGCCAGATCCGGACGTCACCGGGATCCTCCTGCACCACGCGCAGGTATTCCTTGACCGCCTTGTCGAGCTGATTCTTCTCGACGAACTTGCGGGCCGCATCCATGACCTTTTCTTTGTTGAAGGCCAAGAGCTAGACGTCTCCTCCAGGTCGTCGCGCGCTTCCGGGGGGACGGAGGGCGGCGAAGGTGAGATCAAAGCGTACGGGTAGCCCCGAGCGTGGTCAAGCCCACGTCTCGGCGATTCCCTCGGCACGGCCACGAGTTGACGCGTCGCGGCGCGAGATTTTCGCGGCCGCCTGACGCCGGGGCCGCGGGGGGGATCAGGCGGCCGGGCGCCCCTCGGCCAGCATGCGGGCCACGAAGCCGGTGTCGAAGTCGCCGCGGACGAAGTCGGGGTGGTTCAGGATCCGGCGCAAAAACGGGATGTTGGTGCGCGGGCCCTCGACCACCATCTCGGCCAGGCAGCGGCGGGCGCGGCGGATGGCCGCCTCGCGGTCGTCGTCGTGGACGATGACCTTGGCCAGGAGCGAGTCGTAGTGCGACGGCACGACGTAGCCCTCGTACATGTGGGTGTCGACCCGCACGCCGTTGCCGCCGGGCAGGTGCAGCCCGGTGATGCGGCCGGGCCAGGGCGCGAAGGTCTCGGGGTCCTCGGCGTTGACGCGCAGCTCGATGGCGTGGCCGCGCGGCTTGCGCTCGCCGCTGAACGACAGCGGCTCGCCGGCGGCGATGCGGATCTGCTCGCGCACCAGATCGAGGCCGGTCACCAGCTCGGTCACCGGGTGCTCGACCTGGAGCCGGGTGTTCATCTCCATGAAGTAGAACCGGCCGTCGCTGTCGAGCAGGAACTCGAGGGTGCCGACGTTGGTGTAGCCGATGGCCTCGATGGCCCGCACCGCGGCGGTGGTGAGCTGGGTCCGGGTCTCCTCCGGCAGCGCCGCCGACGGCGCCTCCTCCAGCACCTTCTGGTGCCGCCGCTGCAGCGAGCACTCGCGCTCGCCGAGGTGGGCGTAGTGGCCGTGCTTGTCGGCCACGACCTGGATCTCGATGTGGCGCGGGCGCTGGGCGTAGCGCTCCATGTACATGTCGGGGTTGCCGAAGGCGGCCGCGGCCTCGGTCCGGCCCATGTTCCAGGCGTCGAGCAGGCGATCGCGCTCGCTCACGATCTTCATGCCGCGCCCGCCACCGCCGGCGGTGGCCTTGAGGATGACCGGCAGGCCGATGCGGTCGGCCTCCTCGTACAGCGTCTCGGCGTTGCCGATCGAGCCGGTGCCGGGCAGCATCGGCACGCCGGCGGCGCGCATGGCGGCGCGGGCCTGGATCTTGTCGCCCATCAGGCGCATGGCGTGCGGCGGCGGGCCGATCCAGGTCAGGCCACACTTGCCGCACACCTCGGCGAACTCGGCGTTCTCCGACAGGAAGCCGTAGCCGGGGTGGATGGCGTCGGCGCCGGTGATCTCGGCCGCGCTGATGATCGACGGGATGTTGAGGTAGCTGCCGCGCGACGGCGGCGGGCCGATACACACCGCCTGGTCGGCGAACTTGACGTGCAGGGCGTCGGCGTCGGCGGTCGAGTAGACCGCGACCGACTCCAGCCCGAGCTCCCGCAGACAGCGGATGACCCGCAGCGCGATCTCGCCGCGATTGGCGACCAGGACCTTGCGAAACATGTTGGCTCCTGCTCGTGCGGCTCCGGGCGGCGTCGCCGCGGCGCCGCCGAGGATCATCCCGGGGTGATGCGGAACAGCGGCTGCTTGTACTCGACGGGCGAGCCGTCCTCGACCAGCACGGCGGTGACCGTGCCGCTGAGATCAGCCTCGATCTCGTTCATCAGCTTCATCGCCTCGATGATGCACAGGGTCTGGCCCTTGAGCACCTTGTCACCGACGTTGGTGTAGGTCGCGGCGTCGGGGTTGGGCCGGCGGTAGAACGTACCGACGAAGGGCGAGGTCACGACGTGGCCCTGGTCCTCGGCCACCGGGGCGGGTGCCGCGGCGGCCGGGTGGTGGTGGGCCGGACCGGGCGCGGCGTGGTGCATCACGGTCGGTGCGGCGACGAGGGCGCCGGTGACGCCGCGGCGCAGGGTGATGGTGGTGGCCGGCGTGTCGTAGACCAGCTCGGACAGGCCGTGCTGATCGAGCACCTCGGCCAGCCCCCGCACCAGCGCGATGGGATCGGCGCCGCTAGCGGGGCCGGGACTTCCTGGGCTTACCTGCCGACGGGCGTCGGCCTTGGTGTTGGACTTGGCCATGGGCTGCGCGGGAGGCTTCCACATGAGCGATGGCGGCGTCCAGTCCCAGCCCGTAGCTTTGTGCCCCGAAGCCGGATATCTGCCCGACGCAGCGCGCCGCGGTGATCGACTGCGCCCGGAACGGCTCGCGCGCGTGCAGGTTGGACAGGTGGACCTCGACGGTCGGCACGCCGGCGGCGTCGATGGCGTCGCGGATGGCCACGCTGGTGTGGGTGTAGCCGCCCGGGTTGATGACGATGGCGTCGAACCGGCCGATCGCGCTGTGCACGAGCGAGACGATGGCGCCCTCGAGCGCGGTCTGCACGCAGTCGACCTCGGCGCCGCGGGCGGCGGCGCGGGTGGCCAGCATGGCGTCGATCTCGGCCAGCGTGGTGTGGCCGTACACCGCCGGGTCGCGGCGACCGAGCAGGTCGAGGTTGGGGCCGTGGATGACCAGGACCCGCACCGGTTGGCTCCCGGCCGGACGGCCGGCCCGGCGGGCGCGGCTCACAGCTCGGCGGTGAGCTGCGGCGCGGCCATGCGGGTCAGGAAGCGCGCCTTGCCGAAGTTGCCCTCGGGCGCGATGACCACGGCGATGAAGTACTGCGGGGTCAACATGCGGGCGATGAGGGTCAGGCCCTGGGCCTTGACCGAGATCTCGTCGCAGCTGCCGATCTGCAGCGCCTCGCCGGCCTTCTTGATCTGGCCGATGATGAACGAGAACTCCATCGCCACCGTGGTGACGTCGAGCTTGTCGCGCGCGCGCACGTACGACTCGACGGGGATGCCGTCGAGGCCCATCACGACCGCGGCGATGCCGCCGTCGACGCCGTCGACGACTTTCTTCAGGTGCTGTGCGAACACGGGGACCTCACGGGGCGGTGAGCGACGACGATATCACAAGCGACGCAGCGGCTTCAGCGCGCCGCAGGCGGATCCTCGGGCTCGGCCGGGCACTGATAGAACCCGGTCGAGGTGGTGCAGCATTGGACGTACGCATCCTGGTATGGGGAGCACTCTCCTCCACGAGAGGCGCCCATGAATCCTTCCGGTAGCCCGAGGCATGGACCGAGGTTCAGGTCCGCACATCCGTTGCACAGCCGGACCGGGTAGTCGAAGGGACGGGTGATGAGCTCAGAGCCACCCTGCTCACCGTAGACCTGTACCGTGGCGATCATCGTATCGTCGTTGATGGAGCCGGGGTCGATGGCCGCTCGCAGGTCGCTCATCAGCGCTGGTGACATCAGCTCGAACCTCGTCGCTGAGAGGCCGCCATCGGGACTCACCGAGGCATTGATGATCACGCTGAAGGCGGTGTCGAACTGGGTCAGCCGCAGGAATCGGAGCGAGATGTCCGCCCCTTCCGCAAAGAACAGCCGCTGGTCCTCGAGCGTGCCACCCTCCGATGACGAGAAGTTCTTGAGCACGGGTGTGAGCAGGTATCCCCGCTCCGAGCGTACGTCGAGCACCCCGCTCGAGATGTGCGAATCCTCGCTCGCCTCGACCCCACAGCCTTCCGACGGTGGAACGTTGTTCAGGATGACGACGCGGGTGTCGGCGTCTGATGGCGCGGCACAACCGGCAGCAGCGACGGCGAACAGGGTGATGGCGACGAACTTCTGCATGGGGTCCTCCGGACGGAAAAATCGTATCAAACCGCGGGGTGCGATCGCAAAATCCGTCGCAGCTCGTCGACCTCGACGTCGATGGGCGCACACCGCCCTACGTCGTGGACCGCGACGAACCGCACACGGCTCCCCGCCCGCTTCTTGTCGACGCCGAGCCGGGCCAGCGCCGGCTCGTTTAGATAAGCGCGCGGGTCGGCCGCCAGGCCGGTGGTGCGCAGCCGGGCCGCGACCTCGCCCGCCAGGTCGGCCGGGGCCAGGCCGAGCGCGTGCGACACCACGCAGGCCGCGACCAGGCCGAGGCCGACCGCCTCGCCGTGCGCCAGGCCGTGCTCGGCCTCGATGGCGTGACCGACGGTGTGGCCGAGGTTGAGCAGCAGGCGCTGCCCGGTCTGCTCGCGCTCGTCGACGCTGACCACCCAGGCCTTGCTGGCGGCGGCGCGGGTGATGACCTCGGTCAGGCTGGTCGGCACCGGCGCGTCGTCGGCGCCGGCGGCCCAGCCGGCGTGTGCCGCGACCAGGTCCCACAACCCGCCGCCGGTGAGGAGGCCGTACTTCCACAGCTCGCCGAAGCCGGCCCGGCGCTCGTGTGCCGGCAACGTCGCCAGCAGCGGCAGGTGGGCGCTGACCAGGCGCGGCTGCCAGAACGCGCCCACCAGGTTCTTGCCGGCGGCCAGGTCGAGCCCGGTCTTGCCGCCGATGGCCGAGTCGGTCATGGCCACGATCGTCGTCGGCAGGTGGACGACGGGGACGCCGCGGAACAGGGTCGCGGCGACGAAGCCGGCCAGGTCGCCGACGACGCCGCCGCCGATGGCGACCAGCGCCGAGCCGCGATCGAGGCCGGCCGCGACCAGCGCGTCGCACAGGGCCTGGTAGCTGGCGATCGACTTCGACGCCTCACCCGGCGCGACCACGTGCCAGGCCGCGCTCGGGCCCAGGCCGGGCAGCGCCGCCGCCAGCGGCGCCGACCAGCGCGCCGCCACGTTGCCGTCGATGACCACGGCGATCCGGCTGGCGCCGGCCAGCGCGGCCAGCACACCGGCGTCGGGCAGCGCCGGGCTGACCCGCACCGGGTAGCTGCGCGCGCCGAGCGCGACCGTGGCCGCCAGCTCGGGCAGCGGCACGGCGGCGCTGGCGGCGGCGGCGGCGGCGATCGCGCCGACGACCTCGGCCACCGTGGCGCCGTCGGTCGGCACGGTGGCGTGGGCGCGCCGGTACGCCGGCAGGCGCGCCGCCAGCAGCGCGGCGGCGCCGGCGTCGTCGCCGAGCAACGGCCGGGCCGGGCCACCGGCGGCGCGGCGGCGCACCTCGGCCAGCTCGGCGGTGAGCGCCACCACCAGGCCGGCCGCGCGCATGTGCTCGACGTTGTCGGCGTGAGCGGCGCAGCCGCCGCCGGTGGCGACGACGAGGCCGCCGGCCGCGGCCTGCGCGCACAGCGCGGCCAGCGCGGCCCGCTCGCGCCGGCGGAAGTCGGGCTCGTCGGCGGCGACCAGGCCGGCGACCGGGGCGCCGGCGGCGGCGGCGATGACGTCGTCGAGATCGACGAAGCGCCAGCCGAGGTGATCGGCCAGCGCTCGTCCGACGGTGGTCTTGCCCACCGCCATGAACCCGATCAGGAAGATCGACCGGGTCACGGCGGGCCTACTGGCAGCGCAGGAAGGCCTTGTTGGTGATCTTCGGCGTCACGAAGATCAGCAGCTCGGTGCGCGAGTCGCTCTCGCGCCGGTTCTTGAAGAACCAGCCGATCACCGGCAGGTCGCCGAGGAACGGCACCTTGCTGTAGTTGAGGCCGGAGTTGCGAGTGTAGATGCCGCCCATGACCGTGGTCTCGCCGTCGGCGACGAGGATGCGGGTCCGGGCCTCCTTGCGCAGGATGGTCGGGTCACCGCGGGCGCCGGTGTTGACGAAGTCGGGCTCGTTCTTGCTGACCTGCAGGTCCATGGCGATCGAGCAGTCGCGCTGCGACACGTACGGCTTGACGGTCAGGCTGAGGTCGGCCGGCACGAACTGGGTCTGGGTGCCGCTGGCCGAGACGACCGAGATCGGGATCGACACGCCCTGGTTGATGAGCGCCTCGGAGTTGTTGAGCACGGTGATCTTGGGCGCCGAGATGATGCGGACCGTGCCCGAGTCCTCGAGGGCCGACAGCCGCAGGTTGATGTTGAAGTTGCCGCCGACCGAGCCGAGCGCCAGGCCGAGGGCGCCACCGGCGCCGGACCCGACCGCGGCCGGCAGGTTGACCGCGAAGTCCGACGGCGTGGCGGTGCCGGTGTTGTTGGTGTCGCCGTCGTCGGCGCCGCCGGCGACGCCGATGCTCGACGGGAAGATCAGGCCGGTCGCGTTGCCGCCGTCGGCCGAGGCGCTGGCCCGGCCACCCCACTGGATGCCGAACTCACGCGAGAAGGTCGAGCGCGCCTCGACGATGCGGGCCTCGATCGAGATCTGCGGGGTCTGGGTGTCGAGCTGCAGGGCCAGGGCCGAGATGCGGCGGCGGTGCGCCAGCACGTCGTTGACGATGAGCGAGTTGGTGCGCGGGTCGACCTCGATCTTGCCCTTGGGCGACAGCATCGGCTCGAGCTTGGACTTGAGCTCCTCCGAGCTGGCGTAGTTGAGGGTCATGACCTCGGGCTCGGGCGCCTCGGCCTCGACCATCGCCTTGCGCCGGGCCGCCTCGGCCTCGTCCTCGGTGTCGAGCTGCTTGCGCGGGGCGACCCGGTACAGCCGGCCCTCCTTGCGGTACCACAGGCCCTTCGAGGCCAGGATCACGTCGAGCGCGAGGTCCCACGGCACCTGCTTCATGCGCACGGTGACGTTGGCCTGGATGTCGTCGGGCACGACGATGTTGACCTTGCCGACGTCGGCCAGCAGGCGCAGCAGGTCGTGGATGGGCGCCTCCTTGAAGTTCAGGTCGAGGGTCGGGCCGCGATAGACCTTCTTGCGGCCCGGCATGACCTGGGCGATCGACTTCTGGGTGATCGGCGCCGAGGTGGCGCCGAAGCCACCGACGACCGGCGGCGGCAGGCTCTGGGTCCGGGTCCGGGCGTGGCTGGCGGTGGTGGCCCCGCCCAGCTTGAGGCGCAGGGTGGTGCCGTCGCGCTCGAGGCGGGGCGTGGCCGGCGTGGCCAGCTCGACCAGGACGCGGACCCGGCCCGCGGTGGTGCGGTCGCGGTACGACGACACCGAGCGCACGGCGGTGCCGAACCGGCTGACGTCGAGCTTGCGCTCGAGCGTGCCCGGCAGGTCGGCGCCGTCGACGACGAGTTCGACCCGACCCGGCCCGGCCGCGACCAGCTCGGCGCGGGCGTCGGCGCCGACGTCGATGGTGACCTCGGGCGGGCCGGCCTCACCACCCTCGGCGAAGCGGACGTCGCGAATGGCGACCGGCGCGCGCGGGCGTGGCGCGGGCGGCGCGGCCGCGACCGGGGGCGCGACGGCCGGCGTGGCGGCGGCGGTACGGGCCGAGGCGGCGCTGGCCGCGGCCTCGGCCGCGACGCGCCGGGTCCGCGCGGTCTCGGCCTCGACCTCGGCGCGGCGGGCGTGCTCGCGCTCGGTCGCCGCGGCGGCCTCGGCGGTGGCGCGCCGTGCCTTGGCCGCCTCGGCCTCGGCCGCGGCGACCTTGGCGTCGGCGGCGGCGGTGCGGGCCGCGGCCTCCTCGCGGGCGCGGCGGGCCGCGACGTCGCGCAGGAGCGCCTCCTCACGGGCCCGGGTCTGGCGCAGGGCCGCGGTCTCGGCCTGCAGGGTCGCCAGGTCCGAGGTCGCGGCGGCGCGAGCTGCCTCGACCTTGTCGAGCTCGCCCTGGGTCTTGCCGACGGCGGCGACCCGGCGCTGCAGCTCCTGGTCGGCCCGCGCCCGCTCGTCGTCGAGGCGCGCGGCCTCGCGCCGCAGCCTGGTCAGCTCGGCGGCCGAGACCTTGCCGGCCTCGGCTTGCTCGGCCTGGCGACGGGCCGCGTCGGCGGCGGCGGTGCGCGCCTGCGCGGTGGCGCGGGCGCTGGCCTCGGCCTCCATGCGGCGGGCCAGCTCGGCGGCGGCGCGCTCGCTGTCGGTGCGGGTCTTGCTCGCGATCTTGGCGGCGGCCTCCTCGCGGGCGCGCAGCTCCTCGGCCCGGCGCGCGCTGGCGCGGGCGGCGGCGGCGGCGGTCTCTTCCTGGGCCCGGGCCGCGGCGGCGGCGGTGGCCTGGGCCCGGGCGGTGGCCGCAGCCTGCTCGGCGCTGCTGGCCTGGGCCCGCGCCGCGGTGGCGGCGTGCTCGGCCGCGGCCTTGGCCCGCTCGGCCACGACCTTGGCCTGCTCGGCGCTGGCCCGGCCCTGCTCGGCGGCGGCCCGGCGCGCCTCGGCGGCGGCGACGGCCTGGCTCGCCTGCTCGACCTCGCGCTGGGCCCGGCCCGCGGCCTCTTCGGCGGCGGTCCGGACCTGCTCGCTGCGCCGGGTCGCCTCGTCGGCGCGGGTCCGGGCCGCCTCGGCCTGCTTGCGCTGGGCCAGGGCGACGCGGGTCGCGTCCTCGGCGGCGCGCAGGCGCTGCTCGGCGGCGCGGGCCTCGGCCTCGAGGCGCTGCCGCTCGGCCTTGGCCTCGGCGGTGGTGGCCTGGCCGGCCGCGCGCGCCCGCGCGGCCTGGGTCTGCGCCTCGGCGCGCACGCGCGCGGCCTCGTCCTGGGCGGTGCGGGCCGCGGCCTCACGCTCGCTGGCGGCGCGGGCGGTCGCCTCGGCCTGCTGCTGCGCCGCGCGGGCGGCGGCGATGTCGCGGTCGGTCCGGGCCAGCTTGTCCTTGGCCTCGGCCATCATCTTGTCGGCCTGGCGGCGGGCCTGCTCGGCGCCCTGACGCGCGGCCTCGGCGTCCTTGCGCGCGGCCTCGGCGGCGACGCGATCGGCGGCGGCGGCGGCGCGGGCGGCGCTGGCCTCGGCCTGCGCCTGCGTCGCCTGCTCGCGCGCGGTGGTGGCCAGGGCGCGGTCGCGCGCGGCGTCGGCGCGCGCGGCCTCGGCCTGGACCCGCGCGGCGTCGGCGCCCTTGCGCTCGGCCACCGCGACGCGGCGGTCCTCCCGCGCGGCGGCCTGGGCCTGCTCGGCCAGGGCCCGCGCGGCCTCGGCCTGGGCGCTGGCGCGCGTGGCCTGGGCCCGGGTCCGCTCGGCCTCGGCGGCGGCGTCGGCCGCCTGCTTGCTGGCGCGAGCGGCGATGGCGCGCGCCTCGTCGATCTGGGCCTGGGCCTTGGCGCGCTCGGCGCCCGAGGCGCGCTGCGCCCCTTGCCCCTGCTGCTGCAGGCGGGCCGCCTCGGCCTGGGCCCGGGTCACCTCGGCTCGGGCCTGCTCGGCGGCGACGCGGGCGCGCTCGGCGTCCTGCTGGGCGGTGGTGGCGGCGGCGCGCAGCGCGTCCGCCTCGGACCGGGCCTGCTTGGCCTGGGCCTCGGCGGCCTGGCGCGCGGCCTGGGCCTGGGCCTGCCCGACGCGGGCGGCCTCGGCCTCGGCGCGGGCGGCGGCGACGTCGGCCGGCGACGCGCCGGCCGGGCGCGGATCACGTGGGGTGACGGTGACGACCAGGTCCTTGCCGTCGGGCTTGACGTCGTACCGGCCCGGCCGGGCCAGGGTCACGACCAGGCGGACCATGGCGCCGTCCCCGTCGAGCGCGCTGGCCTGCACCTGGGACACCGCCCAGGTGTTGGGCGTCCACGTCATGCCGCGCTCGTGCGGGTCGCGCACGGCGTCGGTCAAGGCCGCGTTGCTGACGTCGACCACGACGCGGGTCGGTCGGTCGAGTCGGTACACGCTGAAGGTCGCCGTCGACGAGCCGCGCAGGCGGACCGTCGTCGTCCCGGCCGCGCCGGCCTGTTCGCTGGTGACCACCGCCTGGATCTGGTTGCGATCTCCGGCCCACGCCAGGCGTGCGCTGGTGGTCGCGGCGACGGCCACGGTGAGGGCGATGAGCGACTTCAGATGGATTCCGGACATGGTGACTCCTCGAGGCGCACGTGCCCCCGTGGACAGACGCGAGCTGGTCCGCGTCGGTGCGCCGACGCGGCGGGCGCCGACGGCCGGCGCAGAACGATGGCGATGGATGCGTGCGAGCGAACGAACGAAGCGGAGGCGGGAAGACGGTCGGGGACGGTGAGAGTGGAAATTGTCGCCCGCCGAGCGGGGCGATCACAATTTTTTGCTGTGGCTACGGTGCGCCCGGGGCGGGCGTGGAGGAGGTAGCGGGTGGCGTCGCGCTCGGGGCCGGCGTCGGCGCGACCGGGACGCGCGGCACGGTGGCCCGGCCGCGGCCGCGCTCGTCGTCGTCGTCGATCTGGGTTGGCCGCAGCTCGTCGGGGTACAGCTCGATCGACCGCTCCTCCGGCTCGCGCACCGTCGGCGCGTCGCTGGCGATCTCGAGGGTGATGGTGCGGTCGCCGATCTGCTTGACCCGGGCCTTCTCGGAGCCGAGACAGTCACCGACCAGGACCTTGTGGCCGACGTTGGCGGTGTCCTGGAACAGCGCGTAGCGCCGGGTCGGGCCGCGGGCGACGATGCCGACCAGCTTCATGTCGCGCAGCGAGTAGTTGCTGGCGACGAGCTGCTTCTGGGTGCACAGCTCCGACGGCGACAGCGGGCGCTGATCGTCGCCGAGCAGGGCGTCCTTGAGGATGACGTACGAGCGGAACGGATCGCGCCGCTCGTTGCCGGCCAGGTCGGGCTGGAAGTCGGTGTCGCGGAAGGCGCGCCGGATGGTGGCGCGCTCCCCGGCGGTGACGCGGTCCTCGATGCGGGGGTAGGTCCGCATCGCGCCGGCGGCGCCGGCGGCACCGGCGGCGGGCGCGGCCGCGGCCGGCTTGGCCGCGTTGGGGCGGACCGGCGGCGGCGCCTCGTCCTCGCCTCCACACCCGGTCAGGCCGATCAGGACGACGAGCAGGGCGGCATGGTCACGACGGGTCATGGCTAGTTGCCTCCCTTGGGCGCCACGCGCTGCTCGGACGTCTCGAGCGCCTTGGTGGTGGCGGCCTTGGCCCCGGCCGGCGTCGCGGCGGGGGCGGGGCGGGCCGAGCCGGCCCCGGATCCAGTGCCCGAGCCCGAGCCCGGACCGGCCGAGCCGGAACCAGCACCGGGCGCCTTGGCCCCGGCCCCGGCGGGCGGGGCGGCGGCGGGTGCGGGCGTGGGGGCGGCGCCCGGCGGCGCGGCCTTCGGCTCGAGGCGGAAGGTCGAGGCCGAGAACTTCGCGGCCAGGACGATCTCGCGGTTGCGCTCCTTGGGCTCGGTCAGCTCGAGGTTCTCGATGGTGATGATGCGCTCGCGCTCGGCCGCGGTCGTGCTGCCGGGGTTGACGTCACGCTGGACCAGCGACGCGAAGAAGCGCTTGATCTGGTACCAGGTCCCGGTGATCTCGATGACCACCGGCACCTTGAGGAAGCCGTCGACCGCGGTCTCCTTGCCGTAGTCCCACTTGCGGACCTCGACCCCGGCCTCGCCGACCTTGCGGCTGAGCGTCTCGAAGAACGCCGGCAGCTCGGCCTCGGTCGGCAGCGCCTTGGCGTTCTCCTCGAGCTGCCGCTGCAGCTCGTCGCTCTCCTTGAGGAGGGCCTCGTACTCCTTCTTGTCGTTCTCGAGCGCGCGCTTGGTCTGGCGCAGGCTCTGGTTCTTGGCCTCGGCGTCGTCGAGCTCGGCCCGCGTCTTCTTGTAGCCGAACTGGAAGTACAGCGCGCCGAGGGCGACGCCCAGGCCGAGGAAGACGGCGATCTTGTACGACGCCGGTTTCTTGGAGAACTCGATGAGCGCGTCGCTGGCCATCAGTACACGACCTTCCCGGTGATGGCGAACTGGAAGTAGGTGATGCTCGAGTCCTTGTCGGTCACCCGCTGCCCGCCCTGGGGCGACACGTCGCTGAAGTAGACCGAGGCCTGCATCCGCTTGGCCAGCTGGATCACGTCGGGGTCGGACTGCGCCCCACCGGTGAGGATGAAGCCGCCGTCCTTCTCGATCAGGCTGGTGATCCACACGTGCTTGGGATCCCAGTCGAGTGCGAACCGCTTGTTGGGGTCGCCCTTGGGTCCCGGGTTGACCTTGTCCTTCATGTCGTCGCTCATCGTCGGCGTGCGGCCGGGCGTGAGGATGTCGGTCAGCTCCTGCAGCAGGTGGGCCGGCACCGCCTTGACCTGGATGAGCTTCTCGATGGCCGCGCTGCGCTCCTTGGCGGCGACGACCACCGCCTTGAGCGTGGGGAACTCCTTGAGGTCGCGCTGCTTGGCCGCGTTGTCGCGCGCCAGCTCGCGGTTCTCGTCGTCGAAGCCGGAGATCTTGCTGCGCATGGGCAGGTGCACCAGCACGACCACCGCGGCGGCGGCGGCGGCGACGGCGGCGCCGCCGATCCACAGGTCGCGCGTCGGCGCCGCGGTCGAGGCGGCGCGCTTGACCTTGCGTTGTGGGAGGAGGTTGATCTTGATCATCGGTCGCCTCCGGCACGCAGCGCCAGGCCGAGGCCGATCAGGGCCTCCGACGAGTGCGCCGCCAGGTAGTTGCGATCGAGCGACGGGTCGATCTCGACCCGGCGCCAGCTGTCGACCACCTCGATCGGCAGGCGCGAGCGCCGCTCGATGGCCTTGTGCAGCGCGCCGACCTTGGCGGTGCCGCCGGCCAGGCAGACCCGGGTCACGTTGGCCTCGGCCGTGGTGGCCAGGAAGAAGTCGAGCGAGCGCTGGAACTCGCCGGCCATCACCTCGGCCACGCCGTCGATGATGCGCACCACCTCCTGCGGCACCACGCCCATCTCGCCGGCCGAGCCGCCGACCTTGTAGGCGTCGGCCTCCTCGGTCGAGATGCCCATCTGCTTCTGGATCTCCTCGGTGATCGCGTTGCCACCGATGGTCACGTCGCGGGTGAACAGGCTGACCCCGGCCCGGACGATGTTGATGTTGGCGATGGCCGCGCCGACGGTGATGATGACGATGGTCTCGCGCGGGTCGAGCTGGTAGTTGACCTCGAACCCGTTCTGGCTGGCGAAGGCGGCGACGTCGACCACCTGCGGCGTGAGCGAGGCGTCGCGCACGACCTGGACGTAGTCGCTCACCACCTCGTGCTTGGCGGCGACCAGCAGCAGCTCGGTCTGGCCGCTGGCGTTGAGCGGGTTGACCACGTGGTAGTCGACCTCGACGTCGTCCTTGCCGAACGGGATGTGGTGCTCGGCCTCGGCCCGGATGTAGTCACCCATGGCCTCGGGCTTGGTCGCCGGCACCGCGATCTTCTTGATGATCACCGAGTGCCCGGCCAGGGCGATGGCCACGTCCTTGCTGCGCAGGCGCAGCCGGCTCCACAGCGCGCGGATGGCCTCGACCACCGCGCCGTGATCCATGATCGTCCCGTCGACGATCGTCTGCGGCACCAGCGGCTGCATGCCGAAGGCCTGCAGGGCATAACCGGCGCGGCCCTTCTTCAGCTGCACCGCTTTGATGCTGCTGGAGCCAATGTCGAGCCCGATGCAGTTCTTGGCCATGGGGTGGTTTCCTTCGGCCCTGTACGCCGATGTCCTACATGGTAGGACAAGGTGGTTTCAGATCGCAAAAAAGCGGCGGTGAGTCGATCCGTAGTCGTTTGATTGCAGCACGTTGCGCATCACGAGATGCCGTAGTCCTTCATCTTGTAGAGCAGGGCGCGGTGCGAGATCTCGAGCACCTTGGCAGCGTTGGTGCGGTTGCCGCCGGTGGCCTCGAGGGCGCGGCGGATGAGGTCGGCCTCGAGGGCGCGGGTCGCCTTCTTGATCGACAGCTCGGCCGGGCCACCGCTGATCATCGGCCGCGCCCGTCCACCCAGCACCGGGCCGAGCTCGGCCGCGGTGATGACGTCGCCGTCGGTGAGCACCAGCGCGCGCTCGACTGCGTTCTCCAGCTCGCGCACGTTGCCCGGCCACGGCTGGTCGCGCAGCAGGGCGATGGCGTCGTCGGCGAAGGCGGCGGCGCGGCCGTGCTTGCGCAGGAAGGCGGCGGCGAAGTGCGCCACCAGCGCCGGCACGTCGTCGGCGCGCTCGCGCAGCGGCGGCACTGCCACAGGCAACACGTTGAGCCGGTAGTACAGGTCCTCGCGGAAGCGACCGGCCCGGACCAGCTCGGCCAGGTCGCGCAGGGTGGCGGCGACCAGGCGAACGTCGACGGTGAGCACCGCGCTGTCGCCGACGCGGCGGATCTCGCCCTCCTGCAGCACGCGCAGCAGCTTGACCTGCAGCTCGAGCGGCAGCTCACCGATCTCGTCGAGAAACAACGTGCCGCCGTCGGCCTCCTCGAACAGCCCGACCTTGTCGCGCACGGCGTCGGTGAAGGCGCCGCGGGCGTGCCCGAACAGCTCCGACTCGAGCAGCGCGGCCGGGATGGCGGCGCAGTTGACGGCGACGAAGCGACGGTCGGCCCGCGGCGAGGCGTCGTGGATGGCGCGCGCGACCAGCTCCTTGCCGGTGCCGCTCTCGCCGTGGATGAGCACCGTGCTGCGATGCCCGGCGACGCGGGTGATGGTCGCGCGCAGCTCGGCCATCGGCCGAGACTCCCCCACGAGCCGGGCCGCCACCGTTGCGCCCTGAGGCATCGCCGTGGCCACAGTCGAAAATCGTACCACCAAGATCTCCGGGCCCCAAAAAACGCGGGGTTGCCCGCGGCCACGCCGCGGCCTGTCCCGGGTACCCGCCCGACCGGCGCCCCAGCCTGGCGCCAACTTAGTTGTCACCCTGCCAACCAGAATTGGCGTAGCCGGGGAGGTTGACCCTGACTATGATTTTGAAACCGTTGGCGCTTCGATCTGGCCGGCGGTTTGCTCTATCGTTCCGCATCTCCACGGAGGAGCCATGCGTATGTCGATGAACCGGTTCTCCCATGTCCTGCCGTCCGCCATCCGCACCACCGTGCTGGGCGCTGCGCTCACCGCCGCCCTGGCCGGCTGCCCCAACCGCGAGGTGTCGGAGGTCAACCCGGCCCAGGACAAGGAGGAGTTCAAGGACATCCCCCTGACCATCAACCGCGACATCGACATCCTCTTCGTCATCGACAACTCCGGGTCGATGCTGGAGGAGCAGGCGTCGCTGGCCGCCAACTTCCCGCAGTTCATCAACGTCCTCGACAACATCGAGGGCGGCCTGCCCAACGTGCACATCGGCGTGGTGTCGTCGGACATGGGCACGCTCAACGTGCCGACCGGCGACGGCGCCTGCGCCGGCCTGGGCGACAACGGCGCCCTGCAGGCGCGCGCGACCTGCAACGTCAACGGCCTGTTCATCAACGACGTCGACAACGGCGGCGGCGGCCGCACCACCAACTACGGCGCGCAGACGCTGGCCCAGGCCTTCTCGTGCACCGCAGCCCTCGGCAACGGCGGCTGCGGCTTCGAGCAGCACCTCGAGTCGATGCGGGCCGCGCTCACCAACACCACCGCCAACAACGGCTTCCTCCGCCCGGGCGCCTTCCTCGCCGTCATCTTCGTCGCCGACGAGGACGACTGCTCGGCCAAGAACGGCGGCTTCTTCGGGCCCGACTCGGCCGCGCTCGGCCCGCTCGACTCGTTCCGCTGCTTCGAGTTCGGCGTCGAGTGTGACGGTGCCAGCGACCCGCGCGCGGTCGGCCCGCGCACCAACTGCCAGCCGATCGCCAGCTCGCAGTACATGTACCAGCAGTCGGAGATCGACGATCGCTACGTCAACTTCCTCAAGGGCCTCAAGTCCGACGAGAAGGACGTGATCGTCGCCGGCATCATCGGCAACGTCGAGCCGGTCGAGATCGGCCGCCGCACCCCGGCCAGCGGTGGCGACCCGCGGCCCGACCTGGTGCCGTCGTGCACGTACGCCGGTGGGATGGGCACGCAGACCGCTGACGCCGGCGTCCGCCTCAAGTACTTCCTCGACCAGTTCCCCAACCGCAGCACCGTCACCACCATCTGCGACAACGACCTGTCTGACGCCCTTCTTCAGATCGCTGATCTTCTGGCCACGGTCATCGGCAACCCCTGTATTGAAGGCGATTTGGCCGACCGTGACCCGGGAACCGCTGGAATCCAACCGGAGTGCCAGGCCTCGTACGTGACCAACCCTGGCGAGGAGAACCAGGTCGAGACCGTGCTGGCGCAGTGCAACGACACCGCCAGCAACCAGCCGTGCTGGCGCCTCATCAACGACCCCAACTGCGACACGTACCCGACCATGCTCTCGATCGAGGTCGTCCGCACCGTCGAGCCGCCGCCCGACACGCACATCTTCGCCCGCTGCGTAACCGAGTAGACATGACGCATGGGCATGTGTCGAGTTCACTGTTGGTCTCGGTGGCAGTTGCAATAGTCTCTCTCCTAACACCATCTCTCGCCGAGGCCGCCTGTGAAAGCGGTCGTCCCACACTGGTGGGCTACTACAACGATATCCACTTCAAGAGCTTCGCCCCAACCGGGTCTCAAGTCGCCACAGTCAGTCACGCGTCATCGTATACGCTTCCCCCGACGCTGATTTCCTGTGGCATCTTCGCAAGAACGACGGCTGTCGGTGTTGAAATCCAAGCCGTTTATGATGGGGCTGCGTACTTTGTTCCACCGGGAACTTGGGCCGCTATGGCCGCCTCAGTTGGGGTTGGAAACGAGATTGTCTTTGGATCAGCCCTGAATGGGAACGACTTTCAAGTTCGCTACACGAGTGGCCAGGCAAGTGGGGCGGTTGCACGGATCGATCTTGCATACAAGTCCTCTGCCAAGGGTCCAGCGACATACGAGCCTATTGGGCACATCAATGTCTACTTTGACCCGGTTACAGCGCAGCATGAGACTTGGTTCTCAGTTCGCGCGACTTCCTCCAACGTCAGCGGCGGAATGCTCACACTGAACCACTCCCGGCTCAACGGCAGGAGTGACATGGAGGTGTTTGTCACGCAATCGGGATCACCCGTCTCCGGAGCCGCCGCAGTATTGAATGACAATACGATTTCCGTGTTCTATGACACGGGGCTCGCTCGATGGCGGATACGGAACAATACCGGCAGTTCGGGCATTCCTTTGAACTCTGTCTACAACATTCGGATTGAGCCGTTCGCCGACACCTTGACGTCTCCTACGTCGAACAGTGGACTCACGTACTCGAACCAAATATCAAATTCCAATCAACACGCCATTGTGTTCGCAATGGCTGCAAGCGCGAACATCGATCGTCCCTACCATGTCTACTATCAACCTGTGCAGCAAGTCTGGAAGGTTGGATACTCAGACGGAACCCCACTCCCGGCTGGCTCGAAGTTCTTCGTCCGCGCCTTCGGTTGGGCGAAGTACCACTCAGAATATGCTGGTGTTGTTGGCAGCAACAACACCAACGGCCTCGGCGTTGACCTCGCGGGCCGACCAGGCGGCATGGGCAGCGCCCGGACAACTGGCGCTGTTCGAACGCTGCCGAGTTGGACCTGGTTTGACCAGTTGGCTGCACCGGCGATTGTCATGCCCAGTGGAACAGGAAACAGTACTAACTTGTCGATTCCGTTTCTCCACAAGTTCTACCTACGCTTTGTGAGTGGAACTTGGCAAATCGTCTCTTTCAGCAGCGGCAGTGTTTTTCGCTCCAGAGCAGCATTCAACGTGTGGAGCATGCGTGAGGACGATCCCCAATGGCCACCTGCGTTGCTGTGACTCTGAATCAGTAGCAAGCGAGTATCCACGGACCCCGTCTTGTTCGGCCGCACCCCGGGCGCGAAAGGGACCATCATGCCTGCGTCCATTCCGCTGCTGCCTGTCTCCGTGCTGCTGGCGCTGGTGAGCTGTGTCGAGCCTGCTGTCGACGATGCACCCTCGGCCTCGGTGGCACGTATCGAGGCCAAGGAGTTCGTGCTGCAGACCGGGTCCCGACGCACGCTGGGTGTCCCGTGCTGGGAGGGTGTGTTGCTCGACCGGGACGCCGTGCAGGACGGCTGGCAGACCTCGTGTGCGGTCACGTTGCTGGCCGGCCCGGGCGGCCCCGAGCGCTCGCTGCGCGCGTGTGACCCGGACGGAGATCCGCATGCTCCGTGCTGGCGCAACGTGGTCCACGTCGCGTGCGACCTGACGCCGACCGCGCTTGCCCTCGAGCTGGCCGGGGTCGGGCCCGCCGATCACGGCACCGTCGCCCGCGCCCAGTGCGAGCTGGAATAGGGCGGGCATGTCGACGACCGCGAAGGCGACGGCCTCGATCGCGGCGCTGACCCTGGCGGCGGCGTGTGTCGAGCGGCAGCCGATGCGCCTCGACCCGGACCAGAGCCGGGTCGAGACGATCGTCATCCCGAAGTTCAGTCCACCCGAGCTGGACCTGCTGATCGTCGTCGACGACTCGCCCAGCATGGCCGACGAGCGGGCCGCCCTGGCTGCCAACGCCCGGCAGTTCGTCAGCGTGCTCGAGAACATCGACGGCGGCCTGCCGTCACTCCATCTCGGGGTCATCACCACCGACCTCGGCGGCGACGGGCCCGGCTGCGCCGGCCGGGGCGACGCCGGCCTGCTGCAGCGCGCCGAGGCGTGCGGGGTCGACGGAACCTTCGTGCGGATCGACGGGGTGGGTGGGCGCAACAACCTGTCGCGCGACCTCGCCGGCACCGTCGCGTGTATGGTCGACGTCGGCACTGACGGCTGCGAGATCGAGCAACCGCTGGCCGCGCTCGACGCCGCCCTGACCGACGACACCCGCAACGTCGGCTTCGTCCGTCCCGAGGCTCAGCTGTTCGTCCTGTTCATCACCGACGACGACGACTGCTCGGTGGCCGACCCGGCCTGGTGGTCGCACCTGCCGGCGGGCGCCCGGGATCGCGCCGACGACTTCGCCTGCTTCGCCGACGGCGTGGTGTGCGCCGAAGGTGGTGATCCGGCCGCGCCGGGCCCGCGCACCGGCTGTCGCCCCGCCGCCGACGGGTCGCTGCGGGGGCACCAGGCCATCGCCCGCCTGGCCGACCGGCTGATGGGCCTAAAGTCGCGGCCCCTGGACGTCATGGTCGCGGTCATCTCCGGCGATGCCGGCCCCATCGAGGTCGGCAAGGCCACCGACGCCGACGGCCGCGGCCGCCCCGCGCTGCAGCCGTCCTGCTCCTACCGCGCCGCCCTCGATCGATCGCGCTCCGGGCCACAGACCGCGCGCCCGGCCGTGCGGCTGCAGGCCTTCGCCGACCTCTTCCCCAACCGCAGCACCGTGACCTCCCTGTGCGACAACGACCTGTCGGACGCGCTGGTCCAGCTCGCGGACTTGCTCGCCGTCAACCTCGGCAACCCGTGTATCCAGGGCGTCCCGGTCGACGCCGACGAGGCGCGATCCGGCACGCAGCCCTCGTGCCAGCTGTCCTGGTTCGTCGACTACCGGGGGCCGGACCAGGTCGAGACCCCGCTGGCGCCGTGCAGCGCGGTCTCGGGCCTGCCGTGCTGGCGCGCCATCGACGACCCGAACTGCACCGACTACCCGAGCGGCATCTCCGTCGAGGTCGTCACCGACCAGCCCTGGCCGCGCCGCTCGACCGTCGTCGCCCAGTGCCTGGTCGAGTGAGGCTGGCCACCAGTCGTTTCCCGCGAAGGAAGTTCGCGGCGCGGACACCTACCGGCGTTCCCCCACAGGAAGGTGCTCATGGTCCGCCGTCGCTCTGCCCGCGTGTCCGTCCTGGCCGGCGCGCTGCTGGTCGCCCCGCTGCTGGGGTCGTGTACGCTGGTGTTCGAGTCCGGGGGCGACCCGCCGGTGCCGGTCAACCCGCCGCCCGAGGTGGTGCTCGACCTGTCGCTGAGCAACGAGCGCGCGCTCGACTTGCTGCTGGTGGTCGACGACTCGGGGTCGATGCTGGAGAAGCAGCGGGTGCTCGGCCAGGGCTTCGACCAGCTGCTGGCCAGCCTGGTCGGCCCGGGTGAGGGCCCGGTCGACCTGCACGTCGGCGTGGTGTCGTCGAGCATGGGCACGTTCGGCGTCGACCTCGGCGGCATCACCTGCCGCAACGATCGCGGCGCGCTGCTGGGCGCCGATCGCTGCGGCGTGACCGGGACGTACCTGCGCGAGACCGCCGACGGCAACCGCAACTTCCCCGGCACGATGGCCGAGGCAGTGTCGTGCCTGACCGACCTGGGCGCGGGCGGCTGCGGCTTCGAGCAGCACCTGGCGGCGATGCACGCCGCGCTGCGCAACGACAGCGGCGGCAGCAGCACGTTCCTGCGGCCGTGGGCCAAGCTGGCGGTGGTCATCCTCGCCGACGAGGACGACTGCTCGGCGCGCGGGCCCGAGTTCTTCGGCCCGGCCTCGGCCGCGCTGGGGTCACTCGACTCGTTCCGCTGCTTCGAGTTCGGCGTCGAGTGCGACGGCCCGGCCGATCCGCGCGCGCCGGGCCTACGCACCAACTGCCGGCCGAGCAACGACACGACGTACCTGCTCGGCGTCGACGGTTACGTCGACTACCTGACCTCGCTCAAGGCCGACCGGGCCGACGTGATGGTCGCGGTGATCACCGGCGCCGACCAGCCCGTGCAGGTCACCGTGACTCCGCCGCCCGGCGGGGGCCCGCTTCGTCCCGACCTGGTCCCGTCCTGTCAGTACCAGGGCCTGTCCAACACCGAGACCGCGGACCCGGCCGTCCGCCTGACTGCGTTCGCCGACCGGCTGGCGATGGCGACCGCGCAGGAAGGCCGCGCCCCGCGCGGGGTGACCACCTCGGTGTGCAGCAACGACCTCGGGCCGGCCCTGGCCGAGATCGGCGCGGCGGCGCACGACCTGTTCGGCGATCCGTGCCTGCGTGCCGCGCTGGCCGACACCAACCCGAACCTGCC
>JAGPCO010000174.1 GCA_018058095.1 Kofleriaceae bacterium
TGGTGTGCGTGTTCTTCATGCACCTCAAGTACGACAAGCTGTTCCACACCGTGGTGCTGGTCGGCGGCATCCTCGCCGCCGCGCTGTTCGTCGGCTACACGCTGCTCGACAGCAACCAGTACCAGGAATCGGTGCACTGGAACCGCAACCAGCCGGTCGCGCCGCCGTTCGGGCCGCGCCCGCTCAACAACTGACCCTCGGGCCTGGCAGGATGCTGAAGAAGCATCCTGCTAGGCACTTTCGATCCCGCAGCCTGCTGAAAACACGGAGCCCGTCCCGTCGGCAGAAGCCGCCGGCACGGGTTTTCCAGCAGCCTGCTGGCTAGGCGCCTGCCAGGCGCAGGTCCGGTCGGTGCCTCCGTGGCACCCCGCTACGGGCTGCCTTCGAGGACCGTGATGTCCTCGTTGTGGCACCCGCCGCGCGAGATCGTCGTGTAGATGCGGCCGCAGCCGTCGACGGGGACCGCGCGCCAACCATCGAGCTGGATCGGCAGCAGGTTGTCTCTCGGTCCCGTGAAGTGGTCCGAGGTGGAGGCCCGGACCAGGACCCGCGTCGAGTATTCCTCGGCCAGGAAGAGCGACAGGCCGTCGGCGGAGACGCCGGTCACGTAGTCGTACCCGTAGGCGCCGCCCGGGATCCGCGCCCAGCGCTGGAAGGGCGCCGTCACGTCGTCGCGGTCGGCCTGGTACATCCCATCGAGGACGCCGGGGTAACCGGGCTGGTCTCCCGCGTGGTGGAGGTAGAAGTACAGCGTCCGCCGGTCCGCGCTGAGCACGGGCAGCCCGACGTTGGCGTCGGTCGGCAGCGCCAGCAAGAGCAAGGGGGTGGGGGGCAGCAGGCGATCGCCCTCCAGCCGCGCCTCGACGAACGCGTCCCGCTCGGGCGTCGTCAGGATGATCCCCTGGCCGTCGGGGCTCAGCGTGCAGCAGCCCTCGAACAGGTCGACCTGCGAGCGGTCGAGCTGGTCGGTCAGATCGGTCTCCTCGAAGGTATCGCCGCGAGCGCGGGCGATGAACAGGCGGTCGAGCGCGCAGCCCTGGCCCGACAGGTACAGGACGACGTCGCCGCTGACCGAGGCGCCATGCAGGGCCTCCTGCCGGTCAGGCTGGCTGATCCCGGGTAGCGGCTCGCCAAGGACGAAGGCCGCGGCGTCGCACTCCGACAGGCAGCGGTCGTCGCACGCCGACAGCGGACAGGCGCAGCCGGGCCGCTCGTCTCGCCATCCGACCTGCTGCCGGGCCGGGGCCTCGGGTCGGGCTGCGTCGGGGCCGCGGGTCCGCCAGGCCATTGCCCCGGCCGCCGCGGCAGCCACGGCCAAGGTCGCGCTGGCGGCGACGCCGACCGCAAGACCTCGCCGTCGGCCCCGGGACCGACCGAGCGCGTCGACCAGGGCCCGCATGTCGCCCCAGCGGGCGCCGGGGTCGTCCCGCAGGCCACGCGCGAGCACGGCGCGCACGCGAGGCGACAAGGTGCGGCCCGGCGCCGGCGGCTGCAGCTGGCCGCGGGCGATCGCCACCGCGCGCCGGCCGGCGTCATCGGGGAACGGCCGGATCCCCGCCAGCAGCTCGTAGACCATGGCGCAGTACGACCACTGGTCGGTCAGCGCCGAGCCGACGCCGCGCAGCGCCTCGGGCGCCATGTACGCCGGGGTGCCGAGGATGGCCCCGGTCCGCGTCAGCGCCGCCGCCGCGTCGGACGGCCCACCTGCCGCGTCGAGGTCGACCGCCGCGCCGACCTCGAGCCCGGCCCGGGCCAGCCCGAAGTCGGTCACCCGCACGTCGCCATCGCCTCCGACCAGGACGTTGTCCGGCTTGACGTCGCGGTGGACGATGCCGGCGGCGTGGGCCGCCGCCAGTGCGCGCCCCACGGCCAGCGCGGCCGCGATGATCTCGTCGGCGGTGCGATCGCCTTGCCTGGCCCAGGACAGCAGGCTGCCGCCGTCGACGTACTCCATGACGACGAACGCGTGGTCGTGGTGTTCGCCGGCGTCGAACAAGGTGACGATGTGAGGGTGCGACAGCCTCGCCAGCGTCTTGGCCTCCCGCACCAGGCGGGCGCGAGCCGCAGGATCACCGGCGCCGTGGCGGACGAACTTGAGCGCGACCCGGCGCTCGAGCTCGCGATCGGTCGCCACGTACACGACGCCCATGCCGCCGGCGCCGACCCGTCGCTCGATGGTGTAGCGCCCCACCACGGCGCCGGGCGGCAGCGCAAACTCGTCGCGCCCGCGGCGGTCGACGCCCGCGCCAACTGCGGACGCCTGGGTCCAGCCCCCGTCACCCAGCGCGACGACCATCGAGTGGCACACCGCGCAGGAGGCCGCGTGGATCGCCAGCGCCTCGCGCGAGGCGGGCGCGAGCTCGCCGGCGGCCAGCGCGCCCAGCACGTCGTCATCGGGGCATTCACCCAGGGCGGTCGAGGTCACGTCCGAGCTTCGATGGTACGCTAGCGTCGGTGGCACCCGAATCTCTCGTCGAAGAGTTCGTCGCTGCAGTGCCCGCCAGCCAGTTGCCCGGCTTCGCCGATCGCCAGGCCCTGCAGGCGCTGCTCGAGCGGCTGCGTGCCGAGGCGGTCGCGGCGTTCCCCGAACTCGCGGTCGATCCGGGGCTGTTCGCGCGTGAGCTGGCACGGCGACTGGGTGATCTGGTCTCGCCCGAGCAGCTGGCCAACGTCCGGGCGGCGCACGTCCACCTGGCGATCGCCTGCGCCGCCGGTGATGACCTGGCCATCCGTCGCCTCGACGAGGAGGTGCTGGCTGCGGAGCTGAGGGCAACCGGCGCGCGCCTCAAGGCGCGGCCCGAGCTGGTCGAGGAGGTCGCGGGCCAGCTGCGACGGCTCGTCTTCACCTCGGAGCCCGGGCGGCAGGCCGCGGTGTCGGCGTTCTCGGGGCGGTGCGATCTGCGGAGCTATCTGCGGGTGATCGCCACCCGCGAGCTGGTGAAGCTGATCGGCAAGGATCGCCGGATGGTGCCGTTCGACGACGACGCGATCGTCAGCCTGATCGCGCCCGGCGACGGGCCCGATCTGCTCGAGATGCGCGCGCGCTACAAGCCCGAGGTCGATGCGGCCATCCGCGCGGCCCTGGTCGGGCTGCCCGCGGCGGAGCGGGCGCTGCTGCGCTACAGCGTCGTCGACGGCTGGTCGATCGATCGCATCGCGGCGCTGTACGGGGTCCACCGCGCCACCGCTGCGCGTCGCGTGAGTGGCGCACGCGCCGACCTCGGCGCCGCGATCCGGGCCGAGGTCGCGGCGCGGCTGGCGATCTCGGTCGACGAGGTCGACTCGATCGTCCGCCTCGTCCAGAGCAAGCTCGACGTGTCGCTCGAGCGTCTGCTGGCCTGAGCGCCGTGCCGCGCGCATCAGCGCACCGGGCACAGGTAGAAGTCGGGGGTGATCGTGTTGGTGTCGGGGACCACGAGGTTGGTCGCGCCCGACACGAACGCGATCCACTGCCCGTCGCCGCTGAGCGAGGGGCCCTCGCTGGCCCCGTCCGGCTCGGCGCCGTCGTCGCCGGTGACCCGGGTCGTCACGCCGAGCGCCCGATCGCGGACGAACACGTCGCGGGTCGCGTTGCCATCGCCACCGACGAGGTTGGTCGCGTAGGACACGAAGGCGACGAGGCGCCCATCGTCGCTGATGGAGGCGGTGCGGCTGCCCTGGCCGGTCGTCGTGCCGAGCTCCTGGGCCTCGGCGCCGGTCGAGCTGACGTTGATGCGTTCGGTCACGCCGGCCTGGCGGTCTCGAACGAAGATGTCACGGTCCATGTTGGTGTCGCCGCTGACCTGCGTGGTCTCGTCGGACTCATAGGCGACGTGGCGACCATCACCGCTGAGGGACGGGTGGAAGCTGTCCGGTGGCTGCCCCAGGAGCGGCCCGTGCCGGCTCACCCATTCGTTGGCGCCGGTGGCCAGGACGTGCGCATAGATCTCGGACGACGTGGACGGGCCGCCCTTGTCGGTGATGGTCGACGAGCGCGACGCGAACGCGACCACGGCCCCGTCCGCGCTGAGGACCGGATCCTCGCTGTGGTGGTCCCAGCGCGCCGCGGGATCGCCGAGCGGATGGGTGCTGACGAGGACGGTGGTGCCGGTCTGGCGGTCACGGACGAACACGTCGAGCACCGCCAGGGTCTTGCCGGCCACCTCGGCCCAGCTCGTCGTGCAGGAGTCGAAGGCGACGAAGCGCCCATCGGCCGACAGCGATGGGCGAAAGCTGCCGCAGTTGGCCTGGGTCTCGTCCGAGGAGACGCTGACGCGCTCGGTGACGTGCAGGACGCGGTCGTGGACGAAGACGTCGTCGACCCCGTTGCTGTCCCCGGGGACGAGCGTGCTGGCGTCGGAGTGGAACGCGACGAAGCGCCCGTCCCCGCTGACGGCGAGCCCGACGCTGCGGCTGTCCGCAGGTGTGCCGCTGCTCGCCACGCTGACCCGGCTGGTGGTGGCCGCCGCGGGGTCTCGCAGGTAGATGTCCTGCAGCGTGTCGGTGTCATCGCTAGCGAGCGACCCCTCGGACTGGAAGGCGATCAGCGCCGCATCGGTCGCCAGGTAGCGGTGGACGCCGTCGGAGGTGCCGAAGTAGCTGGCGCCGCTGGTCTGCGCGCCTGACGTGCTGACGCTGACGCGGCCGCACCGGCGTGGCGCCGCTGCGTCGACGGCGGCGTCCGCGGCCCCGGCATCGGTCGTGGCGGCGTCGGGCCTGGCCGCGTCGATCCGGAGGGCGTCGAGGTGAGCCGGCGCCGCGTCGGGGAGGACGGCGGCGGCCTCGTCGCAGGCGGGCAGGGTGAGGGCGAGCAGGAGGGCGGCGGCGCGCGGGTGCATGGGAGGATAGAGCGGGCTCGGGCCGGAGGTCGCGCCCGGTTCGTGCGCGGCGGTGAGGGGTCGTCGAGCTACCGGCGCCGGAGTGGGTCGTCGCAGTACATCGTGCCGCCGCGGGTGCAGTTCTGCTCGCGCAGGATGATCTGGAGCGGACCGGTCGGATCGCTGTAGTTTTCCTTCCAGTCGATGAGGTACCGCACCACCACGGCGGCTCCGGCCTCGTGATTGCGGCAGTGGTCCTTGTCGATCGCGTCGAAGGACATCACGAGGTAGTCGCCCTGCTGCACGACCTGGCCGATCTCGTTGATCACCGACACACAGCCGTAGACGCCCTTGTCCGTGTACATCGCGGTGCTGCCGCTGCGGCGCACGCGGCCGTCGCCATAGAAGACGAACTGGTGGTTGTTGCCGATCCACTCCCCGGTCAGCCAGGCCAGCACGCCGGACTGGGTCACCGGTTGACGCGGGAGGTCGGCGGCGTACGTGCCCCCGGCGGGGTCGGCGTACGTGGGTGGCGACGCCTCGGGCGAGAGGCCGTCCTGCCACGCGGTGGCCACCGTGGGTCCGGTGGCGCGGCAGGCCTCGATCTCGTCGGCGCACTGGCTGTCGACGCAGTCCGCCTCGGTGCTGGTGTTGCAGTCGGCCACGCACTGCAGGCCGGCGAGGGCGGCGGCCTGCGACGGCGCGTCGCCATAGGCCAGGCAGGCCTGCGCGCACGCCTGGTCACCCGCGCAGGTGGCGAAGCACTCGAAGACCTGCGTGCATCCCCAGCTGCCAGCGGCCTGCGCCGGCGGTGGCCCGTTCGTGGCCGGGCCGCCGCCGTACGGTGCTGGCTGCGGCGCGAGCGGGACACACGCGGCGGCGACACTCACGACGAGCGTCGCCCAGACGACGATGGTTCTCATGGGGGGATAGAGCCGGCTCGGCCCGGAGGTCGCGCGTGCCGCCAAGGAAATCGCTGCCCGGCCGGTCGATCCCGGCGCGACCTGCGGCGCGAGCCCGCCCTATGGGTCATGCGTATGCTCACTCGAACCGTCGTGTCCGTGTCGGTTGGCCTCGGCCTGCTGGGTTGTGGAGAGCCAGAGGACGGGGGGCCCAACGACGCGACACTGCTGGCCTTCGGCTCCAGCACCAGCACGATCACCCTGGCCTGGGCGTTGCCGACGACCCAGGGCTACACGCTGGAGCGCCGCGATCCGGGTGGGGCCTTCGCGCCCCTGGTGGCCCTCGACGCCGCCACGACCGGGTACCTCGACACCGGCCTCTTGCCCAGCTCTTACACGTACCGGATCAGGGCAACCGGCGAGGAGGGCCCGTGGCTGGAACAGACCGCAGCGCCGAGCGACGAGGTGGCGCTGCGCACCGCCGACGAGGCGCGCTTGGGCGAGCCGGTGACTGGGGTCATCGGCGTGGCCGGCGGCAGCCTCAGCCTCGACGAGCTGATCGTGACCTTTCCGCCGGGCGCGGTGCCCGACGCCACCCCAGTCGAGCTGCAGCGGTTCGTCAGCCCGGTGGGCGACGACCCCGGCCTGGAGGTCGCGGTCGGCGCGCCGCTGTCAGCGCCGGTGCAGCTCACCTTTCCGTTCGAGGCCCTCGATGAGCCCGGCAACCTGGCCATCGCCCAGAAGCAGGCCGACACGACCTGGGTGGCACGTCCGTTCGTCCTCGACCCGCTGGCTCGCACCGCGACGCTGGAGCTCGACGATGCGCTGGCACCGATGCAACGGCGCCCGGCCTCGGGCGGTTCGAGCAACCGCGTCATGTTGCTCCGGGCTCGCGGGATCATGCCGAGGCGGGCGGTCATCCCGCCAGGGGCGACGCTCCGGCTGGTCCCGTATGCCCACTTCACCGACTACCCGTGCGACCGCGACACGTTCGCCGGCTCGGTCGGCTGCACGATGATCGCCCTGGCCGTCGACCCCAACGAGCTCGTGCGCCCGATCCGGGAGACCCGAGTCCCGTACGCCAGCAGCGCGGAGGGATACGAGCGCGACTGGCTCGTCAACGGAGCCTTCGGCGGCAGCCCGACGGTCGGGACGGTCGTGGCCCAGCCGATCGGCGCGGACTACACGGCACCGGCCGCCGTACCCGCCCCGACCGTCTTCGACGTGTCCTTCACCAGCGTGGAAGTCCGGGGCGGCGTGCGCACGCCCCAACCCGCGCTGCACGCCCTGATCACCGTGGCCAATCCGCGCTGGCGTGGGTCGCTATCGTGTGTCGTGTCGGCAGTCGGGACGGAGCTGGTGCCGGGCGGATCCCGCGTCACGACCATCGACAGCACCGTTTCCGCCGCGGCCGAGGACTCGCTGGTGCCGTTCGCGTTCTCGATGACGATCACCAGCGCGACCGCGTCGTACACCCGCCGGGTGGTCACCAACACCGCGGAGGGCACGCCCCTGTGCCCGGTCCAGCACCGCAGCGAGTATCTCGCGACACACCAGCTGTCGCGGCCGGATCCTGCCGACCTGGTCGCCCTCGTGGTCGACGAGCAGGGCGGCGGCTACATGCTGACCTCTGGCTTTGGCGCCAACCTCACCGGGCAGGCGACGCTGACCAACACGTACACGGCGACCGGGGATCCGATGCGTTGTCCGCCGCCGCCGCCGAACGAGGTCATCCCGAGCACGTTCCAGCCGTTCTGGTCGTGCGGTGCACAGGGCCTGTTCACGCCCGGCTCGAACCGCATCGCGCAGGATGTCCGGGTCGCGGATCAGTTCGACCCGCCCGGCGAGACGCACTACCAGTACGACTTCACCCGGCAATAGCCCCACCCAGCGCGGCCTGCTGCCGTCCCGACACGCGGCGGAGTCGGCGTCGGTCAGGCGCCACCGCGCAGCAGGCGCTTGGCGGCGTCGCGTACCGCGAGCGGGTAGGCGGTCTGGTTCGGCACCAGCTTGAGCTCGGCCTTGCCGAGGTGGCGCAGGATGCGCGGGATGTGGTCGGCGGCCAGCCGCGGGTTGGCCAGCAGCGCGCGCCGGACCTCCGGGATACCCAGCCAGGCGCCGTTGCTGACGATGACCTCGAGCAGCGGGCGGGGCAGGGTCCCCATCTTGGCGATCCGTGCGACCTCGGGCGCGGTGACGCGGTGGTTGCGCAGCAGGGCCTCCCACACCGCCTTGCCATAGATGCGCTCGAGGGCGATGCGCTCGTGCAGCTCGCCGTCGCGCGCGACCCGAAGCTGCTCGACCACCGTCAGCCCGCGTAGCCGGGCGTGCAGGTGCAGCCGGCGAGGGCTGGCGTCGTCGTCGTCGTCGTCGTCGTCGTCGCCGCTGTCGCTGTTGCTGTCGCTGTCGCTGTTGCTGTTGCTGTTGCTGTTGCTGTTGCTGTTGCTGTTGCTGTCGCTGTCGCTGTTGCTGTTGCTGTCCAGCGCGCCCCGCAGCGCCACGCGGTCCTCCTCGCCCAGGAGCGTCAACCCAACCCCAGCGGGCGTGCTCATGACCACCCGCGCCGGCACCTCGAGGAGCACCCGCCCGGCCTCGGACTCGAGCAGGGCCAGGGTGCACTCGGCGTCGAAGGCGAGCTCGACGCCCGGCACGAACACACCGCCGCCGCGGGCGTCGCGCGGTGACACCGCGGCGAGCAGGATGGTCAGACGCGGCCGCGACACCGGCCCGGATCATATCCGAGCTCGGCAGCGCCCGCGCGGCCACGCCCACGAGGCCGTGACCCGCCCGCTACGGCGCGGTGGTGGCGACGATCTCCTCGGCCAGCCGGGCCCGCACCCCGTCGCCGGCGAAGGCGCGCAGGTAGCTGTGTGCGGCCTCGCGACAGGACTCGCCGAAGCCGGCCCGGCACAGGATGCGAATGCGTAGCCAGAGCACGTCGGCACGCTCCTCGCCGCTGGCGAACCGGCGCAGGTAGGCGTCGAGCGAGCGCAGCGCATCGGTGTCGCGGCCCAGGCCACGATGCTGCACCACCGCCATGCCATACAGGGCCGCGGCGGCGGCGGCGCCCTTGCCCTCCGTCAACGCGCGCTGATAGGCGGCCAGCTGCGCGGCCGGCTCGCCGGCGATGACCGGCTGCGGCGGCGCCAGCGGCTGCCGGCGGATCGCGGTCGCCAGGTCGAGCACCGGCGCGCCGGCGCCGGCCTGCGCGCCCTCGCCGGTGCGATCGCGCCCGGTGCGGCCGGTCGGCTGATCGCCGCGGCCGGCGCGGCCGGGCTGGTCGGTCGCCCCGGGACGCTCGCCATCGGCCCGTGCGCCATCGGGCGCGCTGGCGACGCGGTCGCGCAGGGTCGGCATGACCCCGTCGCTGCGGGTCTGCAGCGGGCCGGTCGCCACGGTCGTCCCGGCCGCTCCGTCGGGCCGCCCGACCGCGTCCGAGCCGTCGGGGCCAGCCGCCGTCACCGCCGGCATGGGCGCGCCGGCGACCCGGGTCACCGGCCCGGCCCAGGCCTGGCCGGCCACGACCCGGACCTCATCCTGGCCACGTCGGACCCGCACCACGCCCTCGCGCACCGCGACGTGGATCTGTTCGTCACGCCGGACCGAGAACTCCGTGCCGACGACGATGACGTCGACGTCGGCGGCGCGCACCACCAGTGGGGCGCGCCCGGCCCGCGGCGCCACCACGAGGTCGACCGTGCCCGCGGCCAGCTCCAGCAGCACGCCGCCACCGGGCCGGGTCACGGTGACCTCGCTGCCGGCCGCGACCTCGACGACGGCGTCACCCAGATCGACCCGCGACCCGGTCGGGCCAGCCGCGATGGCGATCGGGGCGGCGAGCGGCGCCGTGGCCGCGGGCCCGATCGGCGCGTCGGTGCGGCCCGGCGTCGGGCCGCGCCAGGCCAGCCACAGCGCGACCGCGGCGATCCCGCACGCCAGCGCCGTCGCGGCGGCCCAGCCGGCCAGGAGCCAGCGCGGCCGGGTCAAGCCGGGGCGCGCCACCTGGCTGGTCGCCGCCAGGACCACGGCGCGCTCGATGTTGGTCCAGCGCTCGTCGTCGAGCGGCGGCGGCTGGATGCGGTGGCGCAGGTTCACGAGCCACCTCCTCGGTCGTCGGCCAGGAACTCGCGTAGCACCGGGTCGGCCGCGGCCGCGGCCTCGACCGCGCGCCGGGCCCGCCACACCCGCAGCTTGGTCGCCGTGACCGAGGCGCTGACCAGGTCGGCCACCTCGGCCACCGGTCGGCCCTCGAGCTCGTGCAAGGTGAACGCGACCCGCGCCGCCGGCGACAGGCCGTCGAGCACACGGTACAGCTGGCGCACCCCGTCGCGCGCCAGCTGGTGGCGCGCGCCGCCGGCCGTCGTCGCCGCGTCGCCTTGTGCGGCCGCGCCGTCGCGCTCGTCGTCGAACTCGAGCGGCACGCCCTTGCCGCGACGCCGGCTGAGGTAGCGATAGGCGACGCGGACGGTGACGCGGTCGATCCAGGTGGCCAGGCTGGCCTCGGCGCGCCAGCCGCGCAGCGACTGGAACACCTGCAGGAACGCCTCCTGGATCAGGTCGTCGAGGTCCTGGTTGCTGCCGAGGACGCGGTACAGCGAGCCGTACACCCGGGTGCGGTAGCGCCGGAACAGCTCGCGGGTCGCGTGCGCCTCGCCGGTGAGGCAGCGGTCGACCAGCAGCACGTCGTCCAGGTAGGCGGCCACCGCGGTCACTGCCCCATGGTGCCGCGGCCACGGGTCCCGGTTACAGCGGAACCCGCCACTCGATGCAACTAGTCGAGATCACCCAGCGGTCGACCGGGGCCGGGGCCGTCGGCCGGCCCGGGACGGCCGCCCGCGCCGGGGCCTGGCGCCGGCCGGGGCGGGTGCCGGGGTCGGCGCCGCGCCGGGGGCCGGCCGCGCCGCCGCCGCCGCGACCTGGTCGAGCGGCCCCGGGCAGTCGGCGCGCAGGCCGCAGCCCGCGCACTCCTGGCCCGACCAGATGCGCTCGAACACCGCCTGGGTGTGGTCGAGCAGGAGCGCGTCGTCGCTGACCAGGCCAAGCTCGAAGTTGCGGGGCCCCGGCCGCCCGCGCCCAGGCCGGCCCCCGGCCAGGTGGCCCCTCCGGGGTAGCCGGACGCGCCGTCCGACACGGCCCGCTTTAGGGGGACCCGCG
>JAGPCO010000175.1 GCA_018058095.1 Kofleriaceae bacterium
CCGACTGTAGCAGGCGCGGATCCTGAGGGTTCGCTCAGACGCGGCTCAAGCGCCCCACCCTCGGGCCGGCCATGGTGCGGGCATGTGTCGCGCCAGGCGCTCGTCGCCGCTGCTCCTCCTCGTCGCCGCCACCACCACCCTGGCCGGTGGGTCTGCCCTGGCTGCGCCCGCCCACGACGCGCCCCACGGCGAGGGGCCCGCGGTCTCGTTCGCCGACGCCGTGGCCGAGGCAGCTCGCAGCCCCGAGCTGGTCGCGATCGAGCGCGCGCTGCGCGACGCGGCGCCGGCCACGGCCCGACGCCGACGCGACGCACTCCACCCGCAGCTCGAGGTCAGCCCGGGCTGGAGTGACGGCCCGGCCTGGCAGCTCGCGCTCGGCGTCGGCCTGACCGGCGGCGTGGCCGACGCCGCCGCCGAGGCCAGCCGGGCCGGCCTGGCCGCGACCGCGGCGCGCGTGCGCCTGCACCAGCGCGACCGCCGCCTCGAGGTCGGCGCGCGCTGGCTGGCGTCGTGGCTGGCACACCAGCGCCTGCGCCTGGCCGACCGCGAGCTGGAGGCCGCGCTCGAGCTGGAGCGGCTGGCCGGCGAGGCCACCCGCCTGGGCGCCGCGACCCGGGTCGAGACCGCGGCGGCCACGGCGTACCGCCTCGACGCCGCGGCCCGCCACCTCGAGCTCGAGGGCGAGGCCATCGACGCCGACCTGGCGCTCGGGGCGGCGCTGGCCCGGCCCGGGCCGGTCCGCGCCTCCGCGCACCTGCCCCCCAGCGTCGGCGCGCCGGCGCCGGCGGCGGGGCTTCCCATCGACGCCGCCAGCCAGCGCGCCAGCGCCACCGCCGCCAGCGCCGCCGCCGCCGCCGCCCTGGCCGCCGGTCGTCGACGCTGGGAGCTCGGCGCGCGGATCGAGCAGGCCAGCGGCGCCGCCGCCGGGTACGTCACCGTCGGGATCGATCTGGGCGGCGGCGATCGCGGCCGCCACGCCGCCAGCAGCGAGCGGATCCGCGCGCAGGCCGCCAGCGGGGAGGCCGAGCTGGCGACCCGGCGCGCCGAGGTCGAGGCCTGGCGCCGGCGTCACGACCTCGAACACGCCCGCCAGCTCGCGGCGGCGCGGGCCGCCCAGGTCGACGCGCTGGTGGCGTGGACCGAGGCGCTCGACGCCGCCCGCGCCGCCGGCGAGGTGCTCCTGGGCGACCTGGTCCTGGCCCGGCGCCAGCTGGCCACCGCCGAGGCCGAGGCGGCGAGCGCCGCGGCGGCGCTGACCTGGGCCGAGGTCGAGCCGGGCCTGGCCAGCGGCGGAGGTGGGCGATGAGATCGGCCCCGCTCGTCAGCCTGGCCCTCGCGCTGGTGACCGCCTGTGGCGAAGGTGGCGCGCCGGCCGCACCTCCCAGCCCGACGGTGACACCCGCCGCGACCGCGGGTGCCCGCGCGCCGTCCGCGCCGGCCGGGCCCACCGCCGCGCCGTCCATGCCCGCGCCCGCCGCCCCGGCGCCGCCTGCCACGCCCACGCCACGCGCGCTGGTCGCGCCGTGCGAGCTGGTGCTCGACGCCGACGCGGCGGCGGCGCTGACGACCCCGCTGCCGGCCCGGATCGAGCGCGTCCACGTGCGCCCGGGCGATCAGGTCGAGGCCGGCGCGGCGCTGGTCACCTTGATCGCGCCCGAGGCCGCGATCGCCGTGGCCCAGGCGCGCGGCGCGGCCGACCAGCTGGCCGCGCTGGAGATCCGACGCCGGGCCCTGGCCGACCTGGTCGCGGCCAGCCTGGCTCGCGCCGCCGACCTGGCCGAGCTCGACGCCCGCCTGGCCGCGCTGCGCGGCGAGCGTGGGGTGGCGCTGGCGGTCGTGCGCGCGGCCAACCTGAGCGAGGGCGACGCCGCCGCGCGCGGCCGCGTCGTGCTGCGCGCCCCGGCGGCCGGGCTGGTCACCGCGGTCACCGCGGTCGCCGGCGAGGGCCGCGCTCCGGGCGACCCGGCCCTGGTCCGGTTGCAGCTGGGCGGCGCGCGCCGCGTGGTCGTACGGTGGGCCAGCGCACCGCGCGGGCCGCGCGCCACCTTGCACCCGGGGCTCGGCGAGCCGCGCGCGCTCACGGTGACCGCCAGCGCGCCGACCGACGACGGCGCGATCGCGGTCTGGTACGACGTGGCCGGGCCACCCGTCCCGGCCGGCCGGTGTGGCCAGGTCACGCACGAGGACGCGCCGTGATCGCCGAGCTGGCGGCGGCCTCGGTCCGGCACCGGCGGGTGGTCATCCTGGCCTGGGTCGCGGTGGTCCTGGTCGCCGCCGTCGGCGCCTTCGGCCTGCGCCTCGACGCCCTGCCCGACGTCACCGGCAACCAGGTCCAGGTCCTGACCCGCGCCCCGGGCCTGACGCCGGAGGAGGTCGAGCTGCGGGTGACCCGCCCCATCGAGGCCGCCCTCGGCGGCATGCCGGGCCTGCACCTCACGCGCAGCACGTCGCGCTACGGCCTGTCGGCGGTGACCGCCCTGTTCGACGACGAGCTCGACCCCTTTCGGGCTCGCCAGCTGGTGAGCGAGAAGGTCGCGGGCGTGACCGCCGCGCTCCCGCCCGGCGTGGAGGCGCCCGAGCTCGGCCCGCTCACCGGCGGCCTGGGCGAGGTGTTCCACCTGCTGCTGCGCGCGCCGGGCCGGTCGCCGGCCGAGCTGCTCGAGCTGGCCACCCTCGAGGTCGCGCCCTTGCTGCGCGCGGTGCCCGGGGTGGTCGAGGTCAACACCTGGGGCGGCGTGCGCCGCCGCTTCGAGATCCGGGCCGACCCGGTGCGGATGGCCCGGCACGGCCTCGGCCTCGAGGACCTGCGCGCCGCGGTGGCGCGCTCGGTCGGGGTCGTCCCCGGCGACGCCGTCCCGGGCGAGCGCGGCCAGGTCCTCTTGCGCGGCGACGCCGGCCTGGGCTCGGCGCCGGCGCTGGCCGACCTCACGATCGCCCAGCGCGGCGCGGTGACCGTGCGCGTGCGCGACGTCGCCGACGTCGACGAGGGCGCGCGGCCCCGCATCGGCGCGGCCACCGCCGACGGCCGGGGCGAGGTGGTGTACGTGATGGCCCAGATGCTGCGCGGCGCCAACGCGCGCGACGTGGCGCGCGCCCTGCGCGCCCAGCTGCCGGCGGTCGCCGACGTGTTGCCCGACGACGTCGAGCTCGAGGTCGTGTACGACCGGGCCGACCTGGTCGACGCCACCCTGCGCACGCTCGGCAAGAACCTGCTCGAGGGCGGCGCCCTGGTCATCGCGGTGCTCCTGCTGTCGCTCGGCAGCCTGCGCGCCGGCGTCATCGTCGCCCTCGCCATCCCGGTCTCCATGCTGGGCGCCGCCGCCGTCATGCGCCAGCTCGGCGTCGGCGGCAACCTGATGAGCCTGGGCGCGATCGACTTCGGCCTGCTGGTCGACGGCGCGATCGTCATGGTCGAACACTCGTTCCATCGGCGCGGCCCCGACGGGCAGCCCCTGGCGGCCTCGGTCGAGGCCTCGGCCCGGGCGGTGGCCCGGCCGGTGTTCGCCGGGGTCCTGGTCATCGTCCTGGTCTACGTGCCGGTGCTGGCGCTGCACGGCGTCGAGGGCAAGCTGTACCGGCCGATGGCCATCACCGTCGTGCTGGCCCTGGTGACCGCGCTGGCCCTGTCTCTCACGCTGGTGCCCGCGCTGCTCGCCAGCGGCGGCGCCGCCCGCCCGCCGGCGCGCCCGCCGCGCCTGACCCGCGCCATCGACGCGCTGTACGGCTGGTTGCTGCCGCGCCTGCTCCGCCGGCGCGCGCTCGTCGCCGGGGCGGCCGCGGCCGCGCTGATCGGCGCGGCCGTGCTGTTCGCGCGCGCCGGGGCCGAGCTGACCCCCCAGCTCGACGAGGGTGACCTGGTCATCCAGACCACCCGCGCGCCCGACACCCGGGTCGAGGAGGCCATCGCCGACGCCACCACCATGGAGGCGGCGCTGCGGGCCCGGGTGCCCGAGATCGCGCAGATCGTGTCGCGCCTGGGCAGCCCGGCCATCGCCACCGACACCATGGGGCTCGACCAGGCCGACGTCTTCGTCCGCCTGATCCCGGCCGATCGCTGGCGCGCCGGGCTCGACCGGCCCGGCCTCATCGCCCAGATGCAGGCGATCATCGACGAGGTCACGCCCGGCTCCGAGCCCGCCTTCACCCAGCCGATCCAGATGCGCTTCAACGAGCTGGTCGGCGGCGCGTCGACCGACGTCGCCCTCGCCGTCGTCGGCGACGACCTCGCGGCCCTGTGGCAGGTGGCGCGCGCGATCGAGCAGGCCCTGACCGGTCGGCCGGGCGTGGCCGACGCCCGCATCCTGGCGCCGCCGGAGGTGTCGGTGGTCGACGTTCGCCCCGACGTGACCAGCGCCGGCCGGCTCGGGCTCGAGGTCGGCGACGTCCTCGACGCCGTCGCCGCGGTCCGCCTCGGCCTGCCGGCCGGGGTGACCCAGCGCGGCACGGTGGCGGTGCCGGTGGTGGTGACCCTCGGCGCGGCGCCGCCGGCGGCGGCCGACCTGGCCCAGGTCGCCATCCCGAGCCGGCACGGCCTGACCGTCAGCCTCGGCCAGGTCGCCACCATCACGCCTCACCCGACCCCCGGCCTCATCGCCCACGAGCAGGGCAAGCGCCAGCTGGTGGTCGGCTTCAACGTGCGTGGCGGCGACCTCGGCGGCACCCTGGCCGGGGCCCGCGCCGCGGTGGCCCAGGTGGTGGTGCCACCGGGGGTCCGCCTGGTGTGGGGTGGCCAGTACCAGGCGCTGGCCGCCGCCAAGGCGCGGCTGGCGCTGGTCGTCCCGGCCGTGCTCGTCCTCATCCTGCTCGTCCTCGGCCTGACCTTCGGCGCGGCCCGCCCGGCCTTGATCGTGTTCGGCCACGTCCCGTTCGCGTGTGTGGGTGGCATCGCCGCCCTGACCGTGCGCGGCCTGCCGCTGTCGGTCGCCGCCGCCGTCGGCTTCATCGCCTTGTCGGGCATCGCGGTCATGAACGGCGTGGTGCTGATGACCGACATCCGCGAGCGCGAGCAGGCCGGCGCCGACCCGGCCACCGCCGCCGCCGCCGCCGGGCGGGCCCGCTGCCGCGCCGTGTCGATGACGGCGATGGTCGCCGCGCTCGGCTTCGTGCCGATGGCGCTGGCGACCGGGGTCGGTGCCGAGGTCCAGCGCCCGCTGGCCACGGTCGTCGTCGGTGGGCTCATCAGCTCGACCACGCTGACCCTGGTCGTGCTACCCGTGATCTACCCGTGGCTGGCCCGGCGCGTACGCACCCGATGAGGATCCTGGTGGTCGAGGACGAACCGGCCATGGCCCGCCTGCTGGCGCGTGGCCTGGGCGAGGAAGGCCACCAGGTCGAGCTGGCCGCCACCGCGGCGGCGGCCACCGCCCGCGTCGACGACGACTGGGACGTGATCATCCTCGACTGGGGCCTGCCCGACGGCGACGGCGTGCTGCTGCTCGGGCGCTGGCGCCGGCGTGGCCTGGGCACGCCGGTGCTGATGCTGACCGCGCGCGGCCAGGTCGGCGAGCGCGTGTCGGGCCTGCGCTCGGGCGCCGACGACTACCTGGTCAAGCCGTTCGACTTCGAGGAGCTGCTGGCGCGCCTCGACAGCCTGACCCGGCGACGGCCGGCCCGCGAGCTGCGGGCGGGTCGGCTCCGCCTCGACGAGCGCGGCCGGTGCGCGCGGGCCGACGACCACCTGGTCGAGCTCAGCCCGCGCGAGCTCGACGTGCTGCGCCTGCTGGTCGAGCGCGCCGGCGACGCGGTCAGCCGCGACGACCTGCTCGCGGCGGTGTGGGGCGAGGCGTTCACCGGGCCCGGCAACGTCGTCGACGTGTACGTCGGCCAGGTCCGCGCCAAGCTGCGCCAGCTCGGCGACCCGGCGACCATCACCACGGTGCGCGGGCTGGGCTACCGGCTGGTCGTGCCGTGACCGTGCGCCGTCGCCTGCTGCTGCTCGGCGGGGTGCTGCCGATCGTGGCGCTCGTCGCCGTCGCCTACCTGGCCGGCACCCTGCTCGAGCGCCAGCTCCGGGCCGAGATCGACCAGCACCTGCTGGCCCAGGCCGCGGTCGAGAGCGTGGGCCTGTTCGACGGCCCGGGCGGTCACCCGCACCTGCACGCCCACGTCTCGCCGCTGGCGGCCGACCTCGACCAGATGATCCCCGACGGCGCCATCTACGACGCCGACGGCGCCCCGGTGGTCACGACCCACGCCGGTGCCCGCGTCCCGCCTGACCTGCGCTGGCCGGGCGCGCAGGGCCAGGTCGAGCTGCGCCACGGCCGGCACGGGCCGCTCGAGACCCGCGAGCTGCGTGCGGTGGTGACCTCACCCGCCGGCGATCGCTACGTCCTGTTCCTGACCATGCCGACCACCCGGGTCGACACGACGATGCGCACGTTCTGGCTGGGCGCGGGCGGCGCCGTGGCCGGCATCGGCGGCCTGCTGCTGGTGGTCCAGGCGGTGCTGGCCGGGCGGATGGCCCGCCGAGCCGAGGCGCTCGGCGCCTACGTCTCGCGCCTGCGCGACGGCCAGGCCGACCCGCCGCCGCCGGTCGACCCCAGCGGCGACGAGCTGGCCGCCCTGCGCGACGGCCTGTACGCGGCGGCCCGCCAGCTCGAGGCGCAGCGCGCCGACGAGCAGCGCTGGCTGGCCTCGGCCGCGCACGACCTGCGGACGCCGCTCGGGGTCCTGCGCACCACGGTCGACCTGGCCCTGCGCCGGCCGCGGCCCGAGCCCGAGCTGCGCACGGCCCTGGCCGAGGTCGGCGCCGAGGTCGACCGCCTGACCGGGCTGGTCGAGGTCACGCTGGGCGATCGCCGCGCCGCCCGGGTCGAGGCCGAGGTCGCGCTCGACCAGGTGGTGCGCGCGGCCTGCGTCGGGGTCAACGCCCAGGCTGGCGCGGCCGGGCTCACGCTGCTGCTCGCGACCGAGCCGATCATGGTGCGGGGCGACCTGGTCTCGCTGCGCCGCATCATCGACAACCTGCTGCACAACGCGATCAGCCACGGCCCGGCCGGGTCGACCGTCGAGGTCGAGCTGGCGGAGGTCGGCGGTCGAGCCCGCCTGCGCGTGCGCGACCACGGCCGCGGCATCCCGGCGTCGGAGCGCGAGCAGGTCTTCCTGCCGTTCTGGCGTGGGCCCGACTCGCGCGGCAGCGGGCTCGGCCTGGCCATCGTGCGCCAGCTCGCGAGTGAGCATGGCGGCGCGGCGGTGGTGGCGGAGGTCGACGGGGCCGGGGCCGCGCTGGAGGTCGAGCTCCCACTCGCGCGCCAGCTGACGCCTTGACCGACGCCACGACCGCGCACGCGGCTTGCTTCCCGGATCGCCACATGCCCATCCCTCCCCTATCGTTCGACCTGCGCGCGTCCCTCCTCGCCACCGCCCTCACCCTCCTCGCCACCACCGGTGGGTGTGGCTCGGACCAGGCACCACCTCCAAGCTGCACCGGCACCTCGTGTCAGTGTGAGGCCGCCAGCGCGTGTGACCTGACCGACTCTGGATGCGCCGGCAGCAGCTGCTCGCTGGCCTGCGCCATGGACAGCACCTGCACCGGCGCCTGTGGCCAGTCGTGCTCGGTCAACTGCGCCAGCGGCGCCTCGTGTGAGCTGACCGTCGGCGCCAGCGGCAGCGTGACCTGCGCCGCCGGCTCGACCTGCGATATCACCTGCACCGACAGCTGCTCGCTGTCGTGCGCCTCGGATGCGACCTGTACGTTGACCTGCGCCGGCGGCAGCGCGATGAGCGTGGTCGAGGGCGGTTCGTGCCCGTGACGTGCCGCTGACCCAGGCGAGATGACGTGGACCGTCCGCGCTGTGCACACTGTGCACGGCGCGGACGATCGACCACCTGGCTACCAGGTCTCGGTGCCGTGGCAGCCGTTACCCAGGCCCGAGCACGCCTTGTTGGCGGGGTTGTAGGTGCCGTTCGGCATCTTGACCTCCTTGGTGCCGTTGACGTGCAGGGCCGGGGCGATGATGCCCATGGCCGCGTTGACCACCGTCTGGTGGCACTCGACGCAGTCCATGTTTTCGTCCCGGATGTGCTTCTTGTGCTCGCCGCTGGTGAGCGCGGTGGTCGGGTGGCACGAGGTGCAGGTCAGGTCGGTGGTCGAGGTCCACACCGCGGTGCCGGCGCTGGTCCGGCCGTTGCCGTGGCAGTACATCGAGCCGCAGGTGGCGTTCGTGGTGTTGTAGGTGGCGGTCGGGTTGAGCGTCGAGTAGCGCACCTCGGCCTGGACGACGTTGCCGGTGCCGTCGAGGTGGCCCGGGGTCAACGCGCCGGTCGGCTTGGTGTGGCACATGTTGCAGTCCCAGGCCCCGTGCATCGCGGTGGCGCCGAGGTGGACCTGGTGCGCCCCGACCGAGCGATCGGTCGCCGCGGTGGCGCCGAGCGTGCCCTGCGGCGGCGCGCCGTTGCCGGCCGGCATCGCCGCGTTGCCATGGCAGAAGGTGCACTGGGTCTGCCAGGTGAAGCCGCTGCCGATGTTGGAGTGGCACCCGGTCACCGTCGCGCACGACGGCCCGCCCGAGGTGCCACCGGTCAAGGTCGTGCCGTGGCAACCCGCCGTCGCGCACGAGCCGACGCCGCTGCGGTCGACGTCGTAGCCGTGCATGATGCGGGTGCCGTACCCGGCCGGGTGGGTCGCGCCAGCGGTGACCTGGACCGTGCCGTCGATGTGGGTGCTCGGATCGGTGATGGTCTGGCCCGGGCCGGCGTTGGGGTGACACGACTCGCACGCCGTCCCGGTCGGGTGCGGCGGCGGCGGCGGCACGCCGTGGCAGGCGCCGCAGTCGCTCTGCGACCCATCGACCCGGGTCCACTGCGGGTTGGTCGCGGTGCCGCCAGCGGCCAGGGTCGAGCCGTGGCAGTAGGTGCTGCAGTTGCTGCCGTTCCAGGTCGAGCCGGCGGCGATCCCGGTGAAGCGCAGCTCGGCCGGCAGCGCGGTGTCGAGGTGACCGACCGAGTTGACCGTGCCCGGCACCTGGTGACACTGGCCGCAGTTGGTCGGCGCGTGCCAGGGCGAGCTGGCCAGCACGTGGGCCTGGTGGGCGCCGACGCCGCGCAGCGTGGTGGTGGTGCCGCCGGAGGTGTCACTCGGCGGCGCGTTGTTGGTGCCGCCGTGGCAGCTGTTGCAGGCCTGGTTGGTGTCGACGTCGAGGTTGCCGTCGATGTGGGCGGCGGCGTTGACGAACGTCATGTTGCTGCCGGCCTGGACGGTGTTGTGGCAGTCGCCGCAATCGCTGTTCTGCGGGTGCGGCGCCGGCGGCGGGAAGCCGTGGCACGAGGTGCACTGGGCCTGGGTGCCATCGACGCGGGACCAGATGGGCGTGGTGGCCGTGCCGCCGGCGCCACCGGTGCCGCTGGTCAGGGTCGAGCCGTGGCAGTACACGTTGGCGCAGGTCGCGCCGTTCCACGCCGGCGACGTGCCGGCCCGGGCCGAGAACCGCAGCTCGGCCGGCAGCGGGGTGTCGACGTGGCCCAGGCTGCTGACCGTGCCCGGGACCTGGTGGCAGTCACCGCAGGCGATGGCCCGGAAGTACAGCGGGGCCGGGTTGAGGTGGCTCTGGTGCGCGCCGACGCCGCGGGTGTTGGTCGCGGTGTTGGCCTGGGTGTCCTCGGGCGGGGCGTCGCTGCCGGCCGAGCCGTGGCACGAGTTGCAGGCCTGGTCGCCGTCGACGTCGAGGTTGCCGTCGATGTGCCGGGACGGATCGGTGATGACCAGGCCCCCGCCGGCGGTCATGGTGTCGTGGCAGGTGCCGCAGTCGGGGTCGGCCGGGTGCGGCGCCGGCGGCGGCGCGCCGTGGCACGACGTGCACTGGCTCTGCGAACCATCGACGTTGGTCCACACCGGCCGGGTCGCCAGGCCGCCAGCGCCGAGGGTGGCGCCGTGGCAGTAGGTGTTGCTGCAGGTGGTGCCGTTCCAGGTCGCGCCGGCCCCGGCCGCTGGCCCGAACGTCAGCTCGGCCGGCAGGGCCGAGTCGGTGTGGCCGATCGAGGTGGTGGAGGTCGGCACCCGGTGGCAGGCCGAGCACTCGATGAGCGCGCGCCAGCCCGAGGCGCCGAGGTGGTTGCGGTGCGCGCCGACGGTGCGCAGGTTGGTCGCGGTGCCGCCGGTGGTGTCGCGTGGCGGCGCCGACTCGCCGCCGGAGCCGTGGCAGGTGTCGCACGCCTGGTCGTTGATGACGTCGACGTTGCCGTCGATGTGGCGGGCCGGATAGGTGATGGTGGTGTTGTTGCCGGCGGTCATGGTCGGGTGGCAGGTGCCGCAGTTGCCGTTCTGCGGGTGCGGCGACGGCGGCGGCGCGCCGTGGCAGGAGCCACAGCGGGTCTGCGTGCCGTCGACCCGGGTCCACTGCGGCGTGATCGCGTTGCCGCCGCGCAGCGGGCTGCCGCCGCCGCCGTGGCAGTACGTGCTGCTGCAGGTGTGAGCGGCGGCGTCGTAGCGCGCGCCGGCGATCTGCAGCACGCCGCCGGTGCCGGTCCCGGTCGGGGACCCGGGCACCAGCTCGGTCGGGTCGAGGTACACCTCGTTCTGCTGGTTGAGGTGGGTCTGGTCGGCGGTGCTGCCCGGGACCTGGTGGCACTCGTTGCAGGCGATCGGCGCGTGCCACGGCGAGGCGGCGATCATGTGCTGGGCGTGGGCTCCGACGCCGGGGCTGGTCGGCAG
>JAGPCO010000223.1 GCA_018058095.1 Kofleriaceae bacterium
GTCGGGGTCGGGGCACGGCACGCGGAGGCGCCACGGCAGCCCAGCGTGGCCGGGGAGCGCTGGGCGTGGCGTGCCGCAGGTGGCCGGCGACGAGGCGCCGGGGCGGGCCCGGGGAGGTCCTGGGTCAGCGGGGCGACGGGGTGAACAGCTCGATCGTGCCGATGGCCTGACCGGCGCTGTCGACCCCACCGAAGATGGCGATCTGCGCGTTGCCCAGGGCGACCGCCCGCGCTTCGGCGCGGCCGATGACCATGGGGATGACCGCAAGCGACGCCATGGTGGCCAGATCGAACACCTCGGCCGTGGGGACGATCTCGCCGCTGCTGTCGCGGCCGCCGGCCACCAGCAGGATCTCTCCGTTGCCGGCGATGGCGGCTCCCTCCCTGGCAGTCACCAGGGCGTCGGGGATCGTCTCGATGGAGCCCCCCCCTGGATCGATCCGCAGGGCGCTGGTCAGGAGGCCATTCGTGTCGCGGCCGCCGATGACCACCACTCGAGCGTCGGCTGTTCCGACCGCGCCGTGGCCGGTACGCAGGCCGATCCCGTCTGCGCCGAGCTCGCTGAACTGGGCGCCAGCCAGGCGCACGATGCCGCTGGCGCCGGCGCCCTCACCAACGGCGACGGTGTAGACGGGCGCGTCTGGCAGGGTCTGGTTCTGCACCGTCAGGGCGACCGGCGGTAGGCGAGAGATCGCCGACAGCGGGTCGAAGGCGCCGGTGAGGCCCTCGAACAGGGCGACCGGCTCGCCGGTGACCAGGAACCGCTCGAAGCCGAGCGGGGCGATCCCGTGTCCGGACCGGGCCAGGGCGGGGTTGTTGTCGAGCTGCTGGTACGAGCCGGCCGGCGCGACGGAGGTGTCGAACCGGAGCAGCTCCCCCGAGGGGGTGCCGGCGGCGTCGACCCCGCCCATCAGGTAGACGAAGTCGCCCGCGCCGGCGGCGACCGCGAGCTCGCTCCGGGGGGCGGGCATGGGGGCGCCGGGCTGGAGGTCGTGGATGTAGACGTTGTAGATGTCGACCGCGGCGATCGGGCCCCCCGCGCCGTCGCGTCCACCGGCGATCAGGGCGCCGAAGGGCAAGGCGGTGAGGGCCACGGCCCGGCGCGGGGTGGTCAGCGCCACCGGTGCGGCGGCGAGGGTGCCGGGACCCGCCAGGTAGACGGCGATCTCGGCGGTGATTGCGCCGACCGGAAAAAGCGGCGTGCGGCCGACGGCGACGACGTTGCCCGCGGCGTCGAGAGCCTCGACCACGAGAGCGCCGGCGCGACCGTCAGCCGGGACCTCGAGGTCCAGGTCGAAGCCAGCCTCACCCCGGTCGGCCTCGACCACGGTGCGCGGCGCGCTCAGGGTGGCGCGCAGGCGGGTCGCCGTGGCCAGCACGGTGCTGCCGGGCGCGGTGACGATCTCGACGCTGAGTGTCCCGACCTCGCCCGTGCACGCAGCCATGGCCATCGCCGCGGTCGCCACGAGCGCGCTGACGGCGGGGACGGCGGGCGAGGGCCGGAGCATGGCGCAGGAGTATCTCCCACAACCGGTCGACTGCCCAGGCGGCGTTGTTGGGCGCCGGCGAGCGCCGGCCTGCGGCGGCGCCACCATGTGGGCCCGCGCCTCGCGCGCCCTGGCCCGGTCTGGGCCGGCTACGGCGGGAGGAGCGCGGCCTCGACGGCGGCCACGGTGCCGCCGCGGACCCGCAGGGTCTTGCGTCGCGAGCTGGTCCCGGCGATCACCTCGACCGCGGCGCGGGGTACCCCGAGGGCGCGTGCCACCAGCTCGATGACCGCGGCGTTGGCCTCGCCATCGACCGGAGGGGCGGTGACGGCGACCTTGATGCGGTCGCCGTGGACGGGGCCGAACCGGGCGCGGGAGGCCCGAGGCTGGACCAGGACGTCGAGGGTGACGCCGGTGGGATCGGTCCGGACCACGGCGCTACTTGCCGGCGCGGCCGCCGAGCTCGCGCGCGCGCCGGGTCGCGGCCTCGACGGCGTTGATGAGGGTGGTGCGCAGGCCACCCTGCTCGAGGGTGTGCAGGCCGGCGATCGCGGTCCCGCCGGGCGAGGTGACCATGTCCTTGAGCTTGCCGGGGTGCTCGTCGGTGTCGAGCAGCAGCTTGGCCGAGCCCATGACGGTCTGCGCAGCCAGGCGCTGGGCGTCGCGCCGGGACAGCCCGACCTTGACGCCGGCGTCGGCCAGGGCCTCGAGGATCAGGAAGATGTAGGCCGGCCCCGAGCCCGACAGGCCGGTGACGGCGTCGAGGTGGATCTCGTCGAGCGCGACGGTGATGCCGACGGCGTCGAAGATGCGACGGGCTGTCGCCAGGTCGTCGTCGGTGGCGTGGCGGCCGGCGGCGATCGCGGTGGCGCCGGCGCGCACCTGCGCCGGGGTGTTGGGCATGGCGCGCACGACCCGGGCCCCCTCGAACAGCTGCTCCTCGATGGTGGCGGTGTCGACCCCGGCGGCGACCGAGACGATCAGGGTGTCGGGCCGGATGGCGCCGGCGATCTGCCGGCACACCTTCTCGAGGATCTGCGGCTTGACGGCGAGCACCACCAGGCGCGAGCGGCCGGCGATCTCGGCGTTGTCGCGGCTGACGGCGATGCCGTAGCGGGTGTGGAGCTGCTCGGCGCGCTCGGCCCGCGGCGCCGACGCGGCGATGGCCGTCGGGCTGGCGACCTTGCCCTCGATGAGGCCGCGGATGAGCGCCTCGGCCATGTTGCCGGCGCCGATGAAGCCGATGGTGGTGTCTGCGGGCAGCATGTCGGCTCGGTATACACCGGCGCTAGCTGCGACGACAGGACTCACCGCGGCGGCGGCTGGGGCTACGCCCCGCGCTGCCTGGTGGCCGCTCGTGCTCGCCCGACGTGCGCGGCACGGCCGGCCCGTCGCCGCGAGAGCCTGGCGCTCGACCAATTCGGTGCCGGTATTGAGTCCGGGGCAGCGTGGTGCGGCGTCCGTGCGCGGTGCTGCCGCGACCCTGCGTGGTGCTGGTGCTGGTGCTGGTGCTGGGGCTGGTGCTGGGGCCGTGCGTGGTGCTGGTGCTGGTGCTGGTGCTGGTGCT
>JAGPCO010000176.1 GCA_018058095.1 Kofleriaceae bacterium
GCTGTTGCTGTTGCTGTTGCTGTTGCTGTTGCTGTTGCTGTTGCTGTTGCTGTTGCTGTTGCTGTTGCTGTTGCTGTTGCTGTTGCTGTTGCTGTTGCCACCGTCCGCGGTCTCCGCCTGTCCGCCTGTCCGCCTGTCCGCCTGTCCGCCCGTTCCGCCTCACCGTCCCCCTGTAAGCGCGTCACCCCGCGCGCGTTCTTCCGGCACAACCCGCGGCGCCGTCCTCGACGACGCAGCCGCACACAACGGAGTCGAACGTGGCCACACGCACCAGCCGTGGCCCGGGCCGTGGGCCCGGGGTCTGTCTCATCCTGCTCGTCACCCTCGCCGCCGCCGCCTGTGGCTCGTCGCGCGCACACATGGCCTCGGCGCCGATGGCGCCCGGCCAGGCCGCGCCCATCGCCGCGCCGCCGCCGCTCGAGCGCTCGCTGTTCGCGCGGGATCCAGGCGGGCAGCTGACCGAGGACGCCCTCCAGGCCATCCTGGCCGCGCCGATCGAGCTCGACCTGCCGGCTCGGGTCGGCGTCGCCGCCGTCGTGACCGCGGCCGACTGGCGAGGGCCCAGCCCGGACTACCAGCGGGTGCCGGCCGGCGTCGCGCCGTTCGTCAAGCGCCTGCGCGGCTCGGAGCCGTTCACCCTGGTCACCGAGATCATGCCCATCCCGTCGGGTGCGCTCGGCATGGAGGCCCTGCGCGAGCAGGCCGCGCGGTACCGCCTGCGCTACGCCATCCTGTACCGCGAGGTCCTGGCGCAGCGGCGCAGCCACAACGGCTGGGCCTGGCTGTACGCCACCGGCGTCGGCGCGCTGGTCGCGCCCGGGCAGCAGCATCGGGCCTACGGCTACATCGAGGCGTCGCTGTTCGACGTCAAGACCGGCATCCTGCTGTTCACCACCCGGCGCGCCGTCGACGGGGCGCGCCGCAGCAACCGGTGGAACCAGGGCGAGAAGCTCGAGCAGCTGCAGGCTGGCCTGGTCGGCCGGTTCGCGCCTGAGCTGGCCGACGACCTCAAGGCCGATCTGTACCGCTACGTCGCGGCGGTCGAGGTCGAGGACCAGCGCCGGGCCCGGGTCGCCGCCGGCGGCGCGCCGGTGCGCCTCGAGGTCCCGGCCAGCAAGGCGGTCGCGACCGAGCCGTAGGCCCGGCGCCGCACCGCAGCGCAGCGCAGCTCAGTCGAGCTCGCCGCCCTTGATGTGGTGACGCTTGAGCAGCTCGCGCAGGTGATAGCGGGTCAGGCCGGCCTCCTGCGACGAGCGCGTGATGTTGCCGTCGTTGCGCTCCATCAGCGCCTGCAGGTAGGCCGCCTCGAACGCGTCGACCACGGTCTGCTTGGCGCTCTTGAAGCCCAGCCCCGGCTTGAGCAGGGCGGGGTCGAAGATGGCCGGGCCGGAGTTGGGCGGGAGCTCGACCCCGGCCAGCGCGGCCGCGGCCCGCTGCGCCGCCTGGGCGCCGGCCTGGGCCAGGTCGTGCGAGACGATCACGCTCGGGCCCATCTCGCGCCCGAACACCAGATCGGCCCGGGTCAGGACCGGCCCATCCGACAGCGCCGCGGCGCGCTCGACCACGTTGCGCATCTCGCGCACGTTGCCGGCCCACGGGTGACCCATCATCGCCACCATGGCGTCCTGCGAGAACGACATGGTCATGCCGCGTCGACCGGCGACGTCGCGCAGGAAGTTGTTGGCGAGGATCGGGATGTCCTCCTTGCGCTCGCGCATGGGCGGCAGCTCGACGTGGACGACCGACAGGCGGAAGTACAGGTCCTCGCGGAAGTGGCCGCGGTTGACCTCGTCGCGCAGGTCGCGGTTGGTCGCCGCCAGCACCCGCACGTCGACCTTCATGGTCCGGTCGCCGCCGACCCGCTTGATCTCGCGCTGCTCGAGCACGCGCAGCAGCTTCGGCTGCAGGCCGATGTCGAGCTCGCCGATCTCGTCGAGGAAGATGGTGCCGCCGTTGGCCTGCTCGAAGCAGCCCAGGTGCTGGCCGATGGCGCCGGTGAAGCTGCCCTTCTCGTGTCCGAACAGGGTCGACTCGATCAGCTCGCGCGGGATGGAGCCGCAGTCGAGCACCACGAACGGCTTCTTGCGGCGCGGCGACGAGTTGTGCAGCGCGCGCGCCACCATCTCCTTGCCAGTGCCGGTCTCGCCGGTGATGAGTACGGTCAGGTCGCTCGGCGCGACCTTCTCGAGGTGGGCGAAGATCTCGCGCATCGCCGCCGAGGTGCCGAGGATGGCGTCGAAGCGGTCCTTCTTCGACAGCTCGATCTCGACCACGTCCTGCAGCGGCTGGAACTGGATCTGGGTGTGGCCGATGCGGAACACCGTGTTCGGGCGCAGGTACACCTCGCGCACGCGCAGGTCGCCGACGAAGATGCCGTTGCGCGAGTTGAGGTCGCGCAGGCGGTAGCCGTCGTCGCGGGCCGACACCTCGAAGTGGGTGCCCGACACCGCCTTGTCCTGCACCACCAGGTCGCTGATGATGCTGCGGCCGCCGGTGACCCGCGGCTTGGTGATCTCGAGCTCCTTGCCCTGGTCGGGCCCGGTCGACGTGACCACCAGCTTGCCCTTGCGAAGGCGGCGGACCGTGGCCCACTCGCCCTCGAACATGGTGGTCATGCCCGTGCCACCCTCGGCCGGTCCCCCTAGGTCGTCATCGCCGGGTTCCATCGGCGCCGAGCCTAACACGGAACTCCCGGACAGATGCGGCGCCGCCCCGGGTCAGGCGGCGTATGATTGCGCCATGTCGCCGCGGCGGTGTCGTCACCCAGCGTTGCTCCGATCGGCCTGGTCCCTCGCCGCGCTGGTGGCGGCCCTCGGCGCGGCCGGGTGCCCCCGGCGCTCGGGGCAGTGCTCGACGTCGCGCGCCAGCAACTGCCTGGCCGGCGAGGTGTGTTCGTTCGACCGCAAGGCCGGCTGTCAGGTCTGCACCTGCCGTCCGCTCGACGGCGACTTCACCCAGCCGGACCCCGACGACACCTCGCGCCCGCCGCCGATCCACGACCCGAGCGCGCCGCCGCTGCAGTGACGCCGGCGCGGATCAGCGCGCGGCCTGGCCGGCCGGGCTGATCAGGCCCAGGCCGATCGGGGCCGTGCTCCACCAGACGCGCCCGGCCGCGCCGCCACCCCCACCTCCGTTGTGAATCACGGCCTGGCCGGCGGTCGGCGCCGCCGTGCCGGTCCCGCCGGTGCCACCGCTGCCGCCGTTGCTGGCCGGGGCCGCGCCGCCGGGTGCTGCCAGCGCCCCGTCGCCGTTGCCGCCGTCGGTGCCGTCGCCGATCGGGCCGTTGCCGGCGAAGCCGTTGCCGCCGCCGCCGCCGCCGCCGCCGTGCGCGACCACCAGGCCGTCGACCTGGATGCGCGGGGCCTGCAGGAAGATGGTGCCGCCGGCGCCACCACCGGCGCCGCTGCCGGCGTCGTCGATGCCGCAGGTCCTGCCGCCTCGGCCACCGCCGCCGCCGGCGGAGACCACGCCGACGACGGTCACGGCGGTGCCGGCGCTCAGCTGCAGCACGCCACCGCCCGCGCCGCCGCGGCTCACCTCGCACACCTCGGCCACGCCGTCTCCGCCGCTGCTTCCGCCGACGAGGCGCTGCGCCGGCGAGTCGGTGGCGGCGGCGCCGCCGACGCCGCCCGTGGTGGCGCACTGCGAGCTGGCGCCGCCGGCGCCGCCGGTGCTGGCGTGGCCACCGCCGCCGCCGCCGCTGTCACACACGTCGCCGACCGAGTGCTGGCCGATGCCGCCGGTGGACGGCCCGGCCGGCGCCGCGCCCGGTCCAGGCTCGGCCAGGTGGCCGCTGCCGTCGAGGTGGCCGCGCACCTCGAGCGTGGCGCGGGCGGCGAGGATGAGCGGCCGTGCCCCGACCGCTCGCACCTGGTCGAGGACCAGCTCGTCGGCCTGCAGCACGGCCGCCTCGCCGCCGGGGATCATGACCACCTCGAACCACGCCTGATCGAGGTCGGCCCCGACGACGGTCATGCTGGTGGTGTCGATCGTCGCGCTGGTCAACGTCAGCGCCCCGGTCCCATCCCACGGCAGCTCGCCGATCACGTTGGCCACCGGCGGGGTCGCTGCCGGCGGCGCGGGCGCGAACCCGACCAGGCCACACCCCGCGGCGAGCCCGGCCACGGCGGTTCCGGCCAGCCGAAAGGCAGGCGTCAGGGGCAGGCCATGGCGGTGGCTCAGTTGAGCCACTGGCTGTCGCCTCGGCCGCCCCGTCGCTTGCCGCTGCCGGCCTCGGGCTCGGGGGGCACGACCTTGAGGTGGGCCCGGGCCCGGGCCCGGCGCCAGCGCCCGAGCAGGAGCTCGGGGTTCCATCGACGTGAGGTCAACATCGCCGCCAGGCCGATGGCGGCGGCGAAGCTGACGCCCTCCTCCCACGCGCCGTTGAGGGTGATGAACAGGACCAGGAAGCCGAGGATGCCGAACATCAGCTGCCGCCCGGTCATGGGCAACACGCCGAAGAACTGGACCGGCTGGCGGGCGTAGATGACCCCGAACGCGACGATGCCGGCGTACACGAACGGATCGAGCCCGAAGATGGGGACCTCGCGCCCGGTCGCCAGGCCCATCAGCGTGCCGCCGAGGACGCCGGCGACCGAGGTCATGGCGGCGAAGCGGAGGAAGCGGCCCGTGCCCCAGAACCGCTCGAGCGTGGGCATGAACGACCACAGCAGGAAGGCCTGGAACAGCAGCGACAGGAAGCGCGGCTCGAGCAGCGGGCTGGTGATCACCGTCCACACCCGCCCGCGCCGCCACAGGGCGTCGGGCGACGCCGCCAGCCAGTGATCGATGCTGGCCCGGGTCGCCTCGTCGGACATCGCCCGCAAGAGCGACACCGCGACGCCGGCGCACAGCAGGATCAGCGCACCTCGGGTGATGCGGGGGACGCTGCGACCTACCGGCGACTTCGACACGACCTCGACCTTAGCAGCAGCCCGCTACGGCAGGGTGAACCGGAACGTGGTCGGGCTGGTCTGGGCACCCGCCTCCACCGCGACCGGCAGCGGTCCCGCCGCCGCCAGCTGGGCGCCACCAGCATCGAAGAGGACGAGGGTGATCTGATAAGCGCCGGCCGGGACGGGCTGGCCGAGCGCGATCCCCAGGGTGCAGGCGAAGCGATCTCGCAGGTCGTCATCGGGGTTGGACAGGACGGTGGAGACCGGCCGGGCCCGGCTCTCGACCTCCCAGCCCGGCTGGCACCAGCTGTCCGGGCTGGTGAGCGCGTCATCTGCCCACACCAGCTCATACGTGCCGGTGGGCTCGGCCGAGGCGCCGCCAAGCACGCAGGCGCTGGTGCAACTGGCCGTCACCCAAGCCAGCGTGCTCCCGAGCACGTTCGACCTCCACCGGCGTGGCACAGGAGCCAGACCCGCTGAATTCACGGGAGGTGTGGTCGTCGAACGAGACGGTGTGGCCATCAGTTCACAGGGAGGACCGCCGAGACTCGCGGGGTTCTCGACGAGGACAGGTGGGCACCCCGCTTGCAGTAACCCCGACCACGACGTGATACTACGGCCCGCACTCGGGGGAGTGCAGAACCTACCATGCTGCCGAGGAGACCATCATGAAGAACCTAGTCTTGAGCACCCTGTTCGTCGCCACGGCCTCGCAGGCCGCCGGTTGCATCATCTTCACCGACGACGGTGGTTCGCCCGGCCAGGTGACCGCCAACGTCACCGTGAGCAGCGCCGGTGGTGGCGCGATCACCACCCGGCAAGGTGACGGCGTCCGGCTCAACATCCAGGGCGGCGGCCTGGTCCAGGAGATCTTCAGCCCGGCCTCCGGCCTGTACACCACGGATCAGGTGTTCGAGGCGGGGACCTACACCTTCTCGGTCGACTACATCAACGACTTCGACCCGGCCAACCCGGTCGTCGTCGACAGCACCGGCCCGGTCACGATCGAGGTCGATGGCAACGTCTCCTTCGACGTCAACCTGCCCCTCGACCAGGGCTTCTTCGGCTTCAACTGGTCGGTCGAGGAGCTCAACGGGACCCCGGTCACCAGCTGCGCCGCCATTGCTGGCGAGAACGGCGTGTCGATCCTGAGCACGCTGGCCGGCAGCACCGACGCCATCGAGGACCTGTTCAACTGCGAGGACGGCCTCGAGAACCCCAACCCGGTGTCGACCGATCCGATGCCGATCGGCGCCTACGTGGTGTCGGCCTCGATCCTCGACTCCCAGGGCGCGGCCCTCGGCGTCGCCGCGGCCGAGAACCTGACCATCCCGCAGGGCAACGACTACGTCGAGGCGATCGTCGCCATCGTCCTGAACTGAGTCCACGGTTCACCGACGGCGAGCAGGTCGAGCGATCGACCTGCTCGTCGCATTTTCGGGCGCGGCCGGCGCGCCGGCCTCAGCGGCAGATGCAGGGCTGGTTGTCGCAGTCGGCGATCTGCACGGCGATGACCACAGCGTCCAGCGAGGTGACGTCGCCGGCGCGGATCGTGCGCACGATCGGCGGAGGGGCCTCGTAGGTGGCCTCGCCGGCCAGGCCGGTCAAGCACTCGGGCTGGACCCAGATGGAGGCCTGGCCGGGAGGCACGACGAAGGCGGTGGCGGCGCGGTTGTCGGGGCACGGCCAGCTGGTCGAGGCGCGCTGGTCGTCGACCTGCCACCACAGGCGGATGGCGCTCACGTCGGCCGTGGCACAGGCGGCGTCGTCCGGCAGCGCGCCGGCCAGGGCGCGCAGCTTCCAGCTCAGCTCGATGGCGCCCCCCTCGGCCTCGGTGCAGGCCGTGGCCGCGGCGGCGCCGAGCGTCAGCAGGAGCAGGCGGGTGGAGGCGGAGGGAGCCATCGGCGTGCGCAGAAACCTGGTGCGTCCTCGGCGGTTACGTTGACCGGCCGGTGTGCTGCGTGGTATTCGAACCAGCAGGGAACATGCCACACCTGGCCACCTTTCTAGCACTCCCGGCCAGCCATGTCGCGAGCGCGGTCGGGGCGGGCACGTCGACGACCGACCTCGGCGCGCTGTTCGCGCACGCGCACATCATCGTCAAGGTGGTGATGATCATGCTGGCGGTGATGTTCGCCATCGGCGTGTACATCATCATCTACAAGGCGATGTACGTCGGCCGGGCCGGCCGCGAGTCGGCCTCGTTCATGGAGGCGTTCTGGCGCTCGCGCGACATCGAGCACATCTACAAGGTGGCGCAGACGCTGAAGAACAGCCCGCTGTCGCAGATGTTCCTGGCCGGCTACACCGAGCTGGCCAAGCTGACCTCCGACGCCGCCCTCAAGGACGACCGCGAGGGCAACCTGGCCAACATCGAGCGCGCGCTGCGCAAGGCCCAGACCACCGAGACCACCAAGCTGGAGTCGATGGTGCCGTTCCTGGCCACGACCGGCTCGGCCGCCCCGTTCATCGGCCTGTTCGGCACCGTGGTCGGCATCATGTTCGCGATGCAGGAGATCGGCGCCAAGAAGTCGGTCGGCATCGACGCCGTCGGCCCGCACATCGCCGAGGCCCTGTTCGCCACCGCCATCGGTCTTGTTGCGGCAGTCCCGGCCGTGATGGCCTACAATTACTTCACCCGGCGCATCCGGGTCATCCGGTCCGAGATGGACACGTTCGAGCAGGACTACCTGAACATCATCAAGCGCCACTTCCTGCGCTAGCGGGGCGGAACGCACGACCATGGGGATGAACGTCGGGGGCTCGGACGAGCTCAACAGCGAGATCAACGTCACCCCCATGGTCGACGTGATGCTGGTGCTGCTCATCATCTTCATGATCACCGCGCCGATCATGACCAGCGGCGTGGCGGTCGACCTGCCGCAGACCAACGCCCAGAAGATCGAGGATCCCGAGGGCAAGCTCATCCTCAGCATCGACAAGGACCGCAAGCTGTTCCTCGGTGCGACGCCGATCACGTGGCGCGAGCTGGGGGCAAAGCTCTCCAGCAACGAGCGCGTCAAGCGTGAGCAGGCCATCTGGGTCGAGGCGGATCGCACCTTGCCGTACGCCATCGTCGTCACCGCGATGGCCATCGCCAAGGACGCCGGCATCCCGCGGGTCCAGCTCCTGACCGATCCGGCCACGGTCATGAACCTGTCGGAGCTCGACGGCGCCGCGCCCGCGCCGGGCGGTGGAGTGCCGTAGTGCAGGACCGCGACATGCACACGGTCGCGCTCATCGGCACGATGTTCGTGCTGGCGGCGCTGGCGGCGCCGCCGCTGGTGTTCGCGAACGACGACGGCGGTGACCGTGACGCCGGGCCCAACCTCGACGAGATGGAGGCCATCGAGGCCACCCTGGCCTACAAGAAGGTCACGCCGCCCAAGCTGCCGCAGAAGGACAAGCAGGCGCCGACCCCGAAGGTCGAAGAGGGCGTGTCGACCGACGCCAACAAGGTGGCGCAGGTGTGCAAGACCGACGGCGAGTGTGGCGCCGGCAAGGTGTGTCGTGGCGGCACCTGCGTGCGCGACCCCAACGCCAAGCTCGACAAGGTCCTCAACTCCGACATCGACCTGACCAAGTTCATGCGCCCGGGCGACCCCGACAGCGAGGTCGGCACGCCGACCGAGCCCGACGTCGGCCAGTTCGACGGCTCCGAGCACGGCTTCGCCGAGGAGAGCAAGGGCGACCCGTACTTCCAGAAGCTGGTCGGTGACCTGCGGGCCGGCTGGGAGTACCCCGAGATCTCGAAGGGCGAGGGTGTGCCGGTCGGGTGCTTCCACCTCACCGCCGACGGCAAGGTGGCCGACACCAAGTTCAAGGAGAAGAGCGGCAACGCCGAACTCGACGACTCGGTCGAGCGGGCCATCGCCGCCCTGGCCAAGGCCCGCAACCAGGACCCCATCCCGGTGCCGACGCACCTGCTCAAGACCGCGACGACGAGGTGGATATGCTTCCGATTCAGCTTGTGACCCGGCGCGTGATCCTCGGCCTGATCTTCCTCGTCGGCGCGGCGCTGGGCCCGGCCCCGGCGTGGGCCGGCCCCGGCGACGGCGTGGTCATCGACGTGTCCGGCGCCAAGCGCGGCGCCTATCCCATCGCCGTGCCGGTCGGGGTGGCGTCGGATCCGGCCGCGGCCAAGGTGGTGGCCGACGTGACCAGCTTCGACCTCGGCGTGGCCGGCCTGTTCAAGGTGCTCGACCCGGCCTCGTTCCTGGCCGACCTCGGCGCCGAGCAGCTCGGCCTCGACCCGCAGAAGTGGAAGGACGTCGGCGCCTACGGCGTCATCAAGTACCGGGTCACCACCACCGGCGACGCGGTCGATCTCGAGTTCCGGCTGTACGAGGTGTCCAAGGGCGGGACGGCCCAGCTGAGCAAGACCTACCGCGGCAAGAAGGCCGAGCTGCGCCGGCTGGTCCACGCCTGGTGCAACGAGGTCGTGAAGTACTACACCGGCGAGCCCGGCTTCTTCGGCTCGAAGATCGCGTTCGTGGTCAAGAAGCGTGGCCAGAGCCAGGTGTTCGCCATGGACTTCGACGGCGCCAACCCGTACTCGGTGTCGCGCAACTCGTCGATCAACATGCTGCCGAGCTGGTCGCGCTCGGGCGGGCAGCTCCTCTACACCTCGTACATGCGCAACAACCCCGACCTGTACGTGGTCGGCGCGGGTGGCGGTCGAGCCAAGCGGCTGTCGGCCCAGCGCGGCATGAACACCGGCGGCGCGTGGTCGCCCGATGGCAGCCAGATCGCCGTCACCCTGTCCAAGGACGGCAACCCGGAGATCTACATCATCAGCGCGGCCGACGGCGCGGTCGTCCGGCGCCTCACCAACGACCGCGGCATCGACACCTCGCCGGCCTGGTCGGCCGACGGCCGCGAGATCGCGTTCGTGTCGGACCGCGAGGGTGGCCCGCAGATCTTCGTGGTCGCGGCCGGCGGCGGGGCGGCCCGGCGGGTCAGCTCGGTCGGCAACTACAACACCACGCCGACCTGGTCGCCCAAGAAGGGCGCGCGGGTGCTGGCCTACACCACCCGCGACGGTGGCTCGTACGACATCGTCACGCTCGATCTCGACAGCAAGAAGATGACCCGCATCACCCAGGGTGAGGGCAACAACGAGGAGCCCAGCTTCGCGCCGGGCGGTCGGGCCATCGCCTTCGCGTCGACTCGAGCCGGCGGCAGCGGGGTGTACATCGCCAACGCCGACGGATCCGGCAAGGCCATCAAGGTGTGGAGCGGCGCCGCCACCGGCGTCGACTGGGGCCCGGCCCCGACGCCGTGACCTCGGCCGCGGCGAGCCGAGGTACCCCGCGCCGAGAGAGGTCGCGCAGGCGCGCCGGGTGACGCGTCCACGGTCGCTGATGCTGGTCGTGGCGGAGGGCAGATTTGAACTGCCGACCAAGGCCTTATGAGACCCCTGCTCGAGCCCTGATGGACCCCGCGCCCAGAGTGGTCGCGCCGGCGCACCGGGTGGCGCGTGCACGGTCGCTGTTGCTGGTCGTGGCGGAGGGCAGATTTGAACTGCCGACCAAGGGCTTATGAGACCCCTGCTCTAGCCCGAGCTCCTCCGCGCCGCGGACGGTGCCGCCGGCGCGCCGGGTGACGCGCCGGGTGACGCGTCCACGGTCGCTGATGCTGGTCGTGGCGGAGGGCAGATTTGAA
>JAGPCO010000006.1 GCA_018058095.1 Kofleriaceae bacterium
ACCGACTCCGCCTCACGTCGACCAGCATACCGGTCGCACCGGCCGGTCGAGTCGGCGTTTGCGCACCACCTGCAGGTGGGCGCATCAGGAGCGCTCGCTGGTCTCCACCTGGGTCTGGCGAGGTGACCACGGGACCCGACAGGAAGCTCGATCCGCCGCCCCGCCCGGAAGTAATCCCCTGTAAACCCTTATGGTTGGGAGGCCGTGTCCGTGGCTCGGACTTTGCTGAACGCGGCTGCATGTGCACCTCCGCCTGGCGCCCCTCGCACCTCCTGGTCCCGGCCCTGGCCGCGGCCCTCGCCGCCTGCGCGGCCGAGCCGGTCGATGCCGACAACCCGTTCACCGCCGACCTGTCTGACCCCGGCAAGGAGGACTCGGCGTACATGAACCCCGACGGCATCGAGGTCGAGGTCGATCTCGAGGGCGAGGTGGCGGGGCCGGCGTCGCGCCTGTCCGAGGCCCCGGTCGCCATCGGCCAGTTCGCGCTGACCTACCTGCGCAAGAGCGAGACGATGTACCTCGAGTCGCTGGCCGAGGAGACCGGCTCCGACGAGCGGGTGGAGTGGCAGGTCGACGGCCGCTGGGTCGCCGCGCGCGACGTGCCGGCCGGCGCGACCCGGACTCGCTGGCGCCTGCGTGGTCTCAACACCGTGCTGCTGCACGAGCACGCCACCGGCGTGCGCGTCGGCACCCGGTTCTCCGCCCGGGTGCCGAAGAACCCGTTCACCGTGCTGGCCGACGCCGGCGACAAGTGCGCCGACGGCGACGACCACATCACGCTCGACAGCTCGGTGTACTGGTACCGGTGGGAGCCCGATCAGGCTGGCTGCACCATCCCGCTGCAGGACCTGACGATCACGGTGTCGAAGAAGTTCCCGACGCTGACCTCGCAGCGCTACCCGGAGTACGACCAGCTCGTCGCCGACCGCAAGGTGACCGCGGTCATCCTGTTCGGCCAGATCGACGACGGCGCCATCACCGCCAGCGAGACCGGCATGCGCAACTTCGCGCGCTACGGGACGTGGCTGCGCCAGGGCGGCTTCACCGAGGTGACCGCGGCGCCGGTCGGCAAGCGCTACCGCAAGACCCTCAGCAACGGCGTCGTCGCCGAGGTCGACCTGTACTCGCCGCGCGACTTCAGCGGGCTCGACGACTACGCCCACTTCGCCAACTTCCAGAAGGCCGTCGGCGAGCACGAGATCGTCGCCTGGGACGGCCACTCGATGCTCGGCGCCAGCGACTTCTGGTCGCGCCCGACCTACCCGTCGAGCTACCAGATCTTCCTGTACGGCGGCTGCCTCGGCTACGAGTACTACGTCCAGCCCATCCTGCGCGGCAAGGGCGGGTCCTGGGCCAAGCTCGACATCCTGTCGAGCGTGATCGAGGTGACCGCCAGCGCCAACGAGTTCGCCGGCCCGGCCCTGGCCAAGATCCTGTGGGGCGTCGAGCGCAACGGTCGCGGCGCGTCGTGGCGCAGCGTGATCACCACCGTCCGCGACAACGTCGGTGACTCGACCTTCGGCGTGTCGGGCGCGCGCGACAACTGCTTCACGCCGTCGGGCGGCCGCTGCTAGCAGGCTGCTGAAAGACCCGTGCCGGCGGCATTCGCCGACGGGACGGGCTCCATGCTCGACCGCGACGAACGCGCAGGAGGTGCGCCGGCCCGGCGCGGCCATCGGTGGTACCGTCGGGCCGCTCGCGGGGCGCGGGTTGAGGGAACAAGCGCCCACCGCCGAGCGTTCTCGGGGGTCGTGATGCGCAATCGCTTGTCGTGGGTCGTCATCGTCGGGTCGCTGCTGGGTGGCGTCGCCGTCGGGTGTGGGTCGAGCCAGCCGCCGCGGGGCGAGCTGACCGTGGTCGGCACGCCGACCGGCGAGACCAAGGGGGCGGTCACCATCGAGCTCGGGTTCGACCGGCCGATGGTCGGCCCCGACCAGATCGGCCAGCCGGTGGCGGCCCCGCCGCTGGTGCTGTCGCCGGCGCTGGCCGGCTCCGCGACCTGGACCGACGACAAGACCCTGCGCTTCGTGCCGGCCGGGGCGCCGCCGCCGTCGACGCGGTTCGTGGCCACGGTGCCGGGCGCGACCCGTTCGCTCGACGGCAAGTCGCTCGGCGTCGCCGCCAGCTTCGAGTTCTCGACCACGCGGCTGGCCGGCACGCTCGAGGTGATCGGCTCGGAGCAGCGCAGCAAGCGCGACCAGCTGGTCAAGCTCGAGTTCGACCAGGACGTCGACTTCGCCCAGGTCGCCGCGCACTGCCGGTACCAGGGGCCGGCCGGCAAGATCGCCGTCAAGGCAGCGCCCACGGAGCCGGTCGGTGACCCTCCGGCGGCGACTCCGCCCGAGCCGGTGACCTCGGCGGGGACCCACACCCTGGCGCCGGCCAGCGCGCTGGCGCTGGCCACCGACTACAAGGTCGTGTGCAGCGCCGGCATCCGCGGCGTGGTCGGCAACCTGGGCACCGCCGAGGAGGTGGCGGTCAGCTTCCACACCTACGGCCCGCTGGCGTTCGAGGGCCTCGAGCCGGGCACGGTCGACATCGTGCCCGACGAGGAGCTGCGCCTGTCCCTGGCCTTCTCCAACCCGCTGGAGCCGCCGTACCAGCTGACGTTCGACCCGCCGGTGCCGGGCCTGCCGCAACGCTGCTTCGACCTCGGCGATGACCCGGCCGGGCTGTCGTGCGCCGGCAGCGAGCTCGAGGCCCGCACCTCGTACACCCTGACCATCGGCAAGGGGCAGCGCGACGTGTTCGGCCAGGAGCTGGGTCAGGACAAGGTCGTCACCTTCCGCACGTCCGACGCCGACCCGACGGTCTCGCTGGAGTCGGGCTACTTCGTGGCCGAGCTGACCCGGCCGGTCATCCCGGTCTGGACCCGCAACGTCAGCAAGCTGCAGGTCGGGGTCATCGCCATCACCCCGGCCAACTTTCACCAGCTCAGCCCGCGCCTCGACTGGTGGGCGACCGAGCCGGTCAAGCTCGACGGCACCAAGCTGGTTCGCCGCGAGTTCGAGCTGGCCGTCCCCGCCGACAAGAACCAGTGGCGGCAGCAGGCGCTGGGTGCGGCCGAGCTGGCCGGCGCCGGGGCCGTGCCCGGGCCGGGCATGTACTACGTCGAGCTCGGCGCGCCCGAGGTCAAGGAGCACCCGTTCGAGGACGGCGGGCGGACCAAGGTGCTGGTCAACTTCACCGACATCGGCGTGGTCAGCAAGCTGTCGACCACGCGTGGCCTGGTCTGGGCCACCACCCTGTCGACCGGCAAGCCGCTCCCCGGCGCCACCGTCACGGTGCGCGATCGGGAGGGTCGCGTCCGCTTCACCGGCACCACCGACGCCGCCGGCCTGGTCGCGCTGCCCGGTCGCGGCGCGCTGATCGGCAAGGCCGCCAGCGCCGAGGGTGAGGACGAGGGCGAGTTCGAGGGCGAGGGCGACGTGCTGCGCGTGTACGTCGCGCACGGCAAGGACTGGACCATGGTCAACCCGGTCCGCACCGGCGGCCTGGCGGCGTGGAACTACAACGTCGAGGTCGACTACGACGACGCGCCGACGCGGCTGCGCGGCTTCATGCACACCGACCGCGGCCTGTACCGGCCGGGTGACACCGTCCACGTCAAGGGGCTGGCTCGCCTGACCCGGCTGGCCTCGCCCCTGGCCACGCCGGGCACCGGCAAGCCGGTCGCGGTCACCGTCGAAGGGCCGCATGGCAAGACGGTGATCACCACCAAGGCCAAGCTGAGCGGGTTCGGCGGCTTCTGGTTCGACCTCGAGCTGCCCGGCGACGCCCGGCTGGGCGACTACACCATCCGCGCCGAGCTCGAGCACGGCACCTTCACCCGGGAGTTCTCGGTCGAGGAGTACCGCCCGGCCACGTTCGAGGTCAGCGGCAAGGTCGGCCAGGCCAGCCTGGTCCGGACCGGCCGGGTCGAGGCCGAGGTCACCGCCGCGTACCTGTACGGGGCGCCGCTGCGGTCCGGCCAGGTCAAGCTGGCGGTGCACAGCCGGCCGCGCCGGGTCGCGTTCACCGCCTTCCCCGACTACGAGTTCCTCGACGAGCGCCAGTACCAGCGCTGGTACGACGAGTCGGAGCACTCGCAGAGCCTGGTCACCGAGGACGAGGTCGCCCTCACCACCACCGGCACCGCCGCCGTGACGTTCGCGGTCGGGCCCGACGACGTGTCGCGCGACGCCGACCTGCTCATCCGCGCCAGCGTGACCGCGCCGTCGGAGGAGGTCATCAGCAAGACCTTCACCGTGCCGTACTTCCGCTCGACCCGCTACTTCGGGGTCAAGTCGCCCGGGTACTTCCTCGAGGTGAAGAAGCCGCAGCGCTTCGCCATCGTCGGGGTCGGCCCCGACGGCAAGCCGGCCGACGGCCCGGCCAAGGTCAGCGTCAGCCGGCGCAACTGGAACTGCGTGTGGGAGGACTGGGGCTATCGCGGCTCGTACCAGTGCCAGGACAAGTCGACCCCGGTGCTCGACACCACCGTGCAGCTCACCGGCGGGGCGCCCGGCACCATCGAGTTCACGCCGGCCGAGGGCGGCGAGTACCTGGTGATGGTCGAGGGTGTGGCCGACAAGGACAGCGCCTCGACCGCGGCGGTCAGCCTGTACGCCTGGGGCGACGGCGGCGGGTCGTGGCGCTCGAGCGACGCGATGTCGTTCGAGGTCGTGGCCGACAAGCGCGAGTACCAGGCTGGCGACACCGCCACCCTGCTGCTCAAGACCGACCTGTCGTCCGCGTCGGGGCTGGTCACGATCGAGCGCGACGGCGTCATCGAGTCGCGGCCGATCACCGTCGACGCCGGCCACAAGCACGTGACCGTGCCCATCAGCGCGGCCTACGCGCCCAACGTGTACGTCTCGGTCGCGCTGGTGCAGGGCCGGATGGGCGACGGCCCGCGTGGCAAGCCGCGCATGCGCATGGGCGTGGTCAACCTGCCGGTCCGCCCGGCCGACAACCGCCTGAGCGTGGCGGTCAGCACCGACGCCAAGGACTACCGGCCAGGCGCCCCGGTCACGGCCACCGTCCGCGTCACCGACGCCGCCGGCAAGCCGGTCAGCGCCGAGGTGGCGATCACCGCCGCCGACGAGGGGGTGCTGTCGCTGATCGGCTACACCACGCCCGACCCGGTCCCGACCTTCTACGCCCCGTGGGGCCTGGGCGTGACCTCCTCGACCCAGCTCGAGTACCTGCGCGACATCCCGGGACCCAACGTGGCCCGGCCGGCCACCGGCGGTGACGCGGCCGGGACGATGCGCTCGCGCTTCGTCGCCTCGGCGGTGTGGGCGCCCGGCGCGGTGACCAACAGCAGCGGCGTGGCCACCGTGAAGTTCGCGGCGCCCGACAACCTCACCGCGTTCCGGGTCATGGCGGTCGCGGCCGATCGCGGCGAGCGGTTCGGCTCGGGCGACCAGCGGTTCACCGTGTCCAAGCCGCTCCAGCTGCTGGCGGCGCTGCCGCGCTTCGTCAACGTCGGCGACACCGTCAGCGCCGGCGTGGTGGTCCACAACGAGACCGGCGCGGCCGGGACCGCGACCGTGACCATGACCAGCGACGCCCGGCTGCAGGTGGCGGCGAGCGAGCGCACCGTCGCCGTCGCCGCCGGGGCGGCCGTGCCGGTGATGTTCGACCTGCGCGGGGCCGAGGTCGGCACCGCCAGCGTGACCTTCTCGGTCCAGCTGGGCCGCGAGCGCGACGGGCTGGCCGTCAGCCTGCCGGTGCAGCACCCGTCGCCGATCGAGACCACCCACCTGGCGACCGGCGCGACCCAGGGCCCGTTCCAGCTGCCGGTCGCCATGCCCGCCGGGGCCCTGCCCGGGACCATCGAGCTGGCCATCTCGGTCGATCCGGATGGCCTGGCCGGCGTCGAGGAGGGCCTGCGTGATCTCGTCGGCTACCCGTACGGCTGCCTCGAGCAGACCACGTCGAAGGTGATCCCGATGCTGGCGGCGCGTGACCTGGCCGATTCGCTCGACCTCAGCGGGCTCCCGGGCGGAAGCCTCGACGGGTTCGTGAAGGCCGGCGTGGCCAAGATCGGCCGGTTCCAGACCGCGTCGGGCGGCTACTCGCTGTGGGTCGGCGGCGAGGCGGACCCCTACTACACCGCCTACGCGCTGTGGGGCCTGCACCTGGCCAAGCAGGCCGGCTATCGCGTCGACGCCGACCGCCTCGGCGACGGCCTGCGCTACCTGCGCGACGACGACCGCAGCGAGCCTGACGGGGAGGTGCACAACCCGCACGGCGACGCCGGCTCGCGCGCCTTCGCGCTGTACGTCCGCGCGGTGCTCGGCGACCCGGACACCGCCGCCGCCACCAAGATGCTGGCGCAGGCCGACGCCCTGCCGATCTACGGCCAGGCCTTCCTGGCCCGGGCCCTGGCCGCCGGCCTCGGCCCGCGCGATCCGGCCGTGGCCGGCCTGGTCGCCAAGCTGGCCGCTCGCGCCACCGCCGCCACCGCCTCCGGGGGCCTCGTCGCCGAACCGCGTGAGGCCGACCTCGACTGGTACATGTCGAGCTCGATCCGCACGACGGCGGTGGTCCTGGCGGCGCTGGTCGAGCTCGATCCGAAGAACGCCGCGGTCGCGCCGCTGGTGGCCGCGCTGATGAAGGCGCGCCGGGCCGAGCCCTACCTCGACACCCAGGAGAACCTGTACGGCCTCCTCGCCCTCACCAGCTACGCCCGTACCCTGGCCGGCACCCCGCCGTCGCTGACCGTCGCCGCCTTTGGCAAGGAGGTCTTCGCCGGCACGCTGGCCGGCAAGGGCCGGATCCGCACCTTCACCGTGCCGGTCGACGCGGCGGCGGCGGCGGCGGGTGCGGTCACCATCACGCCGCGCGGTCAGGTCCACTACGCGGTCGATCTGCGAGCGCGGCGCGAGGTGGCGGCGCTCAAGGGGGTGGCGCGCGGCGGCATGACGCTGCAGCGCGAGTACCTCGACGAGCGCGGCGTCGCCACCTCGACCTTCAAGGTCGGCGACGTGGTCGTGGTGCGGTTGAGCGCGACCGTGCCCGACGACAGCCACCACCTGATGGTGTCGGACCCGCTGCCGGCCGGCTTCGAGCCGCTCAACACCCGCCTGGTCACCGTCGGCACCGCCGGGGTGACCGAGACCGAGTCGCGGTCGTGGCGGTCGTTCCGGGAGATGCACGACGACCGCATCGACTTCGCGGCCGAGTACCCGAGCCGCGGCAAGACGGTCTACGAGTACTCGATGCGGGCCATCGCCGCCGGCACGTTCACCCGGCCGCCAGCGGTGGCCGAGCTGATGTACGAGCCCGCCGTCGGCGCGCAGACGCCGGCCGACACGCTGGTGATCTCGCTCCGGTGATGGCGCGGCGGTGGGCCTCGGTGCGGCGCGGCTGGGCCCGGCTGCGCGCCAGCCCGGCGCTGACCAGCCGGCGGTGGCGCTGGCCGCGCCGCATGCTGATCGGCCTGGTCGGCGCGTGGCTGGTCGCCAGCGTCGGCTGGTGGGGGGCGGTGCGCGTCGGCGACTTCCCCATGCACCTGCTCGACCGCACCGCCGCCACCTCGCTGGTGGTGGTCGACGCCGACGGCGGCGTGCTGCGGCAGGAGGCCACCTCGGCCGGCCTGCGCGAGCGCTGGGTCGCGCTCGAGGCCATCGCCCCGGCCCTGATCGACGCCACCCTGGCCAGCGAGGACAACGACTTCTTCGAGCACGCCGGGGTCGACTGGTCGGCGCTGGCCCGGGCCGGCTGGCTCAACCTGCGCGAGCGCGGCGTCGAGTTCGGCGGCTCGACCCTGACCATGCAGCTGGTCCGGCTGGTCGCGGGCACGTCCCGGACCTGGACCGGCAAGGCGCGGCAGATGCTGCTGGCGGCGCGCCTCGAGCGGCAGCTCGGCAAGCGCGCCATCCTCGAGCAGTACCTGAATCGCGTGTACTACGGCCACGGCGCCTGGGGCGCCGAGCAGGCCGCGCAGGTGTACTTCGGCAAGCCGGCCCGGGCGCTGTCGGTCGGTGAGGCGGCGCTGCTCGCGGTCGTGCCGCGCGGGCCGCGCTTCTACGACCCGTTCCTGCAGCCCGAGCGGGTCGAGCGGCGGCGCCGCCACATCCTCGGCCTGATGCAGCGGCACGGCTACCTCGACGCCAGCACCCGGTCCCTGGCCGAGCGCACGCCGCTGGTGCTGGCCCGCACCAGGCCGGCGTTCCGGGCCCCGCACTTCGTCGACCTGGTGACCGAGCGCCTGCCGGCTGCGCTGCGTCGTGGCGCGACCGTGCGCACCACGCTCGACCCGGCGTTGCAGCGCCACCTCGAGGTCGCGCTGCGAGGCCACCTCGACCGCGTCGGCGGCCGGCACATCACCCAGGCCGGGCTGGTCGTGCTGCGCAACCACGACGGCGCCATCCTGGCCCTGGTCGGCTCGGCCGACTATGACGACCACGCCGCCAGCGGGGTGTGGAGCGCGGCCACCGCCCGGCTGCGCCCGGGCTCGACGCTCAAGCCGTTCATCTACGCGGCCGCGCTCGAGCGCGGCGACACCCCCGCCACCCTGGCGTCGGACGTGATCCTGGCCGAGGACGTCGGCCAGTTCTACAGCAAGGACGTGCGCAGCCATGGCTTCGCGCGTTACCGCGAGGCGCTGGCCGGCTCGTACAACCTGTCGGCGGTCCACACCCTGCAGCGGGTCGGCGTCGGGCCGGCGCTGGCGCGCATGCGCGCGGCCGGGCTCGGCACCCTCGATCGACCGGACGCCGACTACGACTGGGGCCTGGCCATCGGCCACGCCGAGGTGCGGCTGCTCGACCTGACCGCGGCGTTCTCGCTGTTCGGCCGCGGCGGCCGCCCCATCACCCCGCGCGCGATCGAGCAGGCCCGCGCCGTCGACGGCACCACCTGGCGCGAGCCGGTGGTCGAGCGGCCGCCGGTGTTCTCCGAGGAGGTCTCGTACCTGCTGTTCGACATGCTGTCGGACCCCGACGCCCGCAAACCGATGTTCGGCGATCGGGTGCCGATGAACCTGCCGTTCCCGGTCGCGCTCAAGACCGGCACGACCAAGGCCTACACCGACCTGTGGGCGATCGGCGTCACCCGCGAGTACACCGTCGGCGTGTGGGCCGGCAACTTCGACGGCTCGCCGACCCATCAGGTGATGTCGAGCGAGGGCGCGACGCCGCTGCTGCGCGCGGCCTACAGCGCCATCGCCGCTCGCTTCGGTGATCCGACCGCGCCGCCGCGACCAGCAGCGATCGTCGGCGCCGAGGTGTGTGCGCTGTCGGGGCAGCGGCCCGGACCACACTGCCGCCACCACAAGCACGAGCTGTTCGTGGCCGGCCACGTGCCGACCGCGACGTGCGACTGGCACCAGGTCGTGTGCGGGCAGCCGACGGTGGTGTATCCACCCGCGCTGGCCGGCTGGGCCCGGCACTACCGCCGTACCGATACCCGGGTGGCGGCGCGTTGTGGCGACGAGGCCGGCGCGGACGCCGGTGCGCCGCTGACCCTCGTCGTCCCGCTCGAGGGCGCCCGCTTCCAGCTCGAGCCGCACCGCCCGGCACGCGACCAGCGCCCGCCGCTGCTGGCGCAGCCCGCCGGCCCCGATCTGCGCTGGTCCATCGACGGTCAGCCGGCCGACCGCTGGGTCCCGACGCTGGGCCCGCATCGCGTCGAGGTCGCTCGTGGCCAGGAGCGGCGTGCGGTCACGATCCTGTACGAATGATGCGCAGTGCGACGAGCGTTGCCCTGCGACAGTGAGGCGGGCCGCGATCTGAGTGGGACCGTCCTCCCCAGGGCGCGGCTTGGTGACCGTAACTCGTCGGAACCATGCGGGCGGCGCCGGCTGCGTGTCGGCGCCGGGGTTGCATGAAGTGATCGGATGAGGAACGCCCTGCTGCTCGCCGTCATGTTCTCCGCCAGCACCCTGGCCAGTTGTACGGTCGGCGAGGTCGGTCCGCTCGAGCCAGGGAACTCGGACGCCGGTGGTGGTGGTGGTGGAAACCCGGCCGATGCCGCACCGGCCGGGACGCCGGATGCCCCGGGTGGTGGGGGCACCGCGCGCCTGCAGATCACCGCGACCTCCACGCCGAGTGGTGGTCAGTACGCCCCGGCTCACGTGGTGGCGGTGTGGGTCGAGTCCAACGGCGCCATCGTCCGCACAATCCAGCGCTGGTCGGGGGCGCGGACCCGGCACCTGGTCGCGTGGAACCTGATGGCGGGCGCGGGCGACACCGACGCCGTCTCGGGCGCGACTCGCAACAACCACAACACGCCGCTCACCATCACCTGGGACCTGCGCGATCGCGCCGGCCAGATCGTCCCCGACGGCACCTACACCGTGCGGATGGAGTCGACCGATCGGAACTCGAACACCGCGGCCCAGAACAACCAGGGCACGTTCACCTTCGTCAAGGGCCCGGCCCCGCAGCAGCAGACCGCGCTGACCAACGGCGGCTTCACCAACGTCTCGATCGACTTCGCGCCGTAAGCGGGGAGGGGTCGAGCGGAGCTCAGGGCAGGCTCACCATGATGGGCGTCGTCAACGGGGCCAAGGTGCACTCGAACGAGGGTTCACCAGGCGTCTGAGTCCACATCATGCAGCCCGTCGGAGGCGCGATGCCGAGCATCGTGGTTCCGACGATGGTGAGCGTCATGCCGGCCGGGAAGGCCGCCGTCCTCGATTGGTTTTCGATCAGCCCCAGCTCGGCCGGCGCGGAGACCTGGCTGCTCGGACCGGTGACGACCTGTACGTCGACAACCCTGGTCAGCTCGGCGGTGACGGTGGCGTCCTCGGTACCCAGCTCGATCGTGACCCGATCCCCGTCGGTCATGCACACAACGCCGGCGCAGGACCACCGGTCGAGGCGGACCTGCTGCCCCGCCCCCACCGTGAAGGTGGTGCGGGTGCCGGCGTCGAAGTGGTCGACGCACAGCGACGCCTGGGTGCATGCCAACGGCCGTGGAGCCCCACGGTCGATGGTGTAGGCCGCGTTGGGGTCGTTGCTGAGGACCACGGCCAGCGCGAGCTGCGGCGTGCGCACGAACTTGTACGCGACCTGGCCGGCGTCGCCCGGGCCCACGGTGCAGGTGCCGTCGCCGTTGGGCGTGCAGCCATTCCAGCTCGCGGGCTCCTCGCGCCAGCGCTGGTCGCCGATGAGCTGCGGCCTGAGCACGATCGGCCGGGTCGGCAGAAAGCTGCTGACGCAGGCGGGCGGGCAGGCGAGGCCGCTCGGGTCCGACTCGACGATGGCGCTGCCCTGCTCTCCACCGGTGAGGGTCAGGTTGACGACCCGGTTGCCCGCGGGCCCGAACGCCACTCCGACCATGGTGTCAGCGCCGACGGTGAGGGTGCAGCCAGGCAGGGTCCCACCACAGGGCGCGGTCCAGGCCAGCACCGTGTTGCCGGCGGCCGGCTGCGCGATCAGCTCGACGATGGCGCCGTCGGCCACGTCGAACACGCAGGTTCGGTCTCCGCCGCGGGCGTCGCAGGTCGCGTTGCCGTCGACCTGGACCACGCCGGGGCCGCTGACGCCGAGGCTCAGCCGGTGGATGGCCCCTCCGCTGCAGCTCGCGCCGCCGTTGCTGCACAGGCCGTCGACGTTGCACGACTGGCCATCGGGACAGGTGGAGGTGACGTCACAGGTGACCGCACACGGGGCGGCCGAGCCCGCCTGGTAGCACGCTGGCAGCGGAACCACCCCGACGGCGAGGGCCACGACCAGGCAGGGACGGAGCATACCCAGGCAGGTTATCACGGCGCCCACGGCGCTGGCCGAGCAGGTCGTGGCCGGGCTACCGTCGGGCCATGTCGACCTGGATGTGGATCGCCATCGGCGGAGGTGCGGCCATCGCCGCCGGCGCGGCCTGGCTGTTCTGGCCGGTCAACTCGGCGCGCGACCGCGAGCTGGCCGACCCGTCGACCCGGTTCCACTGGGTGGTGATCACCAGCTATCGCGGCCTGGCCAACCCGACCATGCTCAGCCCGAGCCAGGCTCGCGACATCCTCCAGGGCGGCTGGAGCTGTGACGATCGTGCCGCCCTGGTGGCGAAGATCGACGCCTATCGCGGCGGCGGCGAGATCAACCCGGCGTTCGACGTCGCGCGCATCCTGTGGCTGAGCGAGCTGGCGCGGTCCGCGCAGTGGCTCGACCAGGGCGCGGTCCGGGCCTACAGCCAGGAAGGCGTGGCCCGCCTGCGCGCCAGCTATCGCGACTGGGCCAGCTTCGCCGACGCGCTGGTCGAGGGCCGGCAGCGCTGGTACCTCGAGATCGCCGGGCAGCCGAACATGCCGGCCGATCAGCACGCCGACGCCGCCGCGTCCCGCCAGGCGGCGCAGCCGCTGTGGGCCAGCACGCCCTGGTAGCGCGCGTTGCGGGAAGCCATGGTGCCGCGTTGACCCCGAAGGACGAGCCGACCGGCGGCGACGACGCGTACGCGCCGACGCTGATGACGCCGTCGGGCGGACCCGGTCACGACGGGGGTGGCGCCGCGGCGGCGACGGCGCGGCCCGAGCCGCTGTTCCACATCGATCGCTTCGCGATCGAGCGTCAGCTCGGCGCGGGTGGCATGGGGGTGGTGTACGCCGGGTTCGACCCCGAGCTGGCGCGCCCCGTCGCCATCAAGGTGGTCCGTGGCCGCCAGGCCGACACCGCGGCCGGGCGCCTGCTTCGCCGCGAGGCCCAGGCCATGGCCCGGCTGGCGCACCCCAACGTCGTCACGGTGTACGAGGTCGGGCTGTTCGAGGAGCAGGTCTACCTGGTCATGGAGCTGGTCGATGGCCAGGACCTGGGCGCCTGGCTGCGGGCGCAGCCGCGGCGCTGGCGCGACATCGTCGGCTTGTTCGTGGCGGCCGGCGATGGGCTGGCCGCCGCCCACGACGCCGGCATCATCCACCGCGACTTCAAGCCGGCCAACGTGCTGGTCGACGGTGGCGGCCGGGTCCGCGTCGGCGACTTCGGCCTGGCCCGGGTCGGCCCGAGCGCCGACGAGCTGGCGGCGATGACCCCCGGCCCGACGCCGCCGGCGTCACCATCGTCGCCGCCCTCGTCGTCGTCGTCACCATCGTCGCCGCCCTCGTCGTCGTCGTCGGCGCGCACCACCATCGGCGTGGCTGGGACCCCGGCGTACATGGCGCCCGAGCAGTGGGATGGGGTGCCCGATGCGCGCAGTGACCAGTTCGCCTTCGCGGTCACCCTGCACGAGGCGCTGTTCGGCCACCGACCTGACGACAGCCCGGCCAGCCGGCGTGGCGGTGCCGACGACCGCGACCAGGTCCCGCGGCTGGTGGTGCGGACCCTGGCGCGGGCGAGCGCCCGTCAGGCGAGCGACCGCTACCCGTCGATGCACCTGGTGTTGCGTCAGCTTCGGCAGGCGCTGGCGCGTCGGCGTCAGCTGGTCGTGGCCGCGGCCATCGGCGCGGCCATGGTCGCCAGCGCCGTCGGCGCCGTGGCCCTCACGCGTGGTGGCGGGACCGACGGCCAGGGCCCGTGCGCCGGGCCGTCGCCCGTCGTCGCCGTCTGGCCCGCCACTGCGCAGGCCACGCTGGCGGCGTCCGCCTCGGCCAGCGCGCGTACCGCCGGTGCGCTGGCGACGTCGTGGTCCCAGACCTGGCACACCACGCGGCAGGTCGCGTGCCGGGGCCCGGTCGCCGCGCGCGCCGCGCAGCTCGAGTGCCTCGACCGCGCCCTGATCGCGTTCCAGGCGCTGGTGGCGCCCTGGCGCGCCGACGCGACCCTGGCCGCGGACGCGGTCGAGCTCGCGCGTGACCAACCCGCGCCGGCCGAGTGCCTGACCCCACCAGCCCGCGACGCGCCCCTGTCGCCGACGCAGCGCCTCACGCTGTCCCGCCTCGAGGCCATCCACGCCACGGTCCGCGTCGGCCACCTCGAGCACGCCCGGGCGGCGCTGGCCAAGGTGGCCCCGGGTGACGTCGAGGCGCATCCTCACCTCGGCGAGCTGGCCGCGGCCATCGAGTCCCACCTGGCGCACGACGCCGGTGAGCTGCGGCGGGCCGCCGATCTGGCCCGGACGCGGGCGACGCTGGCCGCCCGACGAGGCGCGCCGCGCCGGGTGGTCGAGGCGCTGCTGGCGCGCGCCAACGCCCTGAGCGACCTCGGCGTGCCGGCCGAGGCGCTCGAGGTGCTGGCAGCGGCCGAGGCCATGGTGGTGCTCGAGCAGCTCGAGCGCGACGACACCCTGGCCAGCTACGTCACCATGGCCCAGGCCCGGGCCAGCTACGCCGCGCGCGACCTCCCTCGGGTGGAGGCGGTGCTGGCGCCGGCGGTCGAGCGCCTCAGCGCCTCCCGCGACCCCGACCATCGGATCGAGCTGGCCGGCCTGCTCCAGCTCGTCAACGAGGTCGAGGTGGAGCGCGGCACGCCGGACGCGGTCGCCCGCGGCATCGCCGCGCTCGAGCGCGCCCGCGCCATCTACCTCGAGCTGCTGGGGCCAGACTTCCATCGGCTGCCGCTCATCGAGGCCGGCCTGGCCCAGGCCTACCTCGAGCTCGGCCGCCCGGCCGAGGCCGAGCCGGTGCTGGCGAGCGCGCTGCGGCGGGTGGTGGAGATCTACGGGCCCGTGCACGTGCTGGTCGGCAAGCTGACGACCGTGCAGGCGCGGATCCGGTTCGAGCTGGGGGACCGGGCGGGCGCGTCGCGCCTGCTGGCGGAAGGCCGCGAGATCCTCGCGCGCCACCTCGATCCGGCCAACCACGACTTCGCCGCGGCGGCCGAGCTGGCCGGTGAGCTCGCGCTGGTCGCCGGGGACTGGGCCCAGGCCCGGGCCGAGTTCGCCGCCGCGGTCGTGGTCTATGGCCAGACCGGCGTGCCGCGAGGGACGCCGTCGCACACCGGCCTGGCCCTGGCGCTGGTGGAGCTGGGCCGGCTGGCCGAGGCCACGCCGCTGGCCGAGGGCGAGGCCGCCGACCCTTCGCCGCTCGATCTGGTCGTGCAGGCACGCCTGGCGCTGGCTCGAGGGGACCGCGACCAGGCCCGGAGCCTGGGCGCCGCCGCCCGCGCCGGTGCGGCCGAACACGCCCTCGTCGGCCAGGACGCGCACCAGCTGCGGCAGGCGCTGGACCTGCTCGATCGCCGCCTGCTCGCCGCGCGCTGAGGAGGACGATCGTCGTTGCCGGTGCCGGCGCAGCAGCGTACGGTGCCGGCAAGCAACGTGATCGTCGACGAGCCTCGTCGAGGGCGCGGTGGTCGGGAAGGTCGGGCGGATGTCGTACGGTCAAGCGGGTGGAGTGCGTTCGAGTGATTCGGAGTCCCGGGGCGGGCACGTGCCAGGCTGGGCCACCGAGCCGCTGCATCGGGTCGCCATCCTCGGCAATCACCTGCCGCGGCAGTGTGGCATCGCCACGTTCACCACCGATCTGGCCGAGGCCATCGTCGCGGTCCGGCCCGCGCTCGATTGCTTCGTGCTGGCCGTCAACGACGAGGGCCGCCGCCACGCCTACCCGCCGCGGGTGCAGTTCGAGATCACCGAGCCGGATCTGGTCTCGTACCGGCGCGCGGCCGACTACCTCAACGTCCGCCGGGTCGACGTGGTCTCGGTCCAGCACGAGTACGGCATCTTCGGCGGCAAGGCCGGCAGCCACGTCTTGACCCTGCTGCGCGAGCTGCGGATGCCGATCGTCACGACGCTGCACACCGTGCTCGAACAGCCCGACGAGCGGCAGCGCCAGGTGATGGACGAGCTGGCCGCGCTGTCGACCCGCCTGGTCGTGATGTCGGACGCCGGCGCCGACCTGCTGCACCGGGTGCATCAGGTGCCGCGCGACAAGATCGACCACGTCGCGCACGGCATCCCGGCCCTGCCGGCGGGCGAGCACAAGGACCCGCTCGGGCTGTCGGGCAAGACCGTGCTCCTCACCTTCGGCCTGCTGTCACCCGACAAGGGCGTCGAGTACGTCATCGACGCCTTGCCGGCCATCCTGGCCCGCCATCCCGACGTGGTCTACGTCGTGCTCGGCGCGACGCATCCGCACGTCAAGGCCCGCGCCGGTGAGGCGTACCGCCTCGGCCTGGTCGCGCGCGCGGTCCGGCTCGGCGTCAGCGACCACGTGGTCTTCCACGACCGCTTCGTCAGCACCGACGAGCTGACCACGTTCCTGGCCGCGGCCGACGTGTACCTCACGCCGTACCTCAACATGGAGCAGAGCACCTCGGGCACGCTGGCCTACGCCGTCGGCGGCGGTCGCGCCGTCATCTCCACGCCGTACCGCCACGCCCGCGAGCTGCTGGCCGAGGGCCGCGGCCTGCTGGTGCCCCGGGCCGACGCTGGCGCCATCGCCCGCGAGGTCGATGGGCTCCTGTCCGATCCGGCCGAGCGTGCCGCGCTGTGCGCTCGTGCCGCCGCCTACGGCGTCGACAAGCGCTGGCCGGTGGTGGCCGAGGCGTACCTGGCGACCTTCACGCGGGCGCGCCACGAGCACGCCGCGCAAGGTCGTGCCCGCTACAGCGCACCGCCGGTGAGCGCGCGCCGTGACGAGCTGCCGGAGGTCAACTTCGAGCACCTGCGCGCCCTGACCGACCAGACCGGCATCCTCCAGCACGCCGCCTTCAACGTGCCGAGCTACGCCGAGGGCTACTGCGTCGATGACAACGCCCGGGCCCTGCTGCTGATGGCGCTGGCCGAGGACTCCGGCACCAACGACCCAGCCCTGGTCCGGGCCCTGGCCACCCGCTACCTGGCCTTCGTCAACCATGCGTTCGAGCCGCGCACCGGCCGCTTCCGCAACTTCATGTCGTACGCGCACCGGTGGGACGACCGGGCCAGCTCGGAGGACAGCCACGGCCGGGCCATGTGGGCGCTCGGCACCGTGGTCGGCCGCTCGCGCGACCCGGGCCGGCACAGCCTGGCCGGGCGGTTGTTCCACCTCGGTATGCCGGTGGTGAGCGAGTTCACCAGCCCACGCGCCTGGGCCTACGTGCTCCTCGGCCTGGCCGAGTACCTGCGCGCGTTCTGGGGCGACAGCCAGGCCGAGGCGACCCAGCGCCTGCTCGCGACCCGCCTGCGCGACCTGTTCCGCCGCACCAGCCAGCGGGACTGGCCGTGGTTCGAGGATCGCCTGACCTACTGCAACCCGCGCCTGCCCCAGGCCCTCATCGTCACCGCGCGCTGGCTGCACGACGAGGAGCTGCTGGCCGTCGGCTTGCGCTCGCTCGGCTGGCTGCTCGAGCAGCAGACCACCGCCGACGGGGTGTTCGCGCCGATCGGCAGCGACGGGTTCTACCCGCGCGGGCAGGCGCGCGCGCGCTACGACCAGCAGCCGGTCGAGGCCGGGGCGATGGTGTCGGCCTGCCTCGACGCCCGTCGCCTGACCGGCGACGCACGCTGGAGCGAGGGCGCTCACCGCGCGTTCGACTGGTTCCTCGGCCACAACGAGCTGCAGCGCCCGCTGTACGACGCGGCCACCGGCGCCTGTCACGACGGCCTGCACGCCGATCGCGTCAACGCCAACCAGGGCGCCGAGTCGACCCTGTCGTTCCTCCTGGCGCTATTCGAGCTCCGGGCCACCGATCGTCCGGATCTGACGCCGCGTCCGCCACGTCCGGACCGTGCGCCGACGCCGACGCCGACGCCGTGGCCGAGCCCGAGCGTGCCGGCGTGAGCGCGGCCCGGCGTGACCGTGTGCTGCTGCGGCGCCACCCGTCCAACCCCATCCTGTCGGCGGCCGATTGGCCGTACCCGGCCCACGTGGTGTTCAACCCCGGGGCGACCCGCCTGCGCGACGGCACCACGCTGCTGCTGTGCCGCGTCGAGGACCGGACCGGGCACTCGCACCTGTGCGCGGCGCGGTCGCGCAACGGCATCGATGGCTGGGTGATCGACCCGGAGCCGACGCTCAGCGCCAACCCCGAGCAGTTCCCCGAGGAGACCTGGGGCATCGAGGATCCCCGCATCACCTGGGTCGAGGAGCTCGGTCGCTACGTCATCGCCTACACCGCGTACAGCAAGGGCGGCCCCGGCGTGGCGCTGGCCTTGACCGAGGACTTCCGCACGTTCGAGCGGACCGGCCTGGTCATGCAGCCGGACGACAAGGACGCCGCGTTGCTGCCGCGTCGGGTCGATGGGCAGTTCGCGCTGATCCACCGGCCGATGCACGAGTCCGGTGCACACGTGTGGATCTCGTACTCCCCCGATCTGCGCAACTGGGGTGGGCACAAGCTGCTGCTGCCAGCGCGGCGGGGCGCCTGGTGGGACGCCAACAAGGTCGGCCTGTCGCCGCCGCTGATCGAGACCCCGGCCGGCTGGTTGATGCTCTACCACGGGGTGCGTCACACCGCGGCCGGGTGCCTGTACCGGCTCGGGCTGGCCCTGCTCGACCGCGATCACCCCGAGCGGGTGCTGGCCCGCGGCGACGCCTGGATGTTCGGTCCGGAGGCGCCGTACGAGCGTGCTGGCGACGTCGGCAACGTCGTGTTCCCGTGCGGGACGACCGTGGCCGACGACGGCGACACGCTGCACGTCTACTACGGCGCGGCCGACACCTGCATCGGCCTGGCCACCGGCTCGATCGCCGAGATGCTGCGCTGGCTCGAGGACAGCCCGACCACGGCGCGCGAGCCGATGCCGCCGCTGGCGCCGTAGCGGGCGCGGCGGCTCAGGTGCGGGCCGCGACCTCGGCCTCGACCCACGCCAGGTACGGCGCGTGACCGGCGCTGATCGGGACGACCAGGATCTCCGGGACCTGATAGGGGTGAAGCCCACGCAGGCACTCGATCAGCGCGGCCGCGCCGGCCGCGGTGGTCTTGCACGTGGCCTGCACCTCGTCGGCCCGCTCGAGCGCGCCCTGCCAGCGGTAGACCGACCGGACCGGGCTCAGGCTGACGCAGGCGGCCAGCCGCGCCTCGACCACGGCGGTGGCGATCCGGTCGGCGTCGGCCGCGGGGAGGTTGGACAGCACCAGGACGAGGTCGGTCGTCATGGCCGGTGGGTAACACGCCGGGGCGGGCCGTGAGATCGACGCGAGCGGGTCGCGTCGGCCGACCTGCTACGATCGGGTCATGTCCACCCACGTGCTGCGGGCCTTGCTCGTCATCGCCGCCCTCGGGGCCGGCCTGCTCGGGGCAAGCGGCCAGGCTCGGGCCGGGTCGTGTGAAGAGCCCGACACCAGCAACACCGTGCGCGCCTTCGAGCGCCGCGCCAAGGCGGCCGGCGCCCAGGTCGAGGCCGACCCCATCTGCCTCGAGTCCCTCACGCCCAGGCAGGTGGCTCGTGTCGTCAAGGCGTGCGGCGCCATCCTGACCCGCGAGGCGACCTTCGCGCCTTGCATCGAGTGGGGCGTGCGCTTCGATCAGAAGGTGCTGGGCGGGGTCGATCTGTTCGCGGCGGTCGGCCAGGCCTTCCCGCTCGACGTGTTCCAGTACGGCAACCTGACGTTCGACCTGTACGCCTTGCTCGGCGACGCGCGCGCCACCCCGATCGCGCTCACGGCCTGGCGCGCGGCCGCGGCCGATGCTCGCGCCGGGCACAAGCGCCACGCTCACGTGTGGGGCGTGTGGCGACGGACCGTGGTCGACCTGCTGGCCCGGGTCGGAGGCGGCCCCGAGCGCACGTTCCTCATCGAGCAGCAGGCCGCGACCAAGGCGCCGGGCCTGCGCCGGGCCATCACCCGCGCCATCGCCGCCATCGACAAACGCGTCCCGCGCTGAGGCGCGGCGCCGTCGAATCCGGCCCGGGCGCTGGTCGGCGCGGCCCGGCCGGGTGAGGATGCGGCGATGGCCGGCCAAGACGACGACGGACCCAGCCGGCGCCAGCTGGCGCGGGCGCAGACGCGGAAGGCCGGCGATCGCTCGGCCCGGGTCGCCCACACGCTGATGGCGGTGCACGCCTCGGTCCTCGGCAAGCTCGATCTCGACGAGGATCTGCGCCGGGTCCTCGACCGCGCCCGCGCCGTGACCTCCCACATCGCGCGCCGGCGCGAGGAGCGGACCCTGGCCGGGGCGCTGCGGCGCATCGACCTGGCCGCGCTCGAAGGGCGCCTGGCCCGGGTCCAGGCCACCGGCGTCGCCGACCAGCGTCAGGTCCGCCTGGCCGAGACCTGGCGGGCCCGCCTCCTCGACGACGGCCCGACCGCGCTGACCGAGTTCTACGCCGCGGTTCCCGACGCCCGCTCGATCCCGCTGCCCCAGCTCATCGCCGACGCGCTGCGCGAGCGCGCCAGCGGCCGGCCGCCGGGGGCAGGGCGGGCGCTGTTTCGCCAGCTGTTCGCCCTGATGAAGGCGCCCCCTGACGACGGCGACGCGGATGGAGAGGACGAGGCCGACGCGGGCGGCGAGGCCGACGTGGGCGACGACGACACCTGACGATCACGGCAGGCAGGTCACCCGCAAGAGCCAGCCCGGGTTGACCCGCTCGATCACCGCGTGCCCGGGCCTCGCCCTGGCACAGGGCGCTGGCGGTGAGGGCGATCGAACCACAGGTGACGCGGTACTCGCGCAGCACCGGGCAGGTCGTGCAGGCATCGACCGCGGCGTCGACCGCGGCGTCGGTCGAACCGGCGTCAACCGGCGGCGGCCCATCTGGCCCCGGCACCTGGCAGGTCAAGCTCGCGGGCACACACGCCAGGCCGGCCGGGCAGACACCGTCCGGGCAAGCCCGGCCGACGTCCCACGCCTCCCACCACGCCGTCGAGGTGTCACAGCCGGGTCGCCAGGGCCAGGCCGGCCCCCCCGGTCGCGGTTACCAGCGCGGCATAGTCGGCCCGGGCAGCGGCGCGGTCGACGGCGGCGTCGCGCTCGCCGCGGATCAGGGTGTTCTTGCGGCTGTGTTCGGCCGGCACGAACTCCTGGCTGGTGACGCGGTAGCCGGCGCTGGCCAGCAGCAGGCCACGCATGGCGTCGGTGACGTGGGCGCCCAGCTCGCGCCGCAGGTGCGGGGTGCGCCAGACCGGGGCGAAGCCACCTCCCGCGCCTGCCTGGTCGGTGCTGGCCGCGGCCCAGGCCTGGGCCAGCTCGGCCTGGCAACACGGCGCGACCGCGACGAGCGTGGCCTCGGCCCGCACCGCCAGCGCCAGCGCGTCGCAGGTGGCGCGGTCACACGCGTGTAAGGCGAGCACGACGTCGAACTGGCCCGGCGCCGGCGTCAGCTCGTCGAGGTGACCGGCCGCGAACGTCATGACGTGGGCCAGCTCGGCCAGTTCGGCCCGGCGCCGGCACTCCTCGATCACGGCCGGGTTGCGGTCGACCCCGACCACCTCCAGCTGCAGGCCCCAGCGCGCCTGCGCACACCAGGCCAGGACCAGGCTGAGGTACGACCGCCCGCAGCCAGCGTCGAGCACACGCAGCGGCCGGTCGGCGCCGTGCCGGACCAGGTCCTGTCGGAGCAGGCCGACCATGTGATTGACCTGGAGGTACTTCCGCACCGCGGCCGGCGCCATCGCCCCGTCGCCGCGCAGAAGGCCCATCGCCCGCAGCAGCACGGCGCCCTCGACCGGCGGCACCGACAGCGCCTTGGGGCCAAACGTGGCGCGCTGGCGCTCCTCGGTCCAGTGCGCCGCCGCGCGGGCCCGGATCACCTCGGCCCAGTGTGTTCGCCTGCCGTCCACCGGGCGGTTGTACCGCGACCATCGACCGAGTCACCGGTTCCCCATCGGCCGGGACGTGTGTTATGCGGATCCGGGGGGAGGGTGGAGATGAGCAAGGCCAAGGAGTTTCTCGATTCGCTCACGCACGAGCAGCTGGCCGATCGGCTGAGCCTGGCGCTGGCCGGCGGAGGGCTCGGCATCTGGGACTGGGACCTGCGCGACGACAGCGTGCAGTTCGACCGGCGCTGGTGCGAGATGCTGGGCCTGGTCCACGACGACACGGCGATGGCCCTCGACACCTGGAAGAGCCGGGTCCACCCCGACGACCTGGCGGCCTGCTATCGCGACATCGGCGCCCACCTCGAGGGCAAGGTCGACCGCTACGAGAACATCCACCGCATGCGTCACGCCGACGGGCGGTGGATCTACATCCTCGACCGCGGCCGGGTGTCGGGCCGCGACGAGCACGGCCGACCGATCCGCTTCACCGGGACCCACCTCGACGTCACCGTGACCGAACACGCCAACCGCGTGCTGGCCGACCACGGGCGCCAGCTCGAGGCCCTGGTGGCCAACCTGCCGTCGAAGGTCGCCATGCTCGACCGCGAGCTGCGGCTGACCGCGGCCAGCGCGCGCTGGCTGAGCGAGCACCACCTCGGCGCCGAGGTGATCGGGCGGCCGCTGGCCGAGGTGGCGCCGGCGGTGGCGACCCGCTGGGCCGCCCCGCTGGCGGCGGCGATCGACGGCCACGGCGACCGGTCCGACGAGGATCTGGGCGAGGACGGGCGCTGGCGGCGCTGGGACATCCGGCCGTGGCGAAGCGGCGGCGGCGACATCGGCGGCGCGCTGCTGACCAGCGAGGACATCACCGTGACCGTCGAGCGCCGGCGCGCGCTCGAGCGCGAGCGCGAGGCGCGCCTGGCCGCGCTGGCGGTCTTCGCGGGGGGGCTGGCCCACGAGCTCAACTCACCGCTGCAGACCATCAGCCTGGAGGCCTCGCTGCTGCGGCGCCGGCTGGCCAGCCCCGAGCTCGATCGGACTGCCCTGGAGGAGGGGGTCGCGGCCATCTCCACCACGGTCGGCCAGGCCGCGGCCATCACCCGGGCGCTGCGCACGATGTCGCGCGACGCGCGCCACGACCCGCCGGCGCCGATCGCCATCGAGGCCCTGCTGGTCGACGCCGAGGCGCTGTGCCGGCGCCGGTACGAGAGTCGAGGCGTCAGCCTGACGGTCGACGATCGCAGCGGCGGCGCCTACGCCTCGGGCCGCGCCGCCGAGCTGCTCAGCGCGCTGCTCAACCTGCTCGACAACGCGGCCGACGCCGCTCGCGACGGCGCGCCGTGGATTCGCCTCGAGGTCGAGGTGGTCGGCGCGGCCCTGGTCTTCCGGGTGATCGACGGCGGACCGGGCATCGCGGCCGAGCACCGCGGCCGCCTGACCGAGGCGTTCTTCACCACCAAGGAGGCCGGCCGCGGCACCGGCCTGGGCCTGACCATCGCCACCACGCTGGCCGAGCGCAACGCCGGGTACCTGGTGCACCGGGCCGAGGCCGCGGCCACGACGTTCGAGCTCGGCGTGCCCCTGGTCGGCGGCATCTCGCCGGTGCGGGCGGGGCCGGTGTGAAGGCGGCGCTGGTGGTCCTCATCGTCGACGACGAGCCGTTGCTCCTGCGGGCGCTGGTGCGCATGTTGCGGTCCGACGGGATCGAGGCCATCGGCGTGGCCAACGGCGCGCTCGCCCTCGAGGCGCTGGCCGATGCCAGCTTCGACCTGGTGCTGTCCGACGTGCGCATGCCGGTGATGGACGGGCCGACCCTCCTGCGCCACCTGCGCGCGCGTGGTGACGCCGCGCCGCCGCTGGTCTTCCTGACCGGCTACGCCGACGACAGCGACGGCACCCTGCTCGCGGCCGGCGCCAAGGCGGTGTGCGGCAAGCCGACCGATCCGGACGAGCTGGTGACGATCGTGCGTCGGCACGCCCGCACTCCTGGCTGATCAGGCTGGCGGGGTGCGGCCGCGATCGAGGCGGTGGCCGCTGTGTTCGAGCTGGTCGATCGCGTCCAGGGTGGCGCGGGCCCACGCCGCGTAGGTGCCGGCGCCGATGTGCCGCCGCGCCTCGGCCATGAGCGCGAGGTAGTGATGCAGGTTGTGCACGCTGAGCAGGCGCGGACCGAGCGGTTCGCTCGCCTTGAACAGGTGGTGCAGGTAGGCCCGCGAGAAGCGCGCGCAGGTCGAGCAGCCACAGTGGGCGTCGAGCGCCGCGTCGGCGCTGGCGGCGGCGCCGCGGGTGACCCGAACCCGGCCGGTGCTGGTGAAGGCGATGCCCTGCCAGGCCAGGCGCGTCGGCAGGATGCAGTCGAACATGTCGACGCCGGCGCCGATGGCCACCAGCAGGTCGGCCGGCGTGCCCACGCCCATCAGGTAGCGCGGCCGCTCGGCCGGGAGCAGCGCCGCGGTGAGCGCGGTGACGTCCTCGCGCTCGGCCCGCGACTCGCCGACCGCGAGCCCGCCGATGGCAAAACCATCGAAGCCACGGCCATCGACGACGAGGTCGGTCAGCGCCGCGGCCGACTCGCGCCGGAGGGCCGGCACCACGCCGCCCTGGACGATCGCGAACAGCTGCTGGCTCGGATCGACCCGCGCGCGCAGGCAACGCGCGGCCCAGCGGTGGGTTCGGGCCATCGCCGCCGCGGTGGTGGCGGCGTCGGCGCGCGCGTCCAGGCACTGGTCGAGCACCATCATGATGTCGCTGCCGATGGCGTGCTGGACCTCGATCGCCCGTTCGGGCGTGAGCCGTTGCGGCTGGTGGTCGACGAAGCCGCGGAAGGTCGCGCCGTCGTCGTCGATCGTGCGGTCGGCCGCGAGCGAGAAGATCTGGAAGCCGCCCGAGTCGGTCAGGATCGGCCCGGGCCAGGCCATGAAGCGGTGCGCGCCGCCGACCCGGCGCAAGGCGTCGACGCCGGGCCGCAGCATCAGGTGGTAGGTGTTGGCCAGGATGATCTCGGCGCCGAGCCCGGCCACCTCGGTCGGATCGAGCCCGGTCACCGACGCCCGCGTGCCGACCGGCATGAACGCCGGGGTGGTCACCACCCCGCGCCGGGTCACCAGCGCGCCGATCCGGGCCCGGCTGCCTGCATCGGTCGCGTGGACGGTGAAGCTCACGCCCGCACTGTGCCACGCCGCCCACCATCACACCGCCCGCACGCGCCCGCGCCGCCGTTCAGTCGTCGGCGGTCGACGCCCGGTCGAGCGGCGACACCGGCACGTACAGCAGCAGCGTGACGCCGGCCCACGGGACCCGGACCTGATCCCAGCCGCGCACGCGCTGACCGGTCCGGACCACGCTGGCGCCAGCCACGCCCACCCAGGGGCCGCCCGGTGCGGCGTACAGGCACACGCCAGGCGAAACCTGGTCGGACCGAACCTCTCCCTCGAGGTCGTACTCGGAGAAGTGGTACGTGCCACCGCTCCGCGTCGGGGGCGTGAAGGGCCGCGGCCAGCCGGTCATCCAGCTCCCGCCGTCGTCGAGCGCGGTGACGCGTCCATCGCGGCCGACCCAGGCCTGGACCCGGCTCGACCGCACCACGCCGATCACGCCGCCGGCGGCGTCGAGCAGGTCGAACGGCCGCGCCGCGTAGGCCGCGCCATCGGCCGCGCGCGTCGGCGTCGGCCGCCAGCGCGCGACGCGGTCGTCGCGGACCCAGCCGCGCGCGTGCAGGTCGTCGCTGCTGACGGGGATCCATCCGTCGACCGCGGGCCCGGCCGCCAGCGTGCCGGCCGCGACCCACGCCCCGGTCAGCATCGCGCCATCCGGACCGGCCGAGCCTGGCACCTGGCCAGGCGAGGCCGGCGGGGCCGCGACCAGCGCCGCCGGTCGGGCCAGCGCTGGCACCACGGCGCCCGGCTCGACCCAGAGGTGCAGGCGCGAGGAGCCGGCGCGGGCGACGATCTCGAGGAGGCCCTCGGCGGGTGCGGGCTGCCCCAGCACCACGACCCGCGCCGGCGCTGGCTCCAGGTCCTCCTCCTCGGCCTGGATCGACAGCTCGACGGCCCCGGCCCCGACTCCAGTCCCGATCCAGAGGCGACGCGGCGCGACCCAGGCGTGGTCCGCCGCGTCGGCGAACGCCGCGTCGAGGCTGGCCCGATCACACGGCGCGAGGACGGCGCGCGCCGGCGTGGCCCCGGGCCGGGCCCGGGCTGGGCCGAGCGGGCCTGCCCGGCCGCGATCGTGGCCGGCGCTGCAGCCGAGGAGACCGACCAGCACCACGCAGGCCCTGGCCCTTCGGCTCACCGCGACTGGCTCCAGTAGCTGAGCTCGTCGACGAAGGTCTGGCCCAGGCCGCCGTGGCTGGTCTGCCAGCTGTAGTCGGCCGGGAAGTTGTTGCGGACCTGCAGGCGGCCGTTGCCGGGATACGTCACCTCGTCGCCGAGGATGCTCGGGTTGGTCACGGTCGTGCCGCCGTGCTGGTGGCAGCCGATGCAGTTGGTGCGGGCGTTGCCCTCGCCCTGCTCGAGGTACGGGTTGGAGCAGTAGCTCGGGCCGGCCTGCTGGTGCACCTGGGCCAGCGCCGCCGCCAGCGACGCCGCCGTGCCGCCGGGCACCACGGCGTCCTCGGTGAAGGCGGTGACCACGCACATCTTGTAGTTGCGCCACGGTCCCGGCAGCGCGGCGATGGCGGCCGGGCGATCGGCGCCGAAATCCTCGTCGGGCCGATCCGACCACCAGAGCGTCACCCACAGCCAGTGGTCGAGCTCCTTGGTCATCACGTGCAGGCCGGTCAGCCGGTAGCGCGCGCCACCCTCAGGCAGGCCCAGGGTGTAGATGGTGTCGGCGCCGGGGTCGGCCATCGGCGTCGTCGTCGGCCAGGTGTCGTCGACCAGCGCGGCCAGGCCGGGCCCGCTGGTGTCGTGTACGGCGACCTCGATCTCCAGCTCGGCCCGGCGCCACTCGGCCTTGACGATGGCGGCGTCGAGCGGGAACGGCGCCGCCAGGCACGGCGCCCAGCTCGGGTTGGCCTCGAGGTAGTCGACGGTGACGGCGACGTCGCCGGCGCGGGTGCCGATGGCCTCGAGCCACACCGCGGCCGGGCCGGTCACCTCGCAGCGCGTGGCCTGGCAGGCCGGCGCCGCGCCGGGCTGGCCGAGGTGGGTCGCGACCGCGGCCACGCCCTGGCCGTCGCCGGCGGGCGCGGCCTCGGCGATCAGCGTCTCGTCGGCGCCGACGAAGTACGGCCCGAGCTGGCGCCGCTGGCAGCTGGCCAGCGTCATCACCTCGCGCACCACCCGGCGCGGGCCGGGCGTGGGCGCGTCGGTCACGGCCGGCGGCGCCGGCTGGCCGTGGCAGGCCACGATCTCGGGGTAGCTGGCCAGGAGGTGGCGCGCCGCGGCCGGCGAGTAGCCGACCCGGGGCAGCCCACCGACCCCGTGCACCGCGCTGGCGTCGGTCAGGCTGGCCAGCAGGGCCGACCAGCGCTCGGCCGGCCAGGTCGGCAGCTCGTCGACGGCGGTCGGGCTCCACGCCAGCGCGCCGTCGAGCTCGCCGTCGGTGAACGGCGCCCGCGTGCGCAGCTGCTCGGCCGTGCGCGTCCGCACCAGGTGGTCGAACAGGCGACGGACCTCGTCGCCGTCGTACCAGGTGTGCCAGGTCGGTAACATCGCCGGCGCCCCGGCGCCCGGCTCGATCGCGAACGGCGCCGGCGCCAGCAGCCGCGCCACCGCGGCCCACGCCACCTCTCGCCGGCTGGTGAGCGAGCCGGCCAGCTCGTCGGTGCGGGCCCGGAGCAGGCCGTCGGCCGGGTAGGGCGCGGCGGCGCCGAGCAGCTTGCGCTCGGCCGGCCCGACCGCGCCGACCGCGGTGCCGAGCTGGTCACAGCTGGCCGGGTCGACGATCGCGCCGGGTGGAGCCTCGAGCGGCCCCAGGCAGGCGGTCGCCAGCAGCGCGACCAGCCCCAGCCGTGACGCCGCGCCGACCATCGATGGTCCCCTCAGGGCTCCAGCGCCAGCGCGGCGTCGCTGGCGACGATGTTCTCGACGCCACGGTTGTTGTCGCGGACGATGAAGTAGATCCAGCCGTCGCTGCGGAAGTGCGGGTACAGCGCGTACTGGCCGGGGTTCATCGTCGTCACCCGCATCCGGGTCCCGATGCGGAGGTCGACCAGGTAGATGTTGGCGGCGCCGCTGGCGCGCAGGGCGACGAAGCCGGGGTCGTCGGCGCTGGCGTAGCCCAGCTCGGCCCAGTCACCGGCCTCGACGTAGTGGTGATAGGTCATCCACCGGTCGTCGAACGACAGGCCCGGCTTGCCGCCGCGCAGGCAGTAGCGGGCGATCTCCGGCACGTCGATCAGGTAGCTGCCGCCGCTCGGGGTGGCCACCACCTTGCGCAGCACGAAGCTGCCATTGACCCGGCTGACCAGCAGCTTGGCGGTCGGCGACAGCACCACGTCGCCCTCGCGCGGCAGCATCTTGCGGATGGCGGCCTGCGGCACGAACTGGCTGCCGGTGTGCACCAGCGGCACCAGGTCGATGCTGGCGGTCGAGCCGAAACCCGACGACGGATCCGAGGACGTGACGTTGTGGCCGCCGTTGTCGTTGGTGAACTGCCCGTCGACGGTCCAGTAGTCCCCGCCCCGGGCGGCGCCGAGGTGCTGGTACAGGCCGACGGCGTTGGTGGTGCGGCACTGCGGCTCGGTGAAGGACACCATGGTCGGCAGGCCGAGCAGCAGGCTCTGCTCGCAGAACTTGGCGCTGCCGCCCTGAAGGGCGAAGCCGGAGTTGTCGGGGAAGAAGCCCGGGTCGTACAGCGCCGCGGCCGGGACCTCGCGGCTCCAGGCCAGGTCGATGATGGTCGAGCGGTAGGTCGAGCTGGCGGTGCGCGCGCCGCCGTGCGAGACGAAGCGGCCATCGGCCGAGCTGCGGGTCCAGTAGCTCGACGAGTAGTCGTACTCGTACAGCAGCCGCAGCACGGTGTCGGGCATGGTCGCGGTCCAGCCCATCGACCACGGGTTCACCGCCGACTCGTTGTAGCCGGTCAGGCAGGCCCGGCCGGAGGCGGCGCCGCAGCCGTGCATCAGGATGCCGGCCTCGAGGTTGCCGGCGCGCCAGCCCTGGGTCGCCATGGCGGTGACGTGGCTGGCGACGTCGGGCGTGATGTTGGTCTGGCAGGTGGTCACCGGCGGATCGGCCGGGATCACCGCGTCGAGCTGGGGCAGGCCGCGCGCGAACCACTCGGCGACCACGTCGAACTCGCCCTGGGTCAGCCGGCCGGTGTCGCTGCGCGGCATGGCGACCTGGTCCTGGAACGCCGCCAGCTCGGCCGCGCCGGTGGTGGGGTACGCGGTGGTGAACACGTACTCGAACCACGGCAGGTAGGCGGCGGTGGCGTAGACCCCGAGCGCCTGCGGGTGCCAGGCCGAGGTCGGCTCGGCCGGCACGTCGCGGAAGCAGTCGACGATGGTCTGCGCCGCCGGCTGGGTCGTCGGCATGGTGTCGCCGAGGCACCGGGTCACCGCCGCGTTCGACAGCGTGCCCCAGCTGCGCAGGCGATCGCGGCTGATGGCGTGGCAGCGGTCGCAGTTCTTGCTGCCGCCCTCGCCGAGGAGCGCCGCGGCCTGGGCCGCCAGCTCGGCGTCGGTCAGGGTGACCGGGTAGCGCAGCAGGGGCGGGCCCGCTGGCACGGCATCGATGCCGGCGTCGATGCCAGCGTCGACCGTGGCGCCTGGACCGTCGATGACCACCGGGCCGTCATTGAAGATGGGTGCGTCGTTGCCGCCGCCGCCGCCGCCGCCACACGCCATCAGCACGACCAGGGTCGACACGATCAGGGGCTGCAGCCGGTTCATCGCCGGCAAGCGTGCGCCGAGGCGGGCAGGCTGTCATCTGCGAACGCGGCTCAACCCGCCAACCCACCCTGACAGGTTGCCGCTGACGCACCGCGCCGTGTGGTTCGATGTGAGTGCAGCGGCGCCACCATGTTAGCGTCGCGCCACCACGTGACCCGGGAGGGCCTCATGCGTCGCCTCACGCCTCGCCTCATCCAGCTGTCGACCTCCGCCACCCTGCTGGCGCTCACCGGCTGCGGCCCGACCGCCGGCAGCGGTGACGATGGCGGCGGCGGCGGCGACCAGGTCGACGCCGATCCAGCGTCGCCCGACGCCGGGCTGTTCACCCCGCCGCCCGACGGCGCGCAGTGCCAGAAGATGGACGTCCTGTTCGTCATCGACAACTCCGGCTCGATGGCCCAGGAGCAGACCAACCTGGCCGCCAACTTCCCGGGCTTCATCTCGGTGCTCGACGCGTCCGGTCTCGACTACCGGGTCGCGGTCACCACCAGCGGGCGCGACTACAGCTACACCATGACCACGCCGATCGGGCCCCTGCCCGAGAGCCAGGACGGCGGCGACAACGGCCGCATGCTGCAGCCGGCCAGCTGCGGCATGAGCCGGCGCTGGATCGAGAAGACCGACCCCGACCCGGCCGGCACCTTCGCCTGCGTGGCCGCGGTCGGCACCGGCGGGCCGAGCGACGAGATGCCGCTGGCGGCGACCCGCGACGCGTTCGAGGACCGCATCAGCGACGGCCACAACGCCGGGTTCCGGCGCGCCGACGCCCTGCTGGCCATCGTCATCCTCACCGACGAGAACGACTGCTCGTACGAGCAGTCGGTCAGCCTGCCGTTCGGGCAGTTCCTGTGCGAGTCGATGATGGAGCCGGTCAGCAACTACGTCGCCTTCCTCGACGGCTACACCGGCAGCCGGCAGCGCTGGGCCACCGCGGTCATCGCCGGGGCCGGGCCGGGCGACTGCACGTCGGCGCTGGGCGACGCCGACGAGGCGACCCGCCTCATCGACTTCGTGAACCAGACCGGGCCCAACGCGGTCATCTCGTCGATCTGCGAAGGTGACCTGTCGGTCGGCCTGGCCGCGGCGCTCGACACCTTCAGCTCGGCCTGCGCCACGTTTCCGCCCATCGAGTAGGTGCTACCGTCCCGGCATGAAGGCGACCTCGTGCTTGCTCCTCGCCGGATGGCTCGCCGCCTGCGGGGGCCGTGGCGCTCAGGTCGAGACCGCGCCGTTCCTCCCCGGTGAGGCCGCCCCGGTCGAGCCCGCCGGTGGTGTGGCCGGGGCGGGAGGTGATGGCGCCGGCAGCCTCGGCGGCGGCCTCGAGCCGGAGGACGAACGGGTGTTCCCGGCCGAGGGCCCGCCGTGTATGCCGGCCGGCGCCTACACCGTGGCCGTCGACCTCGGCCCGGCCCAGCTCGACATCGTCGGCCAGCCGCCCGAGTACTGCCGGTCGATGCTGACCGCCGTGCCGATGCAGCAGCGCAGCCAGCTCGAGCTGTCCTACCCCGACGGCAAGCTGGTCGTGCGCTGGCCCGAGTACACGATCGTCCGTGTCCTCGGCGAGTGCCGGTTCCAGGTCATGACCCCGCCGCTGCCGGTCATCCTCACCTTCGAGGCCGGGCGCGGCACCGGCCGCACCGACTATTCGGTCGGCAGCTCGAACCACACCGACGAGCGCTGCGCCGCCCGTGGCGCCGTGCTGCAGGTCGAGCCAGTCGGGTCGTGAGCCGAGCGCGCTGAGCTCCTGGTGGTCACGCCGCCTCGCGCGCCCTCTCGCGTCGGGCCCGACGCGCCAGGCCCAGGGTGCCGAGCGGGAGCAGCAGTAGGGCGAGCAGGCTGACGCCACCGAGGCGGGATGGCCCGTACCCCACCACCAGCACGGCCATGGCGATGGCGGCGAGGATCGCCAGCAGGAAGGTCTGCGCCACGATCATGTGCGGCACCCCATCCGGCTCGGCCCGCGCGGCCTCGTCGATGGGTGCCGCCTGTGCAGGCGCGCTCGCCTGTGCAGGCGCGCTCGCCTGTGCAGGCGCGCTCGATCCGCTTCCCGGTCCTTGAACGATCGCCATGGTTTCCTCCAGTCGTGTCGCCGCGCTCGGACGCCCGGCCGTGGGTGATCCAGATGCACCTGCCGGGCCATCCCGTCGACGCCGCAGCCCCCGGCCCCCGGCGGTGTCGTGTGATCCACCCTGGTCATCCTCGACAGCCAGGGCCGGCCCGGCGTCGGCATGGCCTCGCTGCGCGGGATCCGCGGCGACGCCTGGACGCCCCCGGCGCTCCTGTTGACCGCGCCCGGCGAGGAGGACCTGGCCGAGGCGGCGCGCCGGGCCGGGGCGACCCTGCTGGTCCGCCCGTTCAGCCTCGACCGCCTGTGCGACGAGGTGGCCGAGACCCTGGCCCAGCGCGGCGGCGCCGGACCGGGGACCGTCCCGACCTGACCTGGGCCCCGGCTTGCGGCGCGGTCTCGATGGTGTAATATTGACACCATGCCGAATAGCCCGATGCCGGCGCAGCGCCTGGCCCGTGCCCACCGCTCGCTCCGGGGCCTGGCCGTGGGGGACGCGTTCGGCGAGACCATGTTCGGCGAGCCGGCCGAGTCGGCACGCCGCGCCTCTCTCCGGCTCATCTCGACGCGCCGGCCGTGGCGGTGGACCGACGACACGGCGATGGCGCTGTCGGTCGTCGAGGTGCTGGCGCTGCACCAGCGCATCGATCCCGACGCGCTGGCGGCGGCGTTCGTGCGGCGCTGGGCGGCCGAACCCGATCGTGGCTACGGCCGGGGCGCCTACCAGCTGCTCGGGCAGCTCCGGGCCGGGGCGCCATGGCGACAGGCCGCGCCGGCGCTGTTCGCCGGGCAGGGCTCGTTCGGCAACGGCGCGGCCATGCGGGCGGCGCCGATCGGCGCCTACTTCGCTGGCGACCTCGATCGGGTGGTGGCGGAGGCGACCCGGTCGGCCGAGCCGACCCACACCCACGCCGACGGCATCGCCGGCGCGGTGGCGGTGGCCGTCGCCGCCGCGCTGGTGTGCGACGGCGCGACCGGGGCCGGCCTGCTCGAGGTGGTGGCCGCCCGCACGCCGCCCGGGCACACCCGCCGCCGCTTGCTCCGCGCGGCCGAGATCCCGCTCGACGCGCTGCCGGCCCAGGTCGGCGACGAGCTCGGCACCGGCCTCGACGTGGCCGCGCACGACACCGTCCCGTTCGCGTTGTGGGTGGCGGCGCGCCACCTCGGCTCGTACGAGGACGCGCTGTGGACCGGCACCGGGCTGCTGGGTGACCGCGACACCGTCGGCGCCATCGTCGGCGGCGTCGTGATCCTGGCCAGCGATCCGGCCGGGCCCGACCCCATCCCGGTGTTGTGGCAGGCCGCGTGTGAGCCGCTACCCGACCTGCCGGAGGGCGGCGGCTAGGACCCGATGGCGACGGTTGAAGGACACGGCGGCGTCACCCGTGAGCCTCCGTGTTACGCCTCCGGCATGTCGACGCTCCGAGCCGTGACCCGGGCCGCGCTCATCGCCTCGATCGCCACCGTCACGCTGGCGTGCCGGCGCGACGCGCCGCGGCCCGATCCCGTCACGCCGGCGACGGCCGCCGAGGCCGAGGCCTTCGGTCAGGCCATGGCCAAGGCGCTGGCGCCGTGTGATCCGGCCGCGGTGGCAGCGCTGATCGACGGCAACAACCTGGCGCGTCGCGCCGCCCATGGCCGCAAGGCCCCGCCGTCGGCGGTCAAGGGCATGCTCAAGACCGCGACCAGCGAGACCATGGGCGCCAATCTGTGCCGCGACTTCGACGGCCACGCCGTCCACGCCACCTACCTGCGCACCCGCACCACCTCGGGCCGCTCGCGCCCGCTGGTGCGGCTCCTCGTCGGCGTCGACCTCAACTACTTCGAGTTCGAGATCGGCCGCATCAAGGGCGCTGGCGAGGTGCGCGCGGTCGACTTCCTCTCCTTCCTGTCCGGGGAGCTCCGCAGCGAGACCATCGGCCGCATGCTCGAGGTCATCCCCGCCGCCGACACCCCGACCCAGGCGGTCGCCGACCTGCGGGCGCTCAAGCAGGCCGACGCCCTGGCGTCCCACGACCCTGCCGCCGCACGCGCTAGCTTCGACAAGGTGTCGGCCGAGGTGCGGACCAGCAAGTTCGCCCTCCGGCTCGACGCCGCCATCGCGTACGGCGAGAGCGAGGCGGCCTACCTGGCGGCGGTGGACCGCTTCGCCCGCGCCTTTCCCGACGATCCCGCGCTGCTGCTATTTTCGCTCGACAGCTTCTTCCTGACCGAGCAGTACGACCGGGCCCTGGCAGCGCTCGACGAGCTCGATCGCCAGGTCGGTGGTGACCCCTACCTCGAGACGCGGCGAGCTGCCGCGCTCCGCGCGCTCGGTCGACACGCCGACGCGGTCGCCGCCGCCCGCCGCTGCGCCAAGGCCGAGCCGACCCTCGAGGACTGCTGGTCTGCGCTGCTCGAGGCTCAGGATGCGGCCGGTGACCACGCCGGCGTGATCACCACCATGGGGGAGCTGCAGACCCGGTTCGCGATCGAGTTCGCGCCCGAGGCCATGGCCGCCGATCCGGCCTGGGCCGCCTTCCTGGCCAGCCCCGAGGGCCAGGCCTGGGCTGACGCCGCCAAGAAGGTCGCGCCCGTCGACTAGTCCGGATCGAGCGGCGCCGACGTGGGTCGCCGCCTTCGTGATACGCCTCGGGTCATGTCGATCCGAGCCGTGACCCGGGCCGCGCTCCTCGCCTCGATCGCCACCGCCGCGCTGGCGTGCCGACGCGCCGCGCCGCCGCCCGATCCGGTCACGCCGGCGACCGAGGCCGAGGCCGAGGCGTTCGGGCAGGCCATGGCCAAGGCGCTGGCGCCGTGTGATCCGGCCGCGGTGGCGGCGATGATCGACGCCAGCAACCTGGCCCGGCGGGCGGCCCGCGGTCGCAAGGTCCCGCCCTCGGCCGTCGACGGCATGCTCAAGGGCGCCACCGGCTCGGCCCTGGGCGCCAACCTGTGCCGCGAGCTCGGCGCCGACGGCACCCTCGCCACCTACCTGCGCACCCGCACCACCTCGGGCCAGCCGCGCCCGCTGGTGCGGATCCTCGTCGGTGGCGGGGTCAACTACCTCGAGTTCGAGATCGGCCGCATCAAGGGCGCCGGCGAGGTGCGCGCGGTCGACTTCCTCAGCTTCGCGTCGGGCGAGACCAGCAGCGAGTCGCTCGGGCGCATGCTCGAGAGCATGGTCGCCACCGGCAGCCCGACCCAGGCGCTGGCCGACGTCGAGGCGCTCAAGCAGGCCACCGGCCGGCTGGCCAGCCAGGACATCGCCGGCGCCCGCGCCGCCTTCGACACCGTGTCGGCCAAGGTTCGGGCCAGCAAGATCGCGCTGGTGCTCGACGTCCAGATCGCCTCCGACGAGAGCGAGCCGGCCTACGTGGCAGCGATGGAGCGCTTCGCCCGCGCGTTCCCCGACGATCCGGCGCTGCTCCTGCTGTCGATCGACCGCGTCTTCCTGGCCAAGAAGTTCGAGGAGACAGTGGCGCTGGTCGACAAGCTCGACCGCCAGGTTGGCGGTGACCCGTACCTGGAGACGCTGCGGGCGACCGCCCTCGGCGAGCTCGGGCGGCACGCCGACGCGGTGGCGGCCGCCGGCCGGTGCACCAAGGCCGAGCCGACCCTCAAGATGTGCTGGTTCGGGCTCATCGGCGCCCAGCTCGGCGCGCGGGACCACGCCGGCGTGATCACCACGATGGGGGAGGTGCGGACCCGGTTCGAGATCGAGTTCACGCCCGACAGCATCAGCGCCGAGCCGGCCTGGGCCGGCTTCGTGGCCAGCCCCGAGGGCCAGGCCTGGGCCGCGCGCCCGGCCGAGTAACACTCAGGGCCTTGCCCCTTCGCGCGGCCCTCACGACCCGGCGCGCAGGCGGGTGATGGCGGCGCGGGCGCCGTCGACGTGTTTGCTGGCGCTCAGCTCGCCGCGGAACACGGCGGCGATGGTGCCGGCCTTGTCGATCACGTAGGTGACGCGCGCGGTCTTGCCGAGCAGGCCGTGCAACAGACCGCCGGCGGCGTCGTAGCGGCGGGCCAGGGTGCGATCGGGGTCGCTCACCAGCGGGAACGTGACCTGGTACTTGTCGGCGAACTTGCGATGCGAACCGTCGTCGTCGACCGAGATGCCGACCACCTCGGTGTCCTGGCCGGCCAGCTCGGCGTAGGCATCGCGAAAGCCACAGGTCTCGCGGGTACACACGGCGGTGAAGTCGGCCGGGTAGAAGTACAGGACCACGTTCTTCTGGCCGCGCAGGTCGGCCAGGCGCAGGTGGCGGCCGTCGGCGGCGACCACGTCGAAGTCGGGGGCGGGCTGACCGGCGGCGAGGGACATGAACGCCACCATAACCCGACCGCCGTCCCTGGCCAGGGCCGGCCGGTGTCCCCCAGCCTGCGTCCTTTTCCCACCAGCCCCGTCTCTGGTGCAGGAGGAACCGATGAACCAGCCAGCCGGACCGGATCAGGTCAAGATGAACCCAGCCATGCCGAGCCCGACCCAGGACGCCGCCAGCCCGCCCCCGGACGCCGCGGCCCGCGCCGACGAGGTGCGGGCGATCGTGCGCGACCACTACGGCGAGGTCGCCCGGCGCGGCGCGGCCGCCGGCTGCGCCCCGGCCTCGGCCTGTGCGCCCGGCTGCTGCGTCCCGGGCGCGCCCACCAGCAGCGGCCACCTCGGCTACGACGCCGCTGAGGCCGCGCTCGCGCCCGACGGCGCCGACCTCGGCCTGGGCTGCGGCAACCCGACGGCGATGGCGTCGATCCGGACCGGCGAGACGGTGCTCGACCTCGGCTCCGGCGCCGGCTTCGACTGCTTCATCGCCAGCCACCAGGTCGGGCCGACCGGCCAGGTCATCGGCGTCGACATGACCCCCGACATGGTGAGCCGCGCCCGCGCCAACGCGCGCAAGGTCGGCGCCGGCAACGTCGACTTCCGGCTGGGCGAGATCGAGCACCTGCCGGTGGCCGACGCCACCGTCGACGTGATCCTGTCGAACTGCGTGATCAACCTGGTGCCCGACAAGGCCGCGGTGTTCGCCGAGGCGATGCGGGTGCTGCGCCCGGGTGGGCGCCTGGCCATCAGCGACGTGGTCGCCACCGCCGCCATCCCGGCCGCGCTGCAGGACCAGGCCGCGGCCCTGGCCGGCTGCGTGGCCGGGGCGGCGCCGCTCGACGAGGTGCGGGCCATGCTCGCGGCGGCCGGCTTCGTCGATGTCAGCGTCGTGGTGAACCCGCGCAGCGCCGAGATCGTCGGCGCCTGGCTGCCCGGGGTCGAGCAGTTCGTGGCCTCGGCCAGCATCGAGGCGCGTAAGCCTGGCGGGGCGGCGGCACGGTCGGACGCGTCGGCGGCGCCGGCGGCGCGGTCGTGCTGCGGCCCGGAGTGCTGCCCGTGACGGTCGGCGCGCCGTGGCAGGAGGTCGCGGCCCGGCTGCGGCCGTTCATCGCCAGCCGGGTCGCGCCGACCGAGGTCGAGGACGTGCTGCAGGACGTGTTCGTGCGCATGCAGCGCGGCCTGGCCGGGCTGCGCGAGGAAGAGCGCTTCACCTCGTGGCTGTTCCAGATCGCGCGCAGCGCGGTCGCCGAGCACCACCGCGCCCAGGCCCGCGCCCCGCGCCCGGTCGGGGTGATCGACGACGTGGCGGCGCCGCTCGCGCTGGCCCCGGCCGCGCCGGCCGCGGCGGAGCCACTTGGCCCCGGGGCCGACCCGGACGACGATCGCGCCACCGCCCGCCTGCTGGCCGGCTGCCTGGCTGGGTTCGTCGCGCGTCTGCCGTCGCCGTACCGCGAGGCGGTCACCCTGGTCGAGCTCGACGGCCTGACCACCCGCGAGGCGGCCGAGCTGGCCGGCGTGTCGCTGTCGGGCATGAAGTCGCGGGTCCAGCGCGGCCGGGCCCAGCTGCGCCAGATGCTGGAGGCGTGCTGCGACATCGCCGTCGACGCGCGCGGCAAGGTCACCGACTTCGTCCCGCGCCCGCAGCCGTGCCGCGGCTGCGACTGAGCAGTCCCGGCCCAGGCCCTGTCCCTGTCGACTACACCAGCGTGCCGAACAGCGCGCCGACGGCGTAGGTCAACCCCATCGCCAGCGCGCCCCACAGCGCGACCCGGGTGGCGCCGCGCACGGTCGACGCGCCGCCGACCCCGGCGGCCAGGCCGCCCAGCCCCGCCAGCAGGACCAGCGCGGCAGCGCTCACCACCACCGGCGCCAGCCGGATCGGCGTCACCAGCGCGACCAGCAGCGGGACCAGCGCGCCGACGGCGAAGGTGCCAGCCGAGGTCAACGCCGCCAGCACCGGGCGGGCCCGCTGGGTGTCGACGATGCCCAGCTCGTCGCGGGCGTGGGCGCCGAGCGCGTCGTGCGCCATGAGCTGCACGGCGACCTGCCGGGCCAGCACCGGATCGAGGCCACGCCCGACGTAGATGCCGGTCAGCTCGTCGTGTTCGGCCTCGACGTCGGTCGCCAGCTCGCGCCGCTCGCGCGCCAGGTCGGCCTCCTCGGTGTCGGCCTGCGAGCGCACCGACACGTACTCGCCGGCGGCCATCGACATCGCGCCGGCGACCAGGCCGGCCACACCGGCGGTCAGCACCGCGCCGCGGTCCGCGCTGGCGGCGGCGACGCCGACGACCAGGCTGGCAGTGGAGACGATGCCGTCGTTGGCGCCGAGCACGGCGGCGCGCAGCCAGCCGATCCGCTCGGCCCGGTGTCGCTCGAGGTGGCGCATGGGCCGGTTGTAGCACCCCGCGCCGGCGGGTCATGGCGCGGTCGGGTCGAGCGTGAGCACGTAGCTGTCACAGCCGCCCGGGCCGCGGTCGCCGCCGAGGCGGCCGGTCAGCGGGCAGGCGGCGTCGCGCTCGTCGGTGCGGAGCACGGTGGCGCCGACCGCGCGCAGCGCCGCCAGCACCTCGGCGTCGGGCAGGACCACGGTCTTGTAGGCCTTGGGCCCGGCGCTGACCAGGGCGTAGCGGGGCGCGACCGCGCGCAGGAACGCCATCCGGCTCGAGGTCTTCGAGCCGTGGTGGCCGACCTGCAGCACGTCGGCCGCCAGCGCCGGCAGGTGGTGGTCGAGCAGGTGCTCCTCGATGTCGCCGACCGGCGCCGACGGGTCGGCCCGCGGCCCCGACTCGGCGTCGCCGACCAGGAGGACCCGGGCCCGGCCCAGGCGGAGCGCGATGACCACCGAGTTCTGGTTGGGGTCGGATCGCTTCTTGCCGTCGGCGTGCAGGATCTGGAAGCTGGCGTCGACGCCGAGCTCGACCACGTCGCCCTCGCTGAAGCTGTCCCACGCGACCGCGGCCGGCACGACGATCGCGCCTTTCTTGAAGGCGACGGTGCGATCGGGCGGCGGGGCCGCCGCGGTGTGCAGCGCCAGCGCCGGCGAGCGGGCGATGACCTCGTAGGTCTCGCGCAGGAACGCGGTGTCGTTGATCGCGCCCGAGTCCCACAGGTGATCGACCGCGAAGCAGTGCAGCACCTCGTCGAGGGCCGAGGCGTGGTCGAGGTGCGGGTGGCTGAGCACGACGTGGTGCAGGCGCTGGCGCTGGCCCGGGGCCGGCTCGCCCTTGCCGACGCACAGGTCGTCGCCCGACGGGCCGAGCACCCGGGCCAGGTAGGCCAGGATCCGGAGCGGGCGCTCGACCGGATCGCCGGTGCCGGCGTCGTACAGCAGCGCGAAGTCATGGCCCTGCACCAGCACCGCCAGGCCGGTGCCGACGTCGATGAGGTGCAGGCGGAAGGTGCCGGCCGCTGGCGGCGTGGCCGGCACGTCGGCGGCCGACTCGACGCGGCGCACGTCGATCGCCACCGGCGGCTCGTCGCCGGCCGGGCCCGCGCCGCCGTCGCCGTCGGGTGGAGGTGGAGGAGGGGGCCGTTCGGGGTCGACGCCCTGGCCCTGTCCCGGGCCCGGGTACACCGGCCCGACCGGCCGGGCCGAGCCCGGGCAGCCGGCCAGCACCAGCGCCGCGGTCCACCACACCAGCACCCGCGTCGTCATGGTGGCAGCATCGCACCGGTCGCCGCCGGCCGGGCGCTACCATGGCGCCCATGCAGGTCAGCGTGCATCCGCTCGAGGCCGATCAGGTCCCGGTCCTGCGTAACCTCTGCCAGTTCTACGCCTACGACTTCGCCGAGCTGGCCGGCTGGGACCTGCCGGCCAGCGGCCGGTTCGACGACGACATCGTCGAGGGCTGCGAGCCCGGCGGGGCGCGCCACGCCTTCCTGCTCCGCGTCGACGGAGCGCTGGCCGGCTTCGCCATCGTCGACCCGCGCAGCTGCCTCGACGGCGATCCGGCCGTGTTCGACATGGCCGAGTTCTTCGTGGCGCGGCGCTACCGCCGGCGCGGCGTCGGCGCGGCGGCGGCGGCGGCGGTGCTCGCCCGCTTCCCGGGACGGTGGGAGATCCGGCAGACCACCAGCAACCCGGGCGCCACCGCGTTCTGGCGCGAGGTGGCCCGGCGGGTTGCCACGGCCGGGTTCGACGAGGTCGTCGTCGACAGCCCGGCCTGGCGCGGCCCGGTCCAGCGCTTCTTGGTCGGGCCCTCGGCCACGCCGCCGGCGGTGCTCACTCCTTCGCGGTGACGCCGGGCTGGAAGGTCGCGTAGACGTAGACCGGGATGCCGAGGCTGCCGAGGTGCTTGTCGATGAGCGGCCGCACGTCGGCCCAGTCGAGGCCGCCGACGCCGGTGGCCAGGCGGGGCAGGGCCACGCTGTCGATCTTCTCGCGCTCGATCTCCTTGCGCAGCTCGCGCAGCGCGTGGTTGACGTGCTCGAGCTGGGCCTTGCCGGGGCGGCCCTTGTCGCCCAGCGCCGGCTCCTGGGTCAGCAGGTTGACGATACGGCGACCGTCGGGCGTGGCCCAGGTCCATGCACCACCCGGCTCGGCCTTGTGGGTGTGCGACCAGTGCCGGAAGTCCTTGGCCAGGGCCGGCCACATCTCGCGCAGCTGCAGGGCCAGGCCGCGGTCGAAGTGATCGTTGGGGGCGATGCCGTGGCAGATGGCCCGGGCAGTGGTCTTGCTGATGTCTCCGGAGACTTCTTTGATCATCAGCCTGGACCAGAGCAACCGGCGAGCCAGCGCAAGCTGGCGACCCGTCGATGGCTGGCGCGCAGAAACCGGGGTCGTGCGCGCAAGCGGGCCGTCGCCCGCGCACAGCGTGCGTGGCAGGACCGATGAGCCGGCCTCAGTCTTGCGTGGGCCCTGCCGCGGCACAGGGGCGGCCCGGCCCTGGTAGCGTCGGCCATGGCCACGCGCCAGGGCGGCAAGCGACGCGATCTGGACGCCGAGCTGGCCGCGCTGCGGGCGCTCGACCCGACCGGCCCTGGCGCCGAGGTCACGCTGCGAGCGGCGCTGCGGAGCAAGGTCGGGCTCGAGGTCGGCGTCGCCGCCGGGATCGTCGCCGCGGCCGGCCTGGCCGCGCTGGTCGACGAGCTGGTGCCGGCGTTCACCCGCCTGCTCGCCGCCGGCAGCAAGGGTGACCCGGGATGCCGCGGCAAGATCGCCATCGTGCACGCGCTGCACGCGCTCGGTCGGTGGGCCGACGAGGTGTTCGTCGCCGGCCTGCAGCACGTCCAGGTCGAGGGCTACTCGCCGGAGGACACCGCGGCCGAGCTGCGTGGCCTGTGCGGTCTGGCGCACGCGCAGCACGGCCGCGACGACGCCCCGATCGTGCTGGCGCACCTCCTGGCCGACCCCGAGCGGGTCACCCGAGCCGCGGCGGCGCGTGGCGTGGCCGACGCCGGGCGCGAAGGCGGTGTGCCGCTCCTGCACTTCAAGCTGCTCACCGGCGACGACCACGCCGAGGTGCTGGCGGCGTGCGCCGAGGCGCTGCTGCACCTGACGCCCGACGGCGCCGCCACGTTCCTGCAAGGGCTCCTGAGCGAGCACGACGAGCGCAGCGAGGTGGTGGCGCTGGCGCTCGGCGGGGCCCGGGTGGTCGGCGCCGTCGACACGCTGCAGGCGTGGTGTGTCGGCGCCAGCCCCGAGCAGCGCCACCGCGTCGGCTACCTGGCCCTGGCGCTGACCCGGGCCGAGCCGGCGCTGGGGTACCTGCTCGACGCGGTGGCCAGCCACGGCGAGGCCAGCGCGCTGGCGGCGACGCGGGCGCTGGTCACGTTTCGCGACGACCCCGGCCTGCTGGCACGCCTGCGCGCGGCCATCACCGAGCAACCCGCGCCGCTGCGCCGGCGGCTCGGCGAGCTGCTGTAGCCAAGCGGTCGTGACCACGCGCACGATTTGCGGCGCGCCCGCCTCAGGTCGAGCGGCCCCGGGCACCCGATGTCATCGACGGCGCCGGTCGGCGCCCGCGGGGACCGTGGCGCGTCGTGCCAGCCTCGACCCAGGCCCGCCCCCTCGCGGCCGCTCGCCCTGGAGGTCCAACGTGGTTCCCTTGCGGTACATCCTGCCTGCGGTCATGGTCGCCGCTGCCTGTGGCGACGACAGCGCCGGCAGCCCCGACGCGGTCGACGCGCCCGCCCCGGCCGACGCCAGCGTCGACAGCCGGCCCGACGCCGACGCCTGCACCAACCGCCGGCCGCTGCCGGTCGAGGTGACCACGCTGACCGGCTTCGCGAGCGCCGAGGACTTCGCCTTCGACACCGACGGCAACTACGTCGGCATCAACAGCAGCGGCGACCTGGTGCGCATCAGCGCCGCCGGCCAGACCACGCTGTGGGTGCCCGGGCTGGGTGGTGGCGGCAACGAGGGCACCTCGGGCGTGCGCTTCCTGCCCGGCGGCGACCTCGTCCTCGCCGACATCTTCGCCGGCACCCTGGTCCGGGTCACGCCGGGCGGCAGCACCAGCGTCTACACCTCCGGCCTGACCTACCCCAACGGCGTCGACGTCGCGCTCGACGGCACGGTGTACGTGGCCGACAACGCCACGTTCCAGCTGCACCGGGTCGACGCCACGACGCAGGCGCGGACGACGGTGGCCGGAGACCTGTTCAGCAGCAACGGCGTGGCCATCGGCCCCGACGGCAAGATCTACGTCGGCAGCTTCGGCGCCGGCACGGTCTGGGAGATCCCGGCCGGCGGCGGCGCGGCCCGGGTGTTTGGCACCACACCTCACTCGGCCATGCCGAGCACGGCGCCGTGTGTCGGCCTCGGCGACGAGGACCCGTGCTCGCTGATGGACGAGGGCGGGCAGGCGCTGGTCGGCGTGTGTACGCCCGGGTTCAGCCTGGGCAGCGACCTCATGTGTTTCCCGACCGAGAACGGCGGGCTCGACGGCATCGCTGTCGACGCGTGTGGCTACGTCTACGTCAGCGAGTACGTGCAGGGCAACGTCTACCGCTTCCCACCGACCGGCGGCACGCCCGAGCTGGTGGTGCAGCTGCCGTCGACGTGGATCCCCAACATGCACTTCGGCGCTGGCGGCGGGTTCGCGCCCGACGTGTTGTACGTGGCCGACCGCGACCAGGGCCGCCTGTTCGGCCTGCAGCTCGGGGTGACCGGCGCGCCCGAGGCGTTCCCGTGACGCGCCGGGCGGCGCCGGCGTTGCTGCTGGCGGCCCTGGCCAGCTGCGGCGGCGACGATGGCGGCGGTGGCGACGAGGTCGACGCCGCGCCGGCCTGCGCGATCACCAGCACCGAGCCGGCCGCGACCGTGCCGCTGGCCGGGGCCTGCCCGCTGGCGCAGCGCCTGGGCGGGTTCACCGTCGCTGACTCCGGGACCTACTCGTCGATCCAGGGCCTGGTCGCCGACGCGGTGATCGACGCCACCGTGCCCGAGGTGCTGATGACCGAGGGCGACTGCGCGCTGCACCGCCGGGCCAACCCGTTCTGCGATCCGGCCTGCAGCGGCGAAGAGACCTGCAGCAGCGGCGGCGTGTGTGTGCCGTTCCCGGGCAACGTCGACCTCGGCCCGGTCGAGGTGCGCGCCGCGGCCGGGTGCACGACGATGGCGGCCCGTCCGCCCGGCAACAACTACTTCGCGACCGACGTCGCCCACCCGTACGCCGCCGCCGGCGTGCTGCTCGAGCTGGCCGCCGGCGCCGGGCCACTCGGGCCGGTGCTGCTGCACGGCGTCGGCGTCGACTCGCTCCCGGCGGGAGATCCGGCGTGGACCGTGACCCGTGGCCAGGTGTTGCCGATCACCTGGCCGGCGGCGACGGCGGGCGCGCGCTCGCGCGTCGTCGTGCGGGTGCAGATCGACCAGCACGGCCTGGCCCCGGCCTCGATCGTGTGTGACACGGCGGACGACGGCAGCCTCGACATCCCGGCCACCCTGGTCGACGCGCTGTTCGCGGCTGGGGTGTCGGGCTTCCCCAACGGCGGCATGGTCCGGCGCACCGTCGACTCGGTCAGCGCCGGCGCCGGCTGTGTCGAGTTCGTGGTGGCATCGGAGCGCAGCGCCGACATCACCGTCGCGCCGTGAGTTACTCCTTCACGACCAGCTCGACCTGCGCCCCGTCGGGCAGCTCGGCCAGCTGCGGCCCGATCTCCATGGCCAGGCTCCACAGCTCGGTCATCGGCACCGCGCGGTAGCTGCGGGCGCCGGTGGCGCCGGCCCACAGCGGTGGCATCACGGACAGGCCGCGGTCGCCGCCGACCGGCGCGATGTCCTGCTGCCAGGTCGGCCAGCGCAGGTCCTGGTAGAACGCGGCCAGGCCGTCGCCGAGGCAGCCGGCCAGCCAGTCGCCGTAGCCGAGCTCGAGGTCCTCCCACTGCAACGTGTCGGGCGCCAGGTAGTGGATGGTGCGGGTGGTCTCGGCCCACACGAAGCACCCTCCCAGCACGTCGTCGGCGACGAGCAACCCGAGGTCGCAGCGCCGGCCGCCCTCGACCTGGTTCCAGCGGTCGAGCGCGCGCGGCAGGGCGGCGCTGCCGGCGCCGAGCACGCGCAGCCAGCCGCCGTCGACGAGCAGGCCGCCGGTGTGCAGCGCGACCGCGCCCAGCGGCGAGCGCGTCGTCACCTGCAGCCAGCCCAGCACACGCTGGCCGTCGGTGGGTTCGGCCGGCAGGATCTGAGCCCCGCTGGCCTCACACCACTCACGCAGCTGGTCGATGGCGTCGTCATCGGCGCTGACCAGCTCGGTCCACGGCTTGCTCATCGCCGGCGCGCCCGGGTCGGGGCCGGGGCGACCGGCGCGGCGAGTGCGGCCGGTGCGGCAGGCGCCGCGGCCGCGACCCGGCGCACCAGCTCGGCGATGAGCGCGACGCCGTAGCCGGTGGCGCGGTCCTTGGGGAAGGCCGGCCCGGCCAGATCGATGTGGCACCAGCGCCGGCGCGCCGCGCCCGGGGCGTCGGCCAGGTGGCTGTACACGAACTGCGCCGCGCAGCTCGACTGCGCGTTGTTGCGGTTGGCGACCGAGTTACGCATGTCGGCGACCGGGCTGCGGAACTCGTGCTGGTACAGCTCGGGCGCGAACGGCAGTGGGTGGACCAGGTCGCCGCTGGCGGTGCCGGCCGCGATCGCCATCGCCTCCAGCGCGGCGTCGTCCGAGACGACGGCGGCGTGGACCAGGCCGGTGGCGATGAGCTGGGCTCCGGTCAGGGTGGCGGCGTCGATCACCACGTCGGCGCCGAGCTCGCGCGCGGCCCAGCTCACCCCGTCGCCCAGCAGCAGGCGGCCCTCGGCGTCGGTGTTGTTGATCTCGACCGTCTTGCCCGAGTGCAGGCGCAGGATGTCGTCGGGCTTGTAGCTGCGCGCGTCGATCGCGTTCTCGGCCAGGCACAGCAGCAGGCTGAGCCGGCATGGCAGCCGCTCGCCGGCCAGCACCCGGAACGCACCCAGCACGGCGGCGGCGCCGCCCATGTCGGCCTTCATGCCCTCCATGAAGCCGCGCGCCTTGAGGTGCAGGCCGCCGGTGTCGAAGGTGATGCCCTTGCCGACCAGGGCGACGTGGAGCGCTGCGTCGGCCGGGCCGGCCGTGAACACCAGCAGGCGCGGTGGCTCCAGCGCGGCGCGGCCGACGGCGTGGATGCCGCCCAGGCCACGCGCCAGCAGCTCGTCGCCGACGATCTCGGTCACGCTGACGCCGGCACCGACCGCCTTGCGCGCCCACGCCGCCAGCGCCGTCGGGTGCAGTTCGCTCGGCGGGGTGTCGACCAGCAGCGCGGCGTCGCGCGCGGCGGCCACGGTGGCGCGGACCCGGGCGTCGACGACCAGGCGGGCGTCATCGGGGCCGAACGCGGCGACCTGGATCTTCACCTTGGAGGCGTCGGCGCGCGCCGAGTACGGCGGCAACGCCCGCGCCACCGCACCGGCCGCCGGCAGCAGGTGGTCGACATCGTCGAGCAGCAGCACCACCAGCGCCTTGCCCTTGCCGCCCCACGGGACGCCGTCGAGGACGTGGCGGATGCTGTCGGCCCGCGACGGCGCGTTGTAGCGCGACACCCGGTCGGGCAGCACCACCAGGTGCAGCCAGGTCGGGTCGTCGGCCAGCGTCGAGGCCAGCGCGCCGCGGTCACCCGGCTTCTTGTGCGCCGCCAGCTGCTGCAGCAGCGTGGCGCGCCGGCGATCGAGCAGCCTCGGTGGCAGCGGCCGGCCCAGCCGCGCCGCCGGGGCGACGATCACCACGTGCTGCAGGCCCTTGGTCACCAGGGGCCCGGGCCCCGCGAAGCTCAGCTCGATCATGGCCGCAGCGTGCGCCGGCGCCGGCGCCGATGCAACCGAGGCAGGGCGCGGCCGTTCGCCCCTACCGCGCGCCGCCGTACGGCCACGGGCTGGCCTCGATCAGGTCGGGCACGGGCACGGGCACGGGCACGGGCACGGGTTGGGCACGGGCATGGGCTGGGCACGGGCATGGGATGGGGTGTTAGGGTGCGGCGGCGTGAACATCCTCGTCACAGGCGGGACGGGAGGCATCGGCCGCGAGCTGGTGCGGGCGCTGGCCGAGACCGGCGCCGACGTGATCGTCGGCGCGCGCGACCAGGCCCGGGCCGGCGCCGCGCTGGCCGGGCTGGGCGCCAAGGTGCGGGCGCGGGTGCGGGTGCAGCCGCTCGACCTGGCCAGCGTGGCCTCGGTGCGGGCGCTGGTGGCGTGGGCCGGGTCCGAGGTGCGGCAGCTCGATGCGCTCGTCAACGCCGCGGCGGTGTGGCCGCGCCAGCGCCGCACCAGCGTCGACGGCTTCGACCTGACGTTCGCGGTCAACCACGTCGCCCACCACGCGCTCACCGTCGGCCTGTTGCCGGCCCTGCGTCGGGCCCGGGCCGGCCGCGTGGTCACGGTGTCGTCGGGCCTGCACGCCCGTGGCCGCCTGGCCTGGGACGACCTGATGCAGACCGCCGGCGGCTACAACGGCACCCGGGCCTACGAGCAGAGCAAGCTGGCCAACGTGATGTTCGCGCTGGCGCTGGCCCGCCGCGCCGGCCGCAGCATCACCAGCAACGCCATTCACCCCGGCGTGGTCCGGACCGAGCTGACCCGGGACTACCCCGAGATCTTCCGCGACACGCCGGCGCGTTCGCTGTCGACCGCGCGCGCCGCCGCCGGCTGTATCGCCCGCCTCGTCCTCGACGCCAGCGTGGCCCGCACCACCGGCGCCTACTTCGATCGCGACCGCGCCGTCGCCCCGAGTAAACAGGCCAGCGTCGTCGCCGACCAGGACCGGCTGTGGCAGGTCACCGACGACCTGCTGGCGCGCGTCGGCACCTGACGGGTCACGGCGCGGTCGGCCCCGGGCGCGGCCGGCCGAAGCGGGCGTACAGCGCCGGCACCACCAGCATGTTGAGCGCGGTCGCCGACAGCAGGCCGCCGAGGATGACGATGCCCATCGGCGCCTGCAGCTCGTTGCCGGGCTCGGCCCCGGCCAGCACCAGCGGCACCAGGGCCAGGCCGGCGCACAGCGCGGTCATCAGCACCGGCGCCAGCCGCTCCATCGAGCCGCGGGTGACGGCCTCGTCGAAGCCGGCGCCCTCGACCCGGCGCAGGTGCTCGTAGTGCGACACCATCATGATGCCGTTGCGGGTGGCGATGCCGAACAGGGTGATGAACCCGACCAGCGAGGCGATGCTGAGCACGCCGTCGGCCAGGTACACCGCGACCACGCCGCCGATCAGCGCCAGCGGCAGGTTGATCATGATGAGCAGCGCGTTGCCCAGGGCCCGGAACGACAGCAGCAGCAGCCCGAAGATGCCGGCGACCACGGCGGCGCCGAGCAGGAGCAGGGTCCGGCTGGCCGCGCGTTCGCTCTCGAACTGGCCGCCGTAGGCGACGTGGTAGCCGGCCGGCATCGGCACGTCGCGCTCGATCCGGGTCCGGATGTCCCTGACGATGCTGCCAAGGTCACGGCCGCTGGTGTTGGCCGACACCACGATGCGGCGCTGCACGTTCTCGCGCATGATGAGGTTGGGGCCGATGTCGTCGCGGATCTGCGCCAGCATGCGCAGCGGGACCCGGGCCCCGACCGGCGTGTCGATGACCGTGTTGCGGATGGCCTCGACGTCGGCGCGCTGGTCGGCCTGGTAGCGCACCACCAGGTCGTGGCTGCGCTGGCCATCGAGGACCCGGGTCACCTTGGTGCCGGCGTACGCGGTCTCGATCAGCTCGGCCAGCTCGCCGGTGCGCAGGCCGTAGCGGGCGATGGCGACGCGGTCGAACATGACGGCCAGCTGCGGCACGTCGACCTGCTGCTCGATGGCCAGGTCGACCACACCCTCGACCCGGCGCATGGCTGCCTCGGTCCGCTGCGCCAGCGCCCGCAGCGTGGCCAGGTCGTCGCCGAACAGCTTGATGGCGATGCTGGCCCGGGTGCCCGACAGCATGTGGTCGATGCGGTGGGCGATGGGCCCGCCGATGGTGGTGGCCACGCCCGGCACCGTCGACAGCTGCTGGCGCAGGGCGTCGAGGAAGGCGGCGCGGGAGCGCTTGCCCGGGCGCAGCCGCACGTCGATCTCGGCGGCGTACACGTCCTGCGCGTGTTCGTCGAGCTCGGCCCGCCCGGTCCGGCGCGCGGTCGACACCACCTCGGGGAACGCGAGCAGGATCTGCTCGACCCGGCGCCCCAGCTTGTCCGACTCCGCCAGCGACGTGCCGGGCAGGGTCACCGCGCCGATGGTGAGCGCACCCTCGTTGAACTCGGGCAGGAACGTGCGGCCCAGCCGTGGCACCAGCACCACCGTACCGGCCAGGGCGACGGCGACCGCCAGCACGACCGCGCCGGGTCGGCGCACGGCCAGGGCCAGGGCCGGGCGATAGGCCCGCTTGAGCAGGCGCAGCACCAGCGGATCGGCGTGGCTGGCCGGCGCCGCGGGCGGCAGGAGGTAGGCGCACAGCGCCGGCGTCAGGGTCAGCGCCACCACCAGCGAGGCGAAGATCGCGACCAGGTAGGCCACGCCGAGCGGCCGCAGCAGCCGGCCCTCGACCCCGGTCAGGAAGAACAGCGGGATGAACACCAGCATGACGATCAGCGTCGCGAACACGATCGAGCCGCGCACCTCGCGCGAGGCGTCGAAGATGACGTCGTCGTCGGCCCGGCGCGCCGCCGTGCCGAGGCCGGCGTTCTCGCGCAGGCGCCGGACCACGTTCTCGACGTCGATGATGGCGTCGTCGACCAGCGCGCCGATGGCGATGGTCAGACCGCCGAGCGACATCGTGTTGATGGTGATGCCGAGCGCGTCCATCGCCAGCAGCGCCACCACCAGGGCCAGCGGCAGGGTCGCCAGCGAGATGAGGGTGGCGCGCACGTTCCACAGGAACAGCAGCAGCACCACGGCCACCAGGATCGCGCCGTCGCGTAGCGCGGTCGACACGTTGCGCACCGCGGTGTCGATGAAGTCGGCCTGGCGCACCTTGTCGCGCTCGATCACCATGCCGTCGGGCAGGCCGCGCTGGATCGCGGTCAGCTCGGCGTCGACCCGGGCGGTCAGCTCGAGCGTGTTGGCGGTCGGCTGCTTCTGGATGCCGAGGATCACCGCCGGGCGGGCGTTGGACGAACCCTCGCCGCGCTTGACCGCGGCGCCGAGGTCGACGTCGCCGACCTGCCCGACCAGGATGGGCACGCCGTCGCGCACCGCCACCACCACCTGGGCGATGTCGTCGACCGAGGTGATCCGGCCGACGCCGCGGATGAGCTGCTCCTGGCCGCCGCGCGTGAAGAAGCCGCCGGTCGAGTTGCCGTTCGACCCGCGCAGCGCCTCGGCCACCTGCTCGAGGGTGACGTCGAAGGCGCGCAGGCGATCGGGGTTGACGTCGACCTGGTACTGCCGGACCTCACCGCCGATCGGGACCACCTGGGCCACGCCCGGGATGGCGAGCAGGCGGCGCCGCACCGTCCAGTCGGCGACGTCGCGGACGTCGCGCGGCTCGTGCACGTCGCTGCGGACGGCGACGAACAGGATCTCGCCCATGATCGACGAGATGGGCGCCAGCGACGGTGGGGTCAGGTCGGGCGGGAGCTGACCGGCGATGGTCTGCAGCTTCTCGGTGACGATCTGCCGGGCCACGTACTTGTCGGTGCCCCACGCGAACTCGACCCAGACGATGGAGATGCCGATGGCCGAGGCCGAGCGAACCCGGCGCACCCCGGTCGCGCCGTTGACGGCGGTCTCGATCGGGAAGGTGACCAGCGGCTCGACCTCCTGGGGGGCCAGGCCGTGTGCCTCGGTGACGATGGTGACGGTCGGCGCGGTCAGGTCGGGGAACACGTCGACCGGCATGCGCAGGCTGGCGACCACGCCGTAGACGAGCACCGCGACCGAGGCCAGCACGACGATGAGGCGGTGCGTGATCGACCAGCGGATGAGGCGGTCCATGGCGCCGAGCGCGGCTGGCGCCGGCGCGGGCGCGGAGGTTGGCCCAGGTGGAGTGTGGTCCATGGGGTCCTCAGTGGGCATGGCCGTGCGCCGGGACGGCCCCCGAGGCGGCGGCCAGGCGGACCTCGTAGGCGCCGGTGGTCACCACCCGCTCGCCCTCCACCACGCCCTCGCGCACCTCGGCCCAGCCGTGGGCGCGCACGCCGAGCCGGAGCGGGCGGCGCTCGAACGCCTCGCCCTCGACCATCACATAGGCCACGGCCTGGCCGGCGTCGTCGACGATGGCCGCCTCGGGCACGGCCAGCACCCGGCGCGGCGCCTCGGTCGCCAGCAGGACCTTGGCGAAGTTGCCGATGCGCAGCCGGCCGTCGCGGTTGTCGAGCTCGAAGATGACCGGCGCGGTGCGGGTGCGCGGGTCGATGACCCGGCCGACCGTGACCAGCCGGCTGTTGCGCTCGTCGGCCACGAACGGGTCGGGGTACCCCTCGACGGTGAACCAGGCCGCCCGCGCGCCCTCGGCCTTGGGCAGATCGGGCTCGAACACCTGGGCCACCAGCCACACGCGATCGAGATCGATGACCCCGAGCAGCGGCCGGCCCTCCTCGACGGTCTCGCCGGTGGCGACGTCGAGCGCGACCAGGGTGCCATCGATGGGCGCCCGCAGCTGGAAGCGCCGACCGCCGCCACCGCCGGCGGCGCTGCTGTCGTACTGGCCGAGCCGACCGCCGGCGCCGGCCTGTCGGGCCTGCGCGATCTGCAACCGGGTCCGGGCTTCGTCGACGGTGCGGGCCGGCGCGGCCTGCTCGGCCACCAGCCGCTCGGCGCGGGCCAGCTCGGCGCGGGCGGCCTGCACCTCGGCCTGGGCCGCGCTGGCGTCGGCGGCCAGGGTGGCGCGGTCGACACCAGCGCTGGCGCGCGGGGCGATGGTCGCCAGCAGCGCGCCCTGCTTGACCGGCACGCCGAGCAGCGGGGCCGGGCTGACCAGCTCGACCCGGCCCGCGAACGGTGCGCTGACCCGGGCCTCGCGCCCGGCGACGGCGCGGATCTCGCCGCTGGCGCGCACGCCGTCCTGCAGGTCGCGCGGCGCGACCAGCGCCAGCGCGAAGTCGGTCTTCCACTGCTGCTCCTTGAGGTAGACGATGCGGCCCGGCGGGTCCTCGCCCTCCTCGCCCAGCGCGGCGCGGGCGTCGGCCTCCGACGCGTACACCTGGCACGGCCCGGCCGAGAAGCGCTCGGTCACCTGCGGGCTCTCGACGCTGATGATCAGCTCACACGCGCCGGCCGCGCTCGGGGTCACGGTCGGCCGGAAGATGCCCGGGTTGGCCGGCGCGTCGGCGCGGCCGACGACCTCGGCGCCGCCGGCGAGCTTGACGGTCACGCTGGCGGCGCCCGCGGTGACCGCGCGGAAGCTCGGCATCTCGGTCACGTGGGCCGCGAACCGCGTCGGCTGGCCGACGATGAGCGGAGGGTACTCCATGAACAGCTCGGTCCGCTCGGCCCAGATGGTCACCGACTGGCCAGGCAGCTCGGCCGGGCCGGCCGCGCCATGGCCATGGTCGTCGGCGGCACCGGGGGGGGCGTGGTCGTGGCCGTGGCACGCCGCGAGGGCGGTCAGCATGGCGAGGCGGGTGAGGGCGGGTGTGGTCATGGACGTCTCCCCAGCGTGGTCCACAGGTCGAGCTCGGCCAGCCCGGCGTCGCGCCGCAGCGCGAGCTCGCGCAGGCGGGTGTCGCGAGAGATGGCGAAGGCGTCGAGCAAGGCGACCAGATCGTCCCCGCCGGCACCATCGCGGTAGGCAGCCTCGGCCGATCGGCGCAGCTGATCGAGCCGGGCCACCTGGTCGCGGCCGATGGTGTCGACGCGCGCCAGCAGCTGGCGCAGCGCCAGGTGGCGGGCGCGCAGCTCGAGCGGAACCCGGCGCGCCAGCGTCGCCTGGTCGGCCTCTGCCGCCTGGCGCAGCGCGCGGGCGCGGGCGGCCTCGGCCCGGCCGCGGTCGAACACCGGCAACGACAGCGCCAGGCCGGCGACGTAGCCCAGCGCGAGGTCGGCGTCGGCGGCCTGCTGGGTCATGATCCCGGCTGCGAGCGAGAGGTCTGGGACCCAGGCCCGGTCGGCGGCGCGGGCCAGGGCCCTGGCGCTGTCGCGACGGGCCGCGACGGCGCGGGTCTCGGCGCGATCGGTCAACGCCGACGTCAGCAGCTGCTCGAGCGGAGGTGGTGGCGCGGGCACCACGACCGCGGCGTCGGCGTCGACCCCGGTGTCGGCGCCGACGAGCGTTCCCAGCTCGAGGCGGGTGGCGGCGAGCTCGCCCTCGGCCTCGGCCAGGTGGTCGTCGTAGCTGGCCAGCTCGAGCTGGACGCGCTGCAGGTCGTAGCCTGCGGCCGCGCCGGCGGCGCTGCGCCGGGCCACGATCTCGACGGCGCCAGCCAGCGCGGCGCGTTCGGTGCGCAGCAGGTCGACCCGGGCCCGCGCGTAGGCGGCGAGACGGAACACCCGCAGCGCCTGCATCTGCAGCACGAACCCGGACGCGTCCTCGTCGGCGCTCACCGCACGGGCCTCGGCGCGGGCCGCCTCGACGCGCGCGCCGCGCCGGCCCGACAGCTCGAGCGGCACGGTCGCTCGCAGGTAGTTGCTGGTGCCGCCGCCGGCGCCGAAGGCCTGCTCGCGATCGAGCGCCAGCCCGGGGTTGGGGCGGACGGCGGCGGCGCCAATCTCGGCTCGGGCCAGCGTGGTGCGGGCGGCGAGCTGGGCCCGGCGTGGGTCGGACGCCAGGCGGGCCAGGAACTCGGCCTCGGTGATCATCGGCGGGACGGTCGGCGCTGCGGTCAGGTCCGCACCCTGGCCTCGCGCCGGCGCGGCGAGCAGCAGCGACGGAACCGAGACAACTATCAATGGTAGTAGCAGGGCGCGCATGACGTGACGGTCCTCCTGGCGGGGGCGACTACCCGAGCAGCGACTCGAGGGCGTGGTGGAGCGGGCCAGCGAAGGAGATGGTCAGGCCCACCACCACCAGCCCGGCCAGGCCGACCTGGCGAGCCAGCCGGCGGGCGCTGGCGACGCCGGTCGGCGCCTCGTCGAGCATCGCGTGGACTCGCTCGGCCAGCAGCGGCGGCGGCGGCGCGAAGGCTGCGATCATGCCCACCGGCACGGGTCCTCGCTGGGCCCGCGCCATGCGCACCAGGGCGCGGGCGACCGCGTCGGCGCTGGTGGCGGCCGCCGCGTCGACGTCACGAAGGCGCTCCGTCGCCGCGTCCCAGCGGGCCCGCAGCGAACCGGCCAGGCCGGGCGCGGCCAGCAGCAGCGCCAGCTCGAGGCGCAGGCGCCGGCCGAGGTCGCGCTCGGTGACGTGGCCACGCTCGTGCGCCAGCATCGCCGCCCACTCGTCGTCGGCCAGGGCCGCACGGGCCGCGGTCGAGGCGTACACCGCCGGGTGGCGCAGGCCAGCGACGAAGCAGAACACGCGCGGGCTCTCGACCAGGTGCACGCCGGAGGCCGGCAGCGCGGCGCGCAGCCGGGCCACCGCATGCCAGCCGCGCAGCAGGGTCGTCATCAGCGCCGCGCCCCGGGTCAGGACCAGCACGCCGGCGCCGAGCAACAAGGCGAGGGCCCACGGCCGCTCGGCCCAGGCCAGGCCGTGGCGCAGGCACAGGTGGGCGTGGTCGCCATGGTTGTCGCAGTGGTCGAGGCCGACCAGCGACTCGATCAGCAGCACCAGGACCACGGCCCCGGCGAGGATCACCGGCACCACGGCGGCCAGTTCGACCAGGCGGCGCTCCGTCGCTGGCCCGCGCCGGCGCAGGCGCGGCGCCAGCGCGGCCAGCGCCGCCGAGGTGACGCCGGCGACGAGCACGAACACCACGGCGAAGCCGACCAGGCTGACCGCGCTCACCGCCGCCTCCGCCGCGCCGCGATCAGCTCCTCGAGCTGGCGCAGGTGGGCCTCGCTCAGATCGGCGGCGACGTCGACGAACGCCGCCAGCACCGGGCCCGAGCCACGCTCGAGCAGCGGCCCCAGCGCGGCCTCGACCACCCGCCGCTGGTACTCGGCGCGATCGAGCGCCGGCCGGTACACGAACGCCAGCCCGGCCTTGGTCCGGGCGAGTAGCCCCTTCTTGAACAGCCGATCGAGCGTGGTCATCACCGTCGTGTAGGCCAGCCCGCCTCCGATCCGCCGCTGCACCTGCCTCACCGCCAGCGGCCCGACATCCCACAGCAGCTCCATCACCCGCTGTTCGAGCTCACCCAGCACGCGGGCGGCATCGTCGAACGTACGCATCTGATCATGGGTACACCACTGGCCTACGATCGGCAATAGTAGGATGGGCCGCCGCATGGCAGGATGGCGCCATGAGCGCGTCGTCGTCGCTCCGCGCCGGCGTGGTGCTCGCTGCGATCGCCGCCGTGGCGTTCGGCCTCACCACGCCGATCGTGGCCTGGGCCGGCCAGGGCCTGGGCCCGCTGGCGACCGCGTCCTTGCTCTACCTCGGCGCAGCGGTCGCTGCTGCCGTCTTGCGGATCGTTCGCGGCCACGCCGAGGCGCCCTTGCGTCGGGCCGACCTCGGCCGGGTCGTTGCGGTCGCGCTCGTCGGTGGCGCGCTGGCTCCGACTTTGCTGGCGTGGGGGTTGCAGCGGGCCGGCGCCACCGTCGGGTCCCTGCTGCTCAACCTCGAGGCGGTGTTCACGGTGCTGCTGGCCTGGGTGTGGTTCCGAGAGCCAATCGGCCCGCGTGTGGCCCTGGCGCTGCTGGCCATGCTCGGTGGCGGCGCCGCGCTCACCGCCGAAGCGTGGGGCGCGACGCGATGGGGCCTGGCCGGAATCCTCGCCGTCGCCGGCGCGACCGCGGCGTGGGCCGTCGACAACACCCTGACCCGGCCGCTGGCCGAGCGCGATCCGCTCGAGGTGGTGGCGAGCAAGGGCGGGCTCGGCGCGCTCGTCACCGCGATCACCGCCGTGCTCGCCGGGGAGGCCTGGCCGAGCCCGACCGCGGCCACCGTCCTGCTGCTGTGTGGCGCCACCGGCTATGGCCTCAGCCTGCGTCTGTACCTGCTGGCACAGCGGCGCATCGGCGCCGGGCGGACCGGCTCGGTGTTCGCGCTGGCGCCGTTCATTGGCGCCGCCGTGGCCACCGCCCTGGGCAACCGCACCGGCGGAGAGTGGACCGCGGTGGCGGCGGTGCTCTTCGCGCTCGGTGTGTACCTCCACCTGACCGAGCGGCACGCGCACCCGCACCAGCACCCCGCCCTCGCACACGATCACCTCCACCGGCACCTCGATCCCCACCACGCGCACACGCATGACCCACCGTTCGTCGGGGAACACGCCCATCCGCATCAGCACGATGCGCTGGCGCACGATCACGAACACGCGCCGGATGTCCACCACGACCACCATTGACCTCTGAAGCCCCCGAAGCGCGGCCGGACCGGCCTTGTGTGTTTCGCCGCGGTCCCGGATCATGCGGCGCATGAATCGACGAGAAGTCCTCGGCGCGGTGACAGGCGCCGCGCTGGTCACGACGACGATCGGCCACGCCGCGCCGCGCAAGGCCACGCCTCCGCCCCCGCTGCGGCCGGTCGCGCCAGGCAGCAACGCGCTCGCCCCGCTGCGGTTCGACCCGGCCAAGCTGCCTGGGCTGTCCGAGCGCCTGCTGGTGTCGCACCACCACAACAACTACGGCGGCGCGATCAAGAACCTCAACGCGGTCGAGCTCGAGCTCGCCAAGGTCACCGGCACGACGCCCGGCTTCCAGGTGGCGGCGCTGCGTGAGCGCGAGCTGACCTTCGCCAACTCGGTCTTCCTGCACGAGGCGTATTTCGACAACCTGGGCGACAACCTGGGCGGCCGCGGCCGAGCCGAGGGCGTGTTCGCCCGGGCGCTGGTCCAGCAGTTCGGATCGGCCGCTCGCTGGGAGGAGCTGGTCCGGGCGACGGCGATGTCGCTCGGCGGCGGCTCCGGCTGGGTCGTGGTCGCGGTCTCGGCCCGGACTCACGATCTGCGCATCGTCGGGTCGGGCGGGCACGCCCCCGCGCTCGCGGCCGGCGCGCCGGTGCTCGTGCTCGACATGTTCGAGCACGCCTACGCGCTCGATCACGGCAGCGCCCACGCCCGCTACGTCGACGCCTTCTTCGCGAACCTCGACTGGTCTGCGCTCGACCGCCGCTTCGCGCGCGCGCGGGCCGCGACGACTACTGGATGATCGAAAGGGGGCGGCCCTCGACGGCTCAGGCCGGACCGTCCCCGCTGGCAGGATGCTGAAGAAGCATCCTGCTAGACATTTCTGATCTCGCAGCTTGCTGAAAACACGGAGCCCGTCCCGTCGGCTGGAGCCGCCGGCACGGGTTTCAGCAGCCTGCTAGCGCCCGAGCGCGCGCGGGAACAACACGTGATTCTCGAGGTGGATGTGCTCCATCAGCTCGCGTTCGAGGCGGGCCAGCCCGGCGTACAGCGCTCGCCAGGTCGCGCAAGCATGAGGTGGTGGCACGTGGTCGCCGGTCAGGGCCCGAAGGCCGCGCAGGTTCACCGCGTGTTCATCGTGCTCGTGCCGCATCACCTGCACGGGCGCGTGGGCCATGGCGCCCTGGCCCTGGCGGATCATCGGGAACAGGACTCGCTCCTCCTTCATCATGTGCGACTGCAGCTCGTTCCACATGTGCTGCAGGCCGGCACCGAGACCGGTCGGCACCGCCGGCTTACCGGCGTGGACGCGTTCGACCTTGTGGGCGGCGGCGATCAACGGCGGCACGTCGTCTCGCAGGGTCTGGTGGTATCGAGCCTCGATGTGATCGCACAGCTCGACCAGGGGCATCTGCGCCCAGGCCGGGGGCGGCTCGGTGCTGCGTCGCGACGCCGCGTCCAGCTCGGCCGCGATCACGGCCGCGTCCAGGCCGGCGCTGGCGCAGGCCGCGCCCAGGGTGCGCTCACCGCCGCAGCAGAAATCGAGCCGGTGCCGCAGCAGCACGGTCGTCGCGTCTGGCAGGTCTCGCGCCAGCGCGCCCAGGGTCTCTTGCGTCAGGTCCATCGGAGGTTCCTTGGTTGGGGCGGTCGTAGCCACCGAACAGGGTCGCAGCAGGTCAGCCGTTCACCGGCTGAACGAGAACCACAGGTGTGCAGCTCGGTAGTCGACCCCGGTGGCGTCAGCGCCGCCGAGGATCTTGCCGAAGGTCCACGACGCGCCGACGTTCATCGCCGGGCTCAGCGTCAACACGCCGGAGGCCCCGAACGAGACCTCCCACCGGTCGGCCAGCCCGTCGAGCGGGCCCTTGAAGCCGGTGCCGAGCCCGAGCGCGACGGCGGGCGCGACCTTGTATTGCGCGAGCACGGGGATCCAGAGCGACTCCTTGTTGGTGTCGCGCTCGGTCAGCCCGACGAACATGCTGGGTGAGGTGGCGATCGAGACCGCGCCCACCACGTGCCGGAGCTTGGCCCCGACCTTGGCCGCGATGGCGCCGCCATCCAGGTCGAGCGCGTGCAGGCCGACGTTGGCCGCGAACGACGTTGGGCCCGTGGCCAACGCATAGAGCCCCTCGATCCCAGCGTTGTCGTAGACCCCGGCACATCCACCGTCGGTCCCATTCAGGCACAGGCCACGCCCGGCACCGCCACGAAAGCCGGTGAGGGCGAAGGTCGAGCTGAGCAGCGACACGGTCAGCGCGTCGGTGACCCCGTAGCTCAGGTCGGGCGCGAGCGAGGTGGGCTTGCCGGCCACGCCGGCGGAGAGGTTCATCTCGACCGTCGCGGTCACGCTGGCTCGGCCGCGTGGCAGGGTCAGCCCAGGGCCGGCATGGGCGCGCTGGGCGGAACCAGCAAAGAGCAACGTGGTGAGGAGCAGCGAGGACGCGGTGCGCAAGTGCATGGCGCCGCGTCAAGCAAGACAGGTGCCACGACCCGTGAAGCGACCCTGGGTCCCCCGGACCTGCCGAGGCCAGCTCGCAATTCGCGCAAAGCCTGCCCCAAGGCCCCCTGACAGGCGAACCACGCGCGTTGCCCACGGTGGTGATCCTTGCAGGTACACTGTCTCCACATGCCTCAGGTGCCGCTCACGCCTCAGCTGGCCGTCGAACAGCAGGCCCTCACCGAGCGCCTGCGCCGGGCCCGCCACTTCCGCACGCTGCCGCCGGTGGCGATGCGGACCCTGGTCGACGTCGCCCGTGTTCGTTCGATGCGGGCCGGGGAGGTGTTGTGGCGAGCCGGCGACGCTGGTACGGGTTTCACGTTCGTCGACCGTGGCCTGGTGATGATCTCGACACCGCGATCGAATGGAGGCGCGGCCGTGCTGGGGGTGTTCGGACCCGACGACTGTGTCGGTATCTCGGCGGTGCTGGCGCGGGCGCCATACCCCGCCGATGCGGTGGCGCTGGCGCCTGACACCCGCGTGCTGGTGTTTCCTGCCGCCGCCGTGCTGGCGGCCGTGGAGGGCCACCGGGCCTGCGCAGACCTGGTCCAGGCCGCCGTCACCGATCACACCGCGGCGCTGCGCATGAAGATCGAGATCCTGTCGGCCGGCACCGTGCCTGCCAGGGTCGCCGCGTTCCTGCTGTACCTCGGCAGCCGCTTCGGTCATCCCCATGCGATGGGCAGCGTGAGCATCCCGGTCATGGTGACCCGCGCTCAGATCGCCCAGATCGTCGCGGCCCGCCCCGAGACCGTGATCCGAGCCTTCGCGGCGTGGCGACGACAGCGCATCGTCGCGACCGGCCCCGAAGGCTTCGAGCTGAAGGCGGTCGGGCGCTTGCACGCGATCGCCGCTGGGGAATGATCGGGTCGCAGTAGATCCGCAAACATTGCGCCCTGCGTCATGACATCGATCATGCAGGTGTCGCCGGTCGCTCTCTAGGGTGGGCCCCAACTCCCAACCAACGAGTGAACCGGACATGCGCTCCTTCAAGACGCCCTCTGCTCTCATCCTGGTCGCCGCACTCGGCGCGACGGTGGCCTGTAAGAACCGCACACGCACGGAGCCGGCTCCGACGCCAGCCCCCGCGACCCAGCCGGTCCACGACATCACCAGTCCACCGACCGGTGACCCCATCGTGGCCGAGCTGACCGACCCGCCCTTCGTGCCAGCACCGATCACCCGGACCAAGCCGGCCAAGGTCATCGTCAACCTCGAGGTTCGCGAGATCACCCGGCCGATCTCCGACGGCGTCGACTACACGTTCTGGACGTTCGGCGGCGTGGTGCCGGGCAAGTTCATCCGGGTCCGGCAGGGCGATCAGGTCGAGTTCCACCTGCAGAACCACCCCGACTCGAAGATGCCGCACAACATCGACCTGCACGCCGTCACCGGTCCTGGTGGTGGCGCCGCGTCGAGCTTCACCGCGCCTGGTCACCAGTCGCAGTTCAGCTTCAAGGCGATCAACCCTGGCCTGTACATTTATCACTGTGCGACCGCGCCGGTGCCGATGCACGTCGCCAACGGCATGTACGGCCTGATCCTGGTCGAGCCGCCGGGTGGCCTGCCGCCGGTCGACCGCGAGTACTACGTGGTGCAGGGCGACTTCTACACCGTCGGCAAGTACCACCAGAAGGGCCTGCAGCCGTTCGACATGCAGAAGGGCATCGACGAGCACCCGACCTACATCGTGTTCAACGGCTCGGAGGGAGCCCTGGTCGGCGACAACGCGCTCAAGGCCAAGGTCGGCGAGCGTGTCCGCCTGTACTTCGGCGTCGGTGGTCCCAACGTGACGTCGAGCTTCCACGTCATCGGCGAGATCTTCGACAAGGTCTACTACGAGGGTGGCTCGCATTTCCAGGAGAACGTCCAGACCACGATGGTGCCGGCCGGAGGCTCGACCATCGTCGAGTTCAAGGTCGAGGTGCCGGGCACCTACGTGCTGGTCGACCACTCGCTGTTCCGGGCCTTCAACAAGGGCGCGGTCGGCATGCTCAAGGTCGAGGGGCCCGAGGACAAGGCCACCTACTCCGGCAAGGAGGTCGACTCGATCTACCTGTCGGAGAAGGCCGGTTCGACCGCCGCGGTCGGGGTCGCGACCGCGGCCGCGGCCGGGGGCACGCTCACCCCGGAGATGCAGATCCAGGCCGGCGCGGCGCTCTTCGCCGGGACCTGCTCGAGCTGCCACATGCCGGACGGCAAGGGTGTGCCGCCGGTGTTCCCGCCGCTGGCCGCCTCGGACTTCTTGACCGGCAAGAGCAAGGACGAGGTGATCGGCGTGGTCCTCAACGGCCTGTCGGGCAAGGTCACGGTCAACGGCGCCGAGTACAACTCGGTGATGCCGCCGTGGAGTCACCTCAACGACGACGATATCGCCAACATCCTGACGTACGTCTACAGCAGCTTCGGCAACAAGAAGAACACGGTCTCGGCCAAGGACGTCGAGCGTGTGCGCGCCACCACCAAGCGCCCGCCCGGCGCCGGCCACTGAGGAGCGCCCGATGCGGGGCGGACGTGTCATGGCCGGGGTGGTCCACGCGCTGCTGGCCTTCGGGTTGCTGGCGGCGCCGGCGCACGGCGCGCCATCGGCGCGAGCCAGGCTGCGCCGGAGCGCGCCGATGGTCACGGTCGGCCCTGGCACCTACCGGCCGATGTTCCCGGCCGCTCCGGCCGAGGCCACCGTCGCGGTGCGGGCGTTTCGCCTCGACGTCTATCCGGTCACCAATCGCGACTTCCTCGCGTTCGTCCTCGCGGCCCCACGATGGCAACGCGGCGCGGCCTCGGGGTTGTTCGTCGACAGCAACTACCTGACCCACTGGGCCGGTCCACGCGAACTCGGCAGCGCCGGACCTGATCGCCCGGTGACCCGCGTCTCGTGGTTCGCGGCCAAGGCGTTCTGCGAGGCACATGGCCAGCGCCTGCCGACCGAGCGGGAATGGGAGCTCGCCGCGGCCGCCAGCCCGACCTCCGTCGACGGTGATCTCGACGAGGCGTGGCGGACCCAGGTGCTCGACTGGTACCACGCGCCGACGGCGGCGCTGGGGCCGGTGGGCCGGCGACCGGCCAATCTCTGGGGTGTCCACGACCTGCACGGCCTGGTCTGGGAGTGGGTCTACGACTACAACGCCGCGCTCGTGGCGATCGACTCGCGCGAGAAGAGCGACGGCGACAAGGGCCGCTTCTGCGGCGCCGGGGCCGCGTTCGCCGCCGACACCACCGACTTCGCCGAGTTCATGCGCCTGGCGTACCGCAGCTCCCTCGAGGGCGGCTATGCGGCCAACAACCTCGGGTTCCGTTGCGCGCGCGACCTCGATGGCGCAGCCAAGCACTCGCCGCGCCGTGCGGCCGGGTCGGAGGGAGCGCGATGAGCCAAGTACCCTGCACTACAACCTCGCCAACGCGGCGATGGATACCGGTCGCCCGGGTGGCCACTGCCAGCGTGCTCGTCATGCTGGCGAGCTGCGACCGCAGCGGCGGTACCTCGACGCCGACGGCCACACGGCCGACCGCCCCGGCCACCGTTGCCGTGTTGGTCGACGCCCTGGGCCAGCCACCCTCCGGCCAGGGCGATCACGTCGACCCCTCCGCGGCGGTCCGGCCCGAGGATCCCGAGCACCCACTGTCTCAACACCCGATCTACGACCTCGAGGTCGAGATGATCGACCTGCACGGGGCCACCATCGGGCTCGACGTCTGGCGCGGGCACCCGACGATCGTCGCGATGTTCTACGCCAGCTGCCCGGTGGCCTGCCCGCGGCTGATGAGGGAGATCCTCGAGATCGAGGCGTCGTTGCCGCACGAGCAGCGGGACTCGCTCCGGGTGTTGATGGTGTCGTTCGATGCCAGCAACGACACCCCCGCGGTGCTGACCGAGCTGGCCGCCACCCACAAGGTCGACCTGACTCGCTGGCAACTGGCCGCGGCGCCCGAGGCGCGCGCCCGTGAGCTCGCCGCCGTGCTGGGGGTGAAGTACCGCACGCTCGATGACGGGCAGTTCTTCCACACCTCGGTCATCACCCTCATCGACGGCGCTGGCCGGCCGCTGGCCCGCGTCGAGGGTCTCGGTCGTTCGACGGAACCGCTACGGCAAAGCCTGGCCAGCGCTCGCCCCTGATCCGCGCGCCACCCACGCAACCACGTTTCACGCCCCTCAACCTGGAGGTCTCCCTTGCTCTCGAAAAAACGAGCCCGCGCCTTCTTCCTCGTCGGGACCGGTCTGTGTTCGGTCGCCTTCATCGGCCTGACCGTCGATACCCTGGCCCGCGTTCCTGCCCAGACCCGCGCCGCCAGCATCACCCCGGCGGTCGAGCGCGGCAAGGACCTGTGGGACGAGTCCAACTGCATGGGCTGCCACACGCTGTTCGGCGAGGGCGCCTACTACGCCCCCGAGCTGACCAAGGTGTTCGACCGGCGTGGCCCAGTCTTCATCGACGCCATGCTGGCCAATCCCGAGAAGATGTACCCGGGCCAGCGCAAGATGTGGAACTACCACTTCACCCCGGCGCAGCGCGCCGACCTGGTGGCGTTCTTCGAGTGGGCCGGTAAGGTCGACCTCAACGGCTTCCCGGCGCGGCCCTCGCTCGGTGCCGTCGCCACCATCGGCGCGAGCGGCGCCGCCGGGACCGCCAACCGGGCCAGCCGGCCCGACGTGTTCAACCAGCTGTGCCTGGCCTGCCACAAGCTCGGTGGTGAAGGTGGCGCGGTCGGGCCGGCCCTCGATGGCGTCGGCCTCCGCTTGCCGCGCGAGCAGATCGTGACCTGGCTGCACGACCCGCCCGCGGTCAAGCCTGGCACCGCGATGCCCAAGCTGCCGCTGACCGAGGGCCAGATCCAGGAGCTGGCCGCGTTCCTGTCGACCCAGACCACCGGAGGTGCGCCGTGAAGTTCGAATCGCAACGCGTCGCCTGGTGGTTCTTCGCCACCTGCATGCTGCTGCTCGCGCTGCAGCTCGTGTACGGCCTGATCATGGGCTTCGCCCACGCTGGGCACGACGGGCTGCATGACGTCATCCCGTTCCACGTCGCGCGCGCGGTCCACACCAACCTGCTGGTCATGTGGCTGCTGTCCGGCTTCATGGGCGCTGCCTACTTCATCATCCCCGAGGAGGCGAACCGGGAGCTGTACTGGCCCAAGCTGGCCTACATCCAGCTGGCGTCGTTCGTCGCCGTCGGCGTGACCGCGGTGATCGGCTTCCACTTCCAGTGGTGGGAGGGGCGCAAGTTCCTCGAGATCCCGCGACCGCTCGACTTCCTGGTCGTCGTCAACGTGCTGGCGTTCATCGCCAACATCGGCATGACGATCTGGAAGGGCCAGCGCATGACCACCACGTCGATGGTGCTGTTCTTCGGCCTGCTGATGGCGGCCTTGCTGTACCTGCCGGGCATGATCCCCACCACCAACCAGACGATGGACTCGTACTGGCGCTGGTGGGTGGTGCACCTCTGGGTCGAGGGCGTGTGGGAGCTGATCATGGGCGCCATCCTGTCGTTCCTCCTGATCAAGCTCACCGGCGTCGATCGAGAGGTCATCGAGAAGTGGCTCTACGTCATCGTCGGCTTCACCTTCCTGTCCGGTATCCTCGGCACCGGCCACCACTACTACTACATCGGTACGCCGCGCTATTGGCTCATCATCGGAGGGGCGTTCTCGGCCCTCGAGCCGATCGCCTTTCTCGGCATGGCGATCTACGCGATCACCATGGCGCGTCGCGGCGGTCGCGCCCACCCCAACCGGGTCGCGCTGCAGTGGACGGTCGGCTGCGCGGTGATGTCGTTCGTCGGCGCCGGCTTCCTCGGCTTCGCGCACACCCTGCCGCAGGTCAACATGTACACGCACGGCACCCTGGTGACGGCGATGCACGGGCACATGGCCTTCTGGGGCGCCTACGCCATGCTGGTCCTCGGCATCATCAGCTACGCCATGCCGCAGCTGACCGGCCGCCGACGCCACGACGCGCCGAGCGCGAGCTTCGCGTTCTGGACCAGCAACATCGGCATGATCGCCATGACGCTGGCGTTCGCCGTGGCCGGCATCAGCCAGGTCGTGCTCGAGCGGAGGATGGGCCTGGACTTCATCACCGTGCAGAAGGAGATCGAGGTCCACTTCTGGGGCCTCATCCTCGCGGCTTGCCTCTTCATCCTCGGCATCGGCGCGTTCATCTACAACTTCATCCGGTTCGGCAAGCCGATCGGGGAGGTCGACCGGGAGCGCGCCGACGACGAGGGTTCGGCCGCGGCGGCAGCGGCCACCCCATGAGCGCCGCGCGGCCGTACTACCGGGAGGTCGGCGACGAGGTCGAGGCCTTCCGGGCCGCCCACAGCCGCGGCTTGCCGCTGCTGCTCAAGGGCCCGACCGGCTGCGGCAAGTCGCGCTTCGTCGAGGCGATGGCCGCGGCGCTCGACCGGCCGCTCATCACGGTCGCGTGTAACGACGAGACCTCGGCGCCTGACCTGATCGGACGCTGGCTGATTCAGGGCGGCGACACCGTCTGGCAGGACGGCCCGGTCACGCGCGCGGTCAGAACCGGCGCGATCCTGTATCTCGACGAGGTCGCCGAGGCCCGCGATGACGTGATCGTGGTGTTGCACCCGCTGGCCGACCACCGGCGCGAGCTGTTCATCGACCGCCGCGACGAGACGGTGCGGGCGGCGCCCGGGTTTCACCTGATCGCCAGCTACAACCCCGGCTACCGGCGTGGCCTCAAGGACCTCAAGGCCTCGACCCGGCAACGCTTCATCGCGCTCGAGTTCACCTACCCCGGAGAGGCGGTCGAGGCCGAGATCGTCGCCGCCGAGGCCGGGATCGAACTCGGGCTGGCGCGAAAGCTGGTGGCGCTGGCGACCCGCATCCGCGCCCTCGACGGCGTCGGCCTGATCGAGACGGTGTCGACCAGGCTGCTGATCCACGCCGGCGCGTTGATCGCGGCCGGGGTGTCGCCGCGGCGCGCCGCCAAGGTCGCGCTGGCCGGCCCGCTGACCGACGACGTCGAGGCCGGTCGCGGCCTGCGCGACTTGATCGATCTGTCGCTGTAGTGCGTCCTCGCCTCGGACTCGTCCATGAGCACCGACCAGCGCATCTTCGATCGGTTGTGGACCTTCTTCAGCCGGCGTCGGCAGGAGCCGCCGGGCCACGAGCTGGGGCCCGAGGTGCGGCGGCTCGAGCTGGTGGCCAGCGCCGTGGCCGGCCGGCCGATGACGGTGATCGCGGCGCCCGGCCCCGGCGGGCTCCGCGGCGACACCATCGTGGTGCCCTCGCGGATCCCGAGCAGCCTGGCTGGCGACGTCGACCTGGCGCTGGTCCGGGTGGCGCTGGCCAGCCTGGTCGCGCGTGACGCCGGGTCGCCGGCGCCGGCCACGTCGGGGTGGCAACGGGCGGTGCAGACCCATCGCGCGCTGTACCGGGCCCTCGCCACGGCCGAGCGCGAGTTGCCGCCGCTGCACGACCTGGTGCGGCGCGTGCTGCCGCGGGCCCTGGCGACGCGGGAGGTGCCGTCACGACGATCCGCGCCCGAGCACGCGCTCGAGGAGATCGGCCGGGTCGCGGTGGGAGGCGTGGTCGAGGACACGAACTGGGACGCGGCGATCCGGGCCTACCTCGACGGCGACCGGGCCGAGGCGCCGCCGGCATGGGCTTCGCGTCTGGCCGGCGCCGAGGGCGAGGTCTGGCCGCTGCTGGGCTGGCTCGAACCAGCCAGCCCGGCCGGCAGCGCCGCCGCTGGCGCCCTGGCCACCCCTTCGGGTGGCGGGCAGCAGCGTGACGGGCGGGCGCGCCCGTGGGCCAAGCGTCGCCAGCTCGACGAGCGGCGCATCGACCAGAACCCGCTGACGCACTCGTTCGAGAAGGTCCACACCCTCGAGAAGTACCAGGGTGGGCGCAAGCAGATCGATGGCAGCGACGAGCTGGCCGACCACGGCGCCGCGCTCGACGAGCTCGAGCTGGATGAGGTCGTGGTCTCGACCAGCGCCACCGCCGGCATCTACCGGGCCGAACTGCAGGGCACCCAGGCAGTGACCGCCAGCGCGGCGCCGGTCGCACCGTCCGTGCTTCGGTACGACGAATGGGATGACGCCGCCGGGCGCTATTTGCCCGGGCACTGCCACGTCCACCTCGGGGTCGGCGCGGACGCCGCACCGGCCCAGGTGGCGGCGGCCGCGGCTGCCGCCCGACACGAGTTCCGCGCCTCGCGGGCCCAGGTCCGGCGCGCCCTCTTGCGCCTGGTGCACGCCCCGGCCTGGGTCGGGCGTCAGCCCGACGGGCCCGAGCTCGACATCGACGCGGTGGTCGACCGGCGCGCCTGCCTGGCCAGCGGCCACAACGGCCCGACCGCGCTGTACCGGGCCCGGCCGCCGCGCCCGACCGAGCTGGCGGTCGCCTGCCTCATCGACCACAGCCTGTCGGCCGACGCCTGGGTCGCCAACCGTCGCGTGCTCGATGCCTCGGTGGCCGCGCTGCTGGCCCTCGGCGACGCGCTCGACGGCCTGCCGACCATCACGACGATGGATGGCTTCTGCAGCAACACCCACCTCGACTGCCGCATCACCTCGATCAAGGCTCCGCTGGACCCATGGGCCCGCGCGGTGCCGCGCCTGTTCGGGCTGGTCCCGCAGGGCTACACCCGGATCGGCCCGGCCATCCGGCACGGGGCCGCCACGCTGGCCGATCTGCCGGCGCGCCGACGGCTGCTGATCGTGCTGTCGGATGGTCGCCCGACCGACTTCGACCGGTACGAGGGGCGCCACGGCACCGCCGATGTTCACCGCGCCGTGCTCGAGGCGGACCGTGACGGCATCACCACCCACTGCGTCGCGCTCGATCCCCGCGCCTCGGCGCCGCTGGCCCGGATGTTCGGGCCGCGCGGCTACACCCTCATCCCGCGCCCGGCGGCCCTGGCCGACGCCCTCGGCGTCTTGACGACACAGGCACTGGCCCGGTAGATACGCCCGATCGCCTACGCTGCTGACCCGAGTGACGTCGACCGACGCCGTACGCCGTCGCGCGAGGACGACCGTCGATGCTGTGTTGTGCGGTAGCATGGGCCATGGCTGGGATCGACGTGTGTTCGCGAGTGTTGTGGGTGACGTTGCTGGCCGAGCCGCTGCTGGGCGCCGGCTGCTTCAAGGTCGACGTCGGCAACTGCACCGTGGCCTGTGCGACGTCGGTCGACTGCCCGGGCAGCCTGGTCTGTACCCCGCGTGGTCTGTGCGGCGCCGAGCTCGCCGCATGTGATGGCACCGGCGACGGGCCGGTCAGCGACGCCCGGGTCGACGCCACCCCGACCTCGGTCTCGGTCCAGGTCCTGACCATGACCGGCGACGGCCTGCCCGACACCAGCGCGCGCGTGGTGTTCGAGCTGACCGGCGGCGGGTTCGCCGACCTCGGCGTCGACGCGCAGGGGTTCGTGAGCTCGGAGATGGTGATGGGGGGCGCGGTCACGGTGATCCGCGAGGTCGGCAACGAGGCCCGGCTGCACACCGTCATGCAGGTCATGCCGGGCGCGAGCCTCACGTTTGGCCTGCCGCGGTCGCCCGCCGTCGACGCCGCGACCTCGGCCGCGATGACCGCGACCATCACCCCGCTGCCGTCCGGGACCGGCCACGCGGTGGCCACGCCGTGCGGGAAGCTCCAGCTCGGCACGATGTCGTCTGCCACCCTGGTCTTCCGGCCGACGTGCCAGCGCAACCCCTTCCCGCTGTTCGCCCACGGGATCAACAGCAGCGGGACCCAGCAGTTCGTGTTCCTCGACCAGGTCGCGCTGACCGACGGCGGCACGGTCACCGTCCCCAACGCCTGGATGCCCATGTCGGTGTTCGGCGCGCTGTTCAGCATGGTGCCGCCGGAGGTGACGGCGATCAGCCTGAACCACTTCGTCCGGTTCGGCGCGTTCGATGCGCACGATGACCACGCCTTCGCCGCGACCGCTGGCGCGTCGACCGTGAACATGTCCACCGTCGCGCCGGTCGCGGTCGGGGAGAGCACGCGCGACAACGTCCACTTCCTGCACTCGTCCGGTCTGCAGACCCAGGTGCTGAGCCAGACCCGGCCCGGCTCGGCCGCGACGGTCGGCGCCAGCTTCGCGGCGATCAAGGTGCCGTGGATCGTGACGACCAGCCTGAGCGTCGGGACGATCGACATGGCCTGGGCGGAGGAAGGCACCGAGGCCTCGGACGGCCGCACCGCCGAGTGGCACGGCGACTGGTCCAATGGCAGCGGAGGAACGCGGGACGTCACCTGGTTCGTGACCCTGCCACCCGGCGAGATGTCGATCGCGCTGCCGTCGCTGCCGGCCGCCTACGACCGCCTGGTGCCCGACCGGAACACGCCGGTGCGGATCGGCGCCAGCCACGTCACCGCGACCGAGATCGACGTCGTCACCAGCTACGCCGACTTCATCCGCTTCCCCGACGCCCACACCGTCTTCGAAGACGTCCCGCTCGGCATCTATCCGACGGCGGTCCGCCGCGTCCAGGCCCTGACCCGCGAGCTGTGACCATGAGCACCCCCATCACGCCGGACCAGATCAAGCGCCACACCCAGCAGTACCCGGTCGAGGCCAGCGGCGGCTGTCAGTGCGGCGCCGTGCGCTACCACGTCACGGCGATGATGGACAACGCCCACGTCTGCCACTGCCGGATGTGCCAGAAGGCCGTCGGTGGCCCGTTCGCGTCGCTGGCGGCGGCGCCACGCGCCGCCCTGACCTGGACCCGCGGCACCCCGGCGGTGTTCCACAGCTCGGCCCAGGTCGCGCGCGGCTTCTGCCGCGACTGCGGCACGCCGCTGTTCTACGACTACCTGGGCGGCAAGACCGTCAACCTCACCATCGGCTCGTTCGACGATCCCGACCTGTTCCCGCCCCACACCCAGTTCGGCCTCGAGGGGCGCCGGGCCTGGTGGGCCTCGCTGCCGGCCGCGGCCGAGGCCGGCGCGACGGAGACGACCATGGCCAGCGTCGCCGCCGCCATCGCCGCCAGCAACCACCAGCACCCGGATCGTGACACCGACGTGTGGCCGATCGACCCGCGGCGCTGACGCCCGGTCAGCGCTCGAGCGTCTTCATCAGCGCCGCGTAGGTGGTCGCGGCCACCTCCAGCGGATCGGTCGGGCTCAGCCCCATGTACGACTGCGACGCGAACACCACCGGCGCGTCGCCGCCGGTGGCCTTGGTCATGTCGACGTACAGCGTGCCGTCGACGCCGATCTCGCGATAGCTGTCGAGTGCCCCGTTCATCCCGACCACGCCGAACGGGATCCACTGCCCGGCCTCGACCTGGTCCATGGCGTCACCGGCGACGTGGTACTCGGCGATCTGCAGGACCCGGTCGCTCTGGTCGGCGCGGTACTCGTCGACGAAGGTGTACCAGTCGAACAGCGCGACCGGCCGGCGCTCGCCGGCCAGCATCAGGGTGGTCTCCTCGTCGACCAGGCCGGCCAGCTTGCCCTTGGTCAGCGCCACGAAGGCCTCTCGCTGCCTGGCCTTGGCCGCGGCTTTGGCCTCGGCGGCGGCGTCGGTCTTGGTCGGCTTGGTCTTGCCGGCGGTGGGCTTGGCCGCCTTGGGCTCGGGCGCTGCCGGCTTGCCTCCGGCCTTGGCGGCGGCAGGCAGGTACTTCGCGCCCTTGCTCGCCATCCACGCCTGCAGGTCCTTCTGACTGCCCTTGGAGGCCACGAAGCCGGCGGCCTGCAGCTTGTGGATCATCGCCACGAAGCCGGCCTTGTCGTTGACCTCGTGGAAGCGCTGCGAGGCGGTCTCGTACATCTTGTCGAGCGGCCTCTGCCCCCATCCGTCGACCACGTCGCGCTCGGCGCCGGCCGCCAGCAGCACGTCGACCAGCTCGAGCTCACCGCCGAGCTTGTAGAAGCTGCACAGCTCGAAGATCGGCGTCTCGCCTCGGTCGGTCCTGGCGTTGACGTTGGCCCCGCGCGCGAGCAGGCGCGCGACCACGCGGTCGCGCTCGGCGCCCTTGCCGAAGTTCAGCACCAGATGCAGCGCGGACGTCCCATCGGCCGAGCGGACGTTGACGTCGAGGGGCTGGTGCCCGAGCAGCAGGTCGACGACCTTGGGTGACACACCGCGGGCCATGGCGACGTGCAGCGCGGCCACGCCGGACAGGCCGCTGTCGCCCCAGCGCTTGCCGCTGGTGGCGTCGACGGCGCATGGGTCGGCGCCTCGGGCCAGCAGGGTAGCCACCTGGTCTGCGTCGTCGGCGGCCACCGCCCCCAGCAACGCGAGGGTGTCGGCGCTGGCCGGCCGGGTGGTGCGCTTGAGGATGACCTCCTTGCACTCACGCGTCGCGACGTCGAGCACCGTCTTGCCGGCCTTGTTGGTCAACGTGGGATCCGCGTTGCGGTCGAGCAGCAGGTCGACCGTCTTGAGCGCGCCGTTGTAGCCGTCGCCGGCGGCCCGGTGCAGCAGCGTGTTGCCCTTGCCGTCACGCAGGTCGAGCGGCACGCCGCCATCGAGGAACAGCCGCATCGGCGCGGCGTTGCCGTGGCGCGCGACCAGGTGCGCCGGCGTCTCGCCGTCAGCGTCGGCCACGGTCGGATCGGCCCCGGCCCCGAGCAGCAGCGTGAACAGCTCCGCGAGTTCACCGTGGCCGGCGATGCGTCGCAGCGGCGTCAGCCCCTCGACCTCGGCGCGGGCGTCGGCGCCGCCCGCGAGCAGGTCGGCCACCCGGGCCGCGCAGCCGTCCTGGTGCCAGTCGCCCAGGACCTTGGCCAGGCGCTCGTTCTTCTTCGCCTGCGGCAGCTGGGCGAACGGCACGTACGTCACCTTGGCGCCCTTGCTGGCGAAGTAGGTGATCACGTCCTGCCGCTCGTGCTCGACCGCGGCATCGATCGGCGTCTCACCCTGGTTGTTCTTGGCGGTCAGCTTGGCCCCGGCCTCGACCAGCAGGCGGATGATCGCCAGCGGTGTGCCCTTGTTGACGGCGAAGCGCAACACGCTGTCCCCGATGAAGTTGAAGCGGGCCAGCTCGGGATCGACCTTGCCCAGCATCGTGGCCACGCGCGGCTCATCACCGTCCCGCACCGCGGCGCACAGCTCGCGGAACAGCTTCTCGGTCTTGGCGTCGGGCTTGGCGGGCTTCGTGCCCTTGGCTGCGGGCTTGGCGGCCTTGGCGACGGGCTTGGCCGGCTTGGCCGGCTTGACGGCGGGCTTGGCGGCCTTCGCGGGCTTGGCGGCCTTCGCGGGCTTGGCGGCCTTGGCGACGGGCTTGGCGGGCTTGGCGGGCTTGGCGGGCTTGGCGGCCTTGGCGGGCTTGGTCTTCTTGGCCATCGATCGCGAGCCTACCGCGAGCGGCGTGAGCGTGCCTGGAGGTCGAAACGTTCCCAGCCTGGTGATCCGGACTGGTGTCTACTCGGTGCTCGACCGCGCTCAATCCCGTAGTGTTGCTCCGAGCACCTTCGCTGATCTAGTCTGGCACGCCGCACGATGGCCCCTTCCTCACGTCGCTTGCACATCGACCTGGTCGCCGGCGAGCGTCTGTACGAACCGGCGCAGCTGCGGTCCGTGCTGGAGCCGCTCCTGCAGCACCACACGCTGCGGCCCGAGACCTGGGGCCTGAGCGAGCGGGGTGGCCAGGAGGTGGATGTCGAGGCCATGACCCGTGCTGTGGACGGGAGACCCTCCACCCGCCTGATGAGCCTGAAGCGCAAGAAGGCGCTGGCCAGCGAGGCCTTCGTGTCCCTGGGCGAACAACCGCAGGTGGTCGTGAAGGTCGCGTCACGCGATGTGTCACGGGACGGCCCGGTGTGTGTACGCCTGGCCGATGCCATGGCCGAGGTGTTTCAGCCCGACATCGGCTGGGTACATGCGTTCTTCGACAACGATCCGCCCCTCACAGATGAGCGCAGTCTGGCGTGGTGGACGATGGATCAGCTGGTCGACGGACATCGGCGTGGCTACGGCCATTCGGGCCCGGGCGGCCTCGGCATGGTGACCTACCTCGGAGTCCGCTGGGCTGGTCGGCTTGGCCCTGCGCTCGGCCGAGTCCCCGGCGTTCTGTGCGAGCCGCTCGCATGGGGTGGTCTGCGTGTGAACCTGTCCGAGGCGGTGTTCGACGCGCCCGACGATCGCCTGGCCGATCAATGGCGACAGGCGATGGACCGCGTGCAGGACCAGCAGGTCTTTGCGAAAGCCAGCGTGAGGGCCGACGGGGCCACGTCCTTCGCCCGTTCACCGGGGTTCGACTGGCCGCCCCAGTACCGCCCATGAGGACCAGCCTGTCCATCTCCGAGCTGCGCGCGGCGATCGACACCGGCGCGACGCTGCGCGAGGGACGTATCGCCAGCATCGAGTCTACGGGGCTGGACTTGCACCGGTTGAAGGGCGACCAGCTTCGCTTCGCACAACTGAAGACCACCTCCTTGCGGTTGACGCAGTCCCATCTGACCGATGCCGAGTTCGTGGGCTGCGATCTGCGGAACAGTGATTTCTCGGAGGCCACGCTGTGGCAGTGCGCGTTCAAGGACTGCGCCTTGCAGCAGGCTTCGTTTCGCGAGGCGGTGCTGGAGATGTCCTCGTTCAGGTCCCAGCCCATGTCGATGACCGACCTGGGCGACGCGAACCTGACTGGAGCCCTGTTCTCCGAAGCCGACCTGAGCGGGGCGAACCTTGCCGAGGCCAATGGGGCGCGCGTCGACTTCTCCCAGGCCCTGCTGCGCGACGCCGATCTGTCGGGCGCCTTCTTCCAGGCCTGCCGCTTCGTCGGGGCCGACCTGCGCGGCGCGAGCTTCGATGAATCGCGGTTCGAGGACTGTGACTTCTCCGGGGCCTTGTTCGACACCGATCCACGCGCGCATCCCTCGTTCGTCGGTTGCACGTTCGAGCCCGTCACCCGGTGAGAAGGTGCACATGTGCTCGAGGTAGGCCGGGCCGACCGCAGCAGACCGCAAGCCCCTGTGTTGAAGTCGCCGACAGGGCCGGGACAAACGGGGACGGCTGCCGGAGCGCCTCCGGCCTCGCCGCTCAGGACGGCGCCGCCGTCCGCGACGCCCGCGCCACACAGCGCGCCGCCGCCGCCGGGTCGCAGCCGTTGAGGCCGGCCCCCCACGCGGCGTTGGCCTCGATCACCACCCAGCCGCGGCCGGCGACGAACCCGAGGTCGAGCACACACGGCGACGGCACCGCGGCGTCACCCGCGGCCTCGGCGGCCAGCTTGCGCGCGGCCTCGAGCGCGGGCTCATCTGCCTCGCCCTCGTAGCAGGCCAGGGTCAGCACCTCACCCTCGAGGACCCAGCAGCGCACCTCGGCGGTGAAGACCACCACCTCCGAGGCCATCAGCGCGGTGTCGTCGGGCAGGCCGCGGGCGCCGGCGGCGAGCTCGTCGGCCGACGCGTCGTGCGTGTCGCGCACCGCCGCGAGCTTTTGCGCTACCTCGCGGATCGCCGTCTCCCAATCGATCTCTTCGAACGTGCCATCGGCACGCCGGCGCAATGGTGACGTCAGTCGATCCGTGCCGTGCTGGTAGTGATCGAGCCGGTGAGGCTTCTCGCACGCATAGCCTTGCGAAGACGGATGCGCCTTGTCCCCGCGTAGCTTTACGAGGTGGCGATCAGCCTGACCGCCGAGTTGGACCTCGAGCCCGCAGTTGCACTCGCACAAGATGCACGCCGTCTTCTTCCACTCCACCATTCAGACAGTCTCGACAATGTGGTCTCGGTGTGCAACTACGACCGCGCCCGGCCGCCCAGGCTCGGTGCGACCTCGGGCGCCTTAGCGCGGGCCCTGGTGTAGGTTCTGGCCATGTCGGCCACGATCCACCTCAGCATCGCCGCGTCGCCCGGAACCCGGGTCTCTCTCGGCCCGGTCGACCTGCGCGACTTCGCGCAGGAGCTACACGCGCGAACCCCGCTGCGAACGCTCACGCCGATCTCGGCAGGTAGCGCGGCCGGCCCCGTCGAGGTCACGTTCGCGCTCGTGTCCGCTCCAGATGATGTCGCCGTCGCGGTGGGCGAGGCGTTCGCGGCCATCGGTGTCACCAGCGGCAGCTTCGAGCTGGCCATGTCAGAGCACGACGCGGCCGACGTCGAGCTCGAGACGCCGCCGTTCTTCGAGCACACGCTGACGCTGGGAAAGCGGACCACGCCTACCCCGGCGACCGTGTCGATCGACCTGTACACCCTCGGCGACGGCGGCGACGACGACGATGAAGTCGAGCCCACGCCGCGCGGCGTGCAGGTGACCGACCAGGCCCGCGGCGAGCTCGAGGCCGCGCTGCGGGCCCGAGCCTCGTGGCCGATCGAGCACGTCGTCACGATCGCGCCGCCCCCCGGTAGCGGCGTGCGGGTCCTGTCCAGCGTTCCCGCCGATCAGGTGCCGGCCCTGGCAACACTCGTGGCCGCGGTCGACGCGACGCTCGCCGCCATCACCTTCCCACCGGTGCTGCGGCGCGTGTTCGGCGCCTATGTCGACACCTGGGACCACACGCTGTTTCGCCACGAGCGGTGACCGGCCGCGAGTTTCAGTGGCTTTAAGTCGACCGGCCAGGACCCCGTCGCTAGCGTGCCGGCATGCCACCGCAGACCTGCAGGCTCCCCACTCCACGTCGTCCCAGGCCCTGGGCGCTGACCGCCGGTGCGGTCGCCGCCGCGGTCGCCGCGTGCGCTGACCCGGTCGCCGGCGGCCCCGACGGCGGCCGCGCCGATGCGGTGCTGGCCGACGGCGCGGGCAGCGCGGGCTTTCATATCGAGCCGGTCAGCCAGGTCCCAGGTGGGCTCCGCGCGCTGCCGGGCGACGTGACCGGGGATGGCGTCGGTGACGTCCTGGTCGAGTCGGGGTCCGGGCCCGGCCTGGACCTGTACGCCGGGCCCCTGCGCGGGCCGGTCGAGGACCGGGTGTTCGCCCGCCTCGAGGTGGGCGCGCCGACGTACCTGGTGGGCACCGGATTCGCTGGCGACGTCGACGGCGACGGCACCAACGACCTGGTGCTGGCCGAGGCCGGCGCGGGCACCCTGCGCGTGTGGTTTGGCCCGATCGGCGGCGCGCTCACGCTGGCCGACGTCGACCTCACCATCGCCGGCGCGACCGAGGGCTTCGTCGGCGCCGCCGGCTGGATCGGCGACGTCGATGGAGACGGCGACCACGACCTGCTGGTCGCGACGCGGCCACGCACCGGGTTTGGGTGCGCCGGCGGCACCCGGACCTGGCTGTTCCGCGGCCCGATCACCGCCGGCCGGCTCGACGTCGGCGCGGCCGACGCGGAGTGGCGCGACGACGGTGTCGCTTGCTACGGCTGGGAGCTGCTGGTGGCCGACCTCGATGGCGACGGTGCGCGCGACCTGTGGTGGGGCGCGGCGAGCGGGCGAGCCGCGATCTTCGCCGGGCCGCTGCCGGACGGCCCGCACGTCCTGGCCGGTGCCAGCCGCACGCTCGGCGGCCCGGGCATGGTGCTGCGTGGCCCGGCCTGGCTACCGGGCGAAGGTGTGGCCGTCGGCTGGAGCGACGGCGCGGGCGGCTTCGGCGCCGCCATCGTCGACCCGACCCTGACCAGGCCGACCCGGCTCTTGCGGCTCTCCGGAGACACCGGCATCGACCACCCGGGCCACCCGGCCGGCGCCGTCGTGGCCGACCTCGGCGGTGACGGCGTGCCCGACCTCCTGCTCAGCAGCGGCCGCACCACCGCCGGCGCCGTGTTCATGGGGCCGGTCCCGTTCGAGGCGAGCTGGGCCGCCGCCGACCTCGCCACCGGCTACGTCCTGGCCGCCGATCTCGACGGCGACGGCACCGCCGAGCTGGTCGAGCGCACCACCGTCCTCGACGCCCCCGTGGTCCAGGTGTCGCGGGTGATCGCCCGGTGATGGCCGGTCTGGCAGCCAGAGACAACGTACGCGCAGAACGCGTCACGAGCGACTCCCTGGTTGCGACTGTCCGCCGTTCGTGACACCAGGCCCACATGATGCAAGGTGCACGTTCGCCCGGCGTAGGGCTCCTGCTGGTCGGCGCCGTGGCGTGCTCGTCGTCGGGCGCCGGCGACTGGACCAAGGCGAAGGCCAAGACGATGGAGGGGGCCATCAAGGGCGCGACCCTCACGATCGAGCTGCCCTCGACGATGAAGCCGATGCCGAAGGACCTCGTGCCAGCGGGCACGGCCGCGTTCGCGATCTACACGGGCGATCGTAACCTGGTCGCAAACGTGAAGATCGAGGCCCTCTCGTTGGAACCGTCGTTCGAGCGCGACTCCGCGGGCGCGCTCCAGCAGGGCTACACGCTCATGGACGAGCAGCCGGGCGCGAGCACCTACTCGTTCGCGTATCGCAAGGTCGGCCAGCCCGGCGCCTCCGGGAGGGTCTACCGGGCCGAGGCGGAGATGCTCGTCAGATGCACCTGGGAGCTGCCGGAGACCCGCGTCAAGGGCAGCACGTTCGTCGAGTGGCCGGTGCTCAAGCGCGCGTGCGAGTCGATCAAGCTCACGCCGAGCGGTCGCACCGAACCAGCTTGAGAATGGCGGAAGCGCATGGGAATCGAACCCACCAAGCCGCTGCTCGCGCAGAGCTTCATCGGTTTTGAAGACCGAGCCCGGCACCAGTCCGAGAAGCGCTTCCGTCGACGAAGCTACAACGGCGCGGGCCGGGCGGCCAGGGCCAGCGGTGACAGCGGCATGGGCACGGGTCCGAGCCCTGCCGGCTAGCAGGCTGCTGAAAAACCCGTTCCGGCGGCTCCAGCCGACGGGACGGGCTCCGTGGTTTCAGCAGGCTGCGAGATCAGAAATGACTAGCAGGATGCTTCTTCAGCATCCTGCTAGATCCGGGCGGGCTTGGTCACGACGGGGATGGGAGCGGTGAGGACCTCGTCCTCGGCCGCCTCGTCGTCGTCCTGCAGGTTGCCGAAGCGGACGCCCTTGCCGGCCGGGATGCAGAAGATCCGCGCCTCGCCCTGGCCGCTGGCGACGGCCTGCTTGGTCAGCGCCAGCGCCTCGTCGGCCGGCTTGCTGATGGCGTACAGCCCGACGGGCAGGCGGAACTCCTTGCCGGTCTTGCGCCCGGTGATGGTGCGCGAGAAGCCGAGCGGACCGAGGGCGTTCCACAGCGTCGCGTACACGTCGTCGTGTCCCACCAGCTCCACCTGCACGAAGGTTCTGACCATGGCCCCACCGTACGCGGTCGGCGGCGAAAAGCGACGCCTGGTTTTGCGCTGGCACGGTGGCGTGCAGCCGGCGCGTGCCGCCCGCCAGGTGTGCGTCGCTTGCCACGAACATCCCACGAACGTAGGATGATCGCATGGTCCTCAAGCGGCGGCTGAGCGCGACTGTCGACGCCGATGTGCTGGAGGCGGCCGAGCGGGCCGCAGCGAGCGGGGCGGCGGTCAACGTCAGCGCGTGGGTCAACGACGCGATGCGCGCCAAGCTGGAGCACGATCGCCAGCTGGCGGCGCTGGCCGCGCTGGTGACCGAGTACGAGGCCGTGGAGGGGGCCATCTCCGATGACGAGCTGGTGCTGGCGGCGCGGGCAGCCAAGCGCAAGAGCATGCCGGTGCGTGGAACGCGCGCTGGCGAGCGGCGCAGCAAGTTCGGGCGATGAGCCTGGTCCTCGACGCCGGGGCCTTCATCGCCGTCGAGCGGCGTGACCGCCTGGTGATGGCCCTGCTCAAGCTGGAGCTGCGGGCGGGGCGCGTGCCGGTCAGTCATGGCGGCGTGGTCGGCCAGGTCTGGCGCGGCGGCGCTCGCCAGGCCGACCTGGCCAGGCTGCTCGCTGCCACGCGGGTGACCGCGCTCGACGAGGCGCTCGGGCGGCGGGCTGGCCTGCTGCTGGGACGGGCCGGGCGTCGCGACGTGGTCGATGCCGCCCTGGTCGCCTTGGCGGTGGACGGCGACACCATCCTCACCTCCGACGTCGGGGACCTCGAGCCTCTGGCCCAGGCCGCCGGGCTACACGTGGATCTGCTGGCGGTGTAGCGCCGCCGCCAGGGTGGACCGCATGGCTCGGCGCGCCAGGCCGCTGGCCGGGGCCGCCGCGCGGGCTTGGCCGGGGCCCGGACGGCTGGCGGATCGTGCCGCCAGCGGCCGCCGGGCGACAGCGCAACCGGCTGGAATCATGAAGGTCGCCCCCGGCATCGCCGGTGCAGGACCGTCCGGCATGCGCTCGCTCGTCCGCACCCTGGCCACTCGCTTCGCCACCCTCGCGCTCGCCGCCGCGGCGGGTGCGGCCTGCTCCGGGGATGGCGAGGTCGTCGCTGACGCGGCCGACGCCGAGGACGGGTTCGTGGTCGAGGACGGCAAGGCCGACGACTTCCTGTCGATCAAGGCCAAGGAGTTCGTGGTCACCGGCACCGCCCGGGTCGTGGTCGAGGCCGGGCAGGGCGAGGCGGACGCCCGCAAGCTCATGGCGCTGCACCACACCGCCATCACCTGGTTCCTCAACGCGTACCTCATCGACAAGGAGCGCGAGGGCGCACACGCCGATCCCAACGCCGAGTACGGCGGCTTCTCGGCCATGGTCAAGGACGGCGCCATCGAGACGCTACGCGTGACCCGCCGCAACGCGGTGACCTGGGACTACGAGTTCGAGCAGGTCGTCGCCGGTCGCAAGGACCTGATGCGGCGGCTGCCGCTCGACGCCGACGGCCGCTTCACCATCGAGATCGGAAAGCCGACGGCCGAGGAGCTGCGCGGCGACCCCGAGTGGTACCGGCAGGCGCCGTGGGACGGCTGGAACCCGGCCAGCGTGCCGGCCAGCAAGAAGGAGGCGCTGACGCTGACCATCCGCCCGGAGACGCGCTCGACCGACGCCTGGTGGGACTATCAGCGGCTGATCGAGGACGGCGTGCTCGCGGTCGACGTCCACCACGGCTACGACTACGCCGCGGGTGGCCACGTAACCGACACCCGCTCGCTGTACGACTGGCTGGTCGACCGCGGCTTCCGCTCGCCGGTGCGCTCGTTCGACCGCCTGACCCGCACCAGCGGGCCGCTCACGCGCACGCTGGAGGCCGACGGCCAGGACGTGCGGGTCGAGGTGCGGCTGTTCTACGGCAAGACCGGCACCGACACCGACCCGCAGACCGACGCCGGCGGCCGCCAGCTCGAGGCCGACATGCGCGCCTCGCTGGCGAGCCAGGACGTCGTCGTGTACGCCGGCCACTCCGGGCCGCTGTACGGCTTCGCCCTGGCCGACTGGGACAAGACCGCCGAGGGCGACCTCGACGACGTCGAGCTGGCGACCACGCCGATGGCCGAGGGCAAGTACCAGATCGTGTTCGCCGAGGCCTGCAACACGTACATGCTGGGCCACACGCTCAAGACCAACCCGAGCAAGGACGGCCAGGATATCGACGTCATCACCTCGACCAACCCATCGGTGTCGTACGCGCCGGTCGAGGACTTCCTGGGACGCCTGCTCGAGCTCGACAGCCGCGGCCGGCTGCGCCCGCGTACGGTGTCGGCCACCATCGCCGACCTCGACCTGTACACCTACGGCGAGGTGCAGCCGACCATGTACGGCATCCACGGCATCGCCGACAACCCGACCCTGCACCCGTTCGCCAACCCCGAGAACCTGTGCGCGCCGTGCGACTCCAACGCCGCCTGCGGCGGGGTCGGCAACGCCTGCGTCAGCATCGGCGACGAGGGTCGTCGCTGCGTGGCCGCCTGCACCAGCGACGCCGGCTGCGGCGAGGGGTACCAGTGCAAGGCGGTCGCCTCGGCCTCGACCTCGACGGTGTACGGCTCGTACTGCGTGCCCGAGGGCAACACCTGCGAGTAAGGGCCCGCGCATGGCGGTAGGATGACGCGCCGTGCGGGTCCTGGCCTACGTCTACCCGGGGTGGCACCCCATCCCCGAGCGCGACGCCTCGTTCTACCCGGGGTTCACCGAGTGGGACCTGGTCGAGCCGTCGCGGCCGCGCTTCGATGGGCACGAGCAGCCGCGCCTGCCGCTGTGGGGCCGCTACGATGACCGCGACCCGGTGGCCGTGCAGCGGCGGATCGAGCTGTGCCAGGCCCACGGCGTCGACGGCTGGATCTACGGCGCGTTCTGGTGCCGCGGCAAGCGGGTGTTCGAGCAGGCGCTCGACCTCGGCTTCCTGGGAAGCGCGGCCGGGCAGCGCTACCCGTTCGGGCTGATGTGGGCCAACCGCATGCCGCGCCGGGTGCTGCCGGTGCGGCGGACCGACACCCCGGTGATCGAGGACGACCGCCTGGTGCGGTCGGACGTGGACGACTTCGTCGCCTTCGTGCGCCTGCTGGCCGCGCAGTACTTTCACCGCGCCAACTACCTGCGCGTCGACGGTCGGCTGTATTTCTCGATCTTCGACTCGACGTTCTTCGTGCGCGAGCTGGGCCGCGACGGCACGCGGGCGGCGATATCGGCAGCGCGGGCGGCGTTGCGCGAGGTCGGCCTGCCCGACCTGTACCTGACGGCGATCGAGCCGGCCGATGACGTCATCGGCGAGGTGCGCGCGCTCGGCTTCGACGCGGTCAGCCACTACGTGCTGCTGCCGGACTGGAAGGGTGAGTTCCTGCAGGACTATGACGAGCGGATGGCGATCCGCGCCGCCCAGTGGCCGGGCTTCGCCGAGCGGTGCGGCCTGCCGTATCACCCGTCGGTGACCCCGGGCTGGGACGCGTCGCCACGGGCGGCCGAGTTCGCCGAGGTGGAGCGCACCCGTCCGACCAAGTACCCGTGGTCGCCAGTGGTAGTGGGAGAGCACCCGGCGCGGTTCCGCGCCGCCGTGGCGCGGGCCATCCGCTTCGCCGCCGCGGGTGGCCAGGCCGGGCAACCCTGCGACGCGCAACTGGTCTTCATCGCCTCGCTCAACGAGTGGAGCGAGGGCCACTACCTCGAGCCCGACACCCGCTTCGGGTTGGGATGGATCGAGGCGGTGCGTGATGGGCGCGTCGAGGGTGAGTCGAGCGACACCAGCGCGCAGAATAATGTCGAGTGAGTGTCACGAGATATCTAGTTTGCGAAGAAAAGCCTTTGACACCAGTCCGGCTCGCTGTTACTGAGAATCATCATCGTCGTCTTCTCCACGGAGGGGACCGGCGGTCGGACCGAAGGCGGCGGGTGGCGGTGGGTGGGTGGGATGGATGGTAGGTGCCCCCCGGAGATCACGCTGATCCTGCGAGTCCGTAGACCGATTCCACGACCTCACCCGTTCGAGCCCAAGACCATGTTCACCCAAACCGCAAATACCAGCAGCAAGCTTCGGGCCTTGGCCTGGCGCAGCATGTCGTCGCAGTCCTGCGCCGGCACGTGTGCCCTGCCAGCCGCCAAGCGGCGGTTCCTCGTCGAGGGCTGCGCGCACGAAGCGAGCAAGGGTTATCGCGCGGTTGGCTTCGGCGGCCGCCTCGATTCGCCCGCGATTCCCTCCTGGGAGGTCCCCCTGTCGTAGTTTGACCACGGTCAACGCGACGAGACGGGCCACCCGGGAACCCCCCAGGTGGCCCGTTCTGCGTTTCGGGCCTGTAGTCATCCGTCACCGTTCTGTGTTCGACGCCCGAGTTCACCCCCCCCCAAGGGGCGCTAGGCCGCTATGGAGGCGGCGCGGTCCGTAAAACCGATGTCATTGTGACTCTCCAGGTTCGATCCCTGGGCGCCCCACGATTGCCTGTTTCGTACTCTGTTGCTCATTCGATTTGATCTCTGCGACTCGAAACTCTCCGACGACACGTTGCGACACGACATAGCGGGCTGGTCCAACTGGCACGACACACGGCTCTGAACCGTCGAGATCCAGGTCCGAATCCTGGGCCCGCTACTGCTGCGACCTTGATCGGTCGCGGTCACGCCCAAGGTGTGCCCGCGCCCGCCCGGGGTCGCCTGAAAACCGAAGAGTTGAACGATGTGGAACGGCGCGTGCGCCTGCCTACGCCTCCGTCGCCTGCGTCGACGGCTCATCCCATCCTGGATGACGCCGACGCGGGCACGGGGAGCGCGGCAGGCCACGCGCCTGACTGAACCCACTCTGGCGTAGATGGTCTGCGCGCCTGGCTGAAGCCCAGGAGGTCCTGGTTCGATCCCGGGGGGTGGGACGACGCGAGCGCCGATCACACGGCGCTCGCCGCGGGTCGGTAACAAACGTTGGCTTTGTAGCGGTTTCTTAAACCGTCATGACGCAGGTTCGATTCCTGCCCGACCCACTGCGTGTGTCGCGGGGTGGCTACGCCCCCCCGGCGCGCTTCGCGCGCGGCAGGAATCGAGTCCCGACGTCCGGCGTCCCCTGCGGGGCCGCCGGTTCGTCGGGTGGCGATCCCTGGGAGCCCTGACCCTGACCCTGACCCTGACCCTGACCCTGACCCTGACCCTGACCCTGAGCTCGAGCCCGAGCCCGAAGCTGACGCTGCGGCTGACGCTGACGCTGATGCTGCGGCTGCGGCTGCGGCTGCGGCTGCGGCTGCTGCTGCGGCTGACGCTGATGCTGACGCTGATGCTGACGCTGTGGCTGACGCTGTGGCTGACGCTGTGGCTGACGCTGTGGCTGAAGCTGAGACTGAGTTCTGCGGCCCTGATGTAACAGCAGCAAACGAGGCTTCCACCCTCGGAGTGCGGGTGCGAATCCCGCGGGCCGCGCTGTTCGTGAAACTTGCCGGTGGTTGCTCGATGGTCGAGCAGCCGTTTCGTATGCGGCCTCGTGGGGTTCGATTCCTCCCGCCGGCTCGCAACCCGTTTCCCTGCCCGGCGGAGGTCGCCAGGGCCGAAGGAGGTCCGTGCCATGATGAAGTTCACCAGTTTCTTCTCCACCAAGTCGACGCCGCAGCACGAGCGCATCCCGGGCTCGAGCCAGGTGCCCAACGCCGCCGGCGGGTACGCCTGGGCCGTCGATGACTGGATGCGGCTCGACCGCTTCCTCGTCCTCGGGTCCGAGGGCGGAACGTTCTACGTCAGCGAGCGGGCGCTGACCATCGACAACGCCGAGGCGGTGGCGCGCTGCATCGCCGCCGATGGCGTGCGGGTGGTCCAGCGCGTGATCGAGCTGTCGGAGGCCGGCCGTGCCGCCAAGAACGACCCGGCCATCTTCGTGCTCGCCATGTGCGCGAAGCTGGGCGACGACGCGACGCGCGCCGCCGCCTACGCGGCGCTGCCGCGGGTGTGCCGGATCGGTACCCACCTGATGCACTTCGCGAGCTACGCGCAGGGCTTCGGCGGATGGGGACGCGGCATGCGGAAGGCGGTGGCGGCCTGGTTCAACACCAAGCCGGCCGACCAGCTGGCCTACCAGCTGGTGAAGTACCAGGCGCGCGACGGCTGGTCGACCCGAGACCTGCTGCGCCTGGCTCACCCGCGTGCGGCCTCGCCGTCGCACGACCGGCTGTTCTCCTGGGTGACCAAGGGGACGCTGCCGGAGGGGGCGGCGGCCGACCCGGCGCTGGCCCTGCTGGTGGCCATCGAGCAGGCCAAGACGGCCGACTCGTACAAGGCGGTGGTCGAGCTGATCCGCGGCGCCAAGCTGCCGCGCGAGGCGATCCCGACCCAGTGGCTGGTCTACCCGGAGATCTGGGAGGCCCTGCTGGTCGACATGCCGGTGACGGCGATGATCCGCAACCTGGCGACGATGACCAAGGTCGGCCTGCTCGGCCCGATGTCGTCGGCGACCAAGCTCGTGACCGCACGGCTGGGCGACAACGCCCGGCTCGCCAAGGCCCGCGTTCACCCGATCGCGGTCCTGGCCGCGCTGATGACCTACAAGACCGGGAAGGGCGCGCGCGGCAACGCGGCGTGGTCGCCGGTCGGCAAGGTCGTCGATGCGCTGGACGCCGCGTTCTACGCGACGTTCAAGGCGGTCGAGCCGTCGGGCGCCCGCATGCTGCTCGCGCTCGACGTGTCGGGCTCGATGGGAGCGGGTGAGGTCGCCGGGGTGCCGGGGCTGTCGCCGCGGGTCGCGAGCGCGGCGATGTCGCTGGTGACGGCCGCCACCGAGGCGGACCACGCGTTCATCGCCTTCACGGCGGCGAGCGCGGGGTACGGCGGCAAGTGGGGCGGGGGAACGTCGGGCGTGCAGCGCCTGGCGATCTCGCCGCGCCAGCGCCTCGACGACGTGGTCCAGGCGATCAGCGGGCTGCCGTTCGGCGGAACCGACTGCTCGCTGCCGATGCAGTGGGCGACGGACAACAAGGTCGATGTCGACACGTTCGTGATCTACACCGACAACGAGACCTGGGCGGGGAGCGTGCATCCCGCCCAGGCGCTGCGTGCCTACCGTCAGGCGCGCGGCCTCCCGGCCAAGCTGGTGGTGGTCGGGATGACGTCGGGCGGCTTCACCATCGCGGATCCCGACGACGCCGGCATGCTGGACGTCGTCGGGTTCGACGCGGCGACGCCGCCGGTGATCAGCGACTTCGCGCGGGCTCGATAGCGGCAACGCTACCGTGAGCGCGGGGCGCACCCACACGCGCGTGCGGACCGGCGAGTGATCGTCGCCCGCACGCTCGAGCCCGCCGGCCGTCGCTGGCTGGTGGGCTCAACTTTTCCAGCGGAACGCCTCGCTGCTCCCCCGCCCGTCGACCTGGCGTCGTCGTGTGGCGGCCGCCGGGCGCGCCGCTCCTGGATCCGAAGCTCAAGGGCCGAGCGGGCGTTTGTTAAACGTCGGGTTGTGGGTTCGATTCCCACCGGATCCGCCAGCGTCGTGACTGCATCGAGCCGGGCCCGCGCGCGACGCAAACGAACGCGCGCGGGCCCGGTAGGCGCCGTGTGATCACGACGCTCCTGTCCCTGTCTGACAACGGCAAGTCATCCGGCTTTTCACCCCGGAAATGGAGGGTTCGACTCCCCCCAGGGACGCGGATCCGAGCCGAAGGTGCTGCGTTACCCTGACCTGTCACGCCAGGGGCAAACGCCCATCGCAGCCCGCTCCTCGTTCGGAGCCATTCTTCTTCACCCGCGCGCCGAGTTGCCGGCGCGCCAAGGTTCACGCCGGATGTGTCGCAACACGTTCTGTCCCTGTCTGACAACGGCCAGTCATCCGGGCCCTCAACCCGGAAATGGAGGGTTCGACTCCCCCCAGGGACGCGGATCCGAGCCGAAGGTGCTGCGTTACCCTGACCTTGGTAGCCAGGGGCGAAAGCCCATCGCAGCCCACTCCTTGTTCGGAACCAATCTCTTCACACGCGCGCGCGGCGCAGCCGGCGCGCCTCATGATTCACGCGGGCCGAATGATCTCGATCACCGTAACTACAACGGACCTAAGGTAGCGAACTCGGGCGACCGAGCTAGCGAAGCGGCAGGCTGTCTCGCAAAGGCTTCGGCCACAGCTCATCGCGTGCCCACTGCTCGTCGGATCGGCGCCTCACGGCGCTGGCCGGCGGGTAAGAGCGTCGGCTTCGGGTGGTGTCGGCAACGGCGCTGCTCGGGCCACTTCGAGGTCACCACTTGCCCGTGCTTTTCTGACTCGCGAGACCGATACCACCGACCCAGAGACGGGACGCAACGCTACGAACGTTGCCGGCGAAGGCGCGACTCCTTCCGGTGGTGCTAGCAGATGTTCCTACGCCGACGTCCAGCGACGAACCTGGAGTCCAAATTCGGGTAGCAGGGTGCAACTCCTTGTCGGCGTGCCAGTGCAGCGACTCCCGGGGAGGCGCGCGGCTCATAACCGCGCCGTTGACGGTTCGACTCCGTCCGCTGCGACCATGCGGGGTTCCCGACGGCGCACCATCGTTGGTGCGTCCGAGGGGCACCGTCCTTCACCAACCTTGCTCGGCTCGCCGAGCCGATCGAGGGATGGTTATCTGGTTGAAAGTTGGTTCGAGTCCATCAACCCCGCCCAGTTCGAGTCTCGTGTTCTCTGCGGACGTAGCTCAACGGTAGAGCGTTCTCGTTCTTCACCCACCTTGCCCGGCGACGGGCCGACCGAGGAGCGTTATCGATCATAATCGAAAGGTTGCCGGTTCGAATCCGGCCGTCTGCACCACTTCGCTTCGCTCGTGGATGCATCCGGGGCGGGCGCTGCGCGCCCGCGCGCCGCCTTCGGCGTCGCCCGGATTCTCCGTCCCGCGGGCGGTGGGCCCCGTCGGGCCCACCGTATCCCGCGGGAAGCGAATCCTCCGCGACGAGCCTGTAACGGACCCGCACGCAGGCAGGTGCGGCGGGAGAAGACGTGGTCCCGACCGAGGGGCCTCGCATGGCAAGCGGCAATCGTGCGATGGCACGAATGGTCCGTGGGCTGCCGCCGGGCGGGGGTGACGCGGAGGCACAGGGTCCCTCGGACGCGAGTTCCGCGGGCCTTCGTTCGGGCGTCATCGACTGCGTCGTGCTCCGCCCCGCGCCTGGGCCTCAAGACCAAGGCAGCCCGCGGATGTCTGAGCGTCCGAAGGAGCCCTTGCCGAAGCGGCAGGACCCGCGCCCGGCGGCGTGGGTGATCTGCACGGGCGTCTGACGTGGATCAGCGAGGGCATTCCCCCGTACAGCAACAGCAACAGCAACAGCAACAGCAACAGGTTCAGCAACAGCAACAGGTTCAGCAACAGCAACAGGTTCAGCAACAGCAACAGGTTCAGCAACAGCAACAGGTTCAGCAACAGCAACAGGTTCAGCAACAGCAACAGGTTCAGCAGCAGCAACAGGGTTCAGCAGCAGCAACAGGTTCAGCGGCAGGCAGCAGCAAGTTCGGTTCCAGGAACTGCTGCGGGATGCAGTTTCGCAAGCGTCGTCTAGTGGCAGGACACCAGGAGCTCGAAAGGGCGTACCGGTTCTCGAACCTCGCCCGGCGCCTCGGCGTCGGGCCGATGCGAATCGTTATCGTAAACTTGGCTGTGCCGGTTCGATTCCGGCCGCTTGCACCAGCCTCGACCGCCATCGAGGAGAGACTTCCAGGGGTATAGCGTAGTGGTTCAACGCGCGCGGTTCGGGACCGCGAGGTCGTCGGTTCGATTCCGACTACCCCTACCAGTGAGGCGCGCCGACCCTGGTCGGCCGCGTCATCCGCCCGTAGCTCAACAGCAGAGCACCCGGCCGATAACCGGGCGACGGAGGTGCGAGTCCTCCCGGGCGGACCACGTCGAACGAACGCGTCGACGCCCCATGGCGACCATGTTGTATCGGCTGCATCGGAGTCCGTGACACTCCGGGATCGGGTTCGAGTCCCGATGGTCGCCCCAGCCTCGCCTGTGCCGCGCGTCGACCTCGTCGGCGCCGCGGCGACCGGCGCACGTATACCTTTCGCCCTCGTAGCCCAACTGGAAGTGGCAACGGACTCAGACTCCGTTCAGTGTCGGTTCGAATCCGACCGAGGGTACTCGCCTGCATCACGCGGGCCGGCCCCGCGCGCGATCCGGCGCGCGCGTGGGTCCTGGTCTCGGACCGGAAGGAGTGGAGCTACGTCATGAGCACGCAGAGCCGGACCCTGCTGCTGTCGCAGGGATACGAGCCGATCAAGGTCATCTCGTGGCAGCGTGCGATCACGCTGCTGACCCTCGGCAAGGTCGAGGTGATCGAGGAGTACGACAACACCATCCGCACGACCTCCGTCGTCATCAAGATGCCGGCGGTCGTGCGCCTGCTGCGGGCGTTTCGCCGGCACGCCAAGCCGGTGAAGTTCTCGCGCGTCAACATCTACGCCCGCGATGGCTACAAGTGCCAGTACTGCGGCGCCAAGTGCGCCATGAGCGAGCTGACCTACGACCACGTCGTGCCGCGCGCCAAGGGCGGCAAGACGTCGTGGGACAACATCGTGACCTGCTGCTACCCGTGCAACTACAAGAAGGGTAGCCGCACCCCGGCTGAGGCCCGGATGGTCCTGCGCTCGGCGCCGGTCCAGCCGGCCTGGGTCCCGGCGGTCACGATCCGCGTCAGCAACCGCTCGGTGCCCGAGGCCTGGCAGGACTACCTGTACTGGACCGGCGAGATCGAGACGGACTGATCACGTGAACACGACCAACCCCGGTCGACGCTGTCGCCGCGACACCCACCGCGGCGGCGGCGGCGACCGGATTCCTGGAGGGGCAAGCCGACGTGGCGACGGCGCTCGTCTCGAAAACGAGTGATCACGAGAGTGACTTGAGAGTTCGACTCTCTCCCCCTCCTCTCATGGAAGGAGTCCGGCTGGACGAGGAGCGCGGGTGCTAACCGTGTGCGCGGGTGACCGCGTCGAGGGTTCGAGTCCCTCTCCTTCCTCGACTCGGGGCTGTAGTTCAGCAGCAGAACACCGGTTCGGCAGGCCGGCGACGAGGGTGCGACTCCCTCCAGCTCCACGCGACAGATCTCTGGCTCTGGATACGTCTAGTGACGTTGGCTCGCTGTCTACGAGTCTTAGGCGGGTGCGATCCCCGTCAGAGCCGCCACGGTGAGGCCCGAGCTCACCCGCCGGGCCCGTCGTTCAACAGCAGGACACCGTTCTCGCATGTCGGTGATAGGGGTGCGACTCCCCTCGGGTCCACGCATCGAGATCCTTCCATTCGCACTCGTGGCCGAGCAGTGAGGCCCGCGGCTGCAAACCGTGTCACCCCGGTGCAAATCCGGGCGAGTGCTCCAGCGCCGTCGTCGGAGCGCGATCTCGGGACCAGCTCACCTGGGGGTGAGGCCGCTCTCACACAGCGGACGCGGAGGGTTCGATCCCCTCGGTCCCGACCCATGCCCATCTAGTGCTCGTGGTCTCGACACGCTCCCCTGGTATGGGAGAGAGGAGGGTTCGAATCCCTCGGTGGGCTCCGTTTCACCCGTCGGCGCGCGCCGCGCGGAGCTTGCGCAGGTTCCACAGGACCTGGTTGAGCGCCGCCGATGCGGCCGCGTCGCTCGACGCCCACATCGCGCCGATCAGGCCGGGCTTCGTCGTCGCTTCGACCGCGCGCACGATGATCGCGTCGATCGTGAACGCTGGCGCGAGCTCGGGCGCGTCGATGCCGATCCGGACTCGGTCGCCCATCGCGACGGCGAAGTTGCGGTCGTTGCGCAGCAGCACCCCGCCGGCGGAGATGTTGATCGTCACGCAGGTCTCGGTCGCGCTGCTGTGACGGAGATCGATCCGGGCGAGCAGCTCGAAGCGCTCGTGCCGACGTCGTTCGTCAGTCATGGCCGAATCATCGGCGAAACCGCGCGTCGACGCACGCGTGCTCCGGAGGATTCTGCTTGTGGCACGAGTCGACGGTCCTCACCGGGCGCTCGGCCGTCGACGCAGTCCGTGATCACCGGGACCAGATCACCGGGAGGTGATACCGCCGTGACAAGGCGGATGTGGAGGGTTCGAGTCCCTCGGTCCCGACCATGCCGCCGCGCGAGGACGCGACCCGGGGATCCGAATCCTGGTGAGGTGGTTCGACTCCACCCGGCGGCGCGTCTGGTCCGGCCCGGTTACGCCATCAGTCCTCCACATCGTCGCTCTTCGGCCCGGCACCTGTGCGAGGATGCCGGCGTGAAGCGGGTCGACGAGCCGCTGCCCGGGTTGCTCCTGCTGCACCAGCCGTGGGCGGTCGACGAGCGCGGCGCGGTGCGCGAGCTGCACCGCGACGAGTGGCTGGGCGAGGCCGACCTGGCCACGATGGGCCGACCCACGTTCGTGCAGGACAACGCGACGGTGTCACGCCGCGGCGTGCTGCGCGGCCTGCACTTCCAGCGCGGGCCAGCCGGGCAGGGCAAGCTGATCCAGGTCGTGACCGGGCAGATCTACGACGTCGCGGTCGACCTGCGCGCCGGCTCGAGCAGCTACGGCCAGCACTTCGCGATCAACCTGGTGGCCGAGCGCGGCATGGTGCTGTGGATCCCGCCTGGCTTCGCCCACGGGTTCCTCGTGCGATCGGACCAGGCCGTGGTCGTGTACAAGCTCACCGCGGTGTACGACCCGGCGGCGCAGCGCGCGCTGCGCTGGGATGACCCGGCGCTCGGCATCCGCTGGCCGCTGATCGATCCCCCCACGTTGTCGGCATCCGACGCCGAGGCGCCGACGCTGGCCGCACTCACTGCGGCCGGCCAGGTCCCGGCGTGAGGCTGCTGGTCGTCGGCGGCGCTGGCCTGGTCGGGCGGCACCTGGTCGCGGCCGCCGCCGCCGCCGGCCACCAGGTGCTGGCACCACCGCGGGCCGAGCTCGACCTCGGCGCGGCCGCCAGCCTGGGGCCGGCGCTGCGGGCGATCGCGCCCGACGTGGTGATCAACGCCGCCGCCGTCGCCGATGTCGATCGGGCCGAGCGCGAGCCGACGCTGGCGCACGCCGTCAACGCCGCCGGTGCGGACGCGCTGGCCCGGGCCTGCGCCGAGCGCGGCGCGCCGTGCCTGTACCTGTCGACCGACTATGTCTTCGCAGGTGAGGTCGACCGGCAGTACCCCGTCGACGCCACGCCGGCGCCGCTCCAGGCCTACGGCCGCAGCAAGCTGGCCGGCGAGGCCCTGGTGCGCGCCGCCGGTGGCACGGTGGTGCGGACGTCGTGGGTGTTCGGCGCGGCGGCCAGCCCCGCGCGCGCCGGTTTGGTCGGGCGGGTCGTCGCCGCCGCCCTGGCCGACGCCGCGGGTGCCCCCACACCCGCGCTGGTGATGACCGATCAGCGACGCAGCCGGCCGACCTGGGCCGACGACCTGGCGGCGGCGCTGCTGGTGCTGGCCGAGCGGCCCCCAGGCCAGCGGCCGCCGGTGGTCCACGTCGCCGGTGACGAGCCGACGAGCCCACACGGCTGGGCCCGCGCCGTCGCCGCCGAGGTGGCGGGGCAGCTCGGCCGCCCGCCCTTGCCGATCGCGACCGGCCCGGCGATCGACCCACCCGGCGCCGCGCCGCGCCCGCGCTGGTCGGTGCTCGCCCTCGACGACGCCCGGCTCGGGCTCGCGGCCCGGCCGTGGCGGCGTGGGCTGGCGCCGACGGTGGCCGCGCTGCTGGCGCACGGAGGTCGGCGGTGAGCACCACCTTCGGCACGGTGCTGGTGACCGGCGGCGCCGGGTTCATCGGCGTGCACCTGGTCGGCCAGCTGCTGGCGCGCGGGGCCGCCGACGATGACGGCGCCGGCGCGGCGCGGGTGGTCGTGCTCGACAAGCTGACGTACGCCGCCAACCCGGCCGCGCTCGACGAGCTGGCCACGCGCCACCCGGGCCGGCTGCGGGTGGCGGTGGGCGACGTGGCCGACGCCGCGCTCGTGCGCGAGCTGCTCACGGACGAGCGCCCGGCCGCGGTGGTGCACCTCGCCGCCGAGACCCACGTCGATCGCTCGATCGACAGCGCGGCGCCGTTCATCCACAGCAACGTCGTCGCCACCTCGGTCCTGCTCGACGAGCTGCGCCGTCACCTCGGCGCGCGCGCGGCCGCCGCCGGGTTCCGCCTGGTCCACGCCTCGACCGACGAGGTGTTCGGCAGCCTGGCCGAACCCGGCCTGTTCACCGAGGCCTCGCCCTACGCGCCCCGCTCGCCGTACGCCGCCAGCAAGGCGGCGTCCGACCACCTGGTCGCCGCCTGGCACCACACCCACCGGCTGCCGGCGATCATCACCCACGGCGGCAACACCTACGGGCCGTACCAGTACCCGGAGAAGCTGATCCCGCGCCTGGTGACCCGGGCCCTGCGCGGCGAGACCATGCCGGTCTACGCCAGCGGCACCAACGTGCGCGACTGGATCCACGTCGACGACCACGCCCGCGCCCTGCGCTTCGTGCTCGCCGCCGGCCGCCCCGGCGGCCGCTACCTCGTCGGCGCGCGCACGCCCCTGCGCAACCTCGACGTGGTGCACGCCCTGTGTGACGAGCTCGATCGCGCCCGCCCGGGCCGTGGCCCCGACGGCGGCAGCCACCACGGCCTGATCGAGCACGTCGCCGATCGGCCCGGCCACGACCTGCGCTACGCGCTCGACCCCGGGCTGCTCGAGCGCGAGCTGGGCTGGCGCCCACGGGTCGACTTCGCAGCCGGCCTGGTCGCGACCGTGCGCTGGTACGTCGACCGCGCCGACCGCGGCGACCGGACCTGAGGCGAGACCTGCTCCGGCACGATCTGCAGCGGACGCAGGTCGTGCTGGCCCGGCACGTGCATCGGGGCCTGGATGCCCCGTGGCGAGCCCTTCCATAGATGAAGACGGCGGCAATCGCGCAGGAGATGCACGCCGGCCCCGCCTGAGCGTGGGTCAATGGTTGGTCCTGCTGGTCGTCATCTTGTTCGTCGGCCCGCTGCTCATCTCCAACCTGTGGGGATACCTGCGTAGCCGGGAGGCCCTGATCGACCTGGCCTTTCGCAACACCCGGGACCTGACCGCGCTCGAGGCGGCCCAGGGCGAGGACTTCCTGCGTGATGTCACCACGCTGGTGCCCGCGCTGGTCGGTAGCGATCGCGAGCTCCTCGCCGCCACAGCTGGGCCGGCCGAGGTCCAGGCCAGCGCGCGGGTGCGTCTGGGCGAGCGATTGCAGGGCTCGATCCTGGGCAAGGCCCGGCCCGGCGAGGCGACGGCTCCAGCGCGCCAGGGACCGGACCAACCGGGCGAGCTGGCCGAGCTGGCCGAGCTGCAGGTCGTCTCGGCCGCCGGCGAGCTGCTGGCCTCGTCGCTGCCACTGCACGCACGAGGCCCCGACCTGACCTCGGCGCTGTGCCTGCAACGCGGTCGCGCTGGCCCGGCCACGGTGGCCCTCGGTGCCGTCACCGGTGGCGCCGAGCTGGTCGTGGCCAGCCCGGTCGTCGTCGAGGGCGTCACCGCGGCGGTGGTGTGTGGTCGCTTTCGCTTCGCGGTGTTCCAGCGCCTGCTCACCCAGCTGGCGCGGCGCGCCGGCGGCGCCGACGTCTACCTCCTCGACGAACGGCGGCAGGTGCTGGCCGCGGTCGAGGCCGGCCAGGTCGTGCCCGGTGCCGGCGCCCTGGCCTGGCTGCCGCGCCCGGCCGCCGATGCGGCCTGGACCATGCGCGGCGGCTCGCCCCGTGGCGCCGACCTGGTCATCGGCTACGCGCCGGTGGCTGGATCTGGCTGGGGCGTGGTGGTGGCCACGCCGCTGGCCGAGACGCTGGCCGACCTCGAGCACCTCAAGGTCCAGGCCATCGCGGTGTTCTCGATGCTGATGGCGGTGGTGGTGCTGGCCGTGCTGCTGGCCTGGCGCACCCTGGTCCGGCCGCTGCGCGCCCTGGCCGAGACGTCGGAGCAGATCGCCGCCGGTGCCATCGGCACGACGGTCGCCAGCACCGTCGCCTCCACCGGTCCGCGCGAGATCGTCGAACTGGCGCGCGAGTTCAACCAGATGAGCCTGGCCCTGCGCGACGCTCGCCAGGGCCTGGAGGACCGCATCGCCGAGCGGACCAGACAGCTCGCCGACAGCCGCCACTTCCTCGAGCTGCTGCTCGACTCGATCGACCAGCGCGTGGTGGTGACCGACCCGCAGCTCTACATCGTGAAGGCCAACGCCGCGGCGGTGCGCCTGCACGGCCGGCCGCTCGTCGGCGAGCCGTGTTACCGCGCGTTCGAGGACCGCGACCGCCCGTGCGACGGCTGCCCGGTTCAGGCCACGTTCCACGGCGGCCACCCGGCCAGCGCCGAGCGCGCCCAGCGCACCGTCGACGGCCAGCAGCCGATCGCGATCCAGACCTACCCGGTGCGCGACGACAGCGGCCAGGTCCGCTCGGTCATCTCGATCAGCCGGGTCATCACCCAGGAGAAGCAGCTGCAGGCCCAGCTCGCCTTCCACGAGAAGATGGCGGCGTTCGGCCAGCTCGCCGCCGGCATCGCCCACGAGCTGGGCAACCCGCTGGCGTCGATCGACGCCCAGCTGCAGCGGGCCGAGGCCGACCCGGAACGGGCCCGGCAGTCGGTCCCGGTGGTGCGCAAGGAGGTCGGGCGCATGTCGCGCCTGCTGCGCGAGCTGGTCGACTTCTCGCGCCGCAAGCGCAGCGAGGTCCACCTGGCCTCGGTCAACCAGATCGTCGACGACGTGCTCAAGCTGGTCGAGCACGACCCGCGCGCGCGCGGGGTCGAGCTGGTGCGTGAGCTGGCGCCCGAGCTGCCCGGGGTGCGCATCGTCGAGGACCACCTGGTCCAGGTCCTGCTCAACCTCGGGCTCAACGCGCTCGACGCCCTCGGCGGGCGTGGTCGGGTCGTGTTGTCGACTCGGCTCGGCCCGGGCACGGACGGCGGCTCCGAGGCCGAGGCCGAGCCCGGCCGCGCGGTCGTCGAGGTCCGCGTCAGCGACACCGGCACCGGCGTGCCGCTCGAGATCCGGGACCGGTTGTTCCAGCCGTTCCACACCACCAAGGCGGCCGGGCGGGGCACCGGCCTGGGCCTGTTCGTCAGCAAGCGTATCGTCGACGAGCTGGGCGGCAGCCTCACGCTGGAGCAGACCGGCCCGGCCGGCACGGTGTTCCTGGTCCGGCTGCCGGTGGCGCCGCGGCCGAGCAGCGGGCGCGTCCGCGCCAAGGAGGGGTCATGAGCCATCGCATCCTCATCGCCGACGACGAAGAGATCCTGCGCATCAACCTGCGCGAGGCGCTGGAGGAGGCCGGCTACCAGGTCGACGAGGCGGCCGACGGGGAGATCGCCCTCGGCAAAGTCCTCGACGAGGACTACTCGCTGCTGCTGACCGACATCCGCATGCCCCGGCTCGACGGCATCGGCCTGCTCGAGCGGGTGATGGCGGCCCGGCCTCAGACCTCGGTCCTGGTCATGACCGCGTACGCCTCGGTCGAGACCGCGATCGACGCGCTGCGCCTGGGCGCGTACGACTACCTGCTCAAGCCGATCAGCCTGGCCGATCTCACGGCCCGGGTCGGGCGCCTGTTCGAGGTCCGGGCCCTGCGCGACGAGGTGGTGCGGCTGCGGCGCGACCTCGACGTCCGCCTCGGCTTCGAGGGCATCATCGGCAGCAGCCCTCCCATCCGCCGCCTGTTCGAGCTGATCCAGCGGGTCGGTCCGACCGACGCCACCGTGCTGATCAACGGCGACAGCGGCACCGGCAAGGAGCTGGTCGCGCGTGCGGTCCACGCCCAGTCCAAGGTCGCCAGCCGCGAGTTCCTGGCCCTCAACATGGCGGCGCTACCACGCGACATGATCGAGGCCCAGCTGTTCGGGCACGAGCGCGGCGCCTTCACCGGGGCTGACCGCCGGCGCGACGGCGTCCTGCGCGCGGCCCGCGGCGGCACGGTGTTCCTCGACGAGGTCGGCGAGATGCCGCTGTCGGCCCAGGCCAAGCTGCTGCGAGCGATCGAGTCGCACGAGATCCTGCCGGTCGGGGCCGAGCGGCCGGAGAAGGCCGAGTTCCGCCTGCTGGCGGCAACCAACCGCGACCTCGAGGTCGAGGTGCGCGAGGGTCGGTTCCGGCAGGACCTGTACTTCCGGCTCAACGTGTTCAACCTGGTCGTCCCGCCGTTGCGCGACCGCCGCGACGACATCCCCGAGCTGGTCGGCCACTTCGTGGCGCTGCACCGACGCCGACAGGACCGGCGTCGACCCGGGGTGTCGAACCAGGTCATGCGCGTGCTCATGGGCTACGCCTGGCCCGGCAACGTGCGCGAGCTGTCCAACGTGATCGAGCGCGCCTGCATCCTGTGCGACGGCGACACCATCGAGGCCGAGCACCTGCCGGCCGAACTGACCACCGGCGACGGGGCGCCGACCGCGCTGCGGGCCGCGGTCGAGGACTTCGAGCGCAAGCACGTGGCCTGGGTCCTGCGCGCGGTCGGCGGCAACCGCGAGCGGGCGGCCGAGCTGCTGGAGGTCGACGCCGCGACGCTGTACCGCCGGCTCGCCAAGTACAAGCTGCGCGAGTGACGGCCACGCGGGCTCCCCTCGCACTGCTGCGAGGGACCTGGTCCCGGGCCGCCGAATCGACCCGGCCGTGGCGAAGATCGCCAGGCCGGGCGGGAGGTTGCCTGGCCTCGCAGGATCGCGAGGGCGATCCGGGCCCGGCTCGCACGGCTGCGAGGCGGGCGGGCGGCCGATCAGCGGCCGAAGCCGCGGACCAGGCCGATGAGCGCCTTCACCACTGCCGGCTTGCCGGCCAGGTCGGTGTGCGCCGGCATGAGCGGGCTCTTGCCGACGGAGACACCGCCCTGCAGGATGACCTTCTCGATGTGACCGTCGGACACCTGGCGCTGCCAGCCGCGGTCGGTGAAGTTGCGAGGCTGCGGCGTGAGCGCCTTGCCGGCCGGGCCGTCACCGCGGCCGCCATCGCCGTGGCACATCTGGCAGCGCCCGGCGAAGAAGGCGCGCGCTTCCTTGAGTGCGCCGGCATCGGGCGCGGGCACGGCTTGCGCCGGCTTGGTCGCTGGCGCAGCGGTTGCGGGTTTTGCCGCTGTGGGAGCCGGTTCAGCGGCCGCAACGGCCTTGCGGGCCTTCTTGCGCGCGGCCGGGCGTGGCGAGCCGTCCTGCGTGGGCGCAAGCGCGGCGCGATCTGGCGCCGCAGCGTCGGCTGCAGGTGCTGGCGCGTGCATCGGCGCAACGCCGACGACGTCGGTCCACGCCGAGTCGGGGCTGGCCGCGGTCAGCGCGACGGTGCCGTCGTCGACGGGCGGCGCGGTGGTGTCGTTCGTCGCGGCCGGGGCGGCGGCGGTCGACGCCGGCGCGGTGGCCGGGGACCACGGGGGGCAGATGGGCTGGCTGGCGCAGGCCAGCGCGAGGAGCATCGGGGCGAGCAGAGTGGCGAAGGTGATTCGCAGCATCGTTTGGACCTCGGCCCACGCCGCTGCAACGGCCAGGCCACGGCGTGCAGGTCTCCGCGGCGCGTGCTGGCCTCTCGGTTGCACATGGCCAGGACAACCACTCTCTCCAGGAGCAACGCCATGCGGACCCTCTCGATCACCTTCGCCCTCTCCTTCTCCGTGTTGACCGCAGCCGGCTTCGCCGCCATCGCGACCTCCGACGCGCTTGCCGGCCCGGCCGCCTCCACCCGCAGCATCGACGAGGCGCCGCTGCCGGCCGCGACCGGCGCCGAGTTGTTCGCCGCCAACTGTTCGACCTGCCACGGCGCCAGCGGCAACGGCGACGGCCCGGCTGCGCCCGGCCTCACGCCCAAGCCGCGCAAGCTGACCGACAAGGCCGTGATGTCCAAGCTGTCCGACGAGCAGATCGCGACGACCATTCGCAAGGGCGGCGTCGCGGTCGGCAAGAGCCCGCTCATGCCCGGCTTCGGTCACCTCGGCGAGCCCAACGTCGCCGCGCTGGTCGCCCACGTCCGCAGCCTGTGTGGCTGCAGCTTCGGCAAGTAGCCCACCACCGGCAACCGGGAGCCCGCAGTGCCACGACCCCTGCTGATCCGTTTCTGGCTCGTCGCCGCCACCCTCGGCGCGTTCGGCGCGCTCGCCCCTGGCGGGTGCGACTGCGACCACGAGCGCGCGGCCTGCACGCGCGACGGTGACTGCGCCGATCAGCAGGTCTGCTACACCGACCAACAGTGCGTGCCGCGCGATGTCGCGGTGCGGGCCGGCGGTGACGTCGGCGACGAGTGTGTGGTGCTCGGCGGCGAGGAGATCGGCTGCGACGACGGCCTGGTGTGCCGGATGGGCTACTGCGGCGACGGCGGCCCCGGCGGCGTCGACGCGCCGGTGGGTCCGGCGGTGTGCACCGAGGGCACGACCAGCAACCCGGCGCCGCTGTTCGGCGGCGTCACCAGCGCGACCGCCGACGGCGCCGACGCGGTCGTGCTGGTCTGGAGCCCGGCCGCCGACGACACCCTGCCGGAGGCCATCCGCTACAAGGTGTTCGTGGCCGGCACGCCCGATGGTCACGACTTCACGGCGCCGGTGGCCAGCGTGGTCGGGCTCACCACCTTCCGGGTCGAGGGCCTGACCACCGACGCCACCTATCACTTCGTGGTGCGGGCCGAGGACGAGGCCGGCCAGGTCGAGTGCAACACCAACGTCCAGAGCGCGACGCCGCGCCCGCTCGGCGCCTGCGTCAGCTACGCCGACAACATCAAGCCGATCCTCGACACCTACTGCACCAGCTGCCACCGCGGCGCCGGCGCGCCGCGCAACCTGCACCTCGATACCTATGCCGGCGTGCTCGCCGGCGGCCTGACCGGGACCGAGGTGGTGAGCTGCCAGGCCGAGGCCAGCCTGATCTTCCTCAAGGTGTCGATGGACAACCCGCCGGTCGGCCAGCGTATGCCACAGGGCGGGCCGTACCTGTCGACCTCTCAGATCGAGCTGTTCCGGCGCTGGATCGACGGCGGCGCGGTCGAGACCTGCGCCGGCTCCGGGCCGGCGTGTGACGACATGGTGGCGCCGACCTTCGCCGGGCTCACCAGCGCGACGTTGACCGGGGCCAGCACCGCCCGCCTGTGCTGGGGCGCCGGCAGCGACGACGTCACCGCGCCCGGGGCGCTGCTGTACGACCTGTACCAGGCCACCACGCCGGGTGGGCAGGGGTTCGCCAGCCCGCCGGTGCTGACCTCGGCCGCAGGCGCCACCTGCGCCGACGTCAGCGGCCTGACCCCAGCGCAGCAGTACTGCTGGGTCGCGCGCGCCCGCGACGGCGCCGGCAACCGCGACGGCAACACCGTCGAGCGCTGCCTGACCACGGCGGCCGCGACCTGCATCGACTACGCGACGGTGATCCAGCCCATCTTCAACGCCGAGTGTACGCAGTGCCACGCGGGCGCCAGTCCGCCGCGCGGCCTGAGCCTGACCAGTCACGCCGGCGTCATCGCCGGCGGCCAGACCGGCAACGAGGTGGTGGCGTGCCAGCCGACCTCGAGCTTGCTGTATCAGAAGGTCGCGCTCGCGACGCCGCCGGTCGGCGTTCGCATGCCGGCCGACGGTCCGCCCTACCTCACCACCGCGCAGATCGGCGCCATCGAGCAGTGGATCGCCGAGGGCGGGCGCGCCTCCTGCGCGGCGCCCGACCCGTGCAGCGACGCCAGCCCGCCCACCTTCGCCGGCGTGACCAGCGCGACCTCCCTGAGCCCGACCTCGGTCCGGCTGTGCTGGGCCGCCGGGGCCGACAACCTGACCCCGGCCAGTGGCCTCCTCTACGACGCCTACCTCGCCGCCAGCCCAGGAGGACAGAACTACACCGTCGGACCGCGCAAGACCAGTCCGGCCGGCGCGACCTGCGTGCAGATCGACGCGCTGCCGCCGGACAGCCAGCACTGCTGGGTCGTTCGAGCGCGCGATGGCGCCGGCAATCGCGACGGCAACACCGTCGAGCGCTGCGTCAGCACCCCGGCGGTCCCGGCCGGCTGCGTCGACTACGCGACGATGATCCAGCCGCTGCTCGACCACAACTGCACCCGCTGCCACGCCGGGGCCCGGCCGCCGCAGTGGCTCCGGCTCGACAACTACGACCACGTGCTGGCCGGCAGCGTGCGCCGCAACGAGGTCGTGGCCTGTAACCCTGGCGCCAGCCTGCTGGTCGACAAGATCTCGGCCAGCCCGAGCCTGGGCAAGCGCATGCCGTACGACGGCCCGCCGTACCTGACCGCGAGCCAGGAGGCCATGGTCGCGCAGTGGATCAGCACCGGGGCCCGCCGGGTCTGCTCCGAGCCGGTCGTGTGTGGCGACACCCAGGCGCCGTCGTTCGTCGGCGCCAGCTCCGCGGTGGCGACCGATCCGACCACGATCCGGGTGTGCTGGCCACAGGCCAGCGACGCGGTCACACCGGCGGCGTCGCTGCGCTACGACGTGTACCAGGCGGCCAACCCGGGCGGGGAGAGCTACGCCCTGCCACCGCAGGACTCGGTGGTCGGCAGCCTGTGCACCGACGTCCGGGTCGGCCCGAGCTCGACCACCTGCTTCGTGGTGCGGGCGCGCGACCTGGCCGGCAACCGCAGCACCAACAACCTCGAGGTGTGCGCCAGCACCGCGGCCGCCGCCTGCGCGGTCGACTACGACGCGCTGGTCCAGCCCATCCTCACGGCTCGCTGCACCCACTGCCACCAAGGCGACCGCAGCTCGCCGCGGTTCCTCGACCTGCGCACCTACGGCGGTGTGCTGGCCGGCGGTAGCCTGCGCGACGCGGCCGACGCCTGTGACTGGGCCGGCAGCCTGCTCAACACCAAGACCGCGGCCGCGACCTGCGGCAACCGCATGCCGTTCGATGGGCCGCCCTGGCTGGCGGCGAGCGAGCGCTCCCTCCTCAAGTCGTGGATCGACGCTGGCGCGCGCCGGACCTGCACCGACGGCAACCCGTGTGGTGATAGCGCCGCACCGGCGTTCGCCGGCATCCGCAGCGCGACCGCGACGTCGCCGACCGAGACCGAGGTGTGCTGGAACGCGGCGACCGACGCCGGGACCGGGCCCGATGGGCTGGTGTACGAGATCTTCGATGGGCCGAGCGCGGCGGGTATCAACGTCGGGCGACCGGCGCCGTACGCCGCCGCCGGCGGCGCCACCTGCACCACCATCCCGGTGCCGACCGGGCAGGCCACGTGCTTCGTGGTGCGGGCGCGCGACCTGGCCGGCAACCGCGACGGCAACACGGTGGCTCGGTGCGCCACCCCGGGCGGCGCCTGCTTCGGCTACGACGACACCATCCAGCCGGTGTTCGACGCCCGCTGCGTGCACTGCCACAGCGGCGGCAACCCGCCACGTGGCATCCGCTGGGACAGCTACGCTCACACCATCGGCAACGACGAGGTCGAGGCGTGTAACCCCGGTGGGTCCAAGCTCAACCGGGTGGTCGAGGACTGCGAGATGCCCTTCGATACCACCAGCGGCAGCTGCCGCGCGTGCCTGACCTCGACCCAGACCCGCCTGCTCCGGCAGTGGGTCGGCGGCGGGGCCGAGGCGTCCTGTCCCTGGGGAGGTTGCTGATGTCGCGTACGCACCTGATCGTCGTGTCGCTCGCTGCCGCGCTCGTCGCCGCCGTGGTCGGCTCGTGTATCGACTTCGGCTACCGCGTGCCGCCGCCCGAGGCGGCCGACGCCAACCTGACGGCCCCGCCGGACGCCGACAGCAGCGGTTGCACTGAGGGCGCCGTCCCGCCGTCCGACACCGGCCCGCAGATCGGCTTCGCCACCCTCGCGGTCGACCAGCCGGTCCTGGCGATCACCGCCGGCGCGGTCGTGACCTGGACCAACAACGACACGATGGTCCACACCGTCACCGCCGGCGCCCCGGGCGCGCCGCTGCCGCTCGACCGCGGCGGCTTCGACAGCGGCGACCTGCCGCCCGCCGGCAAGTGGGCCTACCGGTTCTGCAGCGCGCGCACCGTCATTTACTACTGCAAGACCCACGCGGGGCAGATGAACAACTACCGGGTGGTGGTCGGGCCATGACTGGACCGAACGCCGATGGCGAGCGCGATCATCCGCGCCCGGTCGCCGCGGTCACCCCGCCAGGACGCCGCGCGTCGCGTACACGCGCGCTCGACTGGCGCAGCCCGTGGACCCTCCTGCTCGGCGTGTTCGCCGCGTTCCAGGCCGGGGTGATCTGCGCCCTGCTGTGGCGGTCGGGCGCCGGCCGCGACGCGGTGGTGCTCACCCCGCCGGCGCCGATCGCCACGGCCGCGCCGCCCGCCGCGCCGCCCGCGGGTGCCACGGCCACCGCGGCCGCCCCGGCCGCGAGCACGCCGCCCGGCGTGGTGGCGTCGCCTACCCCCGGCGCCCCTCCCACCGCGCCGGCGCGCAAGCCACCCCGTCCGCGTGGCGCGCCCGCGCCGGCCACGCCGCCGACCACCCCGACCGCCCCGTTCGACCCGGGCGCGGCGGATCGCCTCATCGAGGTCGAGATCGTCAGCGTGCCCGAGGGCGCCACGGTCCGGATCGCCGGCGCGGTGTGGGGCGTGACCCCGCTCGCGGCCTTCCTGCCGGCGAACGGGCCGGTCGCCATCCGGCTCGAGCTCGCCGGTCACGCCCCGGCCACGGCGACCTGGTCGCCCGGCTCGGGCAAGCGCGTGGTCCGCACCACGCTTCGTTCCCTGGAGCAGCCATGAGCAGCCTCACCTCCGTGTCCGTCGGCGTCCTCGCCGCCGCCGCCGCCCTCGTCATCGCCAGCGCCGACGCCGGGGCGGTGCCGCGCTTCGCCGCCCGCAACGGCAACGAGTGTATCCAGTGCCACGTCAGCCCGGCCGGCGGCGGCATCCGCAACGCCTACGGCCGCAACGTGTTCGAGCGGGTCTGGCTGCCGCGCGGGCGCAAGCCGGCCGGCGACGCCTGGGTGGTGCGCCCACCGGCCACCGACGGCAGCGCGCCCGCCGACGGCAGCGCCGCCGCCGAAGAAGACGACGACGTGGTGTTCGACCCGGAGATCAACGAGTGGATGGTGCTCGGCGGCGACCTGCGCGCGGCCTACATCTTCATCCGGCCAGACGAGGGCGCCACGCCCGAGGCCGAGCCCGACGTGACCAGTTCGTTCTTCCTGATGCAGGCCGACCTGTACCACGCGATGACGCTCAACCGGCACGTGACCGCGGTGCTCGACGTCGGCGCCTACTCCGGCTTCGAGGCGTGGGGCCTGTATCACCTCAACGTCGAGCCGGCCACCTACGACCTGATGGTGCGCGTCGGCAAGTTCATGCCGGCCTTCGGCATCCGCGAGGTCGAGCACCAGCTGTTCACACGCGAGCGGATCGGCCTGGGCGCGACCGACCGCGACACCGGGGTCGAGGTCACGGCCTTCGCCGGCCCGGTCACCGCCGCCGTCGCGGTCCTCAACGGCACCCTCGGTGACACCGCGTTCGACACCCACGGCACCTCGCGCAAGGCCTTCGAGAAGGCGGTGGCGGCGCGCCTGAGCGCGCGGGCCGACCTCGGATGGATCCGCGGTCAGCTCGGCGCCTCGTTCTACTTCAACCAAGGCAGCAACCAGGCCAGCCCGCTGCTGGCCGGCGCCATCCCGTCGGCGATGGCCGGCGCGGTCGGGCAAGGTGTCAACGAGGTGCGGGCCGGCGGCTTCCTCACGCTCAACCTCGGTCGCTTCACCTACCTGGCCGACCTGGCCTGGGTCCGGGACAACTTCTACAGCGACCAGCTGCCGACGCTGCGCGGCTACGCCAGCTACCAGGAGCTGAGCATGCTGCCGACCCAGGGCGTCGACGTGGTCGGCACCCTCGAGTTCGCCGATCCCGACCTGGACCTGCTCGACAATCGCACCCTGCGGGCCGGGCTGGCCGTCGAGTTCTTCCCGTGGCCGTTCACCGAGCTGCGGGCCATGGTCCGCCGCACCTGGGACGAGGGCTCGGCCAGCGGCGACGCCTGGGACCTGGTCGTGTTCTCGCACCTGTTCATGTAGGAGCGCCCCATGTCGACCACTCATCCACGATCCGTGCAGCGACCGACCTGGCCGCTCGTCCTGCTCGCGCTGCCCCTGACCCTGGTGCCGCTGGCGGTGCGCGCCGGCGATGCGCCGGTCGATCCAGCCGCCACCGCCGCGCCCGCCGCGCCGGCCACCAGCGTGGTCGGGCGGGTCCGTTTCGCCGGCACCGCGCCGCCGCGTCGGGCCCTCGCCGTCGGTCATGACGCCCACCACTGCGGCAGCGAGGTGCTCGACGAGAGCCTCGTGGTCGCCGCCGACGGCGCCCTGGCCAACGCGGTCGTCGTGCTGCAGGGCGTGACCGGCGACGCGGGCGCGCCGGCCGGCACCGGGCCGGCCGCGTCACCCCGCCTCGATCAGCGCGGCTGCGCCTTCGCCCCGCACGTGCAGAGCGTCGGCCTCGGCGCCAGCCTGACCGTGCAATCGAGCGACCCGGTCCTGCACAACGTGCACGCCTTCCTCGGCACGCGCACGGTGTTCAACCTGGCCATGCCGCTGCCGGGCCGGCCGGTGCAGCGGCCGCTCGACGAACCCGGCATCCTCCGCATCCGCTGCGACTCCGGCCACACCTGGATGAGCGCGTACGTCGCCGTGGTGCCGCACCGGTTCCACGCCGTCAGCGCCGTCGACGGCACGTTCCAGCTGCCGGCGGTGCCGCCCGGCACCTACAAGCTGCGGGCCTGGCACGAGCGCCTCGGTGCGGTCGAGCAGGCGGTGACGGTGACCGCCGAGGGCGACGCCCAGGTCAGCCTGACCTTCAAGGCGCCCGACGACGCCGAGGCGCCGGCGCCGGCGCCGAGCGCGACCCCGCCGCTGCAGGACGCGCTGGCGGCGACCCGGACCGAGCTGCAGCAGCTCGAGGCGCGGCGGCGCGCCGACGAGCGCGGTCGGCTGGCGCGGGAGGGTCAGCCGCTGTTCGTGCGCTACTGCGCGACCTGCCACGGCCGGCGCGGCGACGGTGCCGGCACCTCGGTCCGCTTCACCACCACGCCGCCGCGCGACTTCACGCGCGGCACCTACAAGTTCCGCATGACCCCGGCCGGCTCGCCGCCCAGCCACGAGGATCTGGTGCGTACGATCTCGGTCGGCGTGCGGGGCACCCACATGCCGGCGTGGAAGGGCCGGCTTACTCGGACCCAGATCGAGACCCTGGCCCGGTACCTGACCACGCTGAGCGACGTGTTCTGGTCCGACACCCCGCCGGCGCCGGCGCTGGTGATTCCCCCCGAGCCGGCGTACGACCCGCAGTCGGTCGCGCGCGGCCAGGCCATCTACGGCCGGATGCAGTGCGCGACCTGTCACGGCGCCGGCGGCGGCGGCGACGGGCCGGCCGCCCGGGCCCTGCGCGACGACTGGGGCCAGCCGATCCGTCCAGCCAACTTCCTCGCCGGCGCCATCAAGGGTGGCTGCTGTGGCGCGTCGATCTACCGCGCGGTGTCGACCGGCCTCGGCGGCACGCCGATGCCGTCGTTCGCCGGGGCGATGACCGAGGCCGAGCGCTGGGACCTGGCTCACTACGTGCTGTCGCTCGGCCGGAAGCGACCCGCGCTGGACTACCTGTTGCGCGATCCGGCAGGAAGGACGACGACGCCATGAGATCGAACCAAGCGAGATCCACGGGCGGTGGCGCGGCGGGCCTGGTACTCGCGCTCACGCTCGCCGCGGGCGCCTGCGCCGCCGGCGACACGCCGGCTGGTGGTGGGGCCGGCACCATCAGCGGGGAGGTGCGCTACGACGGCGCCGAGGTCGGCACGCTGCGCGTGTCGGCCTTCACGCGCTTCCCACCCATCGGCGCACCGACGGCCGAGGTGGCGATCGACGCGCCGCGGTTCCCGCAGCCGTACCAGCTGTCCGGCCTGCCGCCGGGCCGCTACTTCGTGCTGGCCATCGTCGACGTCGATCCAGGCGACGGCGACCGCTACCGGCCGCGGGTCGACCCCGGTGGCGCGTTCGGTCGAAGCCTGAGCCCGGCCGCCATCACCGTCGAGCTGTCGGCGCCGCGGGACAGGGTCGACGTCGTGCTCGACCCACCACACCAGGGTTCGCCATGGGACCGCTGACCGAGGCGGTCACCCGCCGGCTCGAGCTGGCCGAGGTGCCGAGTTCGGCCGGGCGCGGCGCGCCCTCCGAAGAGGACGCGGACGGACTGGTCATCGCCTCGGCGCCGGCCCCAGCCTGGAGGCGGCCCGGCCCCGGCCCGACCGCGGCCGGACTGCGCCGCATCGGCCCGTACGAGATCGTGGCCGAGCTGGCCCGCGGCGGCATGGGCGTGGTGTACCTGTGCCGGCGCGCTGGCGAGGCCGGGTTCGAACGCCTGCTCGCGGTCAAGCACCTGCACACTCACCTGGCCGGCGACGCCGAGTTCGTCGCCATGTTGCTCGACGAGGCGCGGCTGGCCGCGCGGATTCACCACCACAACGTGGCCAGCGTGGTCGAGCTCGGCTACTTCGAGTGGGGATACTACCTGGTGATGCCGTACGTCGAGGGCTGCGCGCTCGGCGAGCTGCTTGCGCGGAACCCTGACCACCGCCCGCCGTCGCTGCTCGTGCCGATCCTGATCGAGGCGCTCGACGGCCTGCACGCCGCGCACGTGACCCCAGGGCCCGACGGAGCGCCAGCCGGCGTGGTCCACCGCGACGTGTCGCCGGCCAACATCCTGGTCGGCGTCGACGGCGCGGCCCGTATCACCGACTTCGGGGTGGCCAAGGCGCGGACGCGCATCACCTCGTCGGCGCAGGGCACCATCAAGGGCACCCTGTGTTACGCCGCGCCCGAGGTGTACCGGGGGGGGCCGATCGACGCCCGGGCCGACGTGTTCGCCGCCGGCGCGGTGCTGTGGAGCGCGCTGACCGGGCGCCGGTTGTTCCGCGGCGACAACGACGCCGACACCATGCAGCGGGTGCTGACCATGCCGGTGCCACCCGCCAGCGGGGTCGGCCTGCGCCCGCCCGCCATCCTCGATGCCATCCTGGCCAAGGCCCTCGCGCGTGACCCGGCCGAGCGCTACCAGTCGGCGGCGGAGATGGCGGCCGCGCTGCGGGCAGCGGCGCTCGGCGCCGGCCTGCTCGGGGCACCGTCGGAGATCGCCGGCTGGGTTGGCGCCACGTTCGCGGCCGAACTAGACGGCCGCCACCGCCTGCTGCGGGACGCCGATCGGCGGCGCGACCCGGCCTCGGTGGTGGTCCTGCCGCGCCTGGCCGAGCCGTCGCGGGTCACCGCGGCCCCTCCGCCGCTGCCGGCCACCGCCATCGACATCGCCCGCTTCGTCGCCGTCGTCACCGCCGCGTTCTTCGCCGGTCTGCTGACGACGCTGGCGCTGTAGCGGCAGCCCTGACCGCACCGCCGCGCCGCCTGGTCTACACTGGGCCGGCGTGGACCTCGGCCTCGACTTCGGGCGTTACCGCCCTCTCTTCAAGCTCGCGTCGGGGGGCATGGCCGAGGTGTACGCCGGGCTGCAGACCGGCGAGGCCGGCTTCACCAAGGTGGTGGCGATCAAGCGCATGCACGCCCACCTCGGCCAGGACGAGCACTTCGTCACGATGTTCCTCGACGAGGCCCGGCTGGCCGCGGCCATCCGCAGCCCGCACGTGGTGTCGACCGTCGACGTCGGCCGCAGCGGTGATGGCACGCCGTACCTGGTGATGGACCTGGTCATCGGCGTGAACCTGGCCGAGCTCATCGTCGGCGCGCTCCGGGCCGGGCAGCCCATGCCGCGTGCGCTCGGCATCGAGGTGCTGGCGCAGACTGCGCTCGGCCTGCACGACGCCCACACCGCGACCGACCCGGGCGGCCACCCCCTCGGCATCATCCACCGCGACGTGTCGCCGCAGAACGTGCTGGTCGGCGTCGACGGCCTGGCCCGGCTGACCGACTTCGGGGTGGCCCACGCCCTGTTCCGTCGCACCGAGAGCGAGGCCGGCGAGCTCAAGGGCAAGTTCGCCTACTTCTCACCCGAGCAGGCCTTCGCGCGCCCGCTCGACTGCCGGTCCGACGTCTTCGCGCTGGCCGTCGTCGCCTGGGAGTTCCTGGCCGGGCAGCGCCTGTTCCGCGACCCGCAGGGCGGCGCCGCCGTGCTCGAGCTGATCAAGCACAAGCCCATCCCCCGGCTGTCGCAGGTGCGGCCCGACCTGCCGCCGGCGCTGGTCGAGGTGGTGGCGCGTGGCCTCGAGCGCGACCCGGCGCGCCGGTTCGCGACCGCCCACGACATGGCGCTGGCCCTGCGCGCGGCCGAGGGCGGCGGCAGCCACGTGCCGAGCCGGCACGACGTCGCCCGCTTCCTGCGCAGCATCTGTGGCGAGCCGATCGGTCGGCTCGAGGCGCGGCTGCGGGCGGCGACCGAGGCCGCCCGTGCCGGGCGCGAGCCCGAGGCGGCGGCTGGACCTGGCCGGCCCAGCACCGACGCCGCCATCACCGAGCTGTACGCCGACCTGGCCGCGGATCCGAGCGCGGCGGCAACAACCCCGGCCCGCCCATCCGGGCCGGGCCTGCGCAGCGGGACCTCGGCCTCACCCCGCACCGCCGCACCCGGGCCCGGGCCGGTGGCGAGCGCGGCGGGCGCCGCGATGCCGGTGCCGCCGTCGCCGTCGCCGCCGTCGTCGTCGCTGCCGTCCGCGGCGGCGCCGACCACCGGCGGGCGCGGCGTGTGGATGCTGGTCGCCGGCGCGCTGGCGCTGGCGACGGGCGTCGGCGCCACCGTCGCGGTGTTGACGCGCGATCGCGGCGTCGATGCCGGGCCCGGCGCCACCGGCGGCGCCCCGGGGCGCAGCCGCGACATCGCCCAGCGCGCCTGCCGCGAGTGGTCGCGCGCGCTGGCGCACTTCCAGAAGGCCGACGGCAGCTTCGGCATCGAGGCGCAGCGCGCCGCCACCGGGCACACGACCGGGCAGCAGCTGGCCGCGCTGGTGCACGCCCACCGCGCCTGCGCCTCGCCCGGCCCGTCGCCGCTGCAGCTCGGGCTGCGCGCGCTCGATCGCTTCCGCACCGACGACGGCTACACCGGGGCCGACCGGGTCGAGACCCCGGCCACGGCGTGGGCGGTGATCGCGCTGGCCGAGGCCGCGGTCGTGCTCGGGGATCCCGAGGCACGCTCGGCCCTGGCGCGGGCGCGCGACACCCTGCTGGTCGGCCAGCGCGACGACGGCAGCTTCCGCTTCTTGCCACGCGCGAGCGACGCGCCGGGGAATGGCGTCTCGACGGTGATGGCGCTGTGGGCGCTGGTCGTGGCCGAGCCGGTCGTGCCTGGCAGCGGCGAACAGGCGCGGGCGGCCCGGGCCCGCGCCGCCGCCTGGGTCCGGCGCGCGCTGCGCGAGGACGTCGGCGAGCCGCCGCTGCGGGCGACGGCCGGCCTGCAGGAGCAGGCGGCGTGGGTGCTGCGACGCAGCCGGGCGCTCGACGGCGGCGCCGACGCCGGCGACGCGGCGCTGCTGACGCAGGTCGGGCGCGACCTGGTGGCGCGGTGCCAGCCCGGCGGCGACGGCGCCTGCACCCGGCCGCTGTACGAGAACGGCCAGACCTACCTCGAGCACGTGCCGGGCAAGCCGCCCGACTACATGACCTTCTGGCACCCGTGGGCCACGCTGGCGGCGCACGAGCTCGGCGCCGACGCCGCGGTCATCCCCGACGGCGCGGTCCGGGCCCAGCTGCGGGCGGTCGCCGCCTGGGGCGTGCGCGAGATCGAGGGCGCCGTCGCGCAGATGACGACCGCGCCCGGCTACAAGCTGTCGGAGTACCTGTTCGTGGCCAGCGCGCTCAGCGACTGACCCAGTCGGCGAAGGCCCGGGCCAGCGCCTCGGGCTCGCCCAGCGCGCGCTCGCTCGGCGAGCGGCCGGCGCCCTGGGTCAGCTGGTAGGTCAGCTCGGTGCCGCCCTCGACGGCGACGAAGCGGGCCCGTCCCGACACGCCGTCGCGCCGGCCGGCGCGCGGCTCCCACCGCACCTCGTGTGCCTCGAGGTCGTACTGGTAGCCGAGGGTGTAGGTCAGCGACGCGGCGAACTCGAACTGCACGTCGACCGGCAGGCCCTCGGTGTCGCGGGCCACGACCCGGACCCGTCGCAGCCCGGGCACCCAGGCGGTGAGCGAGGCGGCGTCGACGAACGCGCGCCAGCACACCGGCAGCGGCCGGTTGATCATCACGGTGGCCGCGCTGGTCGCGGAGTCTGGCGCGGAGGGGTCGGTCACGGCGGCGGACCCTATCAGGTCACCAGCCGCGCACGAAGGCGACGGCGAAGAAGACGATCAGGATTCCGAGCACGGCGCTGGCCCGGCCCATCCACGACGCGGCCCGGCGCGCAGTTTCGGCACCGGGGTCGGGACCGGGGCCGGCCGGCTCGCGCAGCGCGCGTGGGCCGATCGCGAAGTCGTGCACGGCGCCGAGCACGAACACCAGCAGCACCGCGCCGAGCTTGAGGCCGAGCGCCTTGCCGTACGGCGTCGACAGGAAGCGCGGGTCGACCAGCGCGGCCCAGGCGATGCCGCGCACGTGCAGGTTGTAGGCGCCGGTCACCAGGAGCAGCGCGAAGCAGACCCAGCCGATGGTGCGGAAGCGGTGCCCGCTGCTGGCGAGCAGTGTGCGCCCGGCGGCGCGGTCACCCTGCCGCAGCAGCGGCACGACGACGAGGGCGATGAAGCCGATGCCGCCCAGCCACACCGTGGCGGCCAGGATGTGCAGGGTGACCGAGGCCAGGTACAGCGTCACGGGCGCAGCGCCGGCCTCGATCGGGGTTCAGGCGCGAGCGACCGGGGCGGCCTTGCCCTTGCCGGCCTTGGCCGCCGGCTTGGCCGCGGCCTTGCCGTTGCCGTTCTTGCTCGGGCCGACGCTGGTTCCGCCGCGGGCGGCGTCCTTGAGCTGGGCCAGCTTGGGCGTCTTCTCCCACGAGAACTCGGGCAGCTCGCGGCCGAAGTGGCCGTAGCCGGCGGTCTTGCGGAAGATGGGCCGGCGCAGGTCGAGCTCCTGGATCAGCATGCCGGGGCGGGCGTCGAACGTCGCCAGCACGGCCTTCGTCAGCTTCTCATCGGAGATGGTGCCGGTGCCGAAGGTGTCGACCAGCATCGACACCGGCTCGGCCACGCCGATGGCGTAGGCGAACTGCACCTCGCAGCGCCGGGCCAGGCCGGCGGCGACGACGTGCTTGGCGATGTAGCGGGCGTAGTACGCGGCCGAGCGATCGACCTTGCTCGGGTCCTTGCCGGAGAAGGCGCCGCCGCCGTGGCGGGCGAAGCCGCCGTAGGTGTCGACGATGATCTTGCGGCCGGTCAGGCCGGAGTCACCCATCGGCCCACCGATGACGAAGCGGCCGGTCGGGTTGACGTGGAACTTGGTCTTGTTGCTGATGAGCTTGGCCGGGACGACGGGCTTGATGACCAGCTCGCGCATGGCCTCCTCGATCGTCTTCTGCTTGACGCTCTCGCCGTGCTGGGTCGAGACGACGATGGCCTCGATGCCGACCGGCTGCCCGTCCTCGTAGCGGACCGAGACCTGGGTCTTGCCGTCGGGGCGCAGCCAGTCGATGCCCTTGATCTGCTTCTTGCGGACCTCGGTCAGCCGGGCCGCCAGCTGGTGCGCCAGCTGGATGGGCAGCGGCATCAGCTCCTTGGTCTCGTCGCAGGCGTAGCCGAACATCAGGCCCTGGTCGCCGGCGCCCTGCTTGGTCGGGTCGCCGCGATCGACGCCCTGGGCGATGTCGGGCGACTGCTGCTCGACCGCCACCAGCACCGAGCAGGTGTTGGCGTCGAAGCCCATGTCGGAGTGGACGTAGCCGATGTCGCGCACGGCGCCGCGGACGATGGCCGGGTAGTCGAGCACGGCCTTGCTGGTGATCTCACCGCACACCATGACGAACCCGGTCTTGGTCACCGTCTCGCAGGCGACCCGGCTGTACGGATCGACGGCGAGGCAGGCGTCGAGGACCGCGTCGGAGACGTGATCGCACAGCTTGTCGGGGTGGCCCTCGGTGACCGACTCGGAAGAGAACAGGAAGTTCGACATGTGGGGCGGAATATGGTCGGCACGCCCCGTGGTGTCAACGCCCGGATCCGGGGTCGCTGCACCTGCCGTGGCGCGCACCCGACCCGCCTTCGCGCTACCATGTCGACGATGCGAGTCGCCGTCGTCGTGCTGACCCTCCTCCTGGCCGGGCTGGGGCCTGGCTGCGGCGGCCGCCCGCCCATCCCCAAGCGTGGTGTGGTCGAGAGCGATCTCGGCGGGTGGAAGTTCCGCCGGTACCAGCCGGTGCTCGACGTCGAGGTCTACGTTGGCGCCAACCCGGCCGAGGCGTATACCGCCAGCTACGTGCGCGACGAGGCCGAGAAGCGCGGCCGGATCGAGGACGCCGACCTGGTCAACGTGTTCGTGACCCGCTACCAGAAGGCGCCCGGCGTGCTGCGCGAGACGGTGCGGTTCGCCCGCCGGCTGGCCCAGGAGGCCGGGTACACGGTCGAGGAGGGCAAGGTCGGCGGCGTGCGCGCGCTCACGATCACCGGCAACGGCGAGGCCTGGGTCATGTGGGCGGCCAGCCGGCACGTGGTGAAGGTGGGCGGGCGTGGCCGCGACGGCGTGCCGGCCGGCATGGTCGAGGCGTACGGCGACCGCTACCCGTCGGTCTTGCCGAGCGGCGTGCTCGAGGGCGCGCTGCCGGAGCCCGAGCTGGAGGCCGGTGAGGGCAAGCCGGTGGAGGACGACCCCAAGGCGCCGTACGATCCCGACAACCCGCAGGCCGACGTCGGCGACGTCAACACCGACAAGCTCGACCAGCAGATCGAGGACAAGAAGCGGCGCGACGAGGAGCAGCGCAAGGCCGACGAGGCCGAGCTCGAGCGCCAGGACGCCGAGCGCAAGAAGAAGAAGCGGTAGCAGGTCGCGACGCGGGCGGAGCGCGGGTCGTCCAGGCCGGCTGGCCGGCGCCGCCAGAGGAGACAACGTGCCCCTGGCCACCGGATCTGCCGATCCGCGTCGGCGCTGGGTACGGCCGACCCAGCCGGGCGCCAAGTCGGCCCGGCGCCTCGGGATCGGGCCGGGCCGGGGGATGGCACGGCGGCTGCTTGAGGGTCGGGCATGCGCACCACCACCTCCATCGCCGCCGCGGTCCTCGCCACCTTCGCCATGTCCGCCCAGGCCGACGCCGGCAAGCGGCGGCCGGGCCGCGTGCGCGCCAGCAAGGTGGTGGCGCCGACGCCAGCGCCGGCGGAGGCCGCGCCCGACCTGCTGCCCGGGCTGTTCGCCGAGCCGGCGCCGGTCGTCGTCGCCGCGGCTGGCGCAGACACCGTCGGCAAGAAGCCGGCGCTGGCGCCAGGCGCGCCCGCCGTCGGCGAGGGCTACGACCTCGGCTGGTCGGATCGGGCGGGCGACTGCCCGAGCGGCGACGCCGAGCTGACGATGGTGGCGCAGGTGCTGACCGAGGCCCAGCTCGGCGAGGTCGTGCGCGAGCACAGCGCGGCCATCGAGTACTGCTGGATGCGGACGCCCGGCAAGCGCGCCGACGCCACCGCCGTGCTGCAGCTGGCGATCGAGCCCGGCGGCAGCGTGACCCACGTCGACGTGACCGGGGTCGCCCCGGCGGCGGCGGCGTGTATGCGCCAGGTCGTGGCGCGCTGGGCCTTCCCGGTCACCAACACCCCGACCGAGGCCGAGTACCCGGTCGCGCTGCACGCCCGCACCCGGCGCTGAGGCCAGGCCGCCGGGCCCGCGCCTCGGCGCGTGATGGCGACTCATCAAAGCAATTTCAATCGGTTGGGCCTGCGGCACGGGCCCGTGTCGCGCCGCCGCCTCAGCCGGGGTCAGCGATGGTCGGCGGCTGTCACCATGACCGGCGTGGTCAACCCGCGCGAGTCGGTGTCTCATCGGCGCACCCGAGGAGGACCGATGCGCGCTGCCCGCACTGCTCTGATCGCCGCCGTGACCGCCACCCTGGCGACCGCCACCGCCGTTCCCGCCGGCGCCGCGCCGCGTGTGGGCCGTGCCGATCAGCCGATGGTGTACGCTGGGGCGCCCGGGGTTCGCTCGATGCCGCGCCGGTCGCGCGTCGCGCCGGTCCATCGCGCCGGCGTGACCCGCGCCCTGGCCGGGCGTGGCCTGGGCACCGTGATCTGGGACGACGACACCGGCGTGCCGGCCCAGCTGACCGGCGCCGGCGCCGCGGTGCCGGGCGCGATGGCCGACGCCGCCGTGGCCGAGCGGGCGGCGCGCGAGCTGCTCGCCGCTCACCTGGCGGTGCTGGCCCCGGGCGCGAGCCTGGCCGACCTCGAGCTGGCCAGCAACGTCGTCGACGGTGGCCTGCGCACGGTCGCCTTCCGCCAGCGCTGGCGCGGCCTGCCGGTCGATGGCGCCCAGGTCAGCGTGTGGTTCAAGGCCGACCGCCTGTTCGTGGTCAGCTCGCAGCTGCTGCCCGACATCAGCGTCGCCACCGGCCGGCGCGGCGCGGCCGACGCCAGCGTGCGCGGCGCGGCCGAGCGCTGGCTGCAAGACGCGGTCGGGGCCACGGTGACCACCAGCGCCGGCGACGAGCTCATCCTGCCGCTGGTGCGCAGCCGCGGCGCGATCGGGCCCGACGTCGAGTACCGCCGGGTTCGCCGCGTCGCCGCCAGCGTCGATGGCGGGCACGGCCAGTGGGACGTGTTCGTCGACAGCACCACCGCCGAGCCGGTCGCGCGTCGCAACAAGCTGCACTTCGGCACCGGCACGGTGCTGTACAACGCGCCCGAGCGCTACCCCGGCAGCACGCGGGTCGACTACCCGGCGCCGACCACCCGCCACACCGTCGACGGCGTCGCGGTGACGTCGGATGCGGCTGGCCTGGTGACCTGGCCGAGCACCACCACCGCCACCGTGGTGCCGGGCCTGACCGGCCCGCTCGCGCGCATCATCAACCGCGGCGCCGCCGCCGCCGCGGTCAGCCTGGACCTGGCGCCGGGTGGCAGCGTGGTGTGGAACGCCGCCAGCAACGAGACGCTCGACGCGCAGCTGACCGCGTTCATCCACGTCCACAAGGCCAAGGCCTACGTCAAGGGCAACATCGCCCCGACCCTGGCCTGGCTCGACGACCAGATCGACGTGTACGTCAACGAGAACGACACCTGCAACGCGTACTCGACCGGCGACGACATCCACTTCTTCCGCTCCGGGGACTGCGAGAACACCGGCCGGCTGGCCGACGTGGTCCACCACGAGTTCGGCCACTCGCTGCACGCCCACGCCATCATCGACGGCGTCGGCGCGTTCGACGGGTCGCTGTCGGAGGGCGTGTCCGACTACCTGGCGGCGACCATCAGCAACGACCCCGGCATGGGCCGCGGCTTCTTCTACGACAACCGCGCGCTGCGCCACCTCGACCCGACCCGCGACAAGCGCTGGCCCGAGGACGTCGACCCGCAGGACGTGCACGGCACCGGCGAGATCATCGGCGGCACGCTGTGGGACCTGCGCAAGGCGCTGGTGGCCGAGCTGGGTGATCCGGCCGGCGTGCGGGTGGCCGACGCCATCTTCTACGGCATCCTGCAGCGTGCGAGCGACATCCCGTCGTCGTACCTGGCGGCGCTGGCCACCGACGACGACGACGGCAACCTCGACAACGGCACGCCACACGAGTGCGCGATCCGCGCCGCGTTCGACGCCCACGGCCTGGCCGGCATCACCAACCTGGTGGCGCCGACGCGCGACGGCCTGAGCGTGAGCTTCGGCGAGCGGTTGACCGCGGCCAGCTCGTGCCCGGTCGCCGCGATCTCCGGCGCCAACCTGGTGTGGCAGGTGCGCGGCGACGCCAGCCAGACCGGCACGATCGCCCTGACCCGGACCGCGACCGCCGACGGCGCCAGCTGGAGCGGGCAGCTGCCGGCGATGGCCGCCGGCACCGTCCTCAACTACCGGATCGACGCCACCATGTCGAACGGGTCGACCTTCTCGTACCCCGACAACCCGGCCGACCCGATGTACGAGGTGTACCTCGGCAACGTGCAGACGTTGTGGTGCGCCGACTTCGAGACCGAGCCGACCGACTGGACCCACATGGCGGTGCGCGGGAGCGACGACTGGCAGTGGGCGCCGGCCCGCTTCGGCAGCCCGGGTGATCCGCTGGTCGCCCACGGCGGCACCAGCGTGTTCGGCACCGACGTCATCGGCGACGGCCTGTACTCGTCGCGCAGCAACCAGGTGGCGATCAGTCCGGAGATCGACGTGACCGGCCACACCCAGGTCCGGCTGCAGTACCACCGCTGGCTCGGCGTCGAGGACGCGACGTACGACTCGGCCGCCATCCTGGTCGACGGCGAGCGGCTGTGGAGCAACCAGGAGAGCGACGGCTCGCTCAACCACACCGACAAGGAGTGGCGCTTCCACGACCTCGACCTGTCGGCCCAGGCCGCCGACGGCAAGGTCCAGCTCACCTTCGGCCTGACCAGCGACGACGCGTTCGAGCTGGGCGGCTGGGCGCTCGACGACGTGTGTATCGTCACGGTCGCCGCCGCCGCGTGTGGCGACGGCGCGCTCGACGGTGGCGAGGCGTGTGACGACGGCAACACGGCCGACGGCGACGGCTGCTCGGCCACCTGTGCTGACGAGACCACCGGTGGTGGTGAGGAGCCGGGCGACGAGGCCGGCTGCTGCTCGAGCCAGCGCGATCCCGGCGGCGCCGCGCTGCTGGCAATGGTGACCCTGGGCCTGGTCGTGCGCCGCCGCCGTCGCGTTATCGTCCGCGGGTGAGACCGATCTTCACCGCGCGCCGGGCCATCGCCGCCCTGCTCGGGCTCTTGCTGATGGCCGGGTGCCTCGGCCGCGACCCTGGCCTGCGCTTCCCGACCAACGTCGTGCCCCGGCTCGAGCAGGTCGAGGTGTGGCGCGGCCACGACCAGACCCGCCTGCTGGTGCGGCAGTGGCGGCCCGACCAGGCCGCGCGCGCCGCGGTCATCGTGGTGCACGGCCTCAAGGACCACGCGGCGCGCTACGGCCTGCTGGTCGAGCGGCTGCGCGCGGCGGGGGTGGCGGTGCATGCGTTCGACCTGCGTGGCCACGGCGGCTCGGCCGGGCCGCGGCAGTGGGTGCGGTCGTTCGACCAGTACGTGGCCGACCTCGAGGCGTTCGTGCGCAGGGTCCGCAAGATCGAGGGCGGGCGGCCGCTGTTCGTGCTCGGCCACAGCATGGGTGGGGCCATCGTCGCGCTGTGGGCGACCGAGGGACGGCCCGACGCCGCCGGTATCATCCTGTCGGCGCCGGCGCTGGCGCTCGACGCTTTGCCGAGCAAGGTGGCGGCGGCGCTGGCGGGCGGGGCCTGGCCGATCGGGCGCCTGCACGCGGCCGGGCTCGACGAGGCCGACTTCGCGCGCGACCCGTCGGTGCGGGCGGCGATGGCGGCCGACCCGCTGATCAGCCACCAGGCGCTGCCCGGGCGGACCGCGGCCGAGCTGGTGCGGGGCATGACGCGGGTCTGGGCCGGGGCGGCGACGATGAAGCTGCCGGTGCTCATCGTGCACGGCAGCGCGGACCGGGTGACCGCGCCGGCCGGGAGCCGCGACTACCTGCGCGCGGTCGGGGCGCGCGACCAGACGCTGCGGCTGTACCCAGGGGCGTGGCACGACCTGATGCACGACCCGGCCGGCGAGGCGGTCGCGGCCGACGTGGTGCGCTGGGTGACCAGCCGCGTCGATGGGGAGCGGGCGCCGGAGGGTTCGCCGCTGCCGCCGCACCTGCCCGGTGATCGGGTCGGCACCGTCAGCGCGCTCGAGCTGGCGGCGCGGGCGACGTTCGCCGGCGAGGTGGCGGCGCGCCGGTACGACGGCACGCTGCGGCTGCGGCTGGCCGTGCCGGGGCGGGTCGGCTGGGTCGGTGGGCTCGACGCGGCGATCGGCCGCGAGCAGGTGGTGAGCGCGCAGGTGCTCGGCCTGAGCGTGCGCCACCGCAGCTGGTGGCTGTCGGTCGGCGGCGGCATCGGCGCCGGCTCGCTGCGCGGGTGGACCACGGCCATCGTGCCGGCCGAGGTCGCGCTCGACGGCGGGGTGGGGCCGGTCCGCCTCCTGCTGCGCGGCCGATACGAGTACTCCACCGGCGCGGCCGGCTCTGGCGCGCCCGGCGACCTGCGCCAGCTCAGCCTCGGCCTGCGTTTGGGCGCGGACCGGCGGGTGTTCCGGCAGACTTGGGCCGGGCAGGGCCCGATTTTGGCGGTGAGCGTGGGCGAGCTAGACGCCGTCCGCCTCGTTGGCGTCAGCCTCGGCCTGGCGTTGTGGGGCGGCGACTGAGCTCGCTTGAACTTCCCTTCCAGGCACTCGACACAAGGTCGTGAAGACGTGAACAGGCACTCGACACAAGGTCGTGAAGACGTGAACAGGGGATGGGTCGCGGAGTGGGGCGTTATGTAAACCGGCGACAGGACTCGGGCGCGGTGTCCGGGAGTGGGCGAGGGGCGGATGGGGCGGACGAAAGTGTCCGGTGGGCCGGACAGTCGGGCTGGCAAGTGGCGGGAATGAGGCGAAAGGTTGGCTGGCGCGGGATGTGCTGCGGGTGGGGGTATGGCGACAGAGCGGCAGAAGGAGACGGGCAAGGGTGGGACGGTGCGGCGGATCCGGTATCTGCCG
>JAGPCO010000224.1 GCA_018058095.1 Kofleriaceae bacterium
GGTCAGGGCCACGCGGCGGCCGCGGCGTCAATGATCCAGGTTACTTGCGAGCCAGCGTCGGCCCCGGCGCGGGCCACCCGGGCGGCCGGCAGGTCGCGGCCCGGCCCACCTCCCGCCAGCAGCCGGCCAAGGACCTCGGCCTTGCCGGCCCCGGTGGCGACGAAGATGACCCGGCGCGCCCGCGCCAAGAGCGGCAGGCTGGCGCTGACCCGGGCTCCGGCCCGGGCCGGGACGAACAGGCCGGGCGCGTCGAGGGCGTCGTCGCCCGGGAAGAGCGAGGCGGTGTGGCCGTCGGCGCCGACCCCGAGCAGCACCAGGTCGAGCCGCGGATCGTCGCCGGCGTGGGCGCGCAGCGCCGCGCTCGCCGCCGCCGCCGCCGCCGCCGCACCCCGCTCGCCCTCGATGCGGTGGTCGCGCCCGGCCGGCCACCCGGCCGGGTCGAGCCACGCCGCCCGCACCATCGCCGCGTTGCTGTCGGGGTGGGTCGGCCCGACCATGCGCTCGTCGCCGTACCACAGGTGCAGCGCCGGCGCGTCGACCGCGCGCAGGTCGGTCGCCAGCCGCTGGTAGATGGCGCGCGGCGTGGTGCCGCCGGCCAGCACGACGCCGACCCGCGCCTCGCCGGCGAGCGCGACGATCCGCGCCGCCACCACCTCGGCCACCGCGTCGGCGTCGGCGTGGACCTCGACGGTGCCGAGCGGCCCGCTCATGGCGCCACGCAGTCGCCCGGGCACAGCAGGTAGTCCTCGACCGCGCCGCACGCCCCGTCGCCGCAGCGGGCGGCGTCGACCGGGCAGCTCGCCCCCGGCGGGCAGGCCGGCGCGCAGCGTCCATAGCAGTCGGGATCGGCGCACCCGGCCAGGCCGTCGCCATCGTCGTCGGCGCCGTCGAGCTTGCAGCCCTCGGCCGGGCGCGCGCTGCTGCCGTGGCGGTAGGTCCACACCGGCCCGTTGAGCGGGTCGATGGTGCCGCTGACGAGCACCACCCGGCGCGTCAGCGGATCGAACGCCGCGCCGTACTGGCCCGCGATCGGACCGGTGGCGGCCAGCCGGCTGGTCCACGCCGCGCCGTCCCACTCCCACGCCTCGATCAGGCGGCCGCCGCTGGCCGGCGGCGCGAACAGGACGACGCGGCGGCGGTACGGGTCGTACACCCCGCCCCCGGTCGTCGTCGGTGGTGGCGCCGCCGCCGCCAGCCCGCCCGTCCGCTCGGTCCAGGCCGAGCCGTCCCACTCCCAGGTGTCGCGCAGCAGCTCTGGATCACCATCATCGAGCGGGCTGCCGCCGAACATGACCACCCGCGCTCGAGCCGGGTCGTACACCACCAGGGCGCCGGCACGTGGCCGCGGGCCCGGGGTCGCCGTCGGTCCGATCCAGCCGGCCCCGTCCCAGGCCCACGTCATCGTGGTCGTGCCCGGCGACACGGCGGTGGCGTCGCTGCCCACCAGCAGCACCTGTCGGCGCTGCAGATCGTAGACCATGCCGGTCGGCCACCCCGCTGGCCCGGTCCCGGTCCCGGCCGGCACCCGCTCGTCCCATGCCAGGCCGTCCCACTCCCAGGTCGCGCCATCGGCGGCGAGGAGGACCAGGCGTCGCCGGTGGTCGTCGCCGGCCGTCAGGTTGCCGCCGAGCGGGGGCTTGACCACCAGCTGGCGCTCGATCCAGCGCTCACCGTCGTACTCGAGGTGCTCGTCGAACGGATGGTAGAAGCCACCGAGCGGGTCGCTGTACGCGCCCCCGACCACGACCAGGCGTCCTCGCGCGGGATCGAACACCGGCTGCATCCCGTAGCGCGGGGTCACGACCGCTGCCGTGCGCTCGCGCCAGGTGGTGCCGACCAGCACGCTGGTCCGATCGGCCACCGCCCCGAGCTGCTCGGCGCCGCCGGTCCGGACCAGCTCGACCCGAGCGTCATCACCGACGAGCGACACGCCGAGCATGGGCGGGGTGGTCGTGGCGTCGAGCTGGGTCCAGGTCGTGCCGGCAAGCGCCCACGTCGCGAGCGCGAACTGACCGGGGATCGCGATGGTCGCGACCAGGCGGGCCCGGCCAGGCTCCCACGCCAGATCGAACTCGGTGCCGCCGGTCGGCGCGCCGGTCGTGGTGCGGCTGGTCCAGGCCACGCCGTCCCACTCGCGCACGTCGCGCAGCAGCGAGGTCACGCCGACGCCGCCGAACATCACCACTCGCTGCCGGCCGGGGTGAAAGGCCATCCCGTGGTGGAAGCGAGCCGGCGGCGGGCTGGCGTCGGTGGCGTCGACCCAGCTGACGCCGTCCCACTCCCACGTGTCAGCGAGAGGTCCGGCCACGTCCTGCCCGCCGAACAGCACCACCCGGGCTCGGCCCGGGTCGTAGGCCAGGGCGTGGCGTCGTCGGGCCGGTGGGGAAACGACCGGGCGCGCCTGGGTCCAGGTCACGCCGTCCCACAACCAGGTCTCGTCGTTGACCGCACCGAGGTCCGACCGCATGCCGCCGAACAGCACCACCTGACCTCGCGCGGCGTCGTACACCATGGCGTGTTCGGCGCGCGCCGTCGGCGCGGTGGCCGGCCGGAGTCGTTGCCAGCCGTCGCCCTGCCAGCGCAGCGTCTCGTCGACGGCGCCGAACACGCCGGACCCGCCGAACCGGATCACCTCGGCGCGCCCGGCGTCGTAGGCCAGCGCGGCGTCGGCCCGGCGATCGTCGACGCTGTCGACCTGCTGCCACTCGAGCGCCTCCAGCCCACACGTCGACGAGCATCCGTCCTGGCTCAGGCCCGCGCCGCGGTCGCACTCCTCACCGGCCAGGACGTCGAGGTACTCGTTGCCGCACCTCTCGAGCGACGCGCAGTCGCCCGAGCAGCCGTCGCCCGACACCAGGTTGTCGTCGTCGCACACCTCGCCGCCGTCGACCACGCCGTCGCCGCAGCGCGGCGGCTCGCAGTCGAGGCGGCACGGCGCGTCGGGCTGGT
>JAGPCO010000177.1 GCA_018058095.1 Kofleriaceae bacterium
ACCCGGACGTCCGCCGCCGCCACCGCCGCCACCGCCGCCGCCGCCGCCGCCGCCGCCGCCCGGACGTCCGCCGTCACCACCACCACCGGGCCGCCGCATCCCGGCCGGCATGAGCCCGTCGATCTCGGCCGGCGACAGGTTGCGCCAGCGCCCGACCGCCAGGTTGCCGAGGAGGATGTGCATGATGCGGACCCGCCGCAGGGCGACGACCTCGTAGCCGAACGCCTCGCTCATGCGCCGGATCTGCCGGTTGAGGCCCTGGGTCAGGACGATGCGGAAGGTGCGGGCGTCGAGCTTGTCGACCCGGCACGGCCGGGTCTTCGCCTCGGCCAGGCGGACGCCCGCGCTCATGCCTGCGATGAAGTCCGGGGTGATCGTGTGATCGACCGCGACCAGGTACTCCTTCTCGTGCGCGTGCTCGACCCGTAGCACCTCGTTGACGATGTCGCCGTTGTTGGTGAGGAGGATGAGCCCCTCGGAGTCCTTGTCGAGGCGGCCGATCGGGAAGATGCGCTCGGGGTGGTCGACGAAGTCGACGATGTTGCCGGCCACGCTGCGCTCGGTCGTGCAGGTGACCCCGACCGGCTTGTTGAGGGCGATGTACACCGGGCGGACGTCCTTGCGGGCGCGGCCGACCCGCTCGCCGTCGACGCGGATGACGGTCTCGTCGCCGTCCTCGATCACGTCGCCCAGGGTGGCGACGCGGTCGCCGATCATGACCCGGCCCTCCTCGATCAGGGTGTCGGCCTCGCGCCGCGACCAGCTACCCGACTCGGCCAGGAACTTGTTGAGCCGCACGGGCGCACGGTAACGCGCGAGGAGCGTATGGTCGACGCATGGCGTACTGGTTCATCGATGGCACGGCGGCGCGGGCGGCCGAGCTGCGCCAGCTGGCGCCGGAGCTGGTGTTCGAGGTGGCCGAGCTGCCGTCGGGCTTTGCCGCCAGCGCGCCCGAGCCCGGCCCGCGCGCGCGCGACAAGCTGCTGGCCGACCCGCGGCCCGGCTTCGCCGAGGCCATCGACCTGACGACGATGGACGGCAAGTCGCTCCGGCTCGAGCTCGACTCCGAGAACGAGACCCGGTTCTGCCGCTGGTGGCGGCAGACCCCGGCGCGCCTGCACCTGTGCGTGGCCTACCGGCGTGACCCGCAGGGCGCGGTCGAGGTCATCACTGCCGTGTGCGACGGCGCCATCGCCGAGAAGCCAGCCGGCACGTCGGGGCTGGGCTGGGACCGCCTGTTCGTCCCGTCCGGGCAGACCCGCCCGCTGGCCGCCCTCGGCGACGACCGCCTGGTCGTCGGGCCCAGCCGGCTGGCGTACTCGCAGCTGGCGCAGGCGCTCACCTCGGGTAACTAGCAGGCTGCTGAAGAAGCAGCCTGCTAGTCATTTTCGATCTCGCAGGCCGCTGAAAACACAACGCCCGTCCCGTCGGCAGGAGCCGCCGGCACGGGTTCTTCAGCAGCCTGCTTGCGCCCGCCCGCGCCTACACCAGCACACGCCTGCCGCGGCCCAGGTGTGCGTACAGTTCGACCGACCAGTTCGTGTGGCCCTCGCCAGGCTCGCCAGCCGACGTGGACTTGGCGCATGCGGCCGCGGCACGGGCCCTGCTAACTGCCTGGTCATGTCCCCAGCCCGGTCCGAGCGCGGCTTCACCCTGATCGAGCTGATGATCGTGGTGGCCATCATCGGCATCCTGGCCGCCGTCGCCATCCCGGCCTTCATGGAGTACATGAAGAAGGGCAAGCGCAGCGAGGCCCTGGTGCAGATCAACCGCCTGACCAAGTCGGCCAAGGCGTACTACGTGGAGAACAACGCCTATCCCCTCGGCGCCGTGCCGCAGCGCCCGGACGTCCCGTCCGCGACCTGCACCCAGGTCGCCCGCACGGTGGCCGGCGTGGCGGTGCCGACCAAGATGTGGGGCGCGGGCGACTGGGTCGAGGTGCCGGGGGACGGGTTCTCGGTGCTCGAGTTCCGGCCCGATGAGAACTTCCGGTTCTCGTACGCCTGGCACACGGTGTCGGACCAGGAGATCATCTCCTCGGCCGAGGCCGACATGGACTGCGACGGCGCCGGCACGACCTGGGTGCTCGGCCACCTCACGGCCCCGGGCGGCACCCCGACCACGATGGTCACCACGCTGATGAACGCCGACTGACGCGCCGCTCGCCGCCGCCGACGGCGTCCGGGCGCGTCGACCCGGCCGTGTATAGTGGGCCGGCGGTATGGCCCTGCTCGTCCTCGCCGGCCTCGCCGTGCTGATCGTGTCGGTGGCGTGGCGGCCGCACGGCTGGGGGCCGGCGCTGGGGGCGATGGCGGCGACGGTCATCGCCGCCATCAGCGGCGCGGTCGAGCTGGCCGACGTGAGCGCGGCGCTGCACCAGCAGTGGCGGGCCTTCGTCACCCTGGCCTCGGTCATGATCATGACCTCGGCGGCCGAGCGCCTGGGCCTGCTCGACCGCCTGGCCGCCACCATCGAGCCGCGCACGCGTGGTCCGGTCCGCCACGCCTTCCGCATCACCTACATCCTGTCGGCGCTGATGGCGGCGGTGTTCTCGAACGACGCCGCCATCCTGCTGATGACCCCCACCGTGCTCGTGCTGCTGCGCACCGTGTACCCGCGCCGTCACCCCAAGTTCCTGGTGCCGTTCGCGGTGGGCGTGTTCGCCTCGGCCGGGGTAGCGCCCCTGGTCATCTCCAACCCGATGAACCTCATCTTCGCCGACCACGCCGGCATCGGCTTCAACGCGTACTCGGCGGTGATGATCCCGGTGGCGATCGTCGGCTGGGTCACCACCTACTTCGTGCTGATCTGGATCTTCCGGGCCGAGCTGGCGGACGAGTCGCCGGCGCTGGGCGCCTGGCCGAGCGCTCCGCCACGGCTGTCCTCGGCGGCGCTGGTGGTGCTGGCGGTGGCCGCCGCTGTCCTGCTGGCGTACCCCGTGGTGTCGTACGCCGGCCTGCCGCTGTGGCCGGCCGCCGTCGCGGGTGGCGTGATCTGCCTGCTGGTCAGCCTGCGCGTCGGCCATCCGGTGCGGACGGTGCTGGGGGGCGTGGCCTGGCCGATCTTCCCGTTCCTGGTCGCGGTCTTCATCCTGGCGATCGCGCTCGAGCGGGTCGGCGTGGTCGGCTGGCTGAGCACGATGTACCAGGACGCGACCTACCCCACCGCGACCATCGGCGCGACCTCGGCGCTGGGCTCGGCCCTGCTCAACAACCACCCGATGTCGGTGCTCAACGCCTTCGCGCTGCAGGGCCTGCCCGATCCGAACCACGCCCACGCGTTCGCCGCGCTCATCGGCGGCGACCTCGGGCCGCGTCTGCTGCCGGTCGGGTCGCTCGCCTCCCTGCTGTGGTACGACCTGCTGCGGCGCCACGACGTCGAGGTCTCGGTCGTCGCGTTCGTCCGCTTCGGCATCCAGCTCACGATCCCGCCCTTGATCGTGTCACTGGCCCTGCTGTGGCTGATCGCGCGCTAGCAGGCCGCTGAGGAACACCCCCGCAGCGTCGGTTCTCAGCCGTGCCCGATCGCTCGGTCGGCGCCGGCCCGGCACGGGCACGGGCACGGCAGGTCGCCGCAGACGCGGCTGCGCCGCGTTTGTCAGCGTCCTGCGGAGGAACCGTGTAGAACGGGGCATGTCCCTGCAGTGGTACCCGGGCCACATGACCAAGGCGCGGCGCGAGCTGGCCGCGCTCATCCCGTCGCAGGACGTGATCATCGAGGTGCTCGACGCCCGCCTGCCGCGGGCCAGCTCCAACCCGGTCATCACCGAGCTGCGGCGCGACAAGCCGTGTATCAAGGTGCTCAGCAAGAGCGACCTGGCCGACCCGGCAGTGACCCGGGCCTGGGTCGAGCACCTCGGGCGCGATCCGACGGTGCGAGCCTTCGCGGCGTCGACCACCACGCCGGGCGAGACCCGCACCCGCATCGCCACGCTCAGCCGCGGCCTGGCCGCGCACCGCGGCGCCGACAAGCCGGTGCGCGCGCTCATCTCCGGCGTGCCCAACGTCGGCAAGTCGACCCTCATCAACGTCCTGATGAAGCAGGCGGTGGCCAAGGTGGCCGACAAGCCAGCGGTGACCAAGGCGCAGCAGCGCGTGGTCATGGCCAGCGGCATGACCCTGACCGACAGCCCCGGCCTGATGTGGCCGAAGATCGAGGACGAGCAGGGCGCGTTCCTGCTGGCGGTGGCCGGCTCCATCCCCGAGACCGCGCTCGACTACCACGAGATCGGCATGTTCGCGGCCGGCCGCCTGCTGCGCCTGTACCCGGCGCTGGTGGTGAAGCGCTACAAGCTCGACGCCGTGCCGACCAGCGCCGAGGACCTGCTGCACGAGATCGGGCGGCGCCGGGCCGGCCTGCGCGCCGGCGGCGCGGTCGACCTGCACAAGGCGGCCGAGGTGCTGGTGCACGACTTCCGCAGCGGCGCGCTCGGCCGCATCAGCCTGGAGGCGCCGCGCGCACCCGGGCCCGCGCCGGCGCGCGCGGCGTCCACGTCGACGACGCCCGCCGGCGACGACGCGCCCGCCGACGACGCGCCCGCCCACGACGGGCCCGATGACGACGACCGGCTCGACGCCCACGACGCGCCCGACGACGACGCCGCCTGACCGTCGACGATCACTGCCCGGCGACGTTGCGCTCGGGCATGAGCCCGCGCGGGGTGGCCACCGGCGGGTCCTGGTCGTCGCCTGGAGCCCGCTCGCCGTCCCACACCCGCGCGAACTGGGTGGCGAACGCCTCGAGCACGTGCGGCACCTTGATGAAGTAGATGTTCTCGAAGTTGTCGGCGAAGCCCGAGGTGGTCAGGTTGGCGGCGCCGGCGATGAGGCCGAACGGCGCGCCGTCGGCGTCGCGGTACAGCAGGTACTTGTTGTGGTGGAGCAAGAACTCGCCGTGGTTGGTCTCGAGGTACCGCGCCTCGAACGCGTCGCCGCCGGCGCGCTCGAGCCGGGCCACGTTGACCGCCTCGAACGGCTCATTCGAGCCGGTCTTGACCGGGTCACCCACCTCGGGGTCGAGCCAGTACAGATCGTCGTCGGCGACCATACGCACGGTCAGGCCGTCGGCCAGGCGGCGCTCCAGCGCGCTCACCAGCGCGCTGTGGCCGAACCGGTGCGCGCCCATGTCGATCGACGCGGCGTCAGCGACGGCGCCGGTCAGGTAGCGGTTAGCCCGCTTGCTGTCGTCCTTGTTGGGGATGAAGAACGCCTTGATGTCGTCCTCCTCCTCGGCATCGATGGCGGCTCGGCACCGGTTGAGCGCGGTCTTGTACTGGGTCCGCCCCGACGACGCGGTGGCGTCGACCTGGGCCTCCATCAGGCACACGTGGGCCTGGGCGAAGTAGCCATCGCGCGCCGCCTCGAGGAAATGCCAGTTCTCGTGGTGGGTGACCACCCCCGACGACATATTGCCGCTCGAGAACGACATGCGCAGGTAGCCCTCGTCAGCGTCGGCCGGGCCGGCCTGGTGCGGGTTGATGAGGATGACCTTGTTGTGGGCGTAGCCGATGCTGCCGGCGTGGCCGCGCAGCAAGATCGTCGCGCCGCACCCGGCCAGGCGCTCTGACTGGGTGCTGCTGGCGTCGAGCACGAACGTGACCTTGGCGCCTCGCTCGGCCGCCGCGCACAGCTCGTCACCGACCGCGGCGTTGGAGAACGACAGGTAAGCCAGGAAGATCTCGTCGCCGGCGCCGAGCGGGCGGACCCACTCGATGAGCCGGTGCTGCGGGCTGCTGGCGCGGTCGGCCGAGGCAGCCACGTCCGCCTTCGAGCAGTAGACGTTCTTCGGCTTGGAGGTGAGCGTCGTGCTGCCGTCCGCGCTCTTGATCGGGCTCGGGTACGTGTAGTCCCGGCACAGCGGGTTGGTGAAGAGCACGTCGTAGCTCTTGTAGTCGAGCGTCACGCCAGTCTCGTCGGCCTTCCCGCCCGGCCGCCAGCCCTCGTCGTCCTCGGGGGCGAGCCCGCCATCATCGGCGCAGGCAGCGAGCCCGAGCAGGACGGTCGAGAGCAGGGCCATGACGGCGTGGCGTGGGCGCATGGGGGAACCTCGAGGTGGCGCGGGCCGGAATCCGGACGGGTGTCCGGCTGCCGGCCGAAGCAGCACGTCGGGTGCCAACCACGGTGGGCGGGGTGGCCCTGGCTAACGGCTCGAAGTCGCACGGCTGGCAGGGCCGGACCGGCGGAACGGCCTGGCCAGCCGACTAGCCGGATCGGCAAGCAGATCAGCCAGTTGCGTGGCGTCCGCGTCGCGTCCGCGTCGCGTCTGGGCGCCAGCATGGCGCGTCCGGCAACGGCCGGGGCGGATCCGGATCGGACATCGGGCCCAGATCGGACCCAGATCGGGCACGGGCACGGGCACGGGCACGGGCTGAGAAACGCCTGCGGCGTTTCTCAGGGGGCGGTGCTGACGGCGAGATCGGCGCTGTCGCCGACCACGATCTGATCCCACGCCAGCCAGGCTGAACCGCCGCTGCTGGCAGCGGCGATGTGGAAGCCGTCGACGTTGACGCCGGCGCCAGCCGGCAGCGCGGCCGGGGTCCAGGTCGCGCCGCTCTGGGTCGCGACCACCACGTCGGCGCTCAGCCCGTCCTGGTAGGCCACCCCCGGCACCCCGTTGCGCACGAACATCGCGGCGCCGGCGCCGACCGGGTGGGTGCGGTCGCCCGCGCGCACGCCGTCGTCGACCACCACCGGCGCCGCCGGGGTGCTGGCCCAGCTGGTGTACAGCAGGGTGTCGGCCAGCGCGTCCTGGTAGGCCACGTGCACCGTGTTGCCGTCGACGGCAGCCGAGGCCCACATGCCGCGATCACCGGCATCGTCGAGCACGGTCTCGGTGAACGTCGAGCTGCCGGCCGCGTTCTCGGCCGCCAGCACCAGCGCGGTGCGGACGCGGTCGTAGTAGGTCACGACCAGGCGGCCATCGTTCAGGAGGCCGAGGCTGACGAACAGGCCGGTGCCGGTCGGCAGGTCGGCCCAGCCGCGGGTGATCTCGGCCCGGCACACGCCGCCGGTGCACACCTCGTCGTCGGCGCACGGCGACGGGCACGCCGCCTCGGGCGTCACGCACACCTCGGGCTCACCCTCGACCGCCGGGGCGACGCAGGCCAGGCCGGCGCCACACACCTCGGCGCAGCTGGCCGGGGCCGAGGCGATCACGCTGGTGTTCCACTCGGCCTGGTCGGGCGCGCGCACCAGGGCCCGCGCCAGCCGCAGCTCGGTCTTCTTGCCGCCGCCGGCGTCGTCGAGCGCGGTCGCCAGGTAGGCGATGACCGGCTTGCCCTCGCCGTCGAGCGCGATCGACGTCATCAGGCCGACCTGGCCGCCGGTGGCGCCGTCGAGGCCGTAGCTGACGAAGGTGCCGCCCGTGGTCTCGCGCGCGAAGCGCAGCGCGCCGGCGTCGACGTCGTGATAGGCGATGCGGGCCAGGCCCTCGTCGAGCACGACCGAGGTCCAGGTGCCGACGTTGGGCCCGGGGTTGCTCACGCCGCCGCGGTAGGTCGACGGCTCGTACGCCGGGGTCTCGTCGGGGATGCCGTCGACGGCGGCGAAGGTCTTGCTGCCGTCGGCCGCGATCTCGACCAGCACCAGGTCACCCAGGCCCTGGTCGTAGGTGCTGACGACGGTGCGGGTGCCGTCGGTGGCGGCGCCGTTGAAGCGGCCGACCACGCCGCGCTCGACCTCACCCGGCAGGCAGGCGACGTCGCCACACGGGGGGTCGTTGCCGCAGTCACACGACGGCAGCAGCGCGACCAGCACCAGCGCGCCGAGCGTGGGCGCCAGACGGCGCAGCGCACGGGTGACGCGGGTGACGCGCACGCCGCGCGCACGCCGGCGCCGACCACGCAGCAGCAGGGTCAACCCGACCAGCACGCCGGGCAGCGCCGCGCCGGCGCCACCACCATCGGCGGCGCACGAGCAGCCGCCGGCGCCGGCCTGACCGTGGAAGCCCTGGCGCTGCGCCTCGGCGGCCAGCTCGCGCGGGGCCGGGCCGATCGGCAGCTTGATCATCGCCGGGGTCTGGTCGGCCGTCAGCGCCTGGCCGCGCCGGCGCGCGCTGACCTCGACGGTGTGCTCGCCGGCCAGCCAGAACGTGTGCGGCGAGACGCGGGCGACCGGGGCCGTGCTCCAGGCCGACCACGAGGTGCCGTCGACGCGGATCGACCACTCCAGCTCGGACGCCGGCACGCCATCGGCGCCCAGCTCGAGCTCGAGCACCGGCCGGTCGGTCGCGCTCCAGCTGGCCGGGTCGGCGAACAGCTCGGGCGCCGGCTCGCGCAGCGCGCGCACGCTGGCGGTGGCCGTGACCCGCGCCATCGGCGCCGGCGCCAGGTTGGCGAAGATGGCGAGGAAGGTCTTGTTGTCGACGGCGGTGATGCCGGTGACGTCGAAGCTGAGGCCGCCGATGGCCGGCAGGTCGAACGAGCCGAGGCCGTCGCCGAGCGAGGGCAGCGCCAGCTCGAGCAGCGACGGGAACACCGCGGCGATCTGGGCCGGCGGCTCGGCCACCGCCTCGCTGTTCTTGACCGACACCTCGGTGAAGGCGCCGGCCAGGTCGCCGAACACCGGCACCAGGTCGCCCATGGGACCGACCTGCAGGCCGATGGGCAGGCGCAGGTCGGTCACCACCGTGAACAGGCGGATGTACTGGTGCTCGACCGCGGCGAAGAAGTCGAGCTCGAGGTTGTCGAAGGTCAGATCAAGCAGCGGCTCCTCGAGCACCTGGGTCCCGCCCTGGTCGACGAAGCGGTTCTCGCCCAGGACGATCGTCGGCGGCGCCTGCGGGCGCAGGCCGAGCGCGACCGGCGACGTCTCCGACACCAGGTTGCCGATGGAGCCGGCCAGGATGCCGATGGTGTCGGTGGTGAGCAGCGGGACCGAGCTGGTGCCGATGGTCAGGCACAGGAAGCCGCCGTCGTACGCGGCGTAGGCGAACTCGTCGAGCTGGCTCTCGTGCAGGCCGAACGCCAGGTCGAACGCGGCGCCGGTGTCGGGCCGGGTGTTGCCCTGGAAGAAGGTCGACTGCGGGATGGTGACCGGGGTCGGCGCCGTCGCCGCTGGGCCGCAGCGGTCGCGCGGCGTGCCGGCCGGCAGCATGCCGCCGAGCAGGCCGAGGGCCAGGCCGTTGTTGTTGGAGGTGGCGTAGCCGCCGGCGACCTCGTACACGTCGAAGCCACCCAGCGTGCCGGGCGACAGGTCACCCAGCATCGACGACCCGGTCAGGCGGCCGGCGATGCCCAGCTCCTGCAGGCAGGTGCCGTCGGCCTTGGTGCACACGCCGTCGGTGCAGGCGCTGGCGAACTGGCCGCAGTCGCTCGGCGCCGTACACGACTTGCAGGCGGCGCCGCCGATGGCGTCGACGATCGCGTCCTCGAACGTGCCGGTGAACTGATCGATGAACAGGCCGAGCGCGGCGTCGGCCAGCGTACACAGCAGCGAGCCCTGCAGCGACACGTCGTTCTCGTCGAGCTGGCTGAGGTTGGCGCTGGCGACCTCGACCCGGGTCGTGCCGGCCATCGCGTCCTGGCGGAACGCGACCTGGATGTCCATGCGCATGTCGCGCGGGTTCGACGAGGTGGTGTCGATACGCACCGTGCAGTCACCGGCGAGCGGGATGCCGCTGACCGGGATGTCCATGCGGGTCTTGACCCGGGCCCGCAGCACCACGTCGAGGCGCGACTGCCCGCTGACCGGGGTCAGGGTCAGGCGCGGCGGGTCGCCGGCCTGCGGCATGAGGTCGATGTCGATCGGCCCACACGGGGTGACCGGCTGGCCACCGACGCAGCACACCGCCGGCGAGCCGCCGCAGCTGGCCGGCACGTCGAACGACAGGCCCATGCCGCCGAGCAGCGGCCCGAGCAGCGCGGCCGGGTCGGCCGCGATCTTCTGCAGGCCGCTCTGGGCGACGCGGACCTGGCCGGCGTTGGCGGTGCGCTCGGCGGCCGGGAAACCACCCGGTGTCGGCGTCATGCCGTCGCAGCCACCGCCGCAACCGAGCGAGCCCGCGAACAGGGCGAGGAACAGGATGACAAGGCGGTGCTGGAGCATGTGCGCTTTCCCCCGTCGCGCGATCGCGACCGTCGGAAGATACAAGCCCGGGCGCACCGGCCGGGTCAAGGACTACCCGCCCCAGCACGTGACCCTGGCCTCGGTCTCGACCTCGGCCGCGCCCCTGGCCCCACCTCGACGTTGACCTTGAGGTCCTTCCCCGCCC
>JAGPCO010000078.1:0-24479 GCA_018058095.1 Kofleriaceae bacterium
GGGGTCGAGACGATCTGGAGCCTGGCGGTGGGCGCCGACGGCACGGTCTGGGCCGGGACCGGCCCCGACGGCAAGCTGTTCGCGATCAAGGGCGGCAGCGCGCGCGAGGTGTTCGCGACCGACGACAAGCGCATCACCGCGCTGCTGGTCGCCCCCGACGGTGCGGTGTGGATGGGCACCAGCGAGCGGGCCATCGTGTTCCGCCACGACCCCAAGACCGGGCAGACCCGGGCCATGGCCGACTTCGCCGGCAACGAGATCTCCAGCCTGGCCGCGTACCGCGGCGGGGTGGTGGTCGCGGCCAACGACATCACCGACCCGGCCGGCGGGCCGGGCAAGAGCGCCGCCACGATCGAGGCGGTCGAGAAGCCGGGCCGCCCCAAGGGCCAGGCGCCCAAGACGCCGGAGGCCGGCTCCAAGCCGGGCGCCGACAAGGACACCTCGGGCGCCGAGGCCGGCCGCAAGGGCGCGCGCAAGGGCAAGGGCGCGCTGTTCCGGGTCGGCGAGGACGGGGCGCTCGAGCAGCTGCACGCGTTGACCCAGACCTACTTCACCGCGGTCGCGGTCGGCGCCGACGGGGTGATCTACGCCGGCGCGGCCGACAAGGGCCGCATCTTCGCGGTCGAGCCGGACGGCACGGTCGCCACCGCCATCGACGTCGATGACCGCGCCGTGTCGCAGCTGTGGTTCGACGGCAAGGCGCTCACGTTCACCACCGACGACAGCGCGGCGCTGCACCGGGTGACCGGACGGGCCGCGGCCGCCAAGTACGTCAGCGACGTGTTCGACGCCAAGGCGGTGGCCCGGTTCGGCCGGCTGACCTGGCAGGGCGCCGGCGCCATCAAGCTCGAGACCCGGACCGGCAACACGGCCAAGCCGGGCGCCGGCTGGAGCGAGTGGGCGGCGCCGGCCGGCGTCGGCCGCATCGGCGGCGGCACCGACGGCGGCAAGGTGTCCAGCCCGGCCGGGCGGTACCTGCAGTTCCGGGTCGCGCTCGGCGACGACGCGGCCCGGGTTCGCCGAGTCGCGCTGTACTACGTGCCGCAGAACCAGGCGACGCTGATCGAGGAGGTCACGATCGAGCCGGCCAGCCGCGAGGCGCTGCCGACGCTCAAGGACCTGGCCGCCAAGCCGCGCGCGCCGGTGCTGCGGGTCAAGTGGAAGGTCGACAACACCGACGGCGACGACACCAGCTACCTGCTCGACGTGCGACGCGAGGGCGAGGCCAACTGGCGCGCGCTGGCCACCGGCAAGGCACCGCTGACGGCGACCAGCTGGGAGTGGACCACCGAGACCTTCCCCGATGGCTGGTACCGGCTGCGGGTGACGGGCAGCGACGCCGGCGCCAACTCGCCCGACCGCGCGCTGACCTCGAGCAAGACCTCGGCCCTGTTCGTCATCGACAACCAGCGGCCGACCGTCGAGGCCCTGGCCGTCACCTTCCCGCGGGCGCGCGCTCGCGCCAGCGACGCCCTCAGCATGATCGCCGAGGCGGCGTTCTCGATCGACGACGGTCCGTGGCAGCTGGCCACCAGCGCCGACGGCATCTTCGACGACCTGGGTGAGGACCTGCGCATCGACCTGCCGGCCGACCTGGCCAAGGGCACCCACACCCTGTCGATCCGCGTCGCCGACGCCGCCGGCAACGTCGGCAGCGCCGGCACCACCTTCGTGAAGTAGCTCGCGGTGACCCCGCCCCGCCGCTCCACCCTGGGCAACCTGCCGCCGCGCGACGAGCTGCCGGCGCCCCAGGGCCTGCACCCGGTCATCGTCACCGACCGCTTCGTGCTGCGCCCGTTCACGCTGGCCGACGCCGACGCGTTGTGGCCGTGGATCGGCCAGCCCGAGTTCTCGCGCTACATGTCGTTCGCGCCGCACGCCGACCGCGACGCGACCGTGGCGGCGATCACCGCCTGGATCAGCCAGGGCCAGGCCGGCGCCGCCTGCATCTGGGCCGTGTGTGAGGCCGGGGTGGTCATCGGCTGCGCCCTGCTGTTCGACGTCCGTGGCGTCCGCGGCGCCTGCCGCTACAACGCGGCCGAGCTGGGCTACTGGGTGCTGCCGCCACACGCCGGGCGCGGGGTGGCGACCGAGGCGGCGCGGGCGGCGCTGGCGGTGGCGTTCGACCAACTCGGGCTGCACAAGGTCGTGGCCGCCTGTGTGCCCGAGAACCTGGCCTCCATCCGCGTGCTCGAGCACCTCGGCATGCGGCGGACCGGGCACCAGCGCGACGACTTCTTCCGCGACGACCGCTGGTGGGACCTGCTGCGGTTCGAGCTGACCCGGGCCGAGTGGAGCGCGGCCGGTCCCGGCCCGGCCACGCTCGACCTCGAGCTGCGCTAGCAGGACGCTGACAAACGCGGCGCAGCCGCGTTTGCAGCGACCTGCCCCGTGCCCGTGCCCGTGCCCGAGTCTGGGCTGCGCGTCGCTCGGCTGCGCCTGCCAGCTTCCACATAGACCGCCAAGCTGCCGCGCGGTCGCGGCCGGCACCGCCCGAGCGATCGGGCACGGGCACGGGCACGGGCACGGGCACGGGTGCAGGGCGCGAGAAACGCCGCTGCGCGGCGTTTCTCAGCACCCTGCTAGTCGGGCGACCGGGTCCGGCCGATGGCGCGCCGGCTGATGTCGGCGAAGCCGTCCTGGCCCTCCTTGAGCATGAGGTCGAGCTCGTCGCCGAGGCCGCTCAGCTTGCGCCGAACCGGGAAGGCGAGCAGCGACAGCAGGCCGACCGTGAACATCAGCGCCACCCGGATCCACATCATGGTCAACCAGCCGGTCGCGCCGAACCCGAGCACGCCGAGCCGGAGCGCGGTGCCGGCCGGCTCGGGCACGGTCGGAAACAGCCGGCCCGGCGCCACCCGCGCCGGCAGCGTCACCCCGCGCAGCGCGAGCGCGGCGCCGGTCCCGGTCGGGTTCGCCGGCGCGGCCCGGCCACGCTCGGCCAGCAGCGCGATCACGTCGCGCGCCCGCTGCGGTCGGGCGTCGGGGTCCGGGTCGGTCATCGCCGTCAGGACCCGGCGCAGGCCGGGGTCGAGGCTGGGCAGGTGGCGGTCGAGGTCCATGCGCAGGCCCCGCCGCGGCACGTCCTCGGGCTCGACCCCGCCGGCCAGGGCGACGATGGTGGCGCCGAGCGCGTACAGGTCGGTCGCCGGCGTGCACTGCCCGTGCAGCTGCTCGGGCGCCATGTAACCGAACGTGCCGACGATGGTCGAGCCGCCGCCCTCACCGGCGCGATCGCGCACCCCGCCGAAGTCGATCAGCGAGATCTTGCCGTCGGGCGCGCGCAGGATGTTCGACGGCTTGATGTCGCGGTGGATGACCACCGGCGCGCGCCGGTGCAGGTAGTCGAGGATCTCCAGCGTGCGGGTCAGGATGTCGACCAGCTCGAGCTCGGCCAGGCGCCGGCGCGCGGTCAGCGCCCGCAGGTTGTCGCCCCGCATGCGCTCCATCACCAGGTTGAAGGTGCCGGGCGGCTCCTCGAAGGTCGCCAGCGTACGCGGCACGCCGGGGTGGCGCAGTTGCGACAGCACCTTGCCCTCGCGCTCGAACAGCTCGAACGCCTTCCAGGTGCCGCGCGGGATCATCCGCTTGACCACACACAAGCGCGCGCCGTCCCGGGCTGGCCGCTCGTCGGGCCGCTCGTCGCGGGCCAGGAAGGTCTCACCCTGAGCGCCGCCGCCGAGGCGGGGCCCGAGGCGGAACCGCCCGGCCAGTAGCGGTCCGTCCGCGTCCACCTCGGCACTCTAGCAAACCGGGCCGAGCGGCGCCGGGTCGTCCGGTCGGCCAAGGTCGTCTGAGTGGCGTCGCCGTCGTCCTGGTCGTGGTCGCCGTCGACGACGATGTCGTCGTGGTCGTGGTCGTGGTCGTGGTCGTGGACCTTGACGGCGACGGCGACGTGGAGGTAGGCGCCACCCTTGACGATCAGATCAACCGATCGAAAGACCGGCGTTCGATCGGGCCCGCCTACCGTCCGCCGGCGCGGACCTTCTTGAGCTCGCCGAAGAACAGCTCGATCTCCTCGGCCTTGGTGTAGAAGTGGGGGGCGATGCGAATGCCGACCCCGGGCCGGTGATCGCAGAAGAAGCGGCGCCGGTTGAGCTCGCGGCACACGTCGGCGGCGCCGACGAAGTCGAACACGACCGAGCCGCCGCGCTGCGCCTCCGGCCGCGGGCTGTTGAGCGTGAAGCCGAGCTCGTCGACCCAGCCGATGCAGCGCGCGGTCAGGGCCAGGCTCTTGGCGCGGATGGCGCGCACGCCGAGGTCGCCGATGATGGTCTGGCCGGCGCGCGACTGGTACAGCGCGGCCACCGCCGGGGTGCCGCCCAGGTAGCGGTGTACGTTGTCGGCGTAGGTCTGGGCCGGCATGGTGAAGGCGAACGGCGACTCGTTGCCGAACCAGCCGGTCACCCGCGGCTCGAACTGCTCGATCAGGTCGGGCCGGACGTACAGCCAGCCGGCGCCCGGGCCGCCACACAGGTACTTGACCGAGCCGCCGCACGCGAACGCCACCCCGAGGTCGACGATGTCGAGCGGGATCGTGCCGATCGACTGGTAGCAGTCGAGCACGACGTGGGCGCCGACCGAGCGCGCCTTGGCGCAGATCTTCTTGGCGTCCTGGATGTAGGCCGACGAGAACACCACGTGCGACATCGGCACGACCAGGGTGCGCTCGTCGATGGCGTCGCACATGGCGTCGGTGTCGATGGTGATGCCGTCCTTCGACGGCACCAGCACCACCTCGGCGCCGCGGCGCTCCTCGGCCTTCCACACGTACGACACCGTCGGGAACTGCGACGCCTCGTACACCACCTTGTTGCGTCGCCCGGCCGCCCCGGGCGCGCCGTAGTCGAAGCACGACGCCACCACCGCCATCGCGCTCGACACGTTCTGCTGCATGACCACGGTGCCGGCCGCGGCCGACAGCAGGCGCTCGATCCGCGCCGCGGCGGCGTCGAACTCCGGGATCCAGTCCGACCACGCGGTGATCGACTTGGTCCGCCACAGCTCGAAGAACTCGCCGAGGTCGTCCTTGGCCTGGGCCGGGACGCAGCCGAGCGAGTGCGAGATGAGGTGGACACACTCCTCGAGGGCGGGGAAGTGCTTGCGGCTCTCGAGCAGGCTGTCGGCGACCGGGTCGACCATGGGAGGGGTGGTATCACGTGGCCGTCCGAGCCGTCGACCCGCCGCCGATCGCCCCACCGGGTGGCGCCGGTTGCCCCCGCGGCGCGCCGGCGCGTATAGAATCGAGCCATGCCGGCAGAGGGGGAACGGATCGATCGCGGCATCTCGATCGGCATCGTGCGGGTGGTCGCCCGCACCCTGACCGAGCTGGGCGCGCCGACGCGCGAGTTCGCCGGCGACGACACCAGCTACGTGCCCGGCGCCGAGGCCGACGCCCTGCTCAACGACGCCAGCGCCGCGCTGGCCGATCCGGCCATCGGCATGTCGGTCGCGCGCCGCCTCTCGCCCGGCAGCCTGGGCCTGCTCGACTACGCGCTGTTCACCGGCGAGACCTGGGGCGAGGCCCTCGGCCGCGTCGCCCAGTACTACGGCGTCGCGTCCGAGCGGACCTCGATGCACCTGGGCGAGGAAGGCGACGACGCGGTGCTGACGCACCGGCGCCACGCCGACTACGGCCAGAACCGGCACTGGATCGAGCTGTCGTTCGCGGTCATCACCGAGCGGGCCCGGCAGGCGGTCGGCCCGGCCTTCCGCCTGCGTCTGATCGACTTCGCCCACGCCGCGCCGCCGCCAGGCGCGGGCCACGAGCGCTTCTTCGGCGCCACCGTCCGCTTCGGCCAGCCGGTCGATCGCCTGGTGTTCGACCGCGCCCTGCTGGCCGCGCCGCTGCGCACCGGCGCCGGCGCCCTGGCCGAGGCGCTCGAGCGCCGCCTGGCCGAGCTGGTGCCGAGCAAGCTCGACGCGGTCATGGTCCGGGTCCGCGAGGCGGTGGCGCACGGCATCGACGAGGGCGACGCCACCCTCGAGCACGTCGCCCGCCGCCTGCAGATGTCGGGGCGGACCCTGCAGCGCACCCTGCAGGAGCACGGCACCGCCTTCAAGGAGGTGCTCGACGAGATGCGGCGCGACCGCTCGCTCGCCCTGCTCCACTCCGGCAAGATGACCGTGGCCGAGGTCGCGCTCAAGGTCGGCTTCGCCGAGCCGACCGCGTTCTTCCGCGCCTTCCGCCGCTGGACCGGCACCACCCCGGGCAGCCAGCGCGGCGACGACGACTGAGCAGGGGCCGGCCCGCCGCACGAATTGACCACACGATCTGACCAGAACTGTCGCACCCGCCGCCGACAACCCCACGACTCGCTTACCGCACGCCTGGTCTGCCGCTTGCGTGACCAGGCCCCCGGAGGACGCATGCGCCGCACCTACACCGCCGTCATTTCCACCCTCGCCGCCGCCGGGGTCGCCAGCGCGACCGCGGGCTGCCAGATCATCATCGGCGTCGACGACACGACCGAGGTGCGCCCCGACGCGCCCATGACCGGCCCCGACGCACCCGGCGCGCCCGACGCCATGCCACCCGACGCCGGCCCGCTGGTGGTGGCCCGGGTCCGGGCCGAGGGCCTGCTCGGCCCGGTCATGGTCCGGCTCCAGGCCGGCGCCGTCGACGAGACCATCACCGTCGACGCCGACGGCACCGCGGCGTTCCCCACCGTCATCGACAACGGTGGCGCCTACGCGGTGACCCTGGTCGGCGGCCCAGCGTGTGCGCTCGGCCCGAGCGCGACCGGCACCGCCGCCGGCGACGTCACGGTCGACCTGGCCTGCCAGGGCGCGACCCGCCTGACCGCGCTCACGCTCGACACCCTGACCGGGACCCAGCCGACCCTGGTCGACGGCACCTTTACCTACACGATGGCCGTGAGCGAGCTGCAGCAGCTGACCCGGGTCACCGCCAGCCCGCGCAGCCCGGCCGCGACGATGACCGTGCAGGGCGTGGCGACCGCGGCCGGCGTGGCGTCGGGCCCGGTCGGCCTCACCGCCCTGACCAGCAACGTCACTGTCGTCGTCGATCACCCGCTGTCGGCCGCGCTGCGCTCGACCTACACCGTGAACGTGGCCCGCACCACGGCGCCGGCCCATGGGCAGTACGGCAAGCAGTTCCCGCAGTCGCCCGACGCCCTCGGCTGGAGCATGGACCTCGACGGCGACCGGCTCATCGTCGCCGCATGCAACGAGCGTGGCGCGACCGACCCGGCCAACAACGCGGATACCAGCGCCCACCTGTCGGGCGTGGCCTACGTGTACGTCCGCCAGGGCAACACCTGGGTGTACGAGGACTACCTCAAGGCGCCGAACGCGCAGGGCCTCATCGGCGGCGACGTCCTGGCCGACCAGGCCGGCCAGTCGGTCGCCATCTCGGGTGACCGCGCGGTGATCGGCGCGCACGGCGAGGACAGCGGCAACGGCAACCAGTCCGACAACTCCGTGATCGACGCCGGCGCCGCCTACGTGTACCGGCGCGAGGGCGCCGACTGGGTGTTCGAGGCCTACCTCAAGTCGCCCTACCCGATCACCAACGGCCAGTTCGGCACCGCGGTCGACATCTCGGGCGACACCATCGTCGTCGGCGCGCGCAACGAGCCGACCCGCGACGGCGCCGGCGCGGAGGTGCTGGCCGGTGGCGGCCAGGTCCACGTCTACCGCCGCTCGGGCACGACCTGGACCCGCGAGGCCTCGCTCGACCCGGATCCGATCACCGGCGTCAACGATCGCCTCGGCGTCTCGGTGGCGATCGACGGCGACACCATCGCTGCCGGGGCTGGCATCGGCGGATTCTTCAATCCAGGGGCGGCCCGGATCTACACCCGCAGCGGGACGACCTGGACCTTCCAGCAGCAGGTCGCCGCCAGCGACGGTCACAATCAGAACTGGTTCGGCTACGCCGTCGGCCTCGACGGCGACACCCTGGTCGTGACGGCACCCGACGTGCTGCATCGCACCACCGGGGTCGGCACCTCGAGTGACCCCGGCGCAGCCTACGTGTTCACCCGCAGCGGTGACGTGTGGACCCAGACCCGCAAGCTGACCGCCAGCAACGGTGACGCCGATGACGAGTTCGGGCGCAGCGTGGCCATCGCGGGTGACCTCATCGCCATCGGCGCCCACCGCGAGGACGGCATCGGCACCGGGGTGCCCAGCCCTGACACCGCCAACTCCTCGACCGACCAGGGCGCGGTGTACCTGTACCGCCGTAGCGGCGCCCTCTGGAGCGAGATCCGCTACGTCAAGGCCACCATGATCGGCACCAGCGCCAGCAACGATGGCCTGGGCACCGCGGTCACGCTCGGCCGGGACGGTTTCCTGGTGGTCGGCGCCTCGGGTGAGGCCAGCAGCTCGGCCACCATGCCGGACGAGACTGCAGTCGGATCGGGCGCCTTCTACGTCTTGCGCTGAAACGCCCGGCCCGAGCGAACTGCGCGCGCAACCTGACCAGGTCACGCGCCACGGCCAGCCCGGGCCGCGCAGCCCCCCGGAATCACGCGGTCGCTGGCTGGCGCTCCGCTTGCTTCTACCTCCAGGCATGCGCCCGTCCCCTGGCCTCGTCGCCCTCGGCCTCGCCGCCGTCGCCGCCCTGTCGGCCACCGGCTGCACCCTGACCTTCGACGACCCGGACCCGGGCGAGCCGCGGCCCGACGCCGACGGCACCTGGCCGAGCCCCGACGCCAGGCCGCCGCAGCCGGACGCGCCCACACCACCCGACGCCGACACCGGCGTGGCCGGGCTCATCCGCGCCGAGGGGGTCGTGGCCCCGTTCGTGGTCGAGCTCACCAGCTCCGCCGGCGCCGCGCAGACGGTGGCCATCGACCACGACGGCGAGTTCGCGCTGCCGGCGCCGCTTCCGCCCGGCGCGCGCTACCAGGCGCGCCTGCTCGACGCGCCGCGCTGCGTGCTGGCGTGCGGCGCCGGCGCCAGCGCCGACGGCAGCGTCGACGGCATCGTCGACGGGCCGGTCTGGATCGAGGTCACCTGCGCCGGGGTGACCACCCTCGCCGCCCTCGGCCTCGACGGCCCCGGGGCGCGGCCCGACCCGATCGAGCTGATCGACGGCGCGGTCGACTACCACGCCGAGGTCGGCGAGCTGCAGCAGGTCACCCGGGTCACGGCCACGCCGCGCAGCGCGGCGGCGATCCTGACCGTGGCCGGCGCGCCGACCGCCGCCGGTGCACCGAGCGCACCGCAGGCCCTGGCGGCGCCGACCACCACGCTGACGGTGGTGGTCGATCACCCGGCCCACGCCGCGCTGCGCACCACCTACACGGTGCAGGTCGACCGCACCGCGGCGACGGCGGCCCGGAGCCACCACAAGCAGTTCGCGCAGGCCACCGACTTCCTCGGCTGGAGCCTGGCCACCGACGGCGCCCGCACCATCGTCGGCGCGGCGCGCGAGGGCAGCGTCGACGACCCGGCCGGCGCCAGCAACCCGGCGCCGAGCTCGGGCGCGGCCTACGTGTACCGCAACGTCGGCACCACGCTGGTGTACGAGGGGTTCCTCAAGGCGCCCAACCCGCAGGGCACGGTCGGGGCCGAGGACGGCGACGTGTTCGGCTGGGCCGTGGCCATCGCCGGCGACGTCGCCGTGGTGGCGGCGCCGTTCGAGGACGGCGGCCTGGCCGACGACCTGGGCGACGAGTCGGTCACCGACGCCGGCGCGGTCTACGTGTTCCGCCGCGTCGACGGCGCGACCGGCCCGAGCTGGGAGTTCGCGCAGTACCTCAAGTCGCCGGCGCCGACCCCACGCGGCTACTTCGGCTGGGCGGTGGCCACCGATGGCGAGGTCATCGCCGTCGGCGCCTACAACGAGTCGGCCCGCGACGGCGCCGGCGCGGTGCGAGCGCCCCTCAGCGGCCAGATCCACGTGTTCCGCCGCGGCGGCGCCGGCTGGGCGCTCGAGGCCAGCCTGGCCCGGCCCGGTCCCGGCGCCGCCTACGATCGCCTCGGCCACGGCCTGGCCATGCGCGGCGACCTCATCCTGGGCGGCGCGATCGCCGGCCACCCCGACGGCAGCGGCGCCGGCGCGGTGCTCACCTTCGCCCGCACCAGCGCCGGCTGGACCCACCAGGCCGACCTGGTCCCGCCCGGCCCGGCCGACAGCTACGCCGGCAACTTCTTCGGCGCCGACCTGGCGTTCGACGGCCACACCCTCGTCGTCGGCATGGCCGAGCCGGTCACCGGCGGCAGCCAGGTGTCGACCGCGCCCGGGGCGGCGTTCGTGTACCAGCGCGCCGGCGCCGGCTGGGTCGCCGACGGCGTCCTGCGCGCGCCCAACCCGGACGCCGACGACGAGTTCGGCTACCACGTGCGCGTCGCCGGCGACGTCATCGCCGTCACCGCGCTGCGTGAGGACGGCGCCGGGGTCGGCGTGTGTAGCCCCGACCAGGCCGACAGCGCGGGCGACACCGGCGCGGTGTACCTGTTCCAGCGCGGGGCGGCCGGCTGGGCGCCGACGCGGTACCTCAAGCCCAGCCCGGCCGCGCCCGGCGCCGGGTTCGGCACCGGCCTGGCCGTGTTGCCGTCCGGCCTGGTCCTGGTCGGCGCCGCCGGCGAGGACGCCGAGGCCGTCAACTCCGGTGCCCTCTACCTCTACTGGTGACCCCATGCCCGATCCCAAGCTGCTCGCGGTGCTCTCGGCTCACGGCGCTGGCTTCGTCGCGGATTCCGGGGCCGGCCCCTGGAACCCCGCCAACGCCGCGGCCAAGATAGTGTTCATGGACGAACGGACCGCCCGCCAGGGGCCGGAGGTGCCCGGCACCGTCCGCGACGGTGACGTCCTGCTCATCGCCGGCAAGGGCCGGGTCTGGACCCACACCCTGACCGCCGGCAAGCGCACCTGCGTGGTCGGGCGCGACCCGGAGTGCGACGTGGTGCTCGACGATCGCGTGTTGTCGCGCCAGCACGTGCGGATCGACCTCGGCCCGCCGCTGACCGTGCAGGACCTCGGCTCGACCAACGGCACCAAGGTCGGCGGCAAGGCGTTCCACGGCGGCGGACCGGTGCCGATCACCCCGGGCGAGAGCTTCCACGTCGGCGCCTACTCGTTCGTCATCATGGCGCCCGGGCCGGCCAACCCGTCGACCCAGCGCTCGGCGCTCGAGCTGATGTCGGTGCCCGACCCGACCCCGGGCGCGGCCACGCCGCTCCTGACCGACATCGCCCGCAGCGAGGTCAACGTGCTGGTGCTGGGCGAGTCCGGCGTCGGTAAGGAGCTGCTGGCCGAGACCATCCACCTGCTGTCGGGCCGGCGCGGCCCGCTGCAGAAGGTCAACTGCGCCGCCCTGGCCGAGCAGCTGCTCGAGAGCGAGCTGTTCGGGCACGAGAAGGGCGCGTTCACCGGCGCCGTCAGCGCCCGGCCCGGCCTGCTCGAGGCGGCCGAGGGCGGCACGGTGTTCCTCGACGAGATCGGCGAGCTGCCGCTGCCGATCCAGGCCAAGCTGCTGCGCGCCATCGAGGCGCGCGAGGTGCAGCGGCTGGGCGCGACCCGGACCACCAGCATCGACGTGCGCTGGGTGTGCGCGACCAACCGCGAGCTCACCGTCGAGGTGGCGGAGAAGCGGTTCCGGCACGACCTGTACTTCCGCATCGACGGCATCTCGCTGCGTATCCCGCCCCTGCGCGAGCGGCGCGGCATGATCGCCCGCCTGGCCATGGGTTTTGCCCAGCGCGCCGGCAACAACGGCGGGCTGTCGTCCGAGGTGCTGGGCGCGCTCGAGGCCTACGACTGGCCCGGCAACGTGCGCGAGCTCAAGGCGGTGATCGAGCGCGGCGTGCTGCTGGCGCGCGGCCGGCCGCTCAGCGTGTCGCACCTGGCCTTCACCGCGCGCGCCGCAGGCCCCGGGCCGGGCCGGGCCGACGAGGCCAGGCCGCGCCCCGGCGTCACCGCGCCACCGCCGGCCGCCATGCCGAACCCGGCCGCGGCCGGGCCCGACCTGCCCGACCTGTCCGACCTCGACCCAGAGCAACGGGCCGACCGCACCCGCATCATCCAGGCCCTCGACGACTGCGCCGGCAACCAGACCCGGGCCGCGGCCGCGCTCGGCATCTCGCGCACGACGCTGGTGACCAAGCTGCGTATCTACCGCATCCCGCGCCCGCGCTCGTGAACGGCCAGGAGATCGATACGTCCTGGGTGTCAGCCGACGTCGTGGCCCCACCCAGGGAGATCGATCAGGATCGCGGTGTCGTCACCTCGACGGCGGGGCGCCCGGTGAGGGCCGGGCGATGACGACGGGGTGGGACGAGGTGGGGCGCCCGGGTGGGGCGGCGTGGGCGCGGCTGCCACAGCCGTCGCGGCCATGTCCACCGGCGGCCTCGCACAAATCGACCGCACAGTTCGTGCGACCAGGTGCGCAGGAACCGTCGCCCCGACGGCGCTCCGCGTTGCGCTGGCCGAGCAGACGCCTAGTATAGACCTCGGTGAGCACGCCGCGGCGGGACGGTCAGGCCAAGACCGACGTGATGACCATCGACGACGTCGGTGAGGGCGCGATGCTGGCCGACAAGTACCGCATCGAGCGCGTGCTCGGGCGCGGCGGCATGGGGGTCGTCGTCGAGGCCACCCACGTCGGCCTCGACGAGCGCGTGGCCATCAAGTTCCTGTCGGCCGACCACATCCAGAACCGCGAGGCGCGCGAGCGCTTCGCCCGCGAGGCGCGCGCGACCGTGCGCCTGCGCAGCGAGCACATCGCCCGCGTACGCGACATCGGCGAGCTCGGCACCGGGCAGCCGTACATCGTGATGGAGCTGCTGGCGGGGCGCGACCTGGCGCGCACGTTGCACGAATCGGGGATGACGCCGGGCACCGTCGTCGACCTCATGCTGCACGCCTGCGAAGCCCTGGCCGAGGCCCACGCGCTCGGCATCGTCCACCGCGACATCAAGCCGGCCAACCTGTTCGTGACCTGGACCATCGACCAGACCCCCTGGCTCAAGCTGCTCGACTTCGGCGTGGCGACCGCGCCGGCCGGGGAGATCCACCTGACCAGCACCGGCGTCACCGTCGGCACGCCGGCCTACATGTGCCCCGAGCAGATGCGCTCGGCCCGCGCCGCCGAGCCGCGCTGGGACATCTGGTCGCTCGGCGTGGTGATGTACGAGGCGTTCGAGGGCGTGTTGCCGTTCGCCGGCGACGCCTTCGCCGAGCTGGCGGTGTCGGTGCTGACCGAGCCGCCGCGGCCGATGACCCGGACCGGCGCCGGCCTGCGCGTGGTGGTCGAGCGCTGCCTGGCCAAGGACCCGGCCGGTCGCTATCGCGACGTGGCCGAGCTGGCCATCGCGCTGGCCTCGCACGCCGGAGACCGCGCCGCCGCCGAGGTCGCGGTCGGCCGGACCCTGCGTCACCTCGGCCGCAGCGCCGACTCGGCCGCGCGCGGGGCGATGTCGGCCGGCCTGACCGAGCCGATGCCGTCGGCGTCGCCGGGTGAGATCGCGATCTCGCCGTCGGCGCCGACCGTGAGCCTGGACTCCAGCCCGGTCGTGCGCGCCGCCGCCATCGCGGTGTCGGCGCCGCGGTTGACGGCGGCGGGCCACACCGACCTGACCAGCGATGGCCACCTCGCGGTGGCGCGGCCGCGACGCTGGCCGCTGGTGCTGGGCCTGACCGCGGTGGCGGGCGGTGTGGTGGTGCTCGCGGTCTGGCTCGGCGGCGGCAACACGCCGACGACCACGCCCGCCGCGGCCAGCTTGGTCGACGCCGCCGGCGCGCTGGCCGCGCCGGTCGACGCCGGGCCCGGCCCGGTCGACGCCGCCATCATCGACACCGGCACCGCCGTCGTCGACGCCGCCGACACCACGCCGCGGACGCCATGGCCCGACGCGGCCAGCCCGGCGGCGATGGCGCCCGACGCACGCGGCTCGACCCCGCCGGGCCGCCGGCCCGACGCCGGTCGCCCGACCTCCTCCGCACCTGTCGACGCCGCCGGGCCGGTCACCCCGACCGCCCCGCCTGACGCTCGGACCCTGACCGAGCAAGAGCTGATGAAGGGAAGGACCTGATGCGCCACCCACGCCTGATCCCGTCGCCCCGCTGCGCCACCACCACGGCATGGGCCGGCTCCGCCCGGCTGGTGCTGGTCACCGCGCTCGCGCTCACCAGCGGCATCGCCGTCAGCACGCCGCGCGCCGCCTGGGCCCAGCCGTCCGACGCCCGCGCCGCCGCCGAGATCCTGTTCAACGAGGCACGGACCCTGGCCGAGAAGCGCGACTTCGCCGGCGCCTGCCCGAAATTCGAGGCCAGCCTGCGGCTCGACCCCGCCCTCGGCACCCGCCTCAACCTGGGCGACTGCTACGAGCAGATCGGCAAGCTGGCCAGCGCGTGGGCGATGTTCAAGGCCGCCGCCGACAGCGCCCGGGTCCAGGGCGACGTGCGCGAGAAGCTGGCCAGCGATCGGGCCAGCAGGCTCGAGCCACGCCTGCCCCGCCTGAGCGTGCGCGTCGAGGGCGACGGGGTGCCCGGCATGACGCTCGTCCGATCCGGATCGGCCATGGAGCAGGCCATGCTCGGCTCGCCGACCTTCGTCGATCCCGGCCGCATCGAGATCACTGCCAGCGCCCCCGACCACGAGACCTTCACCACCAGCGTAGAGGCCAAGGAGGGCGAGCTGGTCGAGGTGGTGATCCCGGTGCTGACCCGCAGCAGCGGCGCGGGCACGGGCCCGGGCGAGGGGCCCGGCCCGGTGCCGCCGAAGACGATGCCTCGGCCGGGGCGAGGCCGCGCCATGGTCGGCCTCGGCGTCGCCGGTGGCGGCGTCGCCCTGCTCGCCGGCGGGGTCGTGGCCGGTCTGTCGGCGCGCAGCCTGTGGAACGACGCCTTCGACAGCGGCCTGTGTGACCACGACACCCACCAGTGCAGCCCCGATGGCCAGGCCCAGACCGATCGCGCCCGCAGCCGGGTCCTGGTCGCCAACCTGCTCGGTGGCGCCGGCCTGGTCGCGGTCGGGGTCGGCACCTACCTGTACCTCACGGCGCCAAGGGGCGGCGAGCGACCGGCCTCGGCCATGGCGTGGACGCCCACCGTCGGGCCCGATCACGTCGGCGTGACCTTCGCCGGCGGCTTCTGACCTCGATTCCCGCTTGCACGCGGCCGGCGCCGCGCCGAAACTGCAGGCATGGCCAAGGTAGTCGCTGATCAGGCGGGCCCGGAGCACCCCGTCGCCCCGAGCACCGCCGCGGGAGGTGGCAACGCTGCGATGGCGGCGGCGCTGGTCGCCGGACTACCTGGCGGGCAGGCGGGCATCGATGGCCTGGCGTCGATGCTGGCGCTGCAGCCGCAGCTCGAGGCCGACCTGGTCAAGGCCGCCCACGCCAAGTTCGGCAACGCCGGGGTCCAGCAGGCCATCAACAAGGCGCAGTGGCAGGTGCAGGGCACCGCCGACGGCGCGGTCGCGCTGGCGCCGGCCCAGGCCCAGGCGACGGCGAGCGCGGCCGGCGCGGCGCCCGAGGCCACCGCTGCCGCCATCACCACCCAGGTCGCGGGCGACGACAAGCTGCGCGCGGCCCTGACCAAGAAGTACGGCCAGCGGCCCAAGAAGTACGACGGCCTGTTCGACGGCAAGGACGGCCCCAACGAGCAGCCGTTCGTCGACGCGCTCGGCCCGGTCGTGGCCCAGCTCAACGCGGTGGCCGAGGCACGCGGCGAGACCTACCGCTTCACCGCGGCCGAGATCGCCACCAACTTCATCACCGAGGGTGGCTACCTGCTCCTGACCGATCCGAACCCGGCCCAGGGCCCGCTGTCGGGCTTTGGTTACCTCGGCATCGACACCTTCATGCAGCGCCAGCCCGAGCTGACGCCGTGGATGAGCCAGGACCTCAAGGACTGGTCGGCCGACCCGGCCCACGCCGAGCCCGCGGTCAACGAGCTCGGAGAGAGCGTGCAGGCGCTCAACGTGCGCGACCTGCCGATGGGCGTGGAGGCCAACGCGGTGATGTTCGCGGCCGCGCGCGAGCGGTTCTCGACCGACGCCCGCGCCGCCAAGGTGCCGGCGGCCAAGCTGACCGAGGAGGCCTGGTTCTTCTGGACCACGGTCTACTACAACGCCGGCGAAGGCACCGGCAAGAAGATGCTGCTCAAGCACGGCGTCGACTACTGGAAGACCAAGTACACCGGCGCCGAGAACTCGCAGAGCGCCAAGTACAACGCGACCTGGCGCACCTCGACCTGGGACTACCTGCGCCAGCACGGCGGCGACGACCTGGCCGAGATGACCGAGTAGCCGCGGCCCCTCACGCCGGGTCCACCGGCGATGTGGGGGTGATCGGGTGAGGCCGCGACCGCGCTTGCCCGGGGCGCCAGCGCTGGCGGGCCAGGCCGCGATTTCGGCCTTGCGGGCCCGGTCGATCGTCACCGATGATGGGGCATGGATCGCCAGCACGCCGAGAGTCAGACCAGCCAGCAGGCCGACGTCGTCAAGGGCGCCGGGCCGTCTCAGGCCGAGATGATGGTCGCGGCGCTGCCGCAAAAGCAGGCCGGCGCCGACGCGCTGGTCAAGTTCATCGTCAGCCTGCCGGCGCTGCGCGAGGGCCTCATCCGCGCCGGGCACGCCCGCTTCGGCAACGCGCAGATGCAGCGGATCATCAACAAGGTGCAGTGGGAGCTGGGTGGCACGCTCGACCTGCCGGTCGCGGTCGCCCCGACCGCGTCCGAGCTGGCCGACGCCGACAAGACGCTCGAGTAGGGCCTGTCGCGCGGACCCGGCCAGGCCCAGCGGCCACGATCAGCCGCGGCCACGCGCCTTCAGCCGTGGTAGCCGGTCTCGGCGCCCTTGGCCTTCTGCGCCGCGGTCCAGTCGGCGAACACCTCGTCACGCACGTCCCACAGGCGGGGGAAGAAGCGCTGCTTCATGCCGTGCGCGAGCAGGTCGGACGGCTTGCCCTTGAGCGAGGGCGTGCCGGTGCCGATGATCCGGTACACCAGCATGAGGTGCCGGTAGCGCCAGGTCTGCAGCTGCTGGTCGTAGTCGACCAGGCCCTCACACAGCTGGAACAGCGCGTGGTGGGCGTGGGGCTGCTCGTAGATGGTCCGCAGCGGCACGCCCTGCCGCTCCAGGAACGCCGCGAAGGCCGGCCACACCGTCTCGCCCGGCAGGCGCAGCATGGCCTTGAAGCCAGGTGACTCCTGGCCCGAGCCGCGACCCAGGCCGGTGCGGATGGTCATGTAGTCGGTCGGCGCCAGGGTGTCGAGCAGGTCGACCGACGCCATCAGCACGCGCTGGATCTTGGCGACGCGGCCGAGCGTGGAGGTCGCGCGCGCGACCTCACCCGCCGCCAGCAGCTCGACGAAGAAGCCGAGCTCGTGGGCGATGAGCTTCATGTACAGCTCGTGCGCCTGGTGCACGATCTGGAATTGCAGCTCGTCGTGACAGGTCAGCGCCGATGGCGCCTTCTGCAGGGCGAGCAACTCCTCGGTGCGGATGTACTTCTCGTAATCCGTGAGCGCCATGGGCCGTCTTTATCACAGGCCCTCGCCGCCGCGGCGGCGAGGTTCACGCGCCGCCCCGAAAATGCGTCGACCCCGGCGCAACGTGCCGGGGCCGACCGCGACGAGAATGTGGTGACGGAGCGTGGTCAGGGCGTGGCCGGCGCCTCGCCGCGCACCTTGTCCTCGCAGGCGTCCATGGCGTCGTCGAGCGCCTTGCCCTTCTTGTCCTGCGCCTCGGACGGCTTCTTGTCCTTGAGCTTGTCCTTGAGGCCCGAGCGCCAGGTGCGCCAGTCCTCCTTGACCTTGTCGGCGCACGCGGCGTCCTTACACGCGCACATCTTGTTCTTGAAGCCCTCGAACTGCTTGAGGGCGTCGTCGAACGCATCGCCGCCACACGCGGAGGCAGCCAGGGAGAGCACCAGGGCGAGGCCGATCTTCTTCATGTTGGCGAACGGTATCGCAATCGACATGCCAGCAACAGACGGTGGTCAGACCGACGCAAGCGGTTGATCCAGCGGGGGGCGACTGCGGCGAGGGGCCAGGCCGGGCCTGCGCAGGGGGCGTGCACCCAGGTGCACCCTGCGGCACCCGGTGGCACCCTCAGGCGGCCCTCTGCCGGACTCGCAACTGGATGTAATTAAATGGGAATCGTGAAACTTGTTAGCACTCGACGTTGGGGGTTGCCAAGCCGGGACCCGGTGACTATAGAGAGCCCGTCATTCTCCGCCTGGGCCGGCCGCATGGTCGGGACGGGCGCAACGAACCACACGCCAGCTCACGAGGGAACCGTCCATGAAGATTCGCCCGCTCCACGATCGCATCCTGGTCAAGCGTCTCGACGAGGAGAGCAAGACCGCCGGTGGTCTGTTCATCCCCGACACCGCCAAGGAGAAGCCGATCCAGGCCACCGTCATCGCCGTCGGCGCCGGCAAGCGCGACAAGGACGGCAAGGTGATCGCGCTGGCGGTCAAGGCCGGCGACCGCGTCCTGTTCTCGAAGTACAGCGGGTCGGAGGTCAAGATCGACGGTGAGGAGCACCTCATCATGCGCGAGGACGACCTCCTCGCCGTGCTCGACTGATCCCCGGTCCCCTTCGCTCAATTTCGAATTCGCACTCGCACTCGCAAAAGAACTCGAGGAATCCAATGGCTGCCAAGGAAATCATCTTTTCGTCGTCGGCTCGCGCCGAGATCGCCAAGGGCCTGAACCTGCTCGCCAACGCGGTCAAGGTCACCCTCGGCCCGCGTGGTCGGAACGTCGTCATCGAGAAGTCGTGGGGCTCGCCGACGGTGACCAAGGACGGCGTCACCGTCGCCAAGGAAGTCGAGATCGAGAACAAGTTCCAGAACATGGGCGCGCAGATGGTGAAGGAGGTCGCGTCCAAGACCTCCGACGTCGCCGGTGACGGCACCACCACCGCCACCGTGCTGGCGCAGTCGATCTACAACGAGGGCGCCAAGCTGGTCGCCGCCGGCATGAACCCGATGGACCTCAAGCGCGGCATCGAGGCCGGCGTCGAGGCCGTGGTCGCCAACCTCAAGGCGATGACCACCCCGACCAAGGGCAAGAAGGACATCGCCCAGGTCGGCACGATCTCGGCCAACGGCGACGAGTCGATCGGCAACATGATCGCCGACGCCATGGAGAAGGTCGGCAAGGAAGGCGTCATCACCGTCGAGGAGGCCAAGACCCTCTCGTCGGAGCTCGACGTGGTCGAGGGCATGCAGTTCGACCGCGGCTACCTGTCGCCGTACTTCGTGACCGACAGCGAGCGCATGGAGGTCGTGTTCAACGACTGCGTGCTGCTCATCCACGAGAAGAAGATCTCGAACATGAAGGAGCTGCTCCCGGTGCTGGAGCAGGTCGCCAAGGCCGGCAAGCCGCTGGTCATCATCGCCGAGGACGTCGACGGTGAGGCGCTGGCCACCCTGGTCGTCAACAAGCTGCGCGGCACCCTCCAGGTGTGTGCGGTCAAGGCCCCGGGCTTCGGCGATCGCCGCAAGGCCATGCTGCAGGACATCGCCGCCCTCACCGGTGGCCAGGCCGTGACCGAGGACCTGGGCCTCAAGCTCGAGGGCCTCACCCTCAAGGACCTCGGCCGCGCCAAGCGCGTCGTCGTCGACAAGGACAACACGACGATCGTCGAGGGCGGCGGCGAGAAGACCGCGATCGACGCCCGGGTCAAGACCATCCGCCGCGAGGTCGAGGAGACCACGTCGGACTACGACCGCGAGAAGCTGCAGGAGCGCCTGGCCAAGCTGGTCGGCGGCGTCGCGGTCATCCGCGTCGGCGCGGCCACCGAGGTCGAGATGAAGGAGAAGAAGGCTCGCGTCGAGGACGCCATGCACGCGACCCGCGCCGCCGTCGAGGAGGGCATCGTCCCCGGTGGTGGTGTGGCCCTGGTCCGCAGCATCGACAAGCTCGACGCCCTCAAGTTCGAGGACGACCGCCGCTACGGCGTGTCGATCCTGCGCCGCGCGCTCGAGGAGCCGCTGCGTCAGATCTCGGCCAACGCCGGCGTCGACGGCTCGATCGTCGTGTCGAAGGTGCGCGAGGGCAAGGGCTCGTTCGGCTTCAACGCGGCCAAGCTGGTGTACGAGGACCTCGTCGCCTCCGGCGTGATCGACCCGACCAAGGTCGTCCGCACCGCGCTGCAGAACGCGTCGTCGGTGGCCGGCCTGATGCTGACCACCGAGACCCTCATCGCCGAGAAGCCGAAGAAGGACGAGAAGTCGTCCGGTGGTGGCCACGGCCACGACCACGGCTACGACGACTGAGTCACCTCGGCTGACGGCGCCGGCTCGGCCGGCCCGCACGGCGCTCCCCGGCCCGTTCGCACCCGCGGACGGGCCGTGGTGTTTTCGGGCCCGTCGCCAGCGCCGTCAGCGCGGCGCGCCGGCCCGGGGCCGCGCCGGCGCGCGGGTGCACGGCGTCACAGCCCGGCCTCGGTGATCGGCAGCGGCCGCACCGCCGTGAAGGCGCCGTGGCCGAGCTCCCCGCGCACGCCCAGGCCCCAGCAGAACACGCGGCCGTCGGAGCTCAGGCCGCAGGTCACGGTGCCGCCAGCGCGGAGGTCGACCCACTCGACGCCGGCCGGCCGCGCCACCACCTCGGCGAACGGGGTCGGATCGTCGGTGGCGGTCAGGCCCTGGCCGCGCTGGCCGAAGCGGTTGTCGCCCCAGCACGAGACCTCGCCGGCGCACAGCGCGCAGCTGTGGTAGTAGCCGGCCGTCACCCGGCTGCACCCGGCCAGCGGCGCGCCGGCGCCGGTCACCACGACCGGGACCTCGGCCACGTCGTCATTCGGCGGGGGATCGAGCTCGCCGGTCTCGCGGTACTCGCCGCGGCCCCAGCACCGGACCCCGCCGGCCACGTCGACGCCGCAGCCGTGATCGAGGCCGAGCGCCGCCGCGGTGAACTCGTTGCCGGTCGAGACCAGCGCCTGGGCGTCGGGGATGAGCGCGCCGTACTGGCCGAGCCGGTTGTCGCCCAGACAGCGCAGGAACGCGTCGCTCTCGACCAGCGTACACACGGTGGTCCAGGCCGAGGTCAACGCGCGAAGGTCGGCCGGGAACACCACGCCGGCCAGGTCGATGTCGGCCCCACCCGAGCTGTAGTCGGCCAGGCCGACGCAGGACCAGCCGACGGTCCCGGCCTGGCCGCAGGTGGCCGCGCCGGCGGCGCGCACCGCCGTCCACGGCGCGCCCTGCGGCCGCGCCAGCTGGAACACGTCGTCGCCGACGTCGACGGTGCCGAGCTGCCCCTCGAGGGCGCGGCCCCAGCACGAGATCTGCCCGCCGTGGAGCGCGCAGGAGTGGTGGGCCCCGGCCACCACCGCGGTCGGGGCCGCGCCGAGCGGGAGCGTGGTCAGCGGCGCCGGCGCCGGGACGTCGCACAGCGGACCGGTGCAGTCCCAGCTCTCGCCGCCGCGTCGATCGTTGGAGGTCTGCCCGAACTCGTCCGAGCCCCAGCAGCGGAACTCGGCGCCGGCGCGGGCGCAGGCGTGGGCATCCCCCAGGCTCAGCTCGGTCCAGGGCTGGCCGCCCAGGCGCTCGACCTCGCCCGGGGTGTCGCGCCGGGTGGCGGCGCCCTGCCCGGCCAGGCCGTAGTGGTTGTCGCCCCAGCAGGCGAGCACGCCGGCCTGGATGCCACACCCGGCCGAGCGCTCGTCGGCGACGAACGAGTCGTACCGCTGCGGGGTGCTGGCGACGTCGAGGGTGTCGAGGCGCTCGGCGTGCTGGAAGAACGCCGAGAACGAGTACATGAAGCCCTGGGCCAGGCCGCCTGAATCACTCGAGCCCCAGCACGCCAGGGCGCCGCTTCGGAGCCCACACGCCATGGCGTCGCCGACGGCGATCTGCTGCCAGCCGGTGTTGTCGACGCTGACCCGTTGCGGCGGGCCCTGGTTGGGGCTGGCCGAGTCCTCCTGGCCGAGCGCGCCCTGGTTGCCGTCACCCCAGCAGAACGCCGAGGTGTCCTGCAGGACCGCGCAGGTGTGGCGCCCCCCGACGCTGACCGAGGCGGGCGCCGCGGTGGCCACGGCGGACAGGTCGACCGGGTCGGTCGGCGCCGGGATCTCGGCGCCGGCGCCGTCGATGCCGAGCTGCCGGTTCTGGTTGGGGCCCCAGCAGTACAGCGCCGCCGCGTCGCCCTGGCCGCGCAGGCCGCACGAGTGGCGCCAGGTGGCGATCGCGGTCCAGTCGCTGGCGGTGCCGACCCGCCGAGGCACCAGCTCGTCCTGGTCGAGCTCGCCGGTGCCGAGCTCGCCGGCCTGGTTGCCGCCCCAGCAGTACAGCGCCCCGCCCGCCAGGCCGCACGTGTGATCGTCCCCGAGCGCGACCGCGGTCCAGTCGGCGCCCACCGGCGCGACCGGCGTCGGGGTGGCGTAGGAGGCCTGCCCTGGAACGCCCACCTGGCCGTCGCGGTTGCTGCCCCAGCACAGCAGCTGGCCGGCCCGCACGCCGCACCCGTGGGTGTTGCCGAGGTCCACCGCGGTCCAGCCCGGGCCGGCGTCGACCTCGACCGGCCGGTGGCGTGGCTCGAGGTCACCGAGGCCGAGCTGACCGCTCCGGTTGTCGCCCCAGCACCACAACCCGCCGTCGACGTCGATCGCGCAGGCGGCCCCGCCGGCGGTGGCGACCTGGGACATGCTCGGCAGCGGGCCGCCACCGTCAGGGCAGATCTGATCCGCCGTCGTGCACCAGCCGACCTCGCAGGTCAGGTCACCCGGGCAGGTCGTGGTGCAGCGGATCGTGCACGGGGCGACCGGCGGCTCGTAGCAGGCGGCCGCCAGCAGCGCGGCCGCGATCCCGAGCCGGGCGACGGGCGCCCGCCTTGCTTCCATGGTCCGAGCGTACTACACGGGCGCGGCGCGGCCTGGGCGCGTGCAGAGGCCGGCCACGGCGTATACTGGCGGCAGCACGTGACGGGGCGCACCACCACGCCGCAGGAGGAGGCCCGGCCGGCCACGGCCAGCGCGGCGCCGACCCAGCGCGACCTCCAGGTCACCTACTGGAGCAGCACCGGCAGCGAGCTCGGCGCGCCGCGGCCGCGCCCGGCCGACGTCTCGACCATGCGGCAGATGGTCGACCAGCTGCCGGCCGGCTTCGAGGTCGGGGAGTACGTCATCGAGGGGCTGCTCGGCGAAGGCGGCATGGGCTTCGTGTACGAGGCGGTGCACCCGGTCATCGGCAAGCGGGTCGCGGTCAAGGTGCTGCGGGCCGAGCTGTGCGTGAACCTCGACTCGGTCACCCGCTTCGTGCAGGAGGCGCGCGCGGTCAACCGCATCGGCCACCCCGGCATCGTCGACGTGTTCGCCATGGGCGAGCTGCCCGACGGCCGCAGCTTCCTGGTGATGGAGATGCTGCGCGGCGAGGACCTGAGCCAGCGTACGGCGCGCGCGCCGCTGCCCCTGCCCGAGATCGGGCGCATCGTCGACGGCGTGTGCGAGGCGCTGGCGGCCGCGCACGACAAGGGCATCGTCCACCGCGACCTCAAGCCGGAGAACGTGTTCCTGCACCGGGCCGGCGACCACGACCAGGTCAAGCTGCTCGACTTCGGCATCGCCAAGCTGCTGTCGGCCGACGGCAGCAGCGAGCACCAGACCCGCACCGGCAACCTGATGGGCACGCCGCGCTACGTCTCGCCCGAGCAGGCGCGCGGGCTGGCCATCGATCACCGCTGCGACCTCTACTCCCTCGGCGTGCTGCTGTACGAGCTGGTGGCGCACCGGCCGCCGTTCCTGGGTGACTCGCCGATGGACATCGTCGTCAAGCACGTCACCGACGTGCCGCGGCCGCCGAGCCAGTTCGTCACGCTGCCGGCCGCCCTCGACGAGCTCATCCTGCGCATGCTGGCCAAGGAGCCGGGCAAGCGGCCGACCCTGGCCGACGTGCGTGGGGTGATGGGCGCGCTGCGCGACGGCACGCTGTCGACCGCCGGCGCTGGCGCTGGCGCCAGGGTGATCCGGACCGGGCCGAGCGGCGGCGGGGCGATCGGCCCGACCTCGCCGGGGCTGACCTCACCGGGGACGGCCCGCGTCGCCACGCCGGTCGCGCCGGCTGGCGCCGCTCCTCCCCGCTGGATGATCCTGGCCGGGGCGGTCGGGGTCGGCTTCGTCGCCACCGCGGCGTGGTTGCTGCTGCGCGGGGATGGCGCGGCGCCGGTCACGCCGGCCCCCAACACCGTGCCGGCGCCGATCGTGGCACCGGCGCCGACGCCTGTGCCGGCGCAGATCACCGTCGAGGTCGCCGGCGCCGCCGAGGCCCGGATCCTGGTCAACGGGCAGGAGCGGGCGCGGGCGGGTCGGGCCACCATCCCCCTGGCCGCCGGCGCCTACGTGCTCGAGGGCCAGGCCGAGGACCGACGGCAGGCCCGGCTCGACCTGGTGGTCACCGAGGGCGAGACCCGCACCGTGCGCCTGGTGTTCGCGCCGGTCGAGCGCCCGCCCGCGCCCGGGTCGGACCGCGCCGGCAAGCCAGGCACCACCGGCCGCAAGCCAGGCAAGCCAGGCACCGCCGGCAAGCCAGGCACCGCCGGCAAGCCAGGC
>JAGPCO010000078.1:24579-35045 GCA_018058095.1 Kofleriaceae bacterium
ACACCGGCGGCACGTCGGCGGGGAGCAACGACGACGACGCGCTGTTGCCCCCGAGCCAGCGAGGCAGCCGATGAGGCACGTACCACCCGGGCGCCGCACCGTGGCGCTGATCGTCGCCACCGGGTTGACCTCGCTGGCGGCCGGCGGTGGCGCCCTGGCCCAGCCCGCCCCGACCGAGGTGGCGCGCGCGGCCGCGCTGTACGAGCAGGGCCTGCGCCACTACAACCTGGCCGAGTACGACCAGGCCGCGGCCACCTTCAAGGAGGCCTACCGGCTGGCGCCTGACCCCAACTACCTCTTCAACGCGGCCCAGGCCGCGCGTAAGGGGGCCCGCTGCGCCGACGCCCGCGAGCTGTACCAGGCGTTCGTGCGTGAGGCGCCGACCACGCCCAACCGCGCCAAGGTCGAGGCGTGGATCTCCGAGCTCGGCCCGTGCGCCGACGCCGAGCTGCAGGCGCGCCGCGACGCCGAGGCGCGCGCCGCGGCCGCGCGCCAGGCGGCGGCGGCGACGCGACCGGCCGCCCCGGCCGCCTCCCCGGCGCCGTCACCCGTCCGGGCCGGCGGGGCAGGCCTGCGCCTGGCTGGCCTGATCAGCGTCGGCGCTGGCGCCGCCGCGCTCGGCGTGGCCAGCTGGCAGGCCATGATCGGCGCCGACCGCAAGGCCACGCTGGCCGACGCGTGTGCGATCACCTGCGACTGGGACGACCCGATGGTGCTGGCGCTCGATCAGGAGGGCGCGCGCGCCAACCGCAACGCCGTGCTGGCCGGCGTGGTCGGCGGCGTGGCCGTGGCCGGCGGGGTCGGGCTGTACCTGTGGGGCCGAGCGCAACGCGGCGAGACCGAGGTGGGCGTCGCCCCGACCGCCGGCGGCGCGGTCGCCACCGTGGCCGGCCGGTTCTGACGTGACCCGCCGCGGCGCCGAGCCGGAGGCTCGTCCCATCGCCGGTGCGCTCGTCGCCTGGTACCAGCACAGCCAGCGCGATCTGCCGTGGCGCCGCACGCGCGATCCGTACGCCATCTGGGTCAGCGAGATCATGTGTCAGCAGACCCGGGTCGCCACCGCCATCCCGTACTGGCAGCGCTGGATGGCGCGGTTTCCGACGGTGGCCGCGCTGGCGGCGGCGCCGATCGACGACGTGCTGGCCAGCTGGGCCGGGCTTGGTTACTACGCGCGCGCGCGCAACCTGCACACCGGCGCGGCCGAGGTGGTGGCACGCTGGGGCGGCCAGCTGCCGACCACCGCGGCCGAGCTGCGCGCGATCCGCGGCATCGGCGCGTACACCGCCGGGGCCATCGCCTCGATCGCGTACGCCGAGCGCGTGCCGCTGGTCGACGGCAACGTGGCCCGGGTGCTGGCGCGGCTGTGGGCCCTGACCGACGACGTCAAGTCGAGCGTCGGCCAGCGCCGGCTGTGGGACCTGGCCGGGCAGCTGGTCACCGCGTTGCCGTCAGGCGCCGCGCCGGGCGACCTCAACCAGGGCCTGATGGAGCTGGGCGCGCTGGTGTGTACGCCCGAGGCGCCGCGCTGCGACGCCTGCCCGCTGCGCGCGGCCTGCGTCGGCCTCGCCGGCGGCGACCCGACCCGGTTCCCGGTGCTGCCGGCCCGCCCCGGCAAGGACGCCCTGCCGGAGCTGCGCCGGGTCGCGCTGTGGCTGACCCGCGGCGACCAGGTCCTCCTGGCGCGGCGCCGCCCCGATGGCCTGTTCGGTGGGTTGTGGGAGCTGCCGGCCGGCGACGACGCCGCGGCGGCGGCGCGCGCCATCGGCGGCCGCCTGGCCGCGCTCGGGCCGCAGCTGGCCGTCCACGAGCAGGTCCTGTCGCACCGGCGGCTGCGGGTCGAGGCCCACGCCGCCCGCCTCGGCCGTGGTCGCCTTGGCAAGCTGGGGGATTCGGGCTACGACGCGGTGGCCTGGACGCCCGTCTCGGCCGCCACCACCCTCGGCGTGGCGCGCGCCACCCGCACGCTGCTGCATCGCCTCGCCGGCAAGGACGTCCCATGGAGCTCGACCCCCAGGCCCTCGCCCTCTTCGAAGAGGGCTACCAGAAGATCCTCGCCGGCCTCGGACGCCTCGGCTACGACACCGCCGACGAGAACTTCGCCGACACCGCGGCGCGGGCGGCCAAGGGCTTCCACGAGCTCGTCCACGACCAGACGCAGGTGAAGACCGAGGTCGCGGCGCTGCTGGCCAAGACCTTCCCGGCCAAGTTCACCGAGATGGTGATCTCCAAGAACAACACCGCGTTCGGGGTGTGCCCGCACCACCTGCTGCCGGTGATCTACCGCATCTCGATGGCGTACATCCCGACCCGCAAGGTGCTCGGCCTGTCGAAGCTGTCGCGCCTGGCCCGGCTCATGGCGCGTGGCCCGCGCCTGCAGGAGGACCTGACCCACGAGCTGTCGCTCATCCTGCACGAGCAGCTCGACAGCCAGGGCGCGGCGGTCCACGTCGAGGGCCTGCACATGTGCATGGCGGCGCGCGGCGTCGGCGCACACGAGGCCCGCCTGGTCACCAGCGCGGTCCGCGGTGTCTTCCTCGAGGTCGCGACCCGGGCCGAGTTCATCAAGCTGGTGACCGTGCCGACGACGACCGTGCTGTAGCGCCGGCGGAGCCCGGCTGGGCATCGATCACACGTCGACGTCCATCGCGCGCACGTCGTGGTGATCGTGATCGGCGACGTGGGCGTGGCCGTCCACGACGGCGACCGCGACCACGTCCGCGACCACGTCCCCGGACGTTGCCCGGAGAGGCCCAACCGATCGCAGTCCACCCGAAGGCCTGTCGGCGCATCTGCCCCCCGCGCAGATCGGGCGGCACAGTCGGCGCCGAGGGCCCCCGGGCCGGGTATCGTGGCCCGGCCATGAAGCTGTACGGCACCACCACCTCCCCGTTCGTTCGTCGCGTCCGTGTCGTCGCCGCCGAGCTCGGCCATCCGGTCGAGATGGTGAACACCGCCGGCGAGGACGGCCAGCGCGCGCTGCGGGCGCTGACGCCGATCGGCAAGGTGCCCATCGCCGAGCTCGGCATCCCGGGCCGGGCCGAGCACCGTGTGCTGTTCGACTCGCGCCAGATCATCGCCTGGCTGGTCGGCCACTACGGCAGCGGCCCGCTGGCGCCGCCGCGCGACCCCTGGCGCCAGGCCAACCTGGTCAGCGCCGTCGACGGCGCGCTCGAGGGGGTGATCACCTTGTTCTACCTGCGCCGCGCCGGCGTCGCCATCGACGGCACGCCGTTCGCGCAGCACGAACTCGACCGCGCCAGCACCGCCTTCGAGTGGCTGGCCGACCAGCTCGCCCCGGACGGTCGCAGCCTGAGCGACGGGCTCGACCTGGCCACGCTGTCGCTGGTGTGTGCGCTCGACTGGATGGACTTCCGCGCCACCTACCCGACCGACCGCCACCCGCGGCTGGCGCCGCTGCGCGCGGCCTGGGCCGAGCGCCCCAGCCTGGCCGCGACGCGCCCGCACGCCTGAGCGGCGACCGTGGCGGGGGCACGGCGCCAGGCCCAGCTGTTAATGCAATCTACTTGCATCAGTAGCGCCTTGACAGCTGGCTCGCGATGACCTACCCAGGAGACAGGTCCATGTTCGCGCCGGCCCCCCGCTCCGCTGTCCCCGCCCGGCCTCGCCGGCGTGTGGGTGCGGTGGTGGCCGTGGCCACCCTGGCCCTCGTCGGCCAGCTGCTGGGGCTGGCCCACCTGTTCTTGATCGAACACGCCCGCTGCCCGGAGCACGGCGACACCGTACACGTCCGCCGCGGCAGCGAGGACGGCCACGCCGACGCCGCGGCCCCGACCACGGGTTACGCCCTGGCCGGCGCCGACGGTGACGTTCGCCCCGGCGATGCGGCCGATCACGGCGACGACCACTGCCAGCTGTGGACCGAGCGCCGTGACCGCGCGCCGGTGCTGACCGGGCTCAGCACGCCGATGCCGAGCTACGCCGCGCTCGACGCGATCGTGCCAGGGGTGGCCCCGGCGCCGCCGCGTCCGCTGTTTCACCTGGCCCCGAAGGCCGGGCCACCCGCGGCCTGAACCGGTCGGGCCGCTCGCGGCCTGATCCGGTCGGGCCCGCGCCTTCACCGGCGCCGGCGCCGACCCGCGTCCAGCTCGGTCTGCCCTCGCCGTCACGGCGAGCCGCACGACCGCTCCGCGTCCGGCTGCGTCGTCTCGAGGTGCCTGCGTGCTCCGCCACCCTACGTCGCTCATCCTGATCGTCGCTTCGCTCGCCGTCACCACCGCCGCGGTCAGGCCCGCGCGCGCCCAGGCCGACGGTGGCGCTCCGGCTCCAGCGCCGGCCCCCCCGCCGGCGCCGGCAGCCTGCACCGGCTCGGTCGACGGCCACGTCGTCGACGCCGTGACCCACGAGGCGGTGGCCGGGGCGACGGTGCGCCGGTCGAGCGACGGCGACGTCGCCGTGGCCACACCATCCGCCGACACCGACGACGTGCTGGCGCTGACCGACGGCGACGGCCGGTTCCGGCTCGACGGTGTGTGCCCAGGGCCGATCGTGCTGGCCATCGGCCGCGACGACTACGCGACCGGGCTGCAGCGCCTCGACGTGCGCGGCCACGCCTCGTTCGAGCTCGAGCTCGACGTCGGCGGCGAGGTCATCGTCCTCGAGGAGGACGCGCCCGAGGCGATCGACATGCGCTCGACCACCAGCCTGAGCGGGGCCGCGCTCGAGCGCACGCGCGGTCGCGGCCTGGCGGCGGCGCTGGCCGAGGTGCCGGGCGTGGCCCAGCTCGGCTCCGGCACCGGCCTGGCCAAGCCGATCGTGCGCGGCCAGTACGGCCGGCGCCTGCTGCTGCTGGTCGACGGCGTGCGCCACCGCGCCCAGGAGTGGGGCCTCGATCACGCGCCCGAGGTCGACCCGTTCGTGGCCGAGCGCCTGACCGTGGTGCGCGGCGCCGCCGGCGTGCGGTTCGGCCCCGACGCCATCGGCGGCGCGGTGCTGGTCGAGCCGCCCGAGCTCCCGCACCTGCCCGGGACCCGGGCCGACGTGCACCTCATCGGCTTCGGCAACAGCCTGGGTGGCAGCGTCGCCGCCCGGGTCCAGCACGCGCTCGCGCAGGCGCCGACGCTGGCCTTCCAGCTCGAGGGCAGCTTCAAGCGCCTGGCGGCGGCGAACACGCCGCGCTACGCGCTCGACAACGCCGGCGCGACCGAGTGGAACCTGGGCGGCGCGGTCGGCGGGCACCTGCTCGGCGGCGAGCATCGCCTGGCCTACTCGCACTACCAGGCCACGCTCGGCGTGTGCACCTGCCTGCGCATCGAGTCGAGCGACGACTTCCTGGCCCAGCTGACGCGGGACGAGCCCCTGTCGGCCGACCTGTACCGCTCGGACTTCATGGTCGACCGCCCGTACCAGCAGGTCGGCCACGACCTCGGCCTGGTCCGCTCGCGCTGGGCCTGGGACGGCACCGGCACGCTGACCACCAGCCTGGCCGTGCAGCACGACCACCGCCGCGAGTTCGACGTCGTCCGCGACGCCACCACCGGGCCGCAGTTCGACTTCCGGCTGATGACCGCCGACCTGTCCGCCGCCTTCGAGCACCGCCCGCTGCACCTGAGCGACCACCTGCACCTGCATGGCGAGGCGGGCGTGGTGGCGCTCGGCCAGCTGCACGAGTACGCCGGCCTGCCCCTGGTGCCCGACTTCACCGCCGCGGGTGGCGGGCTGTACGCGATCGAGCGTCTGGTCGGACACGACTTCGAGCTCGAGGCCGGGGTCCGGGTCGACGCGCTGGTGCGCTCGGCCTCGCTCGAGCGGCGTGACTACCTCCGGCTGGTGCGCTCGGGCCAGCTGGCCATGGACGCGTGCAGCGAGGGTGACGGCGATCCGGTCACCTGCGGCTCGCGCTTCGGCATGGTGTCGGCCTCGCTCGGCGGCCTGTACCAGCTCAGCCACGAGTGGTCGGGCAAGCTCGACCTGTCGACCGCGAGCCGGCCGCCGACCACCGACGAGCAGTACCTCAACGGGACCTCGCCGACGTTCCCGGTGCTGGCGCTGGGCAAGCCCGACCTCGGGCGCGAGACCACGCTCGGCGCCACCGCCACCACCACCTACCAGGGCGAGCGGGTCGCGGCCGAGGTGTCGGTGTTCGCCAACCGCATCAGCGACTACATCGAGTTCGCGCCGGCGGTCGACGCGATGGGCAACCCGATCTTCGACGTGCTCATCCGCGGCACCTTCCCGCGCTTCATCACCCGCCCGGTCGACGCCACGTTCTGGGGCGCCGACGGCGGCGTGACCGTGACGCCGTGGGCGTGGCTCGAGCTCGGCGTGCAGGCGTCGGCGGTGCGGGCCAGGAACCGCGCCGGCGGCTACCTGACGTTCGTGCCGGCCGACCGCGCGCGCGGCTCGGTGACGGTGCGACGCGCCACGCTGGCCGGCCTGCGCAACCCGTCGGCGACGGTGACCGGCGAGGTCGTGGCCCGGCAAGACCGGTTCGACCTGCGGGCCGACCTGGCCACGCCGCCGGCCGGCTACGGCCTGCTCGGCGCCGAGCTCGGGGCCGACCTGCCCATGGGTGAGCAGGCGGTGCGGGTCGCCCTGGCCGGCAGCAACCTGACCAACACCCGCTACCGCGACTACACCAGCCTCCTGCGCTACTTCGCCGATCAGCCGGGCTGGCAGGTGCTCCTGCGGCTCAGCCTGCACGTCGGCCCGACCTGAGCCTCCCCGTCTCCGCCGCTGCCGCGGCGTCTCCCTCCTCGCCTGAACCGACTCGAAAGGAACCTCCCATGCTTCGCACCTCCACGCGTACCCGCTCGCTCGCCACCCTCCTCGGCCTCGGCCTGTCCTCGCTCACCCTCGCCGCCTGCGGCGACAACGGCACCGGCGGCAACGAGGAGGAGGTCATCACCACCGTGCTGCTCACGTTCACGCCCAGCGGCGGCGGCGCGGCGGTCACGGCCGCCTTCCGCGACGCCGATGGCGACGGCGGCAACGCGCCGACGATCGACTCGATCGGCCTCGCCGCCGGCACCAGCTACAGCCTCGCGGTCCGCTTCCAGAACGAGCTGGAGACGCCGGCCGAGGAGATCACCGACGAGGTGCGCGACGAGGGCGACGAGCACCAGGTCTTCTTCACCGGCACCGCCGTGAGCGGCCCGGCCTCGAACCAGGCCGCGGCCCCGCTGACCCACACCTACGCCGACATGGACGCCGCGGGCCTGCCGATCGGCCTGGCCAACACCATCGTCGCCGCCGGTGGCAACGGCGACCTGGTGCTGACCCTGCGCCACATGCCGCCCGTCAACGAGGTCGCGGTCAAGACCGCGCAGGCGGCCGAGACCGTCCGCTCCGCCGGCGGGTTCTCGACCCTGGGCGGGGCGACCGACGTCCAGGTCACGTTCCCGGTCGCCATCCCGGTGCCGTGACGCCCTGACGGGGCACGGCGGGCTCGCCTCAGTCGTCGTCGCCCTTGCCGGTGATCTTGTCCTTCACGATCATGATCAGGCCGACCACGACCACCGCCGCCAGCAGCATCCAGCCGTACTTGTTCCAGATGCCGCGCTGCATCGACGACTGCGGGTACTTGGCCTTGATGGCCGCGACCAGCTCGGGCGCGTCGAAGAACGAGTCACCCTTGATGGCGGCCGGGCGGCAATTGCTGACCGAGAAGTACGACCAGAACACGCCCTTGATGTTGCAGATGTAGCCGGCGTAGAAGCCGGCCAGCTCGGGCTCCTTGTCGAACGGCTCGGGGATGGGGCCGCACCGGAACGCCTCCTCCCCGGTCTGGTAGATGATGGGCACCTTGGCGTCGGCGCGGGACGGCGCCAGCACGAGGTATCCGACGACGAGGGTGGCGATGACCGCGAGCTTCATGCCGTCACGGTACCGCGCCGTGGGCGACCGGCGCCGGCGGTGCGCCGCAAATTCCGATGTGCGCACGCGCGCACATCGGTGGCCCCGACCGACCCGTTCAGATCGCGAAGCTGAAGCCGTGCTTGGCCAGCTTGTCGTACTTGCGCCGATCGAACCGGTACAGGCGGGCGGCGCGGTGGCGCACGCCCTGCTCGACCTCGTCGGTCTCGACCAGGAGATCCATCGACAGGATCTTCTTCCGGAAGTTGCGCTTGTCGAGATCGCCGCCGAGCACGATCTCGTACAGCCGCTGCAGCTGGGTCAGCGAGAAACGAGGCGGCAGCAGCTCGAAGCCGATCGGGGAGTAACGCACCTTGCCGCGCAGGCGGTCGCGGGCGCGGTCGACGATGTCGGCGTGGTCGAACGCCAGGGTCGGCAGCTCGACCAGCGGGAACCATCCGACCCCGACCGCGTCGGTCGCGGCCCGCAGCTTGTGGTCGGACAGCTTGGCCAGCGCGTAGTAGGCCACGGTCACCACCCGCTCGCGCGGGTCGCGAGTCAGCTCGCCGAAGGTGTACAGCTGCTCGAGGTACACGTCGGTCACCCCGGCCTCCTCGGCCAGCTCGCGCCGGGCCGCCTGGTCGAGGGTCTCGTCGACGTGGACGAAGCCCCCCGGCAGGGCCCAGGCGTGGCGAAACGGCTCGAGCTTGCGCTGGATGAGCAGGACCTTGAGGTCGGTTTGATCGAGGCCGAACACCACGCAGTCGACGGTGAGCGCCGCCCGCGGGTACTCGTAGCGGTGGCCGCCGCTCATCGCGCCGCGCCTCCGGCGCCGGCGGCCGCCACGTGCGCGCGCAGCGCCGCCAGCTCGCGCTCGAACCCGCCCGACAGGATGGGGAAGCGGCACCACGAGCGCGGGTCGACGTTGCGATCGTCGAGGTGGAAGCTGGGCGCCAGCCGCTCGCGCTTCCACTGGTTCTTGCACCACATGCGGAAGAAGCGCTCGATCCACAGCGCCAGCTGGGCCGGCCCCAGCGCCGGGTAACGCGGCTCGAGCTCGAGCAGCACCTCGAGCGGCGCCCGCTTGTCGCGGATGGCGGCGTCCTCGACCGCCTCGAGGAAGTCGTACGGCATGAGGTCGGCCTCGTCGGTCTGGCCCTGGGCGCGTGGCCGCAGCTCGGCGGTCGGCTGCTGGGCGTTGACGAACGACAGCGCCGGGACCGGGCCGAGCCCGACCGGACCGGTCACCTCCATCCAGCGCAGCCACTGCCGCAGGTAGGTCTTGTCGATGCCGCCGAGCGGGGCCAGCCCGCCCGAGGTGTCGCCGTCCATGGTCGCGTAGCCGACCGCGGCCTCCGACCGGTTGGAGGTCGTCAGCAGCACGGCGCCGCGCAGGTTGGCCAGCATCCAGATCGACGGCGAGCGGACCCGGGCCTGGATGTTCTGCAGGGTGACGTCGTCGCGATCCCAGCTCAGGGTCCGGCCGACCGCGCCCTCGAGCAGCGTGGTGTAGCCGCGCACCAAGGCGTCGACGTCGAGCTCGTGGTACTCGCCGCCGACGCCGCGGCACACCGCGGCCGCCGCGGTCCGGGTCACGCTGCCGGAGTGCTCGGTCGCCTGGTAGGCGCAGGCCAGCAGGTGGTGGACCAGCGCGTCGCCGGTGCCGCCGCCGGCGCGCCAGGCCTTGGCCCACGGCGCGTGCGCCAGCGCCGCGGCCACGCCGTCGGCGCCGAGCTCGGCCAGCGCGGCGCGGGCGGCCAGCCCGACCAGCACGGCGCAGGCCGCCGAGTCGGCGCCGCCGGAGATGGACACCACGTAGCCGGCGGCCCGGCTCTTGCGCAGGTAGTCCCACAGCCCGAGCGCGACCGCGCGCGCGAACTCCTCGTCCTTGACGTGGTCGCCGTCCTCCCACGATCGCGCCAGCACCGGCGGCGCCTCGGGCCGGCGCGCCGGCCAGGCGAACGCCAGCTCGACCACGCCGAGGTCGGCGTCGTGGCGCGGCCGGTGGCTGCCGCGCCGGGCCTGCTCGCGCCGATTGCCCTCGACGTCGATGACCGCACACGCCAGGTCGACGGCGTTCAGGCCGAGCCGGCGCCCGCGCGCGACCAGCTCGCCGCCGGAGGCGATGAGGCCGCCGCCGTCGTAGATGACGCGGCCGGCCTCGTTGCCGAGCAGGTTGGCGTACAGGTAGCCGACGCCGAACGCGCGCGAACCCTCGACCACGAAGCGCTGCCGCACCGTGAACTTGCCGAACGCGAAGTGGCTGGCCGACGGGTTGAGCAGCAGGTCGACCCCGCGCAGGGCGAGGTCGGCGCCGGGCCGGTTGGCGACCCAGGCGTCCTCGCACACCTCGAAGCCGATGCGCACGTTGTCGACGTCGAACAGCAGGTCGCCGATGGGGTAGCGGGCGGCGCCGCGCTCGAGCACGTCGCGCTCACCGGCCGGCCACGGCTTGAACCAGCGCGGCTCGTAGTGGATGCCGTCGCCGGCCAGGAACTGCTTGCCGACGAAGCCGGCGATGGCGCCGTCGACGAGCAGCGCCGCGCAGTTGTACAGCGCCTTCTCGAAGTACACCGGCAGGCCGACGGCGACGACCAGCCCGAGGGTCAGCGGGGCCAGCGCCTCGAGCTCGGCCAGGGCCTGCTCCTGCAGCG
>JAGPCO010000178.1 GCA_018058095.1 Kofleriaceae bacterium
GGTGATGCGGCTGCCGGGGGCGGTGGGGGTGCAGGTGCGGCCGGGGGAGCGGATGCGGCTGCGGGTGAAGGTGCCGGTGCTGGTGCTGCTGCTGTTGCTGTTGCTGTTGCTGTTGCTGTTGCTGTTGCTGTTGCTGTTGCTGTTGCTGTTGCTGTTGCTGTTGCTGTTGCTGTTACGGGTTGCCAAGGTCCGCGGTCTGCGAGGCTCAGTTCGGGGAGTACTTGAGCGGTGGCAACCCGTATCCGCTGCCGCTCCCGCTGCCGCTGCCGACGCCGCTATCGCAGGCGATCAGCCGCTCAGTTCGCGGCGCACGAATAATAGTCGCGCGTCTCGCACACACACGAGGTCGGCGTACACGTGCAGTTGCCACCGACGTACAGCGGAGTGCAGCTGGCGTTGGCCAGGCACTCGTTCTCGCCGGCGGCCAGCTCGCACGGGCGGGCCTGGCCGCACTCGTCGCTGGGGATACACACGCCGGTGTAGCAGCCGTCGCTGATGCCGGGCACCGAGCCGACCGGGCACAGCGGCGGGAGGGCGTCGCACAGGACCGGGCCATCACACGTACCCCACGGCCGACCCGGCTCGGGCACACACTCGGCGAACACCGCGCTGGGCCCGCTGGTCTCGTACAGCGCGGCGCAGTCGTCGTGCTGCGAGCAGTCCCAGCCGCCGAGGCCGAGGCACGAGCCGGCGATCGGCCCGGTGGTGTCGACCGGGTAGCAGCCCAGAAACGGCTGCAGCGCGGTGCACGGGCCGTTGCCGGTCTGGCAGGCGTAGTCGTAGGCGGCGCGGCAGCCGGGCGCGGCGATACACGAGCCCTCGTCGAGCGCCTCGCACGCGTGGCCACACTGGGCCCACGTCGGGTAAGCGATGGGGGCGCCGTCGCCAGCCCCACCGCACGGGCCACAGCCGGAGTCACAGCCGCTGCCACCACCGCCGACGTTGTCGCAGGTCAGGGTGTCGGGGTTACGCAGCGGCGGCGCCGGATCGCGCTGCCCGGGGAGATCGGCACACGGCAGGGGCTCGTCTTTGCCGAACACCAGGGTGCAGGCCGACAGGGGAGCGAGCAGGCCGAGCAAGGCGGTGATGGTGAGGTGCTTCATGGTCCTTGCCGCGGATGGAGATCAGGTCGTCGCGTGGTGCCGTCAGCGATGATCGCGCCGATCAGTTCGTCGCGCACGAGAAATAGTCGCGCGTGGTGCATGTGCACGACGTCGGCGTGCAGGTGCAGCCGCTGCCGACGTACAGCGGGGTGCAGGTGCTGTTGGCCAGGCACTCGGCCTCGCCGGCGGCCTCCTCGCACGGGCGAGCCTGGCCGCACTCGTCGTTGGGGATACACACCCCGGTGTAGCAGCCGTTGCTGATGCCAGGGCTGGAGCCGACCGGGCACACCGGCGGCGGCAGCGCACACACGACCGGCCCGTCGCAGGCGCCCCACGGCCGGCCCGGCTCGGGCACACACTGCGCGAAGTACGTGCCGGTCGGGCCGTCGGTGGTGTACAGGGACGCGCAGTCGTCGTGCAGCGAGCACTCCCAGCCGTTCAGGCCCAGGCACGAGCCGGCGACCGGGCCGCTGGTGTCGACCGGCAAGCAGCCGAGGAACGCCTGCTCGAGGGTGCACGGGCCGGTTCCGGTCTGGCAGGCGTAGTCGTAGGTGGCGCGGCAGCCGGGCGCTGCGACACAGGAGCCCTCGTCGAGCCGCTCGCATTCGTGGCCACACTCCGCCCAGGTCGGCACCGCGATGAGCGCGTCGCTTTCAGCGCCGGCCAGCGGGCACGGGCCACACGCCGGGTCGCAATAGCCGCCGCCGAAGTACTCGCAGGCCAGGGTGTCGGGGTTGCGCAGGCCGGGCGCAGGCAGCGGGGCCGCCCCGCCGCCGTTGCAGGGTTCATCATCGCCGCCGAAGACCAAGGTACAGGCCGACAGGGGGACGACCAGGGCAAGGACGGCGACGGTGAGGGCGCGCATTCCCCGACGTACAGCAAGCCCCGCGCCAGGGCAAGGCCACCCAGATGCCGCGTCAACTCGCCTACTTGTGGGAGCCGCCGGCCCGCATCCTCGGCTCGGCCGACAGGATCGTCCGGGTCAGCCTCAGGAATCTGAGATCACGCGTACAGTCGCGCCGTGGAGCTCCTGTTGCTCTTGGCCGGTGGCCTTCTGACCCTCAGCCTGCTCGGCGGCCGGGTCGGCAACCGGGCCCGCGCGGTCGAGCACGGCGCGCGCCGGGTCCGCACCGAGCTCGACGCGGTGTACGGCGGCGAGCATCGCTACCAGCGCTGTGAACCGGGGCAGTTCCCCGAGGCCGACCTGGCGCCATACCAGGCCGGCGAGCGCGAGCTGCACGCGCTCGGCTTTCGCACCATCGCCGACGTCGAGGACCTCACGCTGAGCGAGGTGTACCCGGCGATGCGCACCTTCACCCGCGTCCTGGTCGACGACGCCGGCCTCATCCGCGCCGGCATCTACCACCTGCGCCCGCGCGGGATGATGCTCGGCATGCTGCAGCTGGTGCGCATGGTGCCGCGCGAGCTGCGGGTGATCGAGCTGGTGACCGAGGTGCCGCGCGGGCGCTTCGTGGTGACCGCCAACACCGCCGGGCTCGACCTGCTCGATCATGGCCCGGCGGTCGCGCTCGAGCGGGTCAGCCAGGCGACGCCGGCGGTGCGGCTGGTCGAGCGGCACCGGGCCCGGTTGACCGAGCTGGTGCGCAAGCGAGCCGACGCCAGCCCGGTCGCGGTGACCCGCTACGAGGACGTGATCGCCTCGCTCCAGCGCGGCAACGTGGTGGCGGCGATGCACCGCAAGGGCCTGCGCGGGCTGTCGCGCGACGAGCTCGAGCGCATGAAGGGCCGCCCGCTCGAGCCGGGCGACGAGGAGTTCCTGCGCGCCATCCAGGACCACGGCGGCGCGGCGCGGTAGCAGCCTGGCGGCGAGCTCAGTGTTCGGCCCAGAACCAGACGACGTCGCCGACACGGAGCGTGGACTGCCCGACGGGGTGGACGGCGGCGACGTCGACGCTGCGGCGCAGCGCGGCCGGCCGGCAGCTGAGGCCGACGCAGTTGGGCACGGCCAGCGGCGGCATGGCGGCGGCCAGGGCCGGGTCGATCGTCACCTCGCCGAGGTCGGGGCCGTCACACGCCAGCACGAACTCGGACGAGCCGGCGTGGCCGTAGGGGCTACCGATGCGCAGGGCAAACCGGGCGTCGGGGTGCGCGGCCGCCGGCCAGCGCAGCACGGTCGGCGCGTCATCGCGCAGCGGCACGACCCGCGCGCCGGCGTCGAGGATCAGCGCGGGTGGGCGCGGCGCTTCGACCGAGAAGGCCGGGACCGCGGCGCCCGTCGCGTCGACCCGGATCGTCGCGTCGACCTCGGCGAACAGCGCGGGCAGGCTGGTCGGGACGTACGGAAACTCGGACGTCAGCGGGCCCGCGCTGGTGCCGGTCACGGTCAACACGCCGGCGTCGAGCGCCCCGCGGTCGTCCTGACAGGTGCCGTCGGGAAAACAGGCCCAGTCGCACCCGTCCTGGCACGTCGGTGGCAGGCGCCGCAGCAGGCGGCATTCGCCCGCGGTCTGGACCACGCTCAGGCGATCCTCCTCGACCTGGCTGGGTGGACGGCGCTGGCCAAACTCGGCCCGGATCCCCGCGCCGGTCCGGCCGGTGTCGAGGTCGGTCCAGGCCAGCACCTCGATCAGCCCGGCCACCGAGCCGGTGCCGGCGTCGGCAGCAGCTCCCGGGCCAGCGTCGATCGCCGCGCCGTCGTCGCCGGATCCGCAGGCGGCCGCGCCGGCGAGCGTCACGAACGCCGACCAGCGGCGGGCCCGGCCGACCAGGAGCAGCCCCATGGGCTCACTATCCACCGCGCCAGTGGCCCGATCCACTACCCGTTCGCGCCAGCGCGGCGGCGGGTGTATACGCGCAGCGGCGCCGCCAGTCCGGGGCAGATCGCGGGCTCGTTCGTCGCGATCAGACCCGCGTGATATCCCGGGCTTGCGATGCGACTGGTGCACACCTCGGACTGGCACCTCGGGCACACGCTGCGCGACCTGTCGCGCGAGCGTGAGCACGCGGCGTTCCTGTCGTGGTTGCTCGACCAGCTCGACGCCGAGGCGGCCGACGCGTTGTTGATCAGCGGCGACGTGTACGACAGCTCGATCCCGTCGGCGGCGACCGAGAAGCAGTGGTTCGACTTTCTGGCCGCGGCCCGGGCCCGGCGGCCGCACATGGCCATCGTCGTCATCGCCGGCAACCACGACTCGCCGTCGCGGCTGGGCGCGACCAGCGCGTTGTGCCGGGCCATCGGCGCCCACGTCATCGCCGCCCTGCCGCGCGGCGCCGACGGCGAGATCGACGTCGATGGCTGCGTGCTCGATCTCGGGCCGATGCTCGTCGCCGCAGTGCCACACCTGCGCGCCAGCGAGCTGCCGGTCGGGATCGAGCCAGCGCTCGGGGTGCGAGCCCGCATCGGCCAGGTGCTCGACGCGGCCCGGCGTCGGCGTCGGCCCGGCCAGGCGCTGATCGCCATGGCCCACCTGTACCTGGTCGGCGCCGCCACCGCCTGGCTGTCGGAGCGGCGCACGCTCATCGGCGGGGAGGACGCGCTGACCGGCGAGCTGTTCGGCCCCGACGTGGCCTACGTCGCGCTCGGCCACATCCACAAGGCGCAGCGGGTCGGGCGCGACACCGTGCGCTACGCCGGCTCGCCGCTGCCGCTGGCCATCGACGAGGCCGACTACAAGCACCAGGTCGTGGTGGTCGACGTCACCGGCGAAGAGGTCAGCGCGGTGCGCGCGCTACCGGTGCCGCGCACCGTCGACGTGGTGCGCATCCCGCGCCGGGGATCGTTGCCGCTGGCCGAGGCGCTGACCGCCCTGGCCGCGCTGCCGGCGCGCGCGCCCGACGACGACCCCGAGCGGCGGCCGTACCTCGAGGTGGTCATCGCGCCGACCGAGCCCGACCCACTCTTGCGGGCCAAGGTCGAGGACACGCTGGAGGGCCGCGCTGTCCGCCTGGTCAAGCTGACGATCGAACGGGCTGGTGACGGCGCCGTGCTGGCCGACGCCTGGACCGGGCGGGCCCTGGCCGATCTCGACCCGCGCGAGGTGCTGGCCCGGCGCTGGGCCCAGCAGCACGGCGGCGAGGTGCCGGCGCCGGTGCTGGCGGCGTTCGACCGCCTGCTGGCCGAGGTGGCCGAGGCCGACGGGGGGACGCGGTGAGGATCCTCGCCATCCGCGGCGGCAACCTGGCCAGCCTGGCGCGCGAGTTCGAGATCGACCTGGCCGGCGGTGCGCTGGCCGGCGCTGGGCTGTTCGCCATCGTCGGCGAGACTGGCGCCGGCAAGAGCACGCTGCTCGACGCCATCTGCGCCGCCCTGTTCGACGCGACGCCACGCCTGGGCGGGCGCAGCCAGGTGATGATCGGCCGCGGCGACGACGATCTGCTCAAGCTCGGCGCCAGCGACGTGCGTACGCTCTTGCGGCGCGGCGCCACCGGCGGCTTCGCCGAGGTCGACTTCGAGGGCACCGACGGCCGCCGCTACCGCGCGCGCTGGCAGGTGTGGCGGGCCCGGCGCAGCCGCAGCGGCCGGCTGCAGGACCAGCAGATGACGCTGACCTGCGTCGACACCGGCGAGCGGCTGGGCGGGACGCGGACCGAGACGCTGGTCGCCATCCGCGCCAAGCTCGGCCTGTCGTTCGATCAGTTCCGCCGGTCGGCGCTGCTGGCGCAGGGCGAGTTCGCGGCGTTCCTGCGCGCCGGCGCGGCCGAGCGGGCCGACCTGCTCGAGCGCATGACCGGCACCGAGATCTACGGCGAGCTGTCGATGCGCGCGTTCCGGCGCCGGGCCGAGCGCGAGGCCGAGCTGGCGGCGATCCAGCAGCGGCGCGACGCCATCGCGGTGATGGACGACGACACCCGGGCGGCCGCGGGCGAGGCCATCGCCGCCTCGGAGGTCGCGCACGCCGAGGCCGTCGCCCGGCACGACGCGCTGGCGGCGGCGGCGCGCTGGGCCGAGCAGGCGCAGCAGCACGGCGCAGGCGTCGACGGCGCCCAGGCCGAGCAAGCGCGGGCCGAGGCGATGGCGGCCGGGGCGGCGCCGATGCGGGCCCAGCTGGTGCTGGCCGACGCTCTGACCGCGCTGCGGCCGCGCTGGGAGGCGGCGCAGCGCAGCGCCGACGCGGCGCGAGCGGCGGTGGTCGATGCCGAGCGCGCGGCGGTGGCGGCGGCGCGGCTACAGGGCGAGCGGGTCCGGGCCGAGGTGGTGCTGGGCGAGGCCGCGTCGCGGGCCGACCACGCGCGCGGCCTGCGTGTCGCCGCCCAGCTGGCCGCGGCCGACCACGCGGTGATCGATCTCGGCGACGACTGGGCCGAGCTGCGGCGCGACCTCGACGACGCCGGGCGCTGGTTGGCCACTCATGCCGGGCTGGCGGCGGTGGCCGCGGCCTGGCCCCAGCTGCAGCGGCTGGTCGGGCGGGTCCGCCAGGCCGAGCGCGACGTGGCCCAGGCCCGCCGTTCGCAGAGCGCGCTGGCCGACGGGCGGATGGCGCTCGACGCGGCGCTGGCGCGGGCCGACGCCGACGAGCGCTCGGCCCGGCAGGCGGTGCAGCGGGCCAGCGAGGAGGCCGGCCGGTTCGAGGAGGCGCGCCGCAAGGTGCCGCTCGACGGGGCGCGGCGCCGGCTCGAGCAGCTCGAGCACGAGCGGCAGGCGGTGGGTGAGCTGGCCCGGGTGGTCGAGCGGGCGACTCGCGCCGCTGCCGACGGCGCGGCGGCGACGGCGCGGCTGGCCGCGACCGAGGCCGAGCTGGGTGTGCTGGCTCAGGCCCAGGCGGCCCAGGGCGAGCGGCTGGCGGCGGCGCGGGCCGGCGAGGCCGAGGTGGCCCGCCAGCTGCGTCAGCTCGAGGCCGCGCTCGACCTGTCCCACCGCCGCGGTGAGCTCGTCGACGGCGAGCCGTGCCCGCTGTGTGGCGCCGGTGAGCACCCGTGGGCTGGTGGCGGCGGCGTGGTCGACGAGCTGCTGGTGACGACCCGGGCCCGCGCCATCGAGCTGCGGGCCGAGGTGGAGGCGACGCTGGCGCAGGCGGCGGCGTCGGCCGAGCAGGCCGATCGCCTGACCCTCGAGCGCGAGGCGGCGTCGGCAGCGGCGGCGGCGGCGATCCAGGCCGGCGTCGAGACCGGGCCGGCCTTCGCGGCGGCGCTGGCCGGCGTTGGCGAGCTGCCGTGGCTGACCGATCCGGCCAGCGCCGAGGCGCGCGCGCTGGTGGCGCAGCGCCAGGCCGCGGTCAGCGAGTCCTGGGCCCGCGCCGACGACACCCGCCGGACCGCGGAGGCGGCCGACCGCGCCGCCGATCAGGCGCGCCAGGTGGTGGTCGCGTGCCAGAACGACCTGACCACGGTGATGAACCACCGGGCCCGGGCCACCCGCGAGCGCCACGACGGCGAGCTGCGCGCGGCCGAGATCAGCGCCACCATCGCCGAGCTCGACGGCGTGCTGGCGACCGCGGCGCAGCAGTGGCGCGAGCTGGTCGCGCCGTGGCCGGGCGCGTCCACGCTCGAGCCGGGCCGGCCCGGCGACGAGCACCAGCTCGAGGGTATGGTCGACACCTGGCGCCGGCGCGCCGCGCTGGTGCAGAGCGCCGAGGTCGTGCTGACCGGCCGGCGCGAGCGTGACCGGGCCGAACACGCGGTCCGGTCGCAGGCCGCGACCGCGGCGGTCGCGGCGGCGGCGGCCGCGGCGGCGGCGGCGACTGCTGCGCAGGATCAGGCCCGGACCGACGCCGCGAGCGTCGAGCAGGCCCTGGCCGAGGCCGGCGTGGCGGCGGGTGAGGCGACCGTGGTGCTGGCGCTGCCGCCGGACTGGGCCGACGGCGCACGCCGGCGCCTGACCGAGCTCGACCAGGCGGTGGCGACCGCCGGTGCCGTGCTGGCCGAGCGGGTGGCGCAGCGCGCGGCCCACCACGCGCTGGCGCCGGCGCTGGTGCGGGCGGCTCGTGACGGCGGTGGCGCCGACGCCGACCTGCGGCAAGCGCTGCCCGCGGCGCTGGCGGCGGCGGCGGCGGCGCGCGACGGCGCGGCCCGGGCCATCGCCGAGGCGGTGGTCAGCGTGCAGCGCGACGACGAGGCCCGGCGCCGGCGCGCCGCCATCGCCGCCGAGCTGACCGCGGCCGAGGACGCGGCCGGCCCCGATCGCCAGCTGGCCGCGCTCATCGGCTCGCACGACGGCAAGGCGCTGCGCGCGTTCGCGCAGAGCCTGACCCTCGAGGCCCTGCTCGCGGTCGCCAACTCGCACCTGGCCCGGCTGGCGCCGCGGTACCAGCTCGAGCGGGTGCCCAGCCACGACCTCGAGCTGCAGATCATCGATCGCGACCTGGGCGACGAGGTCCGTTCGGCCCACAGCCTGTCAGGCGGCGAGAGCTTCCTGGTGTCGCTGGCGCTGGCGCTGGCGCTGTCGTCGGTGTCGGCCCGCAACGTCAGGGTCCGGACCCTGCTCATCGACGAGGGCTTCGGCACGCTCGACCCGGCCGCGCTCGACAGCGCGCTGTCGGTGCTCGACGAGCTGCAGCGCAGCGGATGCCAGGTCGGCATCATCTCGCACGTGCCCGGCCTCAAGGAGCGGGTCGGCGCCTACGTCGAGGTCAAGAAGCGCGGTGAGGGCCAGAGCGAGGTCACGGTCCGGGCCGCGTCGTAGCGGCCGTCCTTCGCACCGAGGAGCCCGTGCATCGGTGCCTGAGGGAGTCGACGGCACCACACGCTGTCAACGGGGCTTCACGACGGCGAGGTCACTCGCGGCCACCTTCCGTGTAGTTGGGCGATGGCAAGCTCTTTGCTCGGGCGGGCGCGACCATGACGCCCCGTCCGTTCCTCAGCCCTCTGTTGATGATGTGTCTCGCCGCTGCGTGTGGAGGCGATGACGGCGGCGGTGGAAGTGGTGGCGCCGACGCCGATCCCGCCGGCGGCGACGACGCCGCGCCTCGCTTCACCCGCCTCGACCTCGGCGCCGCCGAGGGCGTCTGGGACGTGAGCGGCGCCGGCCCCAACATCTTCCTGCGCGCCGGCTCGCAGATCCTCCGGTCGATGGACGCCGGTCAGTCCTGGATCACCAGCACGGTGCCCGGCACGACCCGCCTGTCCAGGGTGGCGGCGGCGTCCCGGGCCACCATCGCCTGGGAGGCCGGGATGACCGCGTACTTCTACCGCGGCGGCGGCGATCGATGGTTGTCGACCGGACCGGTGCCCGGCGGCGCCGGGGAGGGGTACTCGCCCACCAACCTGGCCGAGGCTGCCGATGGGCGGTTGTACCTGTCGGTGAAGACGGAGGAGGCGTTCCGGCCGACCCGCAGCCACATCCTGATCTCCTCCGGCGACAACGGCGCGACCTGGCGGCAAGACAGCGGGTGGGACGACGGCGAGCCGGTCGGCCTGCACGTGCTGCCCGACGGCGGCGTGCGCTTGCTGTCGTCGAGCGGCGCGGTCGGAGTGCCGGGCCCGACCAGCGTGGCGTGGGGCCGACCGCTGATCAACCAGCTCAACGGGCTTCGCATGGTCGGCGTCGGCCAGACCCTGTGGGTCCTCGGCGAGCGCTTCATCGCCGACGGTCGCTATCGGCTCAGCCTGTTCCGCAGCGATGACGGCGGGCAGACCTGGCGCGACCTGTGGGAGCGCGAGGTGCAGTCGCAGTTCCTGCTGGTGTCGGAGAACTTCGAGCTGTGGGCGCGGGACGCCGACACCGTGGTGTTCCTGGTCGACAGCATGGGTGAGGGCCTCAGCCTGGTCGAGGTCACCGGCGAGACCGCCGTCACCACGTTGCTGTCGACTACGCCGCTGGCCGGCTCGACCAGCGCCGCGGTCGGCGGCAACGCCGACGCGCTCATCCTGGTCAACGGCACCGAGGCCTGGGTCGCGCGCGACTAGTCCGGTCGCTTCGCCGGGTGTTGCAGGCGGCGTTTCGTCTCGTTGCAGGCGGACGGGCTCGGTGCGCTCCCCGCAACGATTGCGCTCGTTTCGCGGGTGGCACGGCCCTTGAAACACTAGTGCTGCATGAGCGTGTCGGCTGCCCCAACTCCTCCTCCTCCTCGCCGGGATGCCCCCGCCGATCCGGTGCTGGCCGCGCTCGAGCGCATCGAGCAGCGGCTGGCCGCGGTGGAGGCGGTCACCTCGACGCTGCTGCCGCTGACCGGGC
>JAGPCO010000007.1 GCA_018058095.1 Kofleriaceae bacterium
TCGCGCTGTCGCGCGGCATGAAGGGGCTGGCGATCCGCCTCGCCCGCGGCTGGAACAAGGCCTTCGGCCGCCGTGGCCGGGTCTTCGCCGACCGCTACCACGCCCGCCCGGTCACCTCACCGACGCAAATGCGCAACACCCTGCGCTACGTGCTGTTCAACCACGTGAGCCATTCGATCCGGGATTGGCGAGCCAATCCCGGCCAGCTCCGTCAGCGCCTGCGCTTCTTCGAGCCCGACCGGTGGTCGTCGGGACGATGGCACCCGACGAAGTCGGGTGTCTGGGTCATCGACGGGTCGCCGCCTCCCGCGGGCTCCCCGTTGAGCGCTCCGAAGACCTGGCTCGCCCGCGAGGGCTGGCTCCGCGCTGGCGGGCCGATCGACCCGGCCGAGTTGCTGGACCGACGGCCTCCACGGCCTCCACGCGCGCGATGACGGTGACCCGCCTCGACGAGGCCTGAGCGAGTCCGGCTTTCGCGGCGCCCAGAATACGGGGTCGGACTCCTAGCCGGCCACGACGGTCTCGATCTCGATGCGGCCGGCCTCGGTCAGCACGGCGCGCGCGGCCGCCGCCGTCGCCTCGGTGCTGACCGCGCGCAGCGCCGCCAGCTCGTGCACGAAGCCCTGCGGATCGCCCCAGTGCTCGAGCCCGTGCTGGATGGCCTCGGCCCGCGCCAGCGTGCCCTCGAGCCGCCACCACAGGCTGGCCTCGGCGCGGCCGACGATGCGGGCCAGCCGCGCCGGCTCGACCCCGCTGGCACACGCCGACGCCACCGCCTGGGCCAGCACCACCCGCACCTCGTCCCGGTCGGCCTCGGCGTGTAGATCGACGATGAGGTGGACCTCGCTGCCCAGGCGGCCACGCGCCACGCCCATCACCACCCGGGTCGCGAGGTGGCGCTGGTACACCAGCGCCTGCCACAGCGGCCCGACCCCGGGCGCGGTCAGCGCCACCGCCAGCAGCTCGAGCGCGTGCAGCGCCGGGTCGCCGTCGGCCGGCCCCATCCACACCCAGCGCAGGCGCCGGACCCTGGCGCGGGCGTCGGCCACCTCGGTCCGGCCCGGCGTGACGCCAGCCGGCGGGACGGCGCGGGCCGGCCGGACCGAGGCCGGGAACGTGCCGAAGTAGCGGGCCACCGCGGCCTCGGCCTCGGCCACCTCGATGCCGCCGGCGATGACCAGGGTCGCGTTGGCGGGGACGTACCAGGTCCGGTAGAAGGCGGCCACGTCGGCCAGCGTCGCCGCCTCGATGTCCTCGTGCCGGCCGATCGTCAGGTAGCGCAGCGGGTGACCGTCGGGGTACAGCGCGGCGGCGGCGGCGAAACGCTCCGGCCCGTACGCGGCGTTCTCGTAGCGCTGGCGCCGCTCGGCCCGGACCACGTCCTGCTGGCCGCGCAGGCGGGCCTGGTCGACCGCCGGCAGGAAGTAGCCCATGCGATCACTCTCGAGCCACAGCGCCAGCTCGAGCGCGGCCGCCGGCACCACCTCGTGGTAGGCGGTGCGTTCGGTCGAGGTCGAGGCGTTGGCGCCGACCACGCCGTGCTCGCGCAGGATGGTGTAGTGGTGGCGGCCGGCCAGGTGCAGCGAGTTCTTGAACAGGTGCTCGAACAGGTGGGCAAAGCCCGAGGTGCCGGCCCGCTCGTCGCTGGCGCCGACCCGGTACCACACGCTGACCGCGACCAGGGGGCTGGTCAGGTCGCTGTGGATCGCCACCTCGAGCCCACACGGCAGGCGGGACCGCGCCACGTCCAGGCGCGGCCCGTCGGCGCCGACCAGGGCGGCGCTCACCGCCGGCCCGATCGGCCCGGGTCGGGCGGGGCGGGCGGATCGAGCTCGCCGCCGCCGGCGCCGCGGTCCGGCCCGGCGGCGCCGTCGGTGCGCGCCAGCGACAGCGCCAGCTGATACAGCTGCCGACGCGGCTTGCCGGTACGCACCACCAGGCGGGCCGCGGCGTCACGCGGGCCCAGGCCGCCGGCGAGCAGGGCGCGCAGCTCGGCCTCGACGTCGACCGTGGTGATGCGGGCCGCCGGGTCGGCCCCGGCCACCACCAGCGTGCACTCGCCGCGCGGCGCGACCTCGGCGTACCGCGCCGCCAGCTCGGCCACCGGCGCCCGCACGTGCTCCTCGTACAGCTTGCTGATCTCGCGCGACAGGCTGGCCGGTCGGTCGGCGCCGAGGGCGTCGGCCAGGTCGCGGCAGGTGGCGGCGACGCGATCAGGCGCCTCGTAGAAGATGAGCGTCGCGACCTGGTCGCGCAGCTCGCCGAACAGCTGGCGGCGCGCCCCGGCCTCGCGCGGCGGGAAGCCGACGAACAGGAAGCGCTCGCTCGGCAGGCCGGACGCGATCAGCGCGGCCACCGCCGCCACCGGCCCGGGCACCACCTCGATCCGGGCCCCGGCGGCGACCGCCGCCGCCACCACGCGCGCGCCCGGATCGGACACGCCCGGCGTGCCGGCCTCGCTGACGATGGCCACGGCGCGGCCGGCCGCCAGGTGTGCGCACACCTGATCGGCGCGCCCGACCTCGTTGCCCTCGAACACGCTGATGACCTGGCGATGCGGGTTGGCCGCGCCGCCGAGGTCGGCCTGGGCCAGCAGGGTCCGCACGCTGCGGGTGTCCTCGGCGGCGATGACGTCGGCGCTGCGCAGGACCCGGGCCGCGCGCGGCGACAGGTCCTCGAGGTTGCCGATGGGCGAGGCGACCACGTACAGCGTGCCGAGCGCGGCCGCGCCGTCGCCTGCGCTGGCGCCGCTCATTCCCGGACCAGCTGCCCGATGTCGACCGCGCCGCCGAACTCGGCCTCGAGGAACTTCTTGAGCCGGGCCAGCACCCGGGTCTCGATCTGCCGGGCTCGCTCGCGGCTGATGCCGTAGCGGTCGCCGATCTCCTGCAGCGTGAGCGGCGGATCGGCCAGCCAGCGCTCCTGCAGGATGGTCTTGTCGCGACCGTCGAGGGTGTCGACGAAGGTGGAGATCTTGGCCTTGAGCAGCTGGGCGAACTCGCTGTCGGCGACCGCGCGGTCGGGTCGGGTGTCCTCGCTCGGCATGGCGTCGAGGCGAGTGCGCTGGTCGTCCTCACCACCGACCGGGGCGTCGAGCGACGCCTCCGGCGCGGCCAGCCGGCGCTCCATCTCGATGACGTCGCGCTCCGACACGTCGAGGCGGTCGGCCAGCAGCTTGCTGGTCGGGGCAAAGCCGAGCTGCTCGAGGCGCTCGCGCTCCTTGCGCAGGTTGAAGAACAGCTTGCGCTGGGCCTGGGTGGTGCCGATCTTGACCAGCCGCCAGTTGTTGAGGATGAACTTCAGGATGTAGGCGCGGATCCAGAAGGCCGCGTACGACGACAGCTTGACGCCGCGGTACGGGTCGAACTTGGCCACCGCCTGGATGAGGCCGATGTTGCCCTCCTGCACCATGTCGAGCAGGTTGTGGTGGGCCCGCCGGTACTCGTACGCGATCTTCACGACCAGCCGCAGGTTGGCCTCGACCATCCGGCGCGCCGCCTTGGTGTCGCCGTGCTCGCGCAGGCGCACGGCCAGCGCGTGCTCCTCGTCGGGCGTCAGCAGGGGGAAGCGCCGCGCCTCGGACATGTACTGCGCCATCGGGTCGCGCCGCGACAGCGAGGTGGACCGGGCGGTGGCGGCGGGCGCCACCAGGGCCGCCTCGTCACCATCGGCCCCGGCCGGCTCCTCGTCGACGACCGGGTCGAGATCGATCACCCCGGCGGCGCCGAGCTCGACGCCGATCGCCTCGGGATCGTCCTCGCCCGCCCCGCCCTCCCCGTCGCCGTCGGCCGCGCCAGCCTCGGCCTCGTCGTCGCCGGCCGCGCCACCCTCGCCGACGTCGATCACCTTGCGGGACCGACGTGGTGACGCCTGCGGAGGTCGCGGCCGGGCCATGGCAGCCACCATACTACACCACCGTACGTCGGCACCCCGGCGCGGGCGGCCAACGCGACGGTGCAACTGGCGGGAGCGACAAGAGCCTCTATACTCAGGCCATGCGACGCAGCTTCTCGCTCAACGCGGTCCTGGTCACGGTGGCCGCACTCGGTGCGCTGGTGCTCACGGTGGTGCACCGGTCGCCGGCGGGGCTCCTGACCTTCCAGCTCGACACGCGCGAGGTGCGGGCGGCGCCCGGCCAGACGCAGGTGCTGCGCCACGACCTGTCGGCGCTCAAGGTGTTCAACCTGACCCTGGTCCGGGTCAAGGACCGCTACGTCGACCCGACCCGCATCGACGCCCGCAAGATGCTGCTCGGCGCGCTCGACTCGGTCCAGTTCAACATCCCCGAGGTCATCGTCGAGCCCGACGACGGCCGGCGCGAGGTCGCGGTCCGGGTCAACGACAAGCGCGAGGTGTTCTCGACCGCCGACGTCGACTCGCCGTGGCGGCTGGTCGCCAAGCTCAAGAAGATCTTCCGCTTCGTCGAGGTCAACATGAACCCGGGCGCCGACCTGGCCGCGGTCGAGTACGCCGCCGTCAACGGCATGCTCGGCACGCTCGACCCGCACTCGGTGCTGATGAACCCCGAGGCCGCGCGCGACATGGACGTCAACACCAGCGGCAAGTTCGGCGGCCTCGGCATCGTCATCCGCATGGTCGATCGCAAGCTGACGGTGATCCGGCCGATGAAGGGCACCCCGGCCTGGACCCGCGGCATCAAGGCCGGCGACCACATCGTCAAGATCAACGACGAGCCGACCGACAACCTCACCTCCGACGAGGCGGTCGACCGCATGCGCGGCGAGCCGAAGACCCCGGTCACGCTGTGGGTGGCGCGCAAGGGCGAGGCCGGCCTGCTCCAGTTCGACCTCATCCGCGATCTCATCCGCCTGGCCTCGGTCGAGTCCAAGCTGCTCGGCAAGGGCGTCGGCTACATCCGCATCAAGAGCTTCTCCAGCGCCACCGCGGCCGACACCGCCGCCGCCATGCGCGAGCTGTCGGCCCAGGGCGCGGCGACCTGGATCCTCGACCTGCGCTGGAACCCGGGTGGCCTGCTCGAGCAGTCGATCCAGGTGTCCGACCTGTTCGTCGACACCGGCGCGGTGGTGACCACCGTGTCGACCCGCAAGCGCGAGGTCCACGACGCCTCGCGTGGCCTGGGCGACACCGGCTCGTCGGTCGCGGTCCTGGTCAACAGCGGCTCGGCCTCGGCCTCGGAGATCGTCGCCGGCGCGCTCAAGAACCTCGACCGCGCGGTCATCATCGGCAACCGCACCTTCGGCAAGGGCTCGGTCCAGGAGCTGTTCGACAACCAGGACGGCTCCAAGCTCAAGCTGACGGTGGCGCAGTACCTCACCCCGGGTGATCGCTCGATCCAGTCGGTCGGCATCGTGCCGGACGTCCAGCTGGCGCCGATGATGGTCCCGGCCAAGACCGGCACCCCGGGCGACCGCGTCCGCCTGCTGCCGCCGAGCCGGTCGTACGGCGAGAAGGACCTCGACGCCCACCTGACCTCGACCTACGCCAAGGACGGCGACAAGCCGGCTCACGAGCTGGCCTACGTGTACGAGCGCCCGGCCGCCAAGGTCACCACGGCGCCGGCCGACGGCTCCAGCGACGAGGCCCTCGACGAGGAGCCGCCCGACGACGACGAGATCCGCGAGGACTTCGAGATGCGGTTCGCGCGTGATCTGCTGGCGGCCAACCCGACCGCGCAGCGGCCGGCGCTGGTGAAGGCGGCGCGCAAGCTGCTCGACCGGGTCCGGGCCGAGGAGGAGAAGAAGCTGGTCGACCAGGTCAGCAAGCTGGCGGTCGACTGGTCGGCGCCGCCGGCCGACGCCAGCGCTGGGGCCCGCTTGACCGCCCGCCTCGACACCGCCCCGCTCGGCGCCATCCGCGCCGGCGACACCGTGACCTTGACCGGCACGGTCAAGAACGAGGGCACCGCCCCGGCCTTCCGGGTCCACGCCCGGGTCCAGACCGACGACGGCGTGTTCGAGGACACCGAGCTGCTGTTCGGCAAGATCGCGCCGGGTGAGACCCGGACGTTCGAGGCCAAGCTGGTGGTGCCCAAGGACTCGGTCGACCGGCTCGACCGCCTCGGCCTCGAGGTGCGCGAGGCCAAGAACGCGCCGGCCACCGTCATCCCGGCCACCCTGCGCATCGAGGCGCGGCCGCGCCCGGTGTTCGCCTACGCCTACCACCTGGTCGACGCCGGCAACGGCGACGGCCTGGTCCAGCGCCGCGAGAAGTACAAGCTGCGCCTGACCATCAAGAACAGCGGCCAGGGCACCGCGGCCGAGACCACCGCGCTCTTGCGCAACGCCTCGGGCGACGGCGTGGTCATCGACAAGTCGCGCTTCGAGCTGGGTGAGCTCGCGCCGGGCCAGTCGCGCACCGTCGAGTTCCCGTTCGCGGTGACCCCGCGGCTCGATGGCGAGGAGATGGCGGTCGAGGTGCTCATGTACGACGGCGTGCTCGGCACCCAGGCCTCGGAGAAGCTGCGCTTCCCGGTCCGGCCGGCGGTGGCGGTCGAGGCCCAGCGCGGCGTGGTCGAGGTCCGCGCCCGTGCCACCACCCTGCGCGCCGGCGCCAGCGCCGACAGCACGCCGATCGGCACCGCCGCGGCCAAGGCCCGCTTCACCTCGCTCGGGGTGGCGGCGGGCTGGGTCAAGGTCGACCTCGGCGAGGGCCGCTTCGGCTTCGCCCCGGCCGGCGAGGTCGGCAAGACCGGCGGCGCCGCGACCTCGGCCTGGACCCCGACCTGGCACTCGACGCCGCCGGCGCTGACCGTGCAACAGCGCGGGCTCGAGACCACCGCCGCCACCTACACCGTGGGCGGCAGCGTGGTCGACGACACCCACGTCGAGGACGTGTACATCTACGTGTCCAACTCGTCGGCCAAGATCGACGGGCGCAAGGTCTTCTACCGGTCCAACCGGGGCGGCAAGAACGACAAGCAGCTCGACTTCCAGGCCGACGTGCCGCTGTGGCCCGGCTCGAACCAGATCATGGTGGTGGCGCGCGAGAACACCGACGTTCGCGCGGTGCGGATGATGTACGTCTACCGCGAGGCGACCAAGACGGCGGCGGTCAGCCCCTGACGCGGCGCAGCACGATCCGCCCGGCTGATGGCCCGTGTGGACTCGATGGGTTACCGTCGTGATCGTCATCGCTGAATCCGGCAGCCCGACCGGGCGTCCATAGAGCAGGCCCCATGAACCACCTCCCCGTCCCCGCCGTGCTCACCGTCGTCGCGACCGCCTTCCTGGCGGCCAGCCCGGCCGCGATCGCCGCACCCGACGACTTCATCGGCTCGTACGACGTCAAGTACGAGGAGGCCATGAACAACTGCAGCAACGTCGGCATGAGCCTGGCCCGCGGCACGCTCACCCTCGACCGCAAGAAGGCCAAGGTCGAGGTCAACCTCGACTCGCTGCCGACGATGATGGGCCCCCCGCCCAAGGCCGGCCGCCTGCGCGCCAGCTCCAAGCAGGGCCCGACCACGATCGCCGGCCTCGATGGCCAGTTCTCGCTGGCCGGCCGGGTCGAGGCCGGCGCCGTGCAGTTCGTGCTGGTGGCCGAGTACTTCGCGAACAAGAAGCCGCTGTGCCAGCAGAGCTGGAACGTCAGCGGCGTCAAGCGCGCGCGCTGAGCGGCGCGCGCCCCGCCGGCTACGGCCGCGGCGGTGTGTCGGCGTCGGCGTAGGCGGCGCGCAGGAGCGCACGCTCGAGGGCCAGGCGCAGGGCGCGGTTGATCGGGTGCTGGACCCGGGCCGAGTCGGGATCGAGCGCGTCGGCCTGGGCCTGCAGGTCGGCCATGACGGCGACCGGGCCGCCGGCGCCGACGTGGGCGACCGCGCGCGCCACCGCCGCCGGGCGCTCGCGCTTGTGAACGTGGCAGGCGGCGAGCTCGGGCTGGCCGTGCTTGTCGCGCACGGCCGAGAACCCGAACAGCCGGCAGATCAGCGGGCGCAGCGCGTACGCGGTGCAGCCGCCCGGCAGGCGCCCGGCGGCGAAGTACACGCACGGCGCGTCGTCGCCGGCGGCGAGCAGCGCGGCCAGCCGGGCCTCGGCGGTGCCGACCGCGACCTCGGCGTCGGCCATCGGCGCCAGGTCGGCCACGGTGGCGTGCGGCTGGTGGTGGGCGCAGCAGTGCCCGCAGCCGGTCGGGCAGGCCAGGCCGGTCGCCGCCGTCAGCGCGTCGACGGCGGCGTCGGCCTCGGCCAGCACCTCCAGCAGCGGCGAGCGCCGGCCCGTGCTCACGGCGTGGCGACCGAGTCGCGCTGGAACACCTGCGCCAGCGGCGCGCCCATGGCGTCGACCGTCAACACCAGGCGGGCGTCGGGCGGGACCCGGCACCGCCCGGCGGTGGGCTGGTACACCACGATCCACTCGGCGACGCGGGCGTCGGTGGTCATCGGCGCCCACAGATCGGCGCGGAACCAGCCGAGGTGCTTGACCGGCTCGATACACTCGCGGTGCACCACCGCGGTCGGACGCGCGTGGTCGTTGACGTACTCGACCGCGCGATCGAGCCCCTCGCCCCACCACGCGGTCTCGAACTGGCGCCGGGCCGCGACGGTGGCGGTGCCGCCGACCTGCTCGCCGTAGTAGTCGAGGTAGTACGGGTGGGCCTGGACCACCGTGTGGCCGAGGTACCCGAGCAGGCCGGCGACCAGGATGGGGAAGCCGAGCACCTCGAGCGGCGCCCACTTGCCGATCAGCCGGGCCAGGCCGTCGACGCCGACCGCGCTCATGAGCGCCAGGGCCATCACCGATGGCAACACGTAGCGCACGCCGTCCTGCCGCACCGGCGAGGCCATGATGGCCAGCGGCACCACGAACCAGGCCAGCACCACGCCGGCGCTGGCCAGCTCGCGCCCACGCTCCGGCGCCCGCACCATCGCCGCGGCCCGGGCCACGAACAGCCCGGCGCCGGCGACCAGCGCGACCGGCGCCGTCGCGTACAGGTAGACCAGGAAGTACGTGCGGGGCGGGCTGGCGGTGAACAGCCCGAGGTACGGCTCGGCGGCGTGGGTCTTGCCTAGCCGAGCCCAGGCCTCCTCGAGGTGGGCGATGGGGCTCGACCACAACCGGGGCCACACCACGATCACGGTGACCACGGCGATGGCCGGGACCAGGAAGCTGGCCCAGGCGCCGGCGCGCAGGCGCTGGCCGCCCGGGGCGCGCGCCGCGACCAGGGCCACCACCAGCGGCAGCAGCAGCCCGTTGATGAAGCGGGTGGCGATGGCCAGCCCGACCACCAGGCCGAGCCCGACCAGGCGCATGCGCAGGCGGGGTGACAGCGCCACCGGATCGGGCGCGCCGCTGTCGCCGTCGTGGATCGACAGCGCCAGCCACAGCCCGAGCGCCCACCACAGGCAGGTGAACGCCTCGTGGCCGACGATCTGGCCGTGGGCGATGAGGTGCGGCGTGAGCGCCGCGGTCACGCCGGCGACCCAGCCGACCCGCGGCCGGTACAGGCGCGCGCCGATGAGCGTGATGAGCGCGCAGGCGCCGGCCACCGCCAGCGCCGACAGCGCGCGCGCCGTGCCGTAGCCGTCCGACAGCAGCGCGCCGACGCCGGCGATGTACTTGGTCACCGGCGGGTGCTCGAGGTTCCAGCGCCAGGCCTGCTCGGAGCCGTCGAACTCGAGGAGGTTCTGCACGTAGTTGCGCCCGGCCGACCAGGTGACGTCCTCGTCGAAGGTCTGGCCGGCGGCGCCGAGATCGTACAGGCGCACCACCAGCGCCAGCGCGAACACCGCGCCGACGGCGATGGCCCGCGCCGGCGCCGCGCTGCGCCAGCGATGCCGCAGGTAGTAGGCGCCGAGCGCGGCCAGGATCAGCCCGACGAAGAGCGCGACCAGGCCGTCGACCGTCGAGGTGCCGGCGCTCTCGGTGAACTGGGCCTGCTCGGGCGGCGCCGCCGCCAGCGACGCGTTGGGCACGTACTCGACCTCGCCGCGCCGGCCGGGCGGCAACCACACCAGGCGGGCGTCGGCGCCGGCGGCCAGCCGGATGGGGGCGATGCCGGCCGGGAGGACGACCCGGGCCGGGTTGCCGCGCGCCGGATCGATGGTGCCGAGCCCGTCGATGGTGTGACCGCCGACGGTCAGGCGAAAGCGGCCGCTCGACCACACGCCGAAGAGGTACGGCCCGCCGCGCGGCAGGTGGATCGAGCCGGCCCGCACCAGCGCGCCGGCCGGGTCACCCGCCGCCGGTGGCGCCAGCGCCAGCTCGGCCAGCGCCGGCGGCATCACCCGGTTGCGGAGGACCACCGCCAGCAGGATGGCGATGAACGCGAGCGCGACCGGGGCGATGGCGATCACCACCCGGCGCGACATCAGCTCTCTCAGGGCACGCGGCCGGGACACTGCAGCGCCCTCTCCTTCTTGGCGAGGAACGTATAGTACTCGCCGCGTTCGCGCAGCCCCGGGATGTGCAACGTGACCTGCTCGTAGCCCCGGCCGAGCCAGTAGCCGGCGCACGGCAGGCGCGGCGCCGGCAGCTGGCGGTGCAGGTCGTAGCAGGAGAACACGAAGGTCGGATCGTACTCCACCAGCAGGCGCTCGCTGGCGAACTTGGTGTGGCCGGCGCGGGCGCGGATGCGCGGCTCCTCGTGCGCGACCCGCTCCGACACCAGCCCGAACACGTCGATGGCCCGCATCCGCCCGAAGTACGGCTGGGCCCCGGCCCCACCGACGATGCTGGTGTCGTCGGCGCGGAAGCACGGCGCCATGTGCCGGCCGATGCGGGCCCGGTCCTCGGTGTAGACGATGAGGAAGGCCGGCGTGTCGATGCCGCGGTCGTTGCCGAGGCGGGTCGGATCGAGGCTGGTGCGGGTCAGCGCCCGCTGGGTGACGAAGAAGCCGACCACCACGATCGCCGCCAGGCCGAGGCCGACCACGCGCGGCCACGGCGGCCGCAGCCAGCCGGCCAGGCCGTCGACGCCGAGCCCGGCCAGCACGGCGACCACCACGAACACCGGCATGATGAAGCGGTGCAGGCCCATGAAGTCGCCGCCGACGGAGGCGGTGTACGGCAGGTACACCAGCGCGAGCAGGACCAGCACGCTGACCAGGGTCGCCCGGGTGGTGGTGGCCGGCGGCGGCGCGTCGCCGCGGCGGAGCCGACCCGCCAGCTCGACCAGCCACGGCACCAGCACGGCCACGGCGACGACCGCGCCCGGCACGAACGCCGGCACGGCCGGCGCGCCGCGGGCCGGCGGGGACGACGGCCACCACGAGGCCGGCGCCAGGTGCACCGTGGCCACCGCCGCGCCGACCGCCGCCGCCACCACCAGGACGAGGCGGCCGCGCCGGCGCGCCAGCACGCCGACCGCGAGCAGCGGCGCCGCCCACAGCAGCTCGACCTGGCGGACCCAGACCGCCAGGTAGTGCCCGCCGACCTCCCACATCTCGCTGGCCAGCCGGGCCGGCTGCCACGGCCCGTGCGCCTTGACGTAGTAGGTGTTGGGGAAGGGGTAGCCGTAGAACCACCAGCGCCAGGTGAACCACGGCCCCCACAGGAGGAGGAACACCAGCAGGGTCCGGCGCTCGCCGGCGTCGGGGAGCAAGCGGCGCGCCCCGACCAGGTTGCCGACCAGGCGGTGGCCGCCCAGCACCGCGGCCACCAGCAACCCCTCGGGCCGGGTCATCGCCGCCAGCGCCAGCCACAGGCCGAGCCGGCCCCGGGCGGCGTCACCGGCGACGTAGGCGCTGACCGCCAGCGTGACCAGCATGGTGAACAGCTGGGTCTCGAGCCCGCCCGAGGTCCAGCAGGCGAACCCCGACGAGCTGGCCAAGAGCAAGGCCGGCACCGCCGCGACCGGCCCGGCCACCCCGACCCGGCGCAACAGGCGGGCGGTGGTGGCCAGCGTCACCCCGGCGCAGGCCAGCGCCAGCAGCTTGGCGGCCAGCTCGATCGGGAGATCGGCGGCCGCGACCAGGCCGAGCACGAAGGTCCACAGGAAGTTGGTGTAGCCCTCGACCGGATCGCCCAGGTTGAAGGTCAGCTCGCCGTGCTCGGCCAGGTTGCGCGAGAACACGAACGAGATGTAGGCGTCGTCGGTGATGAAGTCGTACTGCCAGGCGTGCCAGGCCAGCAGCACGAACGCCGCGGCCAGCGGCAGCCACAGCGCCCAGTCGGCCCGGGCGGCGCCGGCCCGCACGGCGCCGGCGTCCGCGCCGTCCGGTTCGCCGGCGATGCGCCGCGACGTGGCGCCGCCTGTGCCGTCCAGGTCGGCGCCGATGGCCATGGGGTCGGAGCATACGCTACCTTCCCGGCACCCGCGTGCCCTCACCCTCGCTTGATCGATCGCCGACGGCTGCCAGCAGCGCGCTGATCGGCGCGCTGGCGGGTGCGCTCGCGCTGGCCGCGGCCGGGGTCATCGATGGCCTGTGGTCGTGGGGCCCGGCCCGGCAGTTCGTGCCGGGTGCGCTCGGCCGGATCGGCTGGCTCGGATACCTCGCCACCAGCCACGCCTTGGTCGGCGCCGGGGTCGGCGCGATCGCCGGCCTGATGCACTGGGCCTGGATGCAGCACACCCGCCTCGGCACGCTGTGGCGGTTCGCCCGGGCCCGGCACGACGAGGCCCGCGCCGCCGACCCGCGCGACGCCACCATCGGCCTGGCCCTGGTCGTGGCTGGCGTGCCCACGGTCGGGCTGGCCCTCGGCCTGACCTACCGCCTGCTCGGGCCGGCGCTGGCCGGGCGCAAGCGGCCCGACCTGGTCATCGCCTCGTCGATGGCCGCCACCGTGGCCGCGCTGGCCGCCGCGCTGCTCGTGACCTTCGTGCTGGCGCGGCCGGTCGAGCTCGGGCTACGCGCGCTGGCCGGCCGCCGCGCCGGGCGGCCGCTGTCGGCGTTCGCGGCGCCGTGGTGGGCGCTCGCGCTGCTGATCGCCGGCGGCGCCGGCGCGCTCGCCGTCGCCAGCTGGACCACGGTGCAGCAGCTGCCGCGCCTGCGCGGCCCGGCCGTCGCGGTGGTGGCCGCGGCGCTGCTGGTCGGCACGTTGCCCATCGCCGCCCGGGCCTGGCGCCAGCTGGTGACCTGGCCGCGTCGGGCCCAGGCTGGCGCCGCGATCGGGGCGCTGGTGCTGGCGCTGGTGGCCCTGCTCGGCCTCGGCCGGGCGCCGGCGGTGATCAAGGCCAGCGCCGCCTATACCGGCCTGGGCGGCCCGGTGTCGCGCGCGCTGCGCCGGGCGTTCGACCTCGACCGCGACGGCTACGCCCGCTTCCTCGGCGGCGGCGACTGCGACGACGGCGACGCTGGCGTGCACCCAGGCGCGAGCGAGATCCCCGACGACGGCGTCGACCAGAACTGCGTCGGCGGCGACGTCAGCCTGCAGCGCAGCGCGGCCGACGTCGCCTTCGCGCCGGTCCCGCCGGGCGTCCCGGCCGACCTGCGCGTGCTGGTCATCACCCTCGACACCGTACGCGCCGACCACGTCTCGGCCTACGGCTACCGGCGCCCGACCACGCCGGCGCTCGACCGGCTGGCCGCCGAGGGCGCGCTGTTCCGCAACGGCTGGGCCCACGCGCCGTCGACGCGGTACTCCATCCCCGCCATCCTGACCGGCCGCCTGCCGCTCGACGTGTACTACGACACCTCGATCGATGGCTGGCCCGGCCTGGCCCCGCGCGCGACCACCCTGGGTGAGGTCGGCAAGGCGGCCGGCCTGGCCACCGGCGCCATCACCAACTACTGGTACTTCGACGAGAGCCGGCGCATGAACCAGGGCTTCGATCGCTACGACAACAGCAACCAGCGCCTGCACGCCGGCGTGCCCGGCCAGGGCCCGGCCCACACCCGCGGCAGCTCGTCGGCGCAGCAGACCGACAAGGCCATCGCCTTCGTCGATCAGCACGCCAGCGCGCGCTGGATGTTGTGGGTGCACTACTACGATCCGCACTACGAGTACGAGCCCCACGCCGACGTGCCCGGTTTCGGCACCGACAAGGTCGCGCTGTACGACGGCGAGCTGCGCTTCACCGACCACCACCTCGGCCGCCTGCTCGACCACCTGCGCGCGACCGGGCAGTACGAGCGCACGGCGATCATCGTCACCGGCGACCACGGCGAGGGGTTCGGCGAGCACGGCATCGACCTGCACGGCTACCACCTGTATGGCGCGCAGACCAAGGTGCCGCTCATCGTCCGCGTGCCCGGGCTGGCGCCGCGGGTGATCACCACGCCGGCCGGTCACGTCGACCTCCTGCCGACCGTGGCCAACCTGCTCGGCCAGCCGGCCTCGCCGGAGATGATGGGGCAGTCGCTGCTCGACCTGCTGGCCGGCGGCCCGGAGCGCGCGCGCGCGGTGTTCCAGCAGCTGTCGTACGAGGGCAACCACGAGCTGCGCGGCGTCGCCGACACGCGCTGCCACGTCATCTACAACGTCAGCCCCGACACCAGCTGGGAGAGCTACCAGCTCGACACCGACCCGGACGAGACGACCGACCTGGGCGAGCGCGGCTGCGCCGAGACCCGGGCCACGCTGGCCCGCTGGTACGACGCCTCGCAGATCCCGGCCGGCGCGGCCGAGGCCCTGCTGCCCGGCGCCCCCGATGTGGCCGGTCCGCTCGGCGTGCGCTTCGGCGACGGCCTCGAGCTGCTGGCGGTGACCGCCCCGGCCAGGGCCCGGCGCGGCGAGCAGGTCGAGCTGACCTGGACCTTCGCGGTCCGCGCCCGCCCGCCGCTCGGCTACAAGGTGTTCGTCCACGGCGAGGATGGGAAGGGCGGTCGCTTCGTCGGTGACCACGCGCCGGTCCGGCCGCTGGCGTGGTGGCGCCCCGGCCAGTACATCCGCTACACCTCGACGCTGACCGTGCCGCGCACCGCGGCGCCGGGCGTGTACACGGTGTGGGCCGGCTGGTGGAAGGGCAACCGGCGCCTGCCGGCGCGCGGCGGTGGCGCGCCGATCGTCGACGATCGGGTCGACGTCGCCCACCTCGAGGTCACGCCGTGACCCCAGCGCCGGGTCAGCCCGGCGCCCTCGCCCGCTGGTGGCCCCACCTGCGCTGGCTGGTGTGGCTGGCGGCGACCACCCCGGCGCTGATCCAGCTCGGCCTGCTCGTCAGCGCCATCGCCGGCCGCCTGACCTACCCGTACGACCTCGAGTGGATGGAGGGCGGCCTGCTCCAGCACGCGTACCGCATCGGCGAGGGCCACGGCATCTACGTCGAGCCGTCGATCGAGTTCATCCCGTACCTGTACACGCCGCTGTACCCCGGCCTGCTGGCCGCGCTCGGCAAGGTGTTCGGGCTCGGCTACACGCTGGGCCGGGTGGTGTCGGTGCTGGCGCTCATCGGCATCGTCGCCATCGCCGCGCGCTCGCTGGTGTTCACTGGACACCGGCGCCGCCGGCGCGGCCCACGCGGCGCGGCCCGCCGCGGCGACGAGGGCGCGGCCCGGCCGGTCGCGCTGGCTGGCCTCATCGCCGGGCTCGGCCTGTTCGCCGCCGCGTACCCGTACATGGACGGCTGGTACGACCTGGTCCGGGCCGACACCCTGGCCCTGGCGATGATCACCGGCGGCCTGGTCCTGGCCGGCGGGGTCCACCACGGCGCCGGCTGGCGCGGCGACGCCCGCGCCGCGGCCGCCGCCGCGACCCTGGCGCTCGCCTTCTTCGCCAAGCAGACGGCGGTGCTGTACGTGGCCTGGGGCGGCCTGATCGTGGTCGCCGTCCACGCGCCCATGCTGGCGGCACGCTGGCGCGACGGCCGGGCCTGGGGCCTGGCCGCGCGCCGCGGCGTCACCTACGGCGTCGTCGCCGGCGCCATCGGCCTGGGCGGCACCGCCCTCCTGCAGCGCACCACCGGCGGCTGGTTCTGGACCTACGTCTACCAGGTCCACCAGGACCACGACTTCAACATGGACCGGTTCTGGCGCTCGTTCGACAACATCCTGATGCACTTCCGGCCGATGACCGCGCTCGCGCTGATCGGCCTCCTCGTCGTGGTCGGCCACGCGCTGGTGCGGCGCCGGCTCTTGCCCGGCGGCGGCGCCATGCTGCTGTGGGCCGGGACCTTCGCCCTGTCGACGCTGCTCGGGGCCATCGGCTGGGGCACCGAGTTCGCGCACTTCAACGCGTACATGCCAGCCTTCCTGCACGGCGCGCTGGCCGCCGCCGCCGCCGTCGCCGTGTCGTGGCAGCTCGGGCGCCGGATTTCGGCCCGGGCCGCCGCTCGCGCCACCCGGGTGCTGGTGCCGGCGCTCCTGGCCGGCGCCGCCCTGGCCGGCCTCGGCGCCTCGGCCTGGGCCTGGCGCTGGAAGCCGGCGCACTTCACGCCGCGCCCGGCCGATCGCGCCGGCGGCGACGCCCTCATCGCCCAGCTGCGCGGCGTCGGTGGCGAGGTCTGGGCGCCGTCGCACCCGTGGTACCTGCACCTGGCCGGCAAGGAGATGTACGTCCACCGCATGGGCATCAAGGACGTGACCGCGCGCAAGCCGCGCCCGGTGCGCGGCTTCCCCGACGCCATCCGGGCCCAGCGCTTCGCCGGCCTCCTGCTCGACGAGCGCGACCTGCACCTCGAGTGGCCGCTCATCACCAGCCTGTACCGCCCCGAGGTCGGCATCGCCCCGGCGCAGCGCCCGCGCCTGTACTCGGGCGCCAAGGTCCGGCCCGAGGCGCTGTGGGTGCCGGCGGTGCCGGCCACCGTCCCGCTCGGGGTCAAGGTCATCGCCGACTTCGAGGGCGGCCGCTTCGCCGACGGCTGGCAGCCTCAGGGCGCGGCCTGGGGCCGGGCCCCGGCCGACCGCGAGCGCGCCGGGCAGGGCCTGGTGCGCGGCTTCGGCGGCCGCTGGTTCACCACCAGCATGCACGGCGGCGACGCCGCCACCGGCACCCTGGCCTCGCCGCCGTTCACCCTGACCGGGCGCCGCCTCACCGCGCGCCTGTGCGGTGGCACCGACGCCGGCGCGCTCCGGCTCGAGCTGTGGGTCGGCGGCGGCATCGTCGCCACCGCCGCGGCCCCGGGCAGCCCGGGCGAGCAGTTCACCGAGGTCGCCATCGACGTCACGCCGTGGCGCGGGCAGGAGGCCCGGGTCATCCTGGTCGACCAGGCGACCGGGTCGTGGGGCCACCTGTCCGTCGACGAGATCTGGCTGTGGCCGTGAGCTGACGGCGCCCGGCCGAGGTCGGGCCTTGCTACCTTCGCGCCACCCCCATGCGTCTTGCTGTTGCGTTTGCGCTCGTCGTGGTGGTGTGGGGCGGGACCGCCCACGCCGCCGATCCGCTCGACCTGCCGTCGTTCACCGCGCCGGTGCCCGACCTGCTCGCGGCCGCCCGCGCGGCGCCGGCGGGAGACTGGCCAGTCGTCGTCCTGCGCGAGGAGTCCGAGCGCACGTTCGACGCCGCCGGGCGGATGGTCGAGCGCTGGCGCATGGTCTTCGTGGTCCGGACCCAGGCCGGCGTCGACGACTGGGGCACGCTGAGCAGCGAGTGGAGCCCGTTCTACCAGGACAAGCCGGCGGTGCGGATCCGGGTCATCGCCCCCGACGGCACCACCAGCAACCTCGACCCCTCGCTCATCCACGACGCGCCGGCGGTGGAGGACTCGCCCGCGGTCTTCAGCGACCGGCGCGTCCTGCAGATGCCCCTGCCCCGCCTGCAGATCGGCAGCGTCGTCGAGGAGGAGCTCATCACCACCGATCGCGAGCCGCTGTCGAAGGCCGGCACGGCGTCGCGCTTCTACTTCGGCGCCGGCGTGCCGGTGCAGTCGTCGCGCCTGACGATCAGCGCCCCGGCCGACCGGCCGCTGCGGGTGGTGGGCCGCGCCCTCCCGGCCGGGATGGGGCCGACGGTCGCCCGGACCGGCGGCCGTCAGACCTGGCGCTACCAGCTCGGGCCCCAGGCCGCCCTGCCCCGGGGCGAGGCCGACGTGCCAGGCGAGATCGCCACGGTGCCGCAGGTCGGGCTGGCGACCGCGACCTCCTGGACCGCGGTCGCGCGCGACTACCGCCAGGTGCTCGAGCGCCAGATCGCCGCCGGGCCCCCAGCGTGGCCGACCGGCGTCACCCGTGGGCGCGACCTCGCCAGCGTGCGCGCGCTGGTGCGCTGGCTGCACGCGCACGTCCGTTACACCGGCATCGAGTTCGGCCAGGCCGCCATGGTGCCGTGGCCGCCGGCGGAGACCCTGCGGCGCGGCTTCGGTGACTGCAAGGACAAGGCGGTCCTGCTGGTCGCGCTGCTGCGCCAGGCCGGGCTGCGGGCCGACCTGGCCCTGCTCGAGACCGGGCCCGGGCGCGACGTCGACCACGACCTGCCCGGCATGGGCGTGTTCGACCACGCCATCGTCCGCACCGTCGTCGCTGGCCGTCCGGTGTGGATCGACGCGACCGAGGACCTGGTCCCGGTCGGCGAGCTGCCGGCGCGCGATCAGAGCCGGCTCTCGCTGGTGATCGCCGACGACACCCGCGCGCTGGTCGCCACGCCGAGCGCGACCCCGGCCAGCAACCTGGTGCGCGAGGTCCGGACCTTCGAGCTGGCCGAGGACGGCGGCGCGCGCGTGACCGAGCTCAGCCGGGAGGGTGGGGTGTTCGCCGCCGAGATGCGGGCGTGGCGGCGCGACACCCGGGCCGAGGACCTGACGCGCGCGCTGACCTCGTACGTCGAGCGAGAGTACGCGGCCAAGGCGCTCGCACGCCACGACGCGACCCCGCCGGCCGACCTCGATCGCCCGTTCGAGGTGACGGTGATCGCGACCGAAGCGTCCCGGGCGTTCTCCCGGCGCGCCAGCATCGACGTCACCCTGTTCCCCAGTGACACGCTCGACAAGGTGCCGGAGCTCGCCCGCACCAAGCCAGCCACGGGCGCGCCCGCGCGCCGGCATCCGTTCGTGTGGCATCGCCCGCACGTCTACGAGATCGAGAACCGCCTGATCATCCCCGACGGCTTCACCCTGCCGGCGCCGCCGCCGCCGCGCCAGCGCGCCCTCGGCTCCGCCTCGCTCAGCGAGCGCAGCCGGGTCGAGGGGCGCACCCTCATCGTCACCGTCCGCTTCGACAGCGGCAAGGTCCGCCTGGCGCCCGCGGAGCTGGGCGCGCTGCAGCAGGCGCTGGCCGGGATCGGCGACGAGTCGATCCGGATCTCGATCGAACACACCGGGATGGCGCTGGCCAGCCGTGGTCGGCCGCGCGAGGCGGTGGCCGAGATGCACCGGCTCATCGCCGCCCAGCCGAAGGTGGCCGATCACCACAAGCGCCTGAGCAACGTCCTGCTCCAGGCCGGCCTCGGCCAGGCGGCCCGGCGCGCGGCGCGGGTCGCGACCGAGCTGGCGCCGACCGATGGCGACGCCTACCAGGTCCTGGCCTACGCCCTGCGCCACGACTCGTTCGGGCGCGAGTTCGGGTTCGACCACGACCGCGCCGGGGCCCTGGCCGCCTACGCCGCGGCGCTGCAGCGGTCGCCCAGCCACGTCGGGGCGCTGCTCGACCGCGCCAGCCTGCTCGCGCGCGGCACGCTCGGCGATCGGTACGGTGCCGGCAGCGACGTGGCCGCGGCCATCACCGCCTACCGCGCCGCCGGCGCGGTGTCCGATGACGATGGACCCGAGCTCGAGATCGCCCAGGCCTTGCTGTTCCAGGCCAAGTTCGACGCGGCCGTGGCCGAGCTCGAGCCGCTCGAGAGCGGCCAGCGCCGGGACGGGCTGCTGGTGGCGGCCCTGGCCGGCGGGCGTGGCCAGGCGGCGGCCCTCGAGTTGGCGTCGCGCCGGCGCACCGGTCAGGCCCGCGACAACCTGCTCACCTCCGCCGCGGGCAGCCTGGCCGGCGTGCGCCACTACGCGCCCGCGCTCGCCCTGTTCGAGGCGGCCAACACCGAGCCGGCCCGGCTGGCCCTGATCCGTCGCTTCCGGCGCAGCGGGACACCCGCCGTGCCCCCGGCCGATCCGCGCGCCCCGATCGTGGCGCTGCACCGTCACGCCCTGGGCGACGTGGCGCCGCCGCGTCTGCCCGGCACCGAGGTGGTCCCGCTCGCGGTGAACGTGAACGACCGGGCCGACACCACGCCCGACTTCCCGCTGGCCTACCTGCTCGACGTCGCCAGCTCCTTGCCCGAGCTGACCGTGAAGCCGCTCGGCCCCGGGCTGTGGTGGGTCGACGTCATCACCAACGGGGAGGCCGAGGCCCACCTGGTGGCGCGCGACCGGGGCCGCGCCGTCTACCTCGCCGCCGCCGCCCACGCCGCCCAGGTCGGGCAGGCCCTGTTCACGCTGCTCGAGCGCGGCGACCACCGCGGCGCCGACCGGGTCCTCGACGCCACCATCCCGCACCTGAACGCGCCGCTGCGCGAGCTGCGCCCGACCGGGACCGCGGCCACGCCGGCGGCGCTCGCGCTGGCGGCCGCCTTGCTGCGCCCGGCGCACCCGCGGGCGCTGGCCGCCCTGGCCGGGTGCGCCAAGGCCGGGGCCGGGCTGCGCCGGGCCTGCGTGGTGGCCCGGTCCGAGGCGATGGAGGCGGCCGGTCGCTGGACCGAGATGGCGCAGCTCGGCCCGGACCTGACCGCTGCCGGCTTCCCGGCGACCATGGTTCGCATGGTCCGGGCCCGGGCCCTGGCCCAGGCCGGCAAGCGCGCCGAGGCCCGGCAGGAGCTGGCCGACGAGCTGCGCGACCAGCCCGGATCGACGGCGGCGCTGACCGAGCTCCTCATGATCGCGCTGCACGAGGGCGTGCCAGCGACGATCGAGGCCGCGGCCAAGGCGCTGGCCGGCGCCGGCGGCGCCGACGCCCAGCAGCGCAACGCCGCGGCCTGGGCGCTGGCGGCGATCGATCGGGACCTGCCCGCGGCGCTGGCCATGATCGACCACAGCAACCTCACCGAGGCCAACATCCTCAACACCCGCGGCGTGGTGCTGGCCGGCCGCGGCGAGCTCGGCCGGTCCATCGCCGACCTGCACGAGTCGATGCGCCGGGCCGGCCGGCGCACCCCGAGCGACGCCGACTGGTACCTGGCCGGCCGGCTGGCCGAGGCCCACGGCCAGCGCGCCGACGCGCTCGCCGCGTACGGGCGGGTCAAGCCGGGCACGATCGGGCCGACCGAGCCCGCGCTGATCGACACCGCGACCATGGCCCGAGCCCAGGCGGCGGCGCTGCGGGCCGGCGCCCGCCCCGGGCCCTGACCGAGCGGGCAGGCGCAGCGCCAAGCGCACGCGATCACGAGGAAATCTCCGTCGACGAGGTGCCCGGGAAACCCGCCGACGACGGGGCGTTCGTGCTAGAACCCGCCCACCCCCATGGGCCTTCTGCAAAAGATCTTCGGCAGCAAGAATCAGCGCGAGCTCAAGAAGCTCACGCCCATCGTCGACCGCATCAACGGGCTCGAGAAGACGATGCAGGCCAAGAGCGACGCCGAGCTCAAGGCCATGACCGCCGAGTTCAAGCAGCGGCTGGCCGCCGGCGCCACCCTCGACGACCTGCTGCCCGAGGCGTTCGCGGTGTGCCGGGAGGGCGGCAAGCGCGCGCTCGGCATGCGCCACTACGACGTCCAGCTCATCGGCGGCATGGCCCTGCACTCGGGCCGCATCGCCGAGATGAAGACCGGCGAGGGCAAGACCCTGGTCGCGACCCTGCCCATCTACCTCAACGCGCTGACCGGCAAGGGCGTGCACCTGGTCACCGTCAACGACTACCTGGCCAAGCGCGACGCCGAGTGGATGGCCCGGCTGTACGGCTTCCTCGGCCTCAGCACCGGCGTCATCGTCCACGGCCTCGACGACTACGAGCGCCAGCGCAACTACAACTGCGACATCACCTACGGCCAGAACAACGAGTTCGGCTTCGACTACCTGCGCGACAACATGAAGAGCTCGCCCGACCGCATGGTCCAGCGCGGGCTCAACTTCGCGGTGGTCGACGAGGTCGACTCGATCCTCATCGACGAGGCCCGCACCCCGCTCATCATCTCCGGCGCGGCCGAGGCCTCGGGCGAGCTGTACGCCAAGATCGACAAGCTCATCCCCAAGCTCAAGCGCGAGGTCGACTACACCGTCGACGAGAAGCAGCACTCGGCCATGCTGACCGACGAGGGCACCGAGCGGGTCGAGAAGATGCTCGGCATCGACAACCTGTACGAGGCGGCCAACATCACGCTGGTCCACCACGTCAACCAGGCCCTGCGCGCGCACACCCTGTACAAGCGCGACGTCAACTACCTGGTCGAGGACAGCAAGGTCGTCATCGTCGACGAGCACACCGGCCGCAAGATGCCGGGCCGGCGCTGGTCGGACGGCCTGCACCAGGCCATCGAGGCCAAGGAGGGCGTCACCGTCGAGGAGGAGAACCAGACGCTGGCCACGGTCACGTTCCAGAACTACTTCCGCATGTACAAGAAGCTGGGCGGCATGACCGGCACCGCCGACACCGAGGCGACCGAGTTCCACCAGATCTACAAGCTCGACATCCTCACCATCCCGACCAACAAGCCGCTGGTGCGCAAGGACCTGCCCGACCTCGTCTACAAGAACGAGGCCGGCAAGTTCCGGGCGGTGATGGAGGACATCGCCGAGTGCCACGGCCGCGGCCAGCCGGTCCTGGTCGGCACGGTCTCGGTCGAGAAGAGCGAGCTGCTGGCCAAGCTGCTGCGCGAGCGCGGCCTGCCCTACAACGTGCTCAACGCCAAGCAGCACCAGAAGGAGGCCGGGGTCATCGCCCAGGCCGGCCGCAAGGGCTCCATCACCATCGCCACCAACATGGCCGGTCGCGGCACCGACATCTTGCTCGGCGGCAACCACGAGTTCATGGCCAAGGAGGCGCTGGCCGAGGAGAAGGCCACGCTGGCGACCGACGCCGGCACGGCCCAGCCGGTGGCCCCGCCGCCGGTCGATCGCGACGGCGCCGGCGATGACGACGGTGACCCCGACGGCGGCGACAGCCCGCTTCCGGGCGCGCACGAGCCGTCGGTCGACGACGAGCGCCGGCTGGCCGAGCTGCTGCCGACGTACAAGGCGAAGTGCGAGGCCGAGAAGGCCGAGGTGATCGCCGCCGGCGGCCTCAAGATCATCGGCACCGAGCGGCACGAGTCGCGCCGCATCGACAACCAGCTGCGCGGCCGCGCCGGCCGCCAGGGCGACCCGGGCGCGTCGCGCTTCTACCTCAGCCTGCAGGACGACCTGCTCCGCATCTTCGGGCTCGATCGCATGACCGGCCTGATGGAGCGGCTCGGCCTCGAGGAGGACGTGCCGATCGAGTCGCCCATGGTGACGCGCTCGATCGAGGGCGCGCAGAAGAAGGTCGAGGGCCGCAACTTCGACATCCGCAAGAACGTCCTCGAGTACGACGACGTCATGAACCAGCAGCGCAAGACCATCTACGCGCTGCGCCGGCAGATCCTCGAGGGCCGCTACATCCCCGAGCTGAGCGAGGACGACAAGAAGAAGGGCGTGGTCCACCACGCCCCCGCCGCCAGCGGCGACTGGACGGTCGAGGGCCTGACGCCGGAGGTTCGGCCCAAGATCGTCGAGCTGGTCGAGGCCGTGGTCGCCAAGGCCAAGGAGCGCGATGGCGCCATCATCTCGCTCGAGCGCGACGCCCGCCCGGGCTGGCGCATCCTGCGCGCCGAGGTGTGGCGGCAGTATGGCGCCCTGCTCGACCTCGAGCAGCGCTACGACGGGCCGCGCGAGGAGCTGATCGGCTACCTGACCGAGGAGATCGCCCGCTCGCTCATCCAGCAGCGCGAGCGCCTGTACGACCTGTCCGACGAGCGCATCGGCGCGATCATCGCCCAGTACCTGTCGGCCGACGTGCCCGACGACAACTGGGACTGGGACGGCCTGGAGGACGCCCTGCAGGAGCAGTTCGCGATCACGCCCGAGCTGCAGCCGGGCGCGGCCGAGGAGGTGGCGCAGCAGGTCTGGCCGCTGGTCGAGCGCAAGCTGGGCGAGCGCGAGAAGGACCTGTCGCGGCCGTGGCTGATGTACTTCGCCCGGCACTTCCAGCTCGAGGAGATCGACAGCCAGTGGATCGAGCACCTCAAGACCATGGAGGCGCTGCGCGAGGGCATCGGCCTGCAGGGCTACGGCCAGAAGGACCCGAAGAAGGAGTACAAGAAGGCCGGCTACGACCTGTTCGCGGACATGATGTCGCGCATCCAGGCCAACGCCTGCAGCAAGCTGTTCCACGTGCAGATCCAGCGCGAGGAGGAGCAGGTGCCGGCGCTGCAGCAGCGGCAGCGCCAGCTGGTCACCGCCGGCGCCGCCGGCAAGGTCGACGAGGGCGAGGCGCGGGCGCAGACCGAGGCCCGGGCCCGGCGCGCCAGCGGCGGCGCCAGCGCCGCCCCGGGTGAGCCGCAGGCGGGTGAGACCGTCCGGCGCGAGCGCCCCAAGGTCGGCCGCAACGACCCGTGCCCGTGCGGGTCGGGCAAGAAGTACAAGAAGTGCCACGGCAAGGACGAGGCCGAAGCCGCGCAGGAGTAGGCGGCGGCCGCGACCTGCGGCGGTACGAACCTCACGTGCGACGGACGCTGCCGACGCTCAGTCGACACACGCCGAGACCCTGACCGCATCCACCTCGATGCAGTGCATCCCGTCGGGGTCGACCGGCGAGGGACCCAGGCAGGTGGTGGTCTGGATCAAGATCTACGAGCGTATCGGCTACGCCCGCGTCGGCCAGTTCGAGCGGGTCACCTTCACGCCCCGCGCAGCTCGGCCTCGGTCTTGATCTTCCACGTCAGCGACGGGCCGTAGCCGGGGTCGAGCGCGAGGGAGCGCTCGAACGCGGCCAGCGCCTCGGGGTAGCGCTGGTCGGTGTCGTACAGGCAGAGGCCGAGGTTGTGCTGGGTCACCGGGCTGTCGCCGAACAGGGCGATCGACTGCTCGTACATGCGCATCGCCTCCTGGGTCAGGCCGAGCCGCTGCCAGACCCGGGCGATCTCGAACGGCAGGTCCTGGGTGCCGCCGAGGTGGTAGTAGCGCGCCCAGACCCGACCGAGCGCGCGCCGGGTCTCGCGCCGGAGGTCGGCCCCGGCGTCGTCGAGCTGCGGCAGCATGCGGTCGACCACCCGGTAGAACAGCGACGGGTCCCAGTCGGAGAAGCGCAAGAGCGCCAGCGCCGCGGCCAGGCCGAGCGGGCGGTCGGCCGGGCGCAGCTCGTCCTGCAGCAACAAGAAGTCCATCGGCCCGAACGCCTCGACGTGGGTCGCGAACGCCGCCGCCGTGCGCGCCACCGCCGGCGGTGGCGCGTCGAGCAGGTAGCCGGTCATGACCACGGTGCCCGGCCGTGGGGTCACCGGCAGCGCCTGGCCGCCGAGGTGGCGGACCCAGGTGGCGATGGCGTGGTAGTTGACCGTCAGCGAGAAGCTGCCGTGCACCACCGGCTGCGGCGCCAGCCGGCGCAGCAGCTCGTCGGGGTGGACGTCGCCCTTGTCGGCCGACAGCAGCAGCATCGGGCCGCGCGCCAGCGCGCGCAGGTGGCGCAGGCACGCCAGCGGGCCGACCGGCACCGTCACCACCGTGTCGTGCAGCGTGCGCTGATACTCGTCGAGGATGGCGTCGAGCGCCGGGTCGCCGTAGTAGCCGGGCGCGATCGGCGCGTGCTGGTACACCAGCTCGATCCGCTCGAGCAGCGCCGGGTCACCGAGGTCGGGCTCGGGCGCGCTCCCGTGCAGCGCGGCCAGGCTCTCCGACACCACGCCGGCGTCGACCCGGAAGGCGTCGTGGCGCAGGCTGTCGAACACGTAGTTGGCGATCACCACGATCGGCCCGGCCGCCGCCGCCGGCGCCAGCACGACGCCGCTCTGGCGCAGGTGCAGCTCGGTGTCGGCCTCGGCGTCGAACCGGGCCAGGTCGAGCCGGCCAGCCTCGAGGTGGGGCCGCAGCGCCGGGTGGGCCGCACACGCCGCCAGGTTGGACTCGGCGACGTCGGTCATGACGTAGCGCCAGGGCGCGCGCGGGCCGAGCTCGGCCCGGGCCTGCGCCAGCGCGGTCAGCTGCTCGAGAAGCAGGAAGCCGAGGCGACCGTGGCCGGCGCCGACCTCGACCAGGTGTACGGTCGGGGCCGCGTGCGGGTCGGCCTGGCCGGCCGCGACGTCGCGCAGGAAGGCGTCGATGACCTCGGCGTAGGCCCGGGCCAGGCAGCCGTTCGAGGTCACGAACCACGGCACCTGGTGGGTCGACCACGCGCTCGGGCCGCGCTGCTCGTAGTAGGTGCGCTGGAGGCCCCACAGCAGCGAGCGCGACAGACGGCGCGGCCCCTCCAGCACGTGGTCGTGGCGCGGGGCCGGGGCGGGGGCGCTCGCGTCAACCATGCCGGGAGCACGCCGCGCCGGCCCTCGCTTGTCAACCGCTTCAGCGCCCGAGCGCGCCACCCAGGGCGCAGCTGGCGGCTTGCTCGATCGACCAGCTGTCGCGCTCGTTCCAGTAGCTCTCGTGCTTGCAGCGGGCGACCCACACCGGCTGGCCCTGGTCGTTCCCCAGGCGCAGCGTGACCTCGACCAGCCAGTTCTTGCCGGTGCCCTTGCCGAGCATCTGGATCGTGCCGGTGACCACGCCGCTGGCGCGGGCGTCGGCCAGGAGCTGGCGCTGCATCGGCGGCGGCAGGTCCTCGAAGGTCGAGCCGACCCGACGCAGCGAGGTCGCCTCCACCACTGGCTCACCGTCGGTGGTGACCGCGGCCTCGCGCTGGTCGCGGTAGCGCGGGTCGGCCACCAGGTTCTGGCCGTCGACGATGGTGAAGCCGGCGAACTCCAGCTCGCTGCGCACCTTGGCGGTGATGGCGCCGGCGTACTCCGGCTTGCACTTGTCATCGGACGACCGGCACGGGATGGGGAACAGCACCACGGTCGGGTTGGCCGGGGCCACGCCGGGCCCGCGCCGGACCTCGGGCTGGTAGGTGGTGCGGCAGGCGGCCAGCGCCAGCGCGAGGAGGACGCACACGACGGGCCAGGAGGGCATGGGGCGACGCATGGCCAGGCGGTAGCACGGCGATCGACCTGGTTCAAACCAGCCCGGTCAGGGTGGTGTCAGGCCGGCGTGGCGGACCCGGCCGCCGGCGCGGGCGGATCGCCGGCGCGGAGCCCAGCACCGCGCCGGCGATCTTGTACTCTACCGACGTGATCGCTCCGGGGTCGCCCCCTGCGTCGGGGCCGGTGCTGCGCCTGCCGTTCTCGCTCGACGACGGCGCCGGCCCCGTGCGCCTGGTGCTGGCCGCGCAGCCGGTGCTCGACTGGCTGGTGGTGGACCACCTCGAGCTCGACGTGCCGGGCCAGGCGCCCGACCCGGCCGCGCCGCTCGAGCACCTGCAGCGGCGCCGGACCCGCCTGCGCGCGGCCGCGGTGCGCATCGACCAGCGCGCGCTCGACCGCCGCGCCGCCGCCGCCGCCGCCCAGCTGGCCGACGCCGGCGTGACCCAGCTGGCGGCCCGGCTGGCCGAGGGGTACGTCGCGGTGCGGTGCCGCTTCGTCGACGGGCTGGCCCAGGCCGACGTCACGTTCCACCTGTACGTCGTCGGCGCCGGCGCCACCGTCCGCGTCGCCGCCGGCGCCATCCGCGTGCTCGGCTACGTGCCGGTGCCCGGCCCGCTCATCGCCGACCGCATCCTGGCCGCCCTGCTCGGCTTGACCGACGCCGGCGGCAAGCACGAGGCCCGGGTCCGCGGCCTGTGCGACGTCGAGATCGACGTGCTCGACGCCGTGTTGTGGCAGCTGCTGCCCCCGCACGGCTGGCGCCTGCCGGCGCTGGCCGACGTCGAGCTGGCGCAGGCCCGCACCAGCAGCGACGGCATCGTCGTCGGCTACGCCCGGGCCGGCGCCCGCGCCAGCGAGGGCGACGGCCTGCACCTGCGCGCGCTCACCGCCGCCCACGACGCCATGCGCAGCGCCGACGAGCTGCTGCGCCAGGGCGCGCTCGAGGACGCGATGCGCGGGTACCGCGCCCTGCTGGCCAGCGGCGGGCCCGACCAGCCGGTCGTGCTCGAGCGCCTGCTGGCCATCGCGGCGGCCCGGCCCGGCTGGTTCCTCGACGGCGTCGAGCTGGCCCGGCAGGCGCTGGCGCGCTGGCCCAAGTTCATGCCGGCGCACGGCGCGCTGGCGGTCATCGCCTTCGCCCGCGGCGACGCCCGCGAGAGCGCCCGCCACTTCGGCGCGCTGGCCGACCTGGCCGCGGCCGAGCGCGACCTCGACACCGGCGCGCTGGCGGCGCTGGCCGGGGCGCGGCTGGTCCGGGTGGTCGATCCGGGCAGCGCGACCCGCCTGCTCGAGCTGGCGGTCGACCTGCGGCCGGAGCTGGCCGAGGCGGCCGACGCCCTCATCGAGCGCTACGCCGAGGACGGACGCTGGACCCTGCTGGTGGCCGCGCTGCGCGCCCGTGCGGTCCGGGCGGTCGAGCCGGTGGCCGCGGCCGGCCTGCTGGTGCGTGCGGCCGAGGTGCTGGCCGGGCCGCTGCACGACGCGGCCAGCGCTCGCGCCGAGCTGACCCGGGCCGGCGAGCTGGCCGGGGCCGACCTGTCGACCCTGCGCGCCATCGCCGTGGCCACCGCCGTCGCCGACGGCGGCGGGTCGCACCAGGGCGGAGCCGAACGCGCGTGGACCGCCCTGCTGCGCGCGGCCGAGGGCGGCGACGCGGCCGAGTCGGCGCTGGGCCGGACCGCGCGGGCCGAGGCGTGGACCGCGCTGGCGGGCCTGGCCAGCGACGACGACGAGCGTGGTGCCATGCTGCGGCGCGCGGTCGCCGCCGATGGCACCTCCGGCCCGGCCCGGCTGGCGCTGGCGCGCTGGGCCGCGCGGCGCGGCGACCACGCCCAGGCCATCGAGCAGTTCGCCAGCGCCCTCGCCGGCGGGCTCGATCCGGCCAGCCGGACCCGGGCCGAGGTCGACCGGGCCGAGTGCCTGCTCGCCGTCGGTGACCGGGCCGGGGCCGAGGGCGCGCTGCGGCGGGCCAGCGCCGAGCGGACCGTGACCGGCGCGCTCGCCCACGCCCTCCTGGCCCGGCTCGCGCTCGACGACCTGGCCGGGCTGTCGGCGGTCGGCGACGCCGGCGACCTCACGGCGGTGGCCCAGCTCGACGGCGCCATCGCCAGCAGCGAGGCCGACGTCGACCGCGCCCTCGAGGCGCTGGCCGAGCTGGCCGACGGTGCGCCCGCGGCCGAGCGCGACGAGCTCGACGGCCGCGCGTGCGAGCTGGCGACGGCGCGGGCGCGCCTGCGCGATCGGCGTGGTGATCGCGGCGGCGCCGCGCTCGACTGGGAGCGGGCCTACCGCCACAGCCACGGCCGCGACAACCGGGCCGCGCGCACCGCCGCGCTGGCCCGGCTCGCCACCACCGGTCCGGGCAGCGAGGACGAGCGGCGCTGGCTCGACGCCGCGCTGGCGACCGACCCGGTGACGACCGGCCCGGCCGGCCCGGTCGGCGTCGACGTCGGCGCCGACGCCGCCAGCCAGGGCGCGCTGCTGCTGCGCCGGGCCCGCCTGCTGGCGGCCACCGGCGGTGATCCGACCGCGGCCCTGCGCGACCTGGCCGCGGCCATCCCGCAGCTGACCGACCCGGCCGAGGTCGCCGCCGGGCACGCTCTCGACGCCGAGCTGCGCGAGCGCACCGGCGACCTGCGGGTGCGCGCGCAGGCCATGACCGAGCGGGCGAGCTGGACCCCGCCGGGCCCGGCCCGGCGCGCGGTCGAGCTGGCGGCGGCGCAGGCCTGGCTCGACGCCGACGCGCCCGGGCCGGCGCTCGAGGTGGCGCGCGCGGCGGCCGCCGGGCTCGAGCCGCCCGGAGCTGGCGCGATCGACCCGGCCGAGGCCGCGGCGATCTGGACCCTGGTCGGCGAAGCCGGCTGGCGGGCCCGGTCGTGGCCCGACGTCATCGCCGCCGGCCGGGCCCGCGCCGCCTCGGGCGCCAGCGCCACCACCAGCGGCCCCGGCCTGGCCGCGGTCGATCGGTACCGCCTGGCGTTCGCGCTCGACCGCGCCGGCGAGGGCGCGGCCAGCGCGGCGCTGCTGGCGGCGCTGGTCGCGGGCGAGCTGGACGGCGGCCTGGCCGCCAGCGTGCACCGGCTGCGGGTCGAGCAGGCCGAGCGCACCGGCTCGGGCCGGGCCATCGCCGAGGCGCTCGAGGCGCTGGCGGCGACGGTCGACGACAGCGCCAGCGCCAGCGCCAGCGCGACGACCCGGGCCGACGCCTGGCAGCGCGCGGCCGAGCTGCACCGCCGCGACGGCGACCTCGACGACGCTGCGCGCTGCTGCGAGGCCGCGCTGCGCCTGGTCGAGCAGCACCTGCCCGCGCTCGACTGCCTCGAGCTGGTCGAGCGTGCCCGCGGCGACCTCGAGCGCGTCGCCGTCATCCTCGGCCGCAAGATCGCGGCGACCGCCCGTCACCCGCAGCGGCAGAAGGCGCTGCTGGCCCGGCTGGGCGAGCTGTGGCTCGAGCTCGGTCACCCCGACGTCGCCCGCGCCACCTTCGCGCGCGCGCTCGAGCTCGACGGCGAGTTCCGCCCGGCGCTGCGCTTCCACGCCGCCGACGCCGCCGACCGCGGCGCCTGGGCCGAGGCCCTGGCCGCGTACCGCGCCCTGGCCGGGCGGCTGGCCGGCGACCACGCGCTCGACGACGGCGAGCTGGCGCGCGAGCGCGCGGCGGCCAGCGCCGAGCTCGAGCGGCTGGGCGCCGCGGTGCCGGCGCCGCTGCGCGAGGGCCTGGGCCTGCCGCCCGCGCCCGCGGCCGCGGCCGCCAGCCCCCGCGCCGAGGGCGGGCCCACCTCCGACGACGAGCGCGAGCCGACCCACAGCGGCCGCGTCGACAGCGCCCGCGCCACCGCCGCCGCCCTGCGCGCCGCCGCCGAGGACGCACGCCGCCTCGGCCGCCTCGGCGACGCCTTCGCCCAGCTCGAGACCGCCAACAACCTCCAGCCAGGTGACCCCGAGGTGCTGCGCGACCTGGCCGACCTCGCCGTCGAGCTGGGCGACCACCCGGCCGCGGCCGGGCACCTGCACGCGCTGGCCGAGGCGCTGGTCGCGCACGGCCGGGCCAGCCGACGCGGCGACGTCCTGCTCGAGCTGGCCGACCTGTACGGCGACCAGCTCGGCGATCGCGAGCGTGGCCGCGCCACCCTGTGGGCGGCGGCCGAGGCCCTGACCGGGGCCCGGCGCGACGCCACCCTGCGCCTGCTCGCCACCGACGCGGTGGCCCGGCGCGACTGGCAGGCCGCGGTGCGGGCGTACCAGGCCATCGACGGCGGCCGCCGCACCGCGGCCGACCTGGTCGCGCTCGGCACCGTGCTGCACCGGGCCGGTCGTCTCGGCGACGCCAAGCGCCTGCTCGACGAGGCCGCCACCGCCGGGCGGCTCGACCCCGAGGGCGTGTTCCTGCAGCTCGCGCTGGCGCGCGAGGTCGACGCCGATCGGGCCCAGGTCGAGCGGGTGATCGGCCGCGACGACGACGGCGACGACGGCGCGCGCAGCCGGCTGACCCGCGCCCTGCACCTGTACCGCGACGTCGTCGGTGATCATCAGGCCGCGGCCGCGGTCGAGTCGGCCCTGGCCGCGCTGCCGGACGCGCCCGAGGCCAGCGTCGAGGAGGACCAGATCATCACCGACGTGCGCCCGGCGACGCGGCCCGACCTCGGTCCCGGTCCGGCCGCCGGCGGCTGGGCCGGCGAGGCCGGACCCATCGCGCCCGACCCGGTCGACACCCTGCCCGGCCAGGCCCCGGCCCCGTTTCCGGCCAACCTGGCCGCCCCGGTCCCGCGCGACGAAGCCGAGCTCATCGCCGAGCTGGCGCGCCGCCGCGGCGCCGACCCCGAGCTGCTGCACGGCTGGCTGGCCTACGCCGAGCCGCGCACCACGGGCCGGGTCCGCGCTCACCTGCTGATGGAGCTCGCGTTCCACCTGCGCGACCACCACGGCGAAGCCGCGCGCGCCGCCGCGCTGCTGCACCAGGCGCACGCGGCCGCGCCCGACCTGGTCGCGGTGTGGCTGCCGCTGGCCGACGTCCTGGCTGGCGGCGACGACGTGCTCGGCGCCATCGAGCTGTACGAGCAGGCCGCCGCCAGCGACGAGCTCGACCCGACGTTCCGGGCCTGGGCCCGAGCCCGGGCCGAGGCGCTCGCCAGCGACGATACCGTGATCGGCGGCGAGCTCGGCCAGGTGCCGGCCCGCACCACCCTGCCCATGCCGGCGGTGAGCAGCGATGGCTTCGAGGCCATCAGCCACGCCTTCCCCGACGCCACCACCTTCGTGCCGGAGCTCGGGCTGGTGCCGCCGCCGCCGCCGGCCGAGCCGGCGCTGGAGGCCGGCGTCAGCGTCGCGCAGGCGCGTGACCTGGCCGGCGACGGCGACCTGCTGGCGGCCATCGGCCGGGCCGAACACGCGGCCGCGCTGAGCGGCCAGCGCGATCCCGGCGTGCTGGCGGTGCTCGACGAGCTGTACGCGGCGCTGGGCGATCTCGACGCGCAGACCGAGATCCTCGGGCGGCAGCTGCAGGCGACGATCGATCCGGCGCAGCGGGCCCAGCTGTGGCGACGGCGGGCCCGGATGTACCGCGGGGTGCCGCAGCGCGAGGCCGAGGCGCACCGCTGCCTGCTCGAGGCCCACGCCCTGGCGCCCGACGATCCCGAGCTGGCGTTCGAGCTACGCATGGCCAGCATGGCGCGCGGGCAGTGGGCGCTGGCGGCGCAGCTCCTGTACCGGGAGATCGCCGCGGCGAGCAGCGATCGCGACCGCGGCGCCCTCCACCTCGAGCTGGCCCTCATCTACGACGACCGCCTGGGTAACCCCGACTCGGCCCGGCTCAACTACGAGCAGGCGCTGCACTTCGACCCGACCATCCCGGCCGCCCTGGTCCGCCTGGCCGGGCACTACGAGGCGGCCGGCCGTGGCCGCGACGCCGCCCGCCTGTACGACGACGCCGCCGCCCTCGCCGACGGCGCGCGGCGAACCGAGCTGGCGCGCCTGGCCGACCAGGCCCGCGCCGCCGGCGGCCCCGGCGCCGACCGCGGGCGGGACCCGGCGGTGGTCCGCCTCGAGCGCGACCTCGAGGCGGCGCGCGCGCACGACGACGTGGTGACCACCCGCCGCCTGGCCCACCACCTGTGGGGCCAGGCCCCGGGCCACCCCGACGCCTTCGCGGTGCTGTCGGACGAGGCGCGCGCCCGTGGTGACCTGACCGCGCTGGCCACGCTGGCGACGGCCCGGGCCGCCGCGCTGCCGCCCGGGCGCGAGCGAGCCGAGGTGTGGTTCGACCTCGGCCGACGCCAGGTCCAGGCCGACCTCGTCGACGACGCGGTCGCCACCCTCGATCGCGCCTTGATCGAGGACGCCAGCCACGTCGGCGCGCTCGACACCCGGGCCGAGGTGGCGCTGCGCCTCGAGGACTGGGCCACCGCCGACGTGCTGTACGCCCACGTCGGGCCGGACCGCGGCCGGCTGGCCATCGACGACCTGCTGGTGCGTCGCAGCGAGATCGCCGAGCGACTCGGCCGCGACCGCGACGCGCTCGGACTGGCCCAGGCCGCGGCGCGCGCCAACCCGCTGCGGCGCGACGTCCAGCTGCGGGTGGCGCACCTGGCCCGCGCGTGTGGCGACCTGGCCGGGGCCCGCGCCGCGGCCCAGGCGGTGGTGGCGCTGACCGCCCGCGACGATCGACCGGCGGCGGCGGCGGCGCGGCTCGAGCTGGCCGAGCTGGCCGAGGCCGGCGGCGACCTCGACGCGGCGGTGTCCCAGCTCGAGCTGATCCTCCTCGACGATCCGTTCCAGCCGCTGGCGCTGGCGCGGCTGGTCGACCTGCACCGCGCCCGCGGTCGCTTCCCGATGGCGGCGCGCCACCTGCGCACGCTGATCGGCCAGACCGAGGCCCCGCGCCAGCGCGCCGCCCTGCTGGCCGACCTCGGCGATCTGCTCGGCCCGCACCTGGGCGACGACGCCGGCGCCGACGACGCCTACCTGCGCGCCGCCGACCTCGATCCCGGCAACCACACGATCATGCGCCGGCTGATCGACACGTACTGGCGCGGGCGCGAGGTCGAGCCGCTGGTCGAGGTGTGCACCGAGCTGGCCGGCGCCGACGCGCTCGTGGTCGAGGAGATCGACGCCGCCACCCTGGCCCGCGCGGCCATCGGCCTGGCGTCGTCGGCCGCGCTGCACCTGGCCCGCCGCCTGCTGGTGGCGCTGGGTGATCCGGCGGCGACGCTGCTGGCCGGCGCGCTCGGCGAGCTGGTCGGCGACGGCGCCCGGGCCAAGCGCGGCGGCGGCGACGACGACGACGGCTCGCGCCTGACCCTGGCCGACGGATGCGCGGCGGTGCGGGAGCTGATGGGGCACCGGACCACGCCCAACGTGGCCGACGTGATCGCCGCGGCCTGGCGCCTGCCGCCCGGGGTGGGCGACGTGGTCGCCGAGGCGCTCGGCCAGGCCTGAGGCGGCGCCCGGGTCCTGGCTGGCCCGCTTCGTGCTCTGCCACGAAGCGAGGACCCATCATGAAGCTCCCTGTCAGCGCCCTCTTCGTCGTCGCAACCTCCCTCACCACCCTCACCACCCTCCCCAGCAGCCCGGCCCGCGCCGAAGGACCGATCGAGGACCAGGCCGACCTGCGTCGCCCGGGCGCCATGGTCGGCGCCGCGCTGGCCGGCGGCTACCTGCGGTGCGAGACCTCGTCCGGCGCCGACTGCATGCCGTCGTCGTCGAACGAGGCTGGCAGCGTGATCCTGCACGCCGGCTACCTGACCAGCCGCAGCCTGGCCATCGTCGGCCAGGCCTGGTTCATGACCCACAGCAAGGACGACATCACCGTCAACCAGGGCATCCTGGCCGCCGGCGTACGCGCCTGGCTGATGCCCAGCCTGTGGCTGCAGGCCGGGGTCGGCATCGCCCGCAACACGGTCGAGATCGGGCCTGACGCGCTGATGCTGACGCGCGAGAGCGACACGGTGCCCGCGCTCACGGCCGGGCTCGGGTTCGAGCTCATCAACCTGCGCAGCTTCGGGCTCGACCTCGGCCTGTACATGGGCCGGGGCTTCTACCGGGACGACGTCGACATCTTCAACACGTCGCTCGGCCTCGGCGCCACCTGGTACTGAGTCGCGGGCGGCCGGCCGGCCCTGGCTCACGCCTGCGGCGGCGCCGGCGCCGGCCACACCTTCTCGGCGATCGCCGCTCGCACCACGCGGCGGGCCAGCCCGACCGCGATCGCCGCCAGCACCGGTTGTAGCTGGGCCGCCCGCGTGCCGGGCGCCGGGGCGGTGCGGGGCAGGCCCGTCCGCAGCCCGACCACCATGCCGGCGGCCAGGCCGAGGCCCACGGTGGTGAGCGGGCGGGCCCGCACCAGCGCCGCCAGCGCGCGTGCGTCTGCGCCCACCTCGAGGCGCTGGCGCACGAAGCTGGTGCACACCGCGGCCGCCGCGCCGGCGCGATCGCGCCAGGTCGACGTCGACGCCGCTGGCGCCGGAGGGTCCGCCATGGTCGACCTCACGACCGCCTGTGGGTCAGGCGCATGCCGAGGTAGCCGACCGAGAAGGCGATGAGCATCGCGGTGAGCGGGCGGGCCTGGATCGCGCCGACGAAGGCGCGGGCCAGCGACCCGGACGCGGTCGCGACCCGGTTGCCCGCGAGCACGACCTGGTGGCCGACCTCGCCGAGGGTGTCGCGACTGGCCTGCGCCACGTCGCGCAGGTGGTCACCGAGGTGCTGGGAAGAAGTCTCGCTGGTCTCGCCGTTGCTGGACATGTTGGCTCGCTTGGTCTGGGTTGCCGAGTTCGGAGTGTTCGACGGCAGCTCTCGCACACCGCGTGCCAGGGCGCGCCTGGCCGGAGGCGGCCGGACCGGGCACAGTGACGCCATGCGCTCACCTGCCCCGCCCACCCGGACCGAACACGACAGCCTGGGCGCGATCGAGGTCCCGCGCTCGGCGTTGTGGGGCGCGCAGACCCAGCGTGCGCTCGTCAACTTCCCCGTGTCCGGGCAGCCGCTTCCGCCCGAGCTGCTGGTCGCGCTGGCGCAGGTCAAGCAGGCCGCAGCCCAGGTCAACCAGGAGCTCGGCGTGGTGCCGGCGCCCATCGCCACCGCCATCGCCGCCGCCGCCGCCGCCGTCGCCGCCGGGGACCACGCCGACCAGTTCCCGGTCGACCTGTACCAGACCGGCTCGGGCACCTCGTCGAACATGAACCTCAACGAGGTGCTGGCCCACCTCGCCAGCGCCGCCCTCGGCCAGCCGGTCCATCCCAACGACCACGTCAACGCGTCGCAGTCGAGCAACGACGTGTTCCCGACCGCCATCCACCTCGCGCTCATCACCTCGTGTCGAGCGGCGCTCGGGCCGGCCCTCGAGCACCTGGCGACGACGCTGGCGGCCCGGGCCGCCGATCTGGCCGACGTGGTCAAGGCCGGGCGGACCCACCTGATGGACGCCACGCCGGTGACCGTGGGGCAGGAGCTGGCCGGACACGCGGCGCAGATGCGGCGCGGGCACGCGCGTGTGTGGTCGGCGCTGCCGGCGGTGGCCGAGGTGCCCCTCGGTGGCACCGCGGTCGGCACCGGCGTCGGCACACCACCGGGGTGGCGCGCGCGGGTCGTCGCCGAGCTGGCCGCGCTGACCGGGCAGCCGCTGACGGTGGCCGGCGACGCGTTCGAGGCGCACGCGGCGCGCGATGGCCTGGTCGAGATGTCGGGCCAGCTGCGGGTGGTGGCGGTCAGCCTGACCAAGATCTGCAACGACCTGCGCTGGATGGGCTCGGGACCGGGCGCCGGGCTGGGCGAGCTCAACCTGCCGGCGCTGCAGCCTGGCTCGTCGATCATGCCCGGCAAGGTCAACCCGGTCGTGCCCGAGGCGGTGCTGCAGGTGTGCGCCCGCGTCATCGGCAACGACGCCACGGTGGCGTGGGCCGGCGCGGCCGGGGCGTTCGAGCTCAACACCATGATGCCGGTGCTGGGCGCGTGCGTGCTGGAGTCGGCCCGGCTGCTGGCGACGGCCTGCCGTCTGCTCGCCGACCGTTGCGTCGCCGGCCTCACCGCCAACGCCGACCACGCCCGCGCCCTGGCCGAGCGTAGCCCGGCCATCGCCACCGGCCTCGTGCCCTGGCTCGGTTACGCGCAGGTGGCGACGGTGGTGCAGCAGGCGCTGGCCGAGCGGCGGTCGATCCGCGACGTGGTGGTGCGGGCCGGGCACGTCGCGGCCGGGACCCTCACGCTGGCCGAGCTCGACCGCGCCCTCGACGTCGATCAGCTGGCCGGACGCCCGCGCCGCTGAGCCGGGGTCGGCCCGGTCGGCCCGCGCCGTGCCGCGAGCGCGCCGAGCGAGCGCGGGCGCTCAGGCCGTGCGTTTGCCGAGGATGGCGCGGTACCCGGCCAGGACCAGCATGGCGCCTGCCACCGACGCCAGCATGCCGGGCCCGTCGCCGACGTCGCCGTACCAGCCGGCGGCGCGACCGACCAGGAACGCCAGCATCGAGCCGCCGATGCCGACCAGGGCGGTCACCAGCACGTTGCCGCCGTCGCGGCCGGGCATGAGCAGCTTGGCGATGGCGCCGATGACGAGACCGATGATGAGCGCATAGATGAATCCCATAGAAGCCTCCAGGTGGGGTGTGTCCCCAGGCACGTGCACCGGCCGTGCCGACCGCGCCGCGCCGCGCCGATCCACACCTGGCCTGAGGCTTGCTGTCCAAGCAGGCAGCGCGCGGCTCCCCGCGCTGTTACCCCGCCTCCCGGCGGAAGAGGATTCCCATGCGTACGATCCCGACCTGCATCTTCGTCTCCCTCGCGATGGCCAGCGCCTCGACCGCCCTGGCCCAGTCCCCTGGTAGCGGCGAGACCATCGACGACGCTCCCGCGGTGCCGCCCGGCACCGAACCCGACAGCGGCACGCCTGGCAAGCTGGCGCCAGCCAACCTGCCCGACGAGCCCCTGCCCGAGTCGCAGTCCGACGACGACGTCCAGCCCGAGGTGGCGACCCCCGGCATGCCCGCCGGCGGCCTGGTGCGCCAGGCCGGCGTCGGCGGGCTCATCGGCTACGGCCGGGCCGGCGTGCTCGAGCTGGGCGGCTCGGCCGGCTTCGCCGTCGCCTCCGACTACCGCAACATCAACCTGTCGCCCACGATCGGTTGGTTCTTCGCCGACAACCTCGAGGCCTCGGCCATCCTCAGCATCTCGAACATCAAGGCCAACGAAGCGTCGTCGACGCTGTGGTCGGCCCTGCTCGAGCCGAGCTACCACCTGCCGTTCAACCGCTCGATGTTCGCCTTTCTCGGCCTCGGCATCGGCGCCTCGCACGTCAGCGGCGTCGGCACCGGCTTCGCCATGGCCCCGCGCCTGGGTGGCAACTTCATGGTCGGTCGGTCCGGCGTGCTGACGCCGTCGCTGTCGTACCAGTACACGACGATCGACACCAACATGACCGACGACACCCTGACCGTGGTCGCGCTGACCGGCGCGGTGAAGATGAACATCGGCTACACCGCGATGTGGTGAGCGCCACGTGCGCGCGGACCCCGACGGCCGGCCCGCTGGGTCGGCCGTTCCGCGTTTCGGCATGGGCCGGCCTGGACGGCCACGCGCCGGGGCCGAGGGTGCGCCGGTTCTTGCACGACGCCTGGTCATGCCCCCAATCCTCTGGACCTCGCCCTCCCGCTCCTCCGCCCTGCCACTGGCCGCCACCCTGCTCGCCGCCGCGCTCGCGGTGGGCGCCTGCACCGTGCGTGGTGAAGGTCGCTTCACCGCGACCAGCCCGCGCCTGGTCTACGTCGAGGAGGCGCCGCCGCCCCCGCGCGTGATCGTGACGCCGGCGCCGCGCCTCGGCTACATCTGGATCGAGGGCCGATGGGACCGACGCGGCTCACGCTGGAGCTGGCGCGATGGCCGCTGGGCCCAGGCCCGGCAAGGCCAGGCCTTCACCGCGGGCCGCTGGGAGCGGCGCGCGCGGGGCCACGTCTGGGTCGAGGGCTCGTGGCGCACCGGCGGTGTGACCACCCGCGACCACCGCCGCTGACCCGACCCGGCCCGGCCGGCGCCCGGTCGCCAGGCCCGATCGCCACCACTCAACGCCGGTCGGGCGAGCCCGTCAGCGCCTTGAGCGCACGCGCCGCCGCCAGCACCACCACGGCGCCGATGAAGGCGACGAAGATGATGCCGGCCAGGCCGGGCAGCGGCGCCCCCCAGCCCATCTCGGCGAAGCCCCAGCCGCCGACGACCGCGCCGACGATGCCGAGCACGAGATCACCCAGCAAGCCGTAGCCCGAGCCGCGCAGCGCCGCGGACGCCAGGACACCTGCCACCAATCCAACCACGAGCCATGTGATGAGGTTCATGCCCAGGCTTGGTGCAAGATCCGGCGCAAGCGCGTCGGGCCACGCCCGCGCCCTGCCCGGCCGCGCCGGCCGCCTCCATGGCGTCGGAGGTGTGCTGGGGCGCTCACCTGCGCTCGATCAGCCTGGCCGACGGCGACGGCGACGGCGACGCCGGCGACGCCGCAGGCGCCTGCTCGACGTCGCATCGAGACTGCCCCGACTCGCCTCGACCCGACGCGGCGCCGTGGCCGGTTGGGATCAGCTCGGCTCCGTAGCCGGCCTCGGCCCGACCCGGTTGGTCTCGCCCGGGCCGGCCACGCTGACCTGGCCCTGGTGGTCGACCACGCGCCCATCGCCGGTCGCGCCGGGTGGCATCGCCGCGCCGGTGCCAGGCGCCGATGCCCGGGCCGGCTTGTCGGCCGCGTCGATGCGGCGGTACAGCGAGCGGCGGTTGATGCCGAGCACGCGGGCGGCCATGGCCTTGTTGCCGCCGACCGCGGCCAGCACCTGCTGCACGTAGCGACGCTCGACCTCGGCCAGCGGGATGAGCTCGGCCGGGGCGCCGGTCGCGGTGACCAGCAACGTGCGCCGGTGCGAGCGCAGCTTGTCGGGCAGGTCGTCGAGGGCGATCTCGTCGTAGCTGGCCAGGGCGATGGCGCGCTCGAGGCAGTTCTCCAGCTCGCGCACGTTGCCGGGCCAGTCGTAGTCGAGCAGCACCCGCGCGGCGTCCGCGCTCAGGCCGAGCATGGGTGTGCCGGTGCGGGCGACGATCTTGGCGATGAGGTGCTGGGCCAGCGGCAGCAGGTCGCCCAGCCGGGCCCGCAGCGGCGGCATGGCGATCTGGACCACGTTGATCCGGTAGTACAGGTCCTCGCGGAAGTGGTGCTCGGCCACGTCGGCCTCGAGGTCGCGGTTGGTCGCGGCCAGGAAGCGCCCGGCGAACGGCACCTCGTCGTCGCCGCCGACCGGGCGGACCCGCCGCTCCTGCAGGGCGCGCAGCAGCTTGACCTGCATCTCCGGCGGCATCTCGCCGATCTCGTCGAGGAAGATCGTGCCGCCGCCGGCCTGCACGAACAGGCCAGGCCGGGCCCGGCGGGCGTCGGTGAAGGCGCCGCGGACGTGCCCGAACAGCTCGCTCTCGAGCAGCGCGGCCGGCAGGGCGGCGCAGTTGACCGCCACGAACGGCAGGTCACGCCGCGGTGAGGCCTGGTGGATCGCGCGCGCCACCAGCTCCTTGCCGGTCCCGCTCTCGCCGACGATGAGCACGCTGACGTCGCTGGCCGCGACCTTGTCGACCAGGTCGGCGACCCGGCGGATGACCGGGCTGTCGCCGATGATGGTCGATACCGGGCGCGCCCCGGCCACCACGCCGCGCAGGCGGTGCACCTCGCGATCGAGCTCGAGGTGGGTGATGGCCCGCTCGAGCGCGACGACCAGGACATCGAGCTCGATCGGCTTGACGATGTAGTCGTAGGCCCCGGCCCGGATCGCGCCGATGGCGCTCTCGAGCTCGGCGTCGCCGGTCACCACCACGGTGAGCACGCCCGGGTGAGCGGCTCGGACCTCCCCGCACAGCTCGATGCCGCTCATGCCGGGCATACGCAGGTGGGCCAGCACGACGTCGACGTGGTGGTCACGCAGCCAGGTCAGGGCCGCCAGCCCCGAGGCGGCCAGGTCGACCTGGTAACCGCGGCGGCGCAGCGCGCCGGCCAGCTGGCCGGCCCCGTCGTCGTCGTGGTCGACCAGGAGGATGCTGCCGCTCATGGCCAGCCCCGCGAGGCACACGCTGGCTCGCCGCTTGCTATCTGCATCGACATGGCTCCCCTCCGTCTGTGGTCCGACGCGCGTCCCTCGTGGCCACCCAGCCCTGTCGTGATCGAGCTCGATCCGTCCGACCCCGGCCTGTACGCCGAGCTGGCCGGCGCGGCCCCCGAGCTCGACCTCGGACCGGGCGAGGCGCCGTTCGAGCTCTGGCTCGACCCCGCCACCGCCTCGGCGGCGCCGGCCCGCCGCGGCGGGCTCATCGGCCGCCCGCCGGTGGGCCGGTGCGCGGCAGGCGCACGACGAACGTCGCGCCCGCCCCTGGTTCGCTGCGGACCGCCACCTCGCCGCCGTGGGCGACGACCAGGCCCTTGACGATGGCCAGCCCGAGCCCGGCCCCACCGCGATGGCGCGCGCCATGGCGGTAGCGTTCGAACACGTGGGCCAGCTCGTCGGGCGGGATGCCGGGCCCGTCGTCGGTCACCCGCAGCTGTAGCTGCTCGCCGACGTCGCCCAGCACCACCTCGATGGCCGCCCCGCGGGCATGGAACAGGGCGTTGCCGAGCAGGTTGGCCACGACCTGGTACAGCCGGTCGAAGTCGGCGCGCAGCGGGTGTGGACGATCGAGCCCGACCAGGGTCAGGCTGCAGCCGGCGGCGTGTACGGCCGGTTGCAGGTCGCGCGCGACCTGCCCGACCAGGTCCGACAGGTCCATCGGCCGGGCCGTGAGCCGCAACCGGCCGCTCTCGAGGTGGGCCACCCCGAGCAGGTCCTTGATCAGCCGCTCGCACCGCGCCGACGACCGGGCGATGACCGCGACCGTCTCGAGCTGATCGGCGTCGACCAGCACCTCGGCCAGGGCGCCGCAGGCCAGGTCGATGGCCCCGAGCGGGCCCCGCAGGTCGTGCGACACGATCGCCAGCATCTCGTCCTGGGCCTGGCGTCGGGCCTTCTCGGCCTGGCGCCGCGCGGTGATGTCGATGAGCGCCAGCACGCAGCTGGGCTCGTCGCGGTCATCGGCCTGCAGGACCAGGCCGTCGATGAGCACCTCGACCTGGGCGGCGGCCACGGCCACGGCCAGGCCGACGTCGCCGCAGCGGGCATGCCCGGCCACGAACACCCCGGCGATGAAATCGACGATCCGGGCCTGCCCATCGGGGGTGATGAGGGCCTCGAACGCCATCCCGAGCAGGTCGTGGCGCGACCGCGCCAGCAGCTGCTCGGCGGCGTGGTTGAGGTCGATGACCAGGCGCCCGACTCCGACGGTGACGTACGGCACAGGCGCCAGCTCGTACAGCGCGCGGAACCGCTCACACGCCGCGATCAGCGCCTGGTTCCTGCCGCGCAGGGTGCGGTTGGACCGCTCGAGCCGGCCGTTCTCGTCGGCCAGCGCCAGGCTGGTGCCGTGCGGGTCAGGACCAGCCGCGCTGACGCCAGGGGCCAGCGCCTCGCGCCCGGGTACACCGGGTCCGGTCGTCACCACTCCCATCACCCACCGACCTCTCTTGGCCGCCCTCGCGGGCGACGCCGGGTGAGCCTACACCCGGGCACGGCCCCGCGGCCGAGCCCGTCAGGCCACGATCGTGTCACGGCGACCGGGACCGGGCGGCCGGCATCCGGTGCGCGCGCTCGCCTGCGTCGAAGCGGCCGGGGCCGACGCGCCTCGGCGCGCGCTGCGATTGACAGCGGCCGGGACCCCTGTCGATAGTCGCCGGCGATGCGCAGCAAGCTCCCCCTGGTGTTGACGACGTGGTTCACGGTGCTGGCCCTGGCCCTGGCCGGATGCGGCGGCGGTGGTGGTGGTGGCGGCGGCATCCGCCGCGGCACGCTCGACGCCGCCGGCAAGCAGAAGCAGCAGGCAGCGGTGGCCGCCGGCGACGCCGCCTACGCCAAGCGGGCCGACCGGGCCCAGCTCGAGGCCTCGATCCGGTCGTACGAGGAGGCGCTGGGGCTCGATGAGACCGACTACCAGACGGCCGAGAAGCTGTCGCACGCGCTGTACCTCCTGGCCGACGGCCACCTGTACTTCGAGCGCGAGCAGAAGGAGGCCGAGTTCCTGGCCACCTACGAGAAGGGCTTCGCGGTGGCCCTGCGCGGCATGGCCGCGCTGTCGCCCCAGCTCGAGCAGCGCCTGGCCGCCGGCGTCGATCTCAAGGACGCGGTCGCCCTGCTCGACGTCAAGGGCGTCGGCCTCATGTACTGGTACGCCACCAACCTCGGCAAGTGGGGCAACGCGCAGGACATCACCGTGGTGCTCCAGTACAAGGAGCGCATCCTGGCCCTGATGACCCGGGTGTTCGAGCTCGACCCGACCTACTTCTACGGCGCGCCGTACCGCTACTTCGGCGCCTACTACGCCATCGCCCCCAGCTTCGCCGGCGGCGACCTCGACAAGAGCTGGAAGTACTTCCAGGACGGCATCAAGCACGAGCCGCGCTACCTGGCGCTGTACACGCTCATCGCCGAGAACTACGCGCCCAAGAAGCAGGACGCGGCGATGTTCGATCAGATGATCCAGAAGGTGCTCGACGCCGCGCTCGACGTCCTGCCCGGCCTGGAGGCCGAGACCGCGATCGAGAAGCGCAAGGCGGAGCAGCTCAAGCAGCGCAAGGAGTCGGGCGAGATCCCGTTCTGAGCCGGGGGCTCGCAGGCCGCTGAAGAAGCAGCCTGCTCGCGCCGACGGCTACCAGCTGCCCTGGCGCTGGAACCAGCACGACGGGCACTGGCCCTCGAAGTACACCTCGTCCTCGAAGGTCGACCCGCAGGTCTCGCACTGCACGTAGCCGAACCGGATGTAGGCCCCGCCCCCGGCCGCCTCGATCTCGGCCGAGGAGAGCGACCTGGGCTTGAGTTGCTTCCGCGCCGGCTTCTTCATTCCCCATGCCTGCAGCAAGCGCTGGGCCAGCGCCCAAGCTGCGCCAGGCCGGCGGAATCCGTTCCAAGGTCGTGCCGTCGGTGCACACGATGCGCATCCCGGGCCGTCCCCAGGGTTGTGCACTGGGCCCTTCTGTACACCTGATCCCGCCCTGCCCCCTTGCCGGATTGGTGAGGGTGGTTACGTTCCGGCCATGCGTTTCGACAAGCTCACCGTGAAGGCGCAAGAGGCCCTGGCCGCGGCGCAGAACGTCGCCGCCGACAAGCACCACGCCGAGGTCCGGCCCGAGCACCTCCTGCTCGCGCTGCTGGCCCAGGACGGCGGGGTCGTGCCCCGCATCCTGGCCCGCCTCGGGGCCGACCCGGCCGCGGTCGGCGCGGCGGCCGAGCAGGCCCTGAGCAAGCAGCCGCAGGCCCACGGCGCCGCGCTCGACGTCAGCGTGTCGCGCGCGCTCAAGGACCTGTGGGAGGCGGCCGCGCGCGAGGCGGCGGCCATGAAGGACGAGTTCCTGTCGACCGAGCACTTCCTGCTGGCCATGGCCGGCGGCAGCACGCGGGACGGCGTCGGCGAGGTGCTGCGGCCCTTCGGCGTCAACAAGGCCGCCATCCTCGAGGCCCTGGTCGCGGTGCGCGGCAACCAGCGCGTGACCGACAAGGACCCCGAGGGCAAGTACGAGGCGCTCGACCGCTACACCCGCGACCTGACCCAGCTGGCCCAGGCCGGCACGCTCGACCCGGTCATCGGTCGCGACGACGAGATCCGCCGGACCATCCAGATCCTGTCGCGCCGCAGCAAGAACAACCCGGTGCTCGTCGGCGAAGCCGGGGTCGGCAAGACCGCGGTGGTCGAGGGCATCGCCCAGCGCATCGCCACCGGCGACGTGCCGGAGAGCCTGCGCGACCGCCGCCTCCTGTCGCTCGACCTCGGCGCCCTCATCGCCGGCGCCAAGTACCGCGGCGAGTTCGAGGACCGGCTCAAGGCCGTGCTCAAGGAGATCTCGTCGGCCGGCGGGCAGATCATCCTGTTCATCGACGAGCTGCACACCCTGGTCGGGGCCGGCGCCGCCGAGGGCGCGACCGACGCCGCCAACCTCCTCAAGCCGGCGCTGGCCCGCGGCGAGCTGCGCTGCATCGGCGCGACCACGCTCGACGAGTACCGCAAGCACATCGAGAAGGACAAGGCGCTCGAGCGCCGGTTCCAGCCGGTCATGGTCGAGCAGCCGTCGGTCGACGACACCATCGCCATCCTGCGCGGGCTCAAGGAGCGCTACGAGGTCCACCACGGCATCCGCATCCGCGACAGCGCCCTGGTCGCCGCGGCCCGGCTGTCGCACCGCTACATCCCGGCCCGGCAGCTGCCCGACAAGGCCATCGACCTGGTCGACGAGGCCGCGTCCCACCTCAAGATGGAGATCGAGTCGGTGCCGACGCCGATCGACAACCTCGCGCGCCGCGCCACCACGCTCGAGGTCGAGCGCGCCGCGCTCGAGCGCGAGGACGACAAGCGGTCGCGCCAGCGCCTGCCCGAGGTGGTGCGCGAGCTGGCCGAGCTGCGCGAGCAGACGACCGCGATGAAGAGCCAGTGGCAGCGCGAGCGCGACCTCATCCGCGGCCTCAAGGACCGCAAGGCCAAGCTCGAGCAGCTGCGGGCCGAGGCTGCCAGCCTCGAGCGCCAGGGCGACTACGCGCGGGCGTCCGAGCTGCGCTACGGCACGGTGCCGCAGCTCGAGCGCGAGGTCGGCGCCGACACCGCCGCGGTGGAGGCCGTGCGCGCCTCCGGCGGCTTCCTGCGCGAGGAGGTCATCGAGGACGACATCGCCGCGGTGGTCGGCAAGTGGACCGGCATCCCGGTCGACAAGATGCTCGAGGGCGAGGCCACGCGCCTGGCCAAGATGGAGGACCGGCTGCGCCTGCGCGTGGTCGGCCAGGACGAGGCGGTGACCGCGGTGGCGGCGGCGGTGCGCCGGGCCCGGGCCGGCCTGCAGGACCCCAACCGTCCGATCGGCTCGTTCCTGTTCCTCGGCCCGACCGGCGTCGGCAAGACCGAGCTGGCCCGGGCCCTGGCCGAGTTCCTGTTCGACGACGACCACGCCATGGTCCGGATCGACATGTCCGAGTACCAGGAGAAACACACGGTGTCGCGCCTGGTCGGCGCCCCGCCCGGCTACGTCGGCTACGACGAGGGCGGCCAGCTGACCGAGGCGGTGCGGCGCCGGCCGTACGCGGTCATCCTGCTCGACGAGATGGAGAAGGCCCACCCCGACGTGTGGAGCGTGCTGCTGCAGGTGCTCGACGACGGCCGCCTGACCGACGGCCAGGGCCGTACGGTCGACTTCCGCAACGCGGTGATCATCATGACCTCCAACGTCGGCTCGCCCCACCTGCTGCGCCTGGGCGAGGACAATCGAGAGGAGGTCGAGGACGCGGTCCGGCGCGAGCTGGGCGCGACGTTCCGGCCCGAGTTCCTCAACCGCATCGACGAGATCATCTTCTTCAGCCCGCTCGGGCGGCAGCACCTGGCCCGCATCGTCGCCATCCAGATGGCGCGCTACGACCAGCTGCTGGCCGACCGCCAGCTCGGCCTGCACCTGACCGAGGCGGCCATCGCGCTGCTGGCCGAACGCGGCTACGACCCGGTGTACGGCGCGCGCCCGCTCAAGCGCGCCATCCAGAAGCTGGTGATCGACCCGCTCGCCACCCGCATCCTGGCCGGGGAGTTCGCCGCCGGTGACCGGATCGTGTGTGACGTCGACGGCGCCGGGGCCGGGCTGCACTTCCGCCCGGCCCAGCCCGGCGAAGGGGCGGCCGCGCCCGAGGTGGCGCCGCCCGCGGGCAAGGCCCCGGGCCCGCGCAAGGGAGCCAGCGCATGAGCCTCGACTTCGATCCCGCGGTCGACCACTACAAGGTGCTCGGCGTCGAGTCCAAGGCCTCGATCGACGACATCAAGAAGGCCTACCGCAAGCTGGCCAAGGCCAACCACCCCGACTCGACCGGCGGCGACAAGACCAAGGAGCAGCGCTTCAAGCAGATCTCGAACGCCTACGAGGTGCTGGGTGATCCGAAGAAGCGGGCCCAGTACGACGCCATCCGCGCCGGCGGCGGTCGTATGCCGGGTGGCATGGGCGGCGGCTTCCCCGGCGGCGCCAGCGGTGGCGGGGTCGACCTGGGCGATCTGTTCGGCCAGTTCTTCGCCGGCGGGCGACCGGGCGGCCGGGTCCGGGTCGAGCGGTTCGACTTCGGCGACGAGGGCGGCTGGCCGCCGCACGGTGGTGGTGGCCACGGCGGCGGCGCCCGCCGCCCCGGCGCGGACGCGGTCGACGCCGAGTTCGAGAGTCGGGTCCAGGCCTCCGACGGCAGCTGGCTGACCGTCACCGGCGCCGACGTCCACTCCGACCTGCGCATCCCGTTCGACCAGGCCATGCTCGGCACGGTGGCCGAGGTCGCCACCCTCGACGGCAAGGCCAAGGTCAAGATCCCACCCGGCAGCTCGAGCGGGCGCAAGCTGCGCCTGCGCGGCAAGGGCGGCGTGGCCGGCGGTCGCGCTGGCGACCACTACGTGACCGTCCACCTCGACGTCCCGGCCGAGCTCGACGAGGAGGCCAAGCGCCTGCTGGTCGAGCTGGTCGGCCGGCTCAAGAAGCCGCGGCGCTGAGCGCCGGGCCCGGCGCGGCCGTCAGAGCTCGCCGCCGCCGACGCGGTCACCACCCTGGCCAAACGGGGCGTGGCGAAGTCGCCGCCCGCGCCCTACGCTGCCCCGGTGACACGACCTGATGGCGGCCGGGCGGCAGGCAAGCCGTCTTCCGGGTTGAACCGGCCTCGAACCTGCGGAATCCTCGCAGCCCGGGGCTGGACGTTTGCCGCCGCGCACCGTGGGCAAGCGGCCCGGGCCCGGTCATAGTTGAAGGAAGCACGATGAAGCACACGCAAGTCGCTGGCCAGTATCCGGTTCTCCCGCTGCGCACCGAGGTGCAGCTGCCGGGTCACGTCGGCCCCCTCGAGGTCGGTCGGGAGGCGTCGGTCCGCGCCATCGAGGCGGCGACCCGCGATGACAACCTGATCATCATCGTCCCGCAGAAGAACCCGGCCGTGCGCGAGCCGGCCCAGCGCGACCTGCACGAGATCGGCGTGCGCGCCGAGGTGGTCCAGGTCGTCAAGCACTCGCCCGGCCGCTTCACCGTGGTCATGCGCTTCCTCGAGCGCGTCCGCGTCGACGCCGTGGTGGCGGTCGAGCCGTTCCTGGTCGCCGACGTCAGCCCGGTCGCGCCGACCGGGCGCGGCAGCGCCGAGCTGCCCGGCCTGACCCAGCGCGCGCGCGACTACCTCACGGCCATCGTCGCCGAGCCGCCCGAGCCGAAGAAAGAGGGCAAGGAGAGCAAGGACAGCAAGGAGGCTCGCCCCCTGCCCAACCTGGCCCAGCTGACCGACCCCGACGCCCTGGTCGACGCCGCCGCCCCCCTGCTCGAGCTCGAGCGCGACGACCTGACCGCCCTGCTGGTCGAGGCCGACACCGTGCGCCGCCTGCAGCGCATCATGCCGATGCTCGAGCGCCGCGCCACGGTGCTGCGGCTCAAGGCCGACATCGGCGCCGAGCTCGAGGGCGAGAGCAGCCGCAGCCACCGCGAGAAGGTCCTGCGCGAGAAGGCCAAGCAGATCCAGGAAGAGCTGGGCGAGGCCGACGAGAACGCCGACCTCGACGAGCTGCGCACCCGGATCATCGACAGCAAGATGCCCGACGAGGTGCGCGCCGCTGCCAAGAAGCAGCTGGCGCGCATGTCGCAGATGGCCTCGGCCTCGCCCGAGTACAACATCGCCCGCACCTACGTCGAGAACCTGCTCGACATCCCGTGGGGCATCCACACCGACGACACGCTCGACGTGCCGGCCGCGCGCGCCATCCTCGAGGCCGAACACTCCGGCCTGGAGAAGGTCAAGAAGCGCATCCTCGAGTTCATCGCCGTGCGCAAGCTGGCGCCCGACAAGCACGGTCCCATCCTGCTGCTGGTCGGCCCGCCCGGCGTCGGCAAGACCTCGCTCGGTCGATCCATCGCCTCGGCGCTCGGCCGCAAGTACATCCGGGTCTCGCTCGGCGGCGTGCGCGACGAGGCCGAGGTGCGTGGCCACCGCCGCACGTACATCGGCGCCCTGCCCGGCCGCATCATCAGCGGCCTGAAGAAGGCCGGGTCGATGAACCCGGTGTTCGTGCTCGACGAGATCGACAAGATGTCGTCGGACATGCGCGGCGACCCCTCGGCCGCCATGCTCGAGGTGCTCGACCCCGAGCAGAACAAGGACTTCGTCGACCACTACGTCGAGGTCCCGGTCGACCTGTCCAAGGTCATGTTCATCTGCACCGCCAACTCGGCCGACTCGATCTCCGGGCCGCTGTACGACCGCATGGAGCTGGTCGAGCTGTCGGGCTACACCACCCTCGAGAAGCTGGCCATCGCCAAGAACCACCTGGTGCCCAAGCAGATGGCCGAGCACGGCATCGAGCACGACCGGCTCGAGCTCGAGGACAGCGCCCTCAAGGAGCTCATCAGCGGCTACACCCGCGAGGCCGGCGTGCGTAACCTCGAGCGCGAGATCGCCGCGTTGTGCCGCAGCGCCGCGGTCCGCGTCGCCGAGGGTGCGCCCCAGATCAAGATCGACCAGGCCGAGGTCGGCCACCTGCTCGGCCCGGCCAAGTTCACCAACGACGTGGCCGAGCGGGCACCCGAGATCGGGGTCATCACCGGCCTGGCCTGGACCCCGGTCGGCGGCGACATCATGTTCATCGAGACCCGCGCCTATCCGGGCAAGGGCGACGTCCGCCTGACCGGACAGATGGGCGACGTCATGCGCGAGAGCGCGCAGGCGGCCATCACCTGGGTTCGGTCCAACTCGGCCCGGCTCGGCATCGACCACGACAAGATCATGGCCAGCGACCTGCACATCCACCTGCCGCAGGGCGCCATCAAGAAGGATGGCCCGTCGGCCGGTGTCGCGCTGGCCTGCTGCGTGGTGTCGATCTTCACCCGTCGCGCCATCCGCAACGACGTGGCGATGACCGGCGAGATCGACCTGCGCGGCCGGGTCATGCCGGTCGGCGGCATCAAGGAGAAGGTCATCGCCGCGCACCGCGCCGGCATGAAGGTCGTGCTCCTGCCGGAGAAGAACCGCAAGGACCTGCTCGACATCCCCGACGAGGTCAAGAACGACCTCGACATCCGGTTCTTGACCCGGATCGATGACGCGCTGGCGGTGGTGCTGGGCCCGGCCCCGGCCAAGGCCGACCCGGAGCCGGCGATGCCGCCGCCCTCGGCGCCGTCGGGTATGGGCTCGGCCGACCGCCTGCCTTCGTAGCAGGCTGCTGAAGAAGCAGCCTGCCAGGCATTTTCGATCTCGCAGCCTGCTGAAAAACACGGAGCCCGTCCCGTCGGCAGGAGCCGCCGGCACGGGTTTTTCAGCAGCCTGCTAGGCGCGGCGGAACGGCTCAGACGGCGACGGTGCCGAGCTGGGCGAACTCGGCGTACAGCCGCTCGACCGCGCCGATGGGCAGGTAGCCCAGGGCGGCCGCAGCCTCGCCCAGGCGCACGCCCGGGTTGCGGTCCTGCATCTGCAGGGCGCGGAACAGCTGGAAGCGGTCGAGCGCCTGCTGCTCGACCAGGTACTCGCCGAACGCGATCTCCTTGAGCCCGTCCTCTTCGACCGCGACGCCCTTGTTGGCGTACTCGAAGTACCGCGAGATGTCCTGCGCGTTCATCGCGGCGACGTTGGTCAGGGCTCGGGCGGACGAGGTCATGGCGGCTCCTGGGTCAGACCAGAGCATGGCCTGTGCCACCTGGCGAGCCCCTTGCCGCGGCGAGGGATCAACGGCTTGCCCCAGGTCGCAGCCGGGATCCGGGCCTCGGTGGCGGCGGGAGTAGCCGGCAGGCTGGCCACCAGGCGAGCCGATCCGACGGTGGGCGCCGGGGGCCCGGACCAGGCCGCCGGGGAGCCCGAGGTGGCAGGACGCGCTACCCTGCGCGGGTGCCAGCCACCCGCCTGATCACCCCGACGCTGCTTCTTGGCCTGGTCGCCACCGTCGGCTGTGGCAACGACCCGGCCCGGACCGGCACCCCAACCACTCCGCCGCCGACCGACCCCGGCCCGACGGGGCCGCCGCCGACCACCGCTCAACCCATGGGCGGCCGGGCCGACGCTGCGCCCATCCCGCCCCCACCGCCTGGCAGCGCCGCGCTCGCCCCGGTGCCAGCGGCCACGGTGGCGCCGCTCGGCCTGCGCAAGCTCGTCGGTGGGCTGCGCCGCCCGGTCGCCCTGTTGCCGGCGCCGGGCGATACGACGCGGCTGTACATCGTCGAGCAGCCGGGCCGCATCCGCGTGCTCGAGGGCGGGTCCCTGCGGCCCGAGCCGTTCTACGACATCACCGGCAAGGTCTCGACCGGCAACGAGCAGGGCCTGCTCGGGCTGGCGTTCCACCCCGGCTACGCCACGAATCGGCGCCTGTACGTCAACTACACCGATCCCGACAAGGACACCCACGTCGTCGAGTACCGCGCCAGCGCCGACGGCCTGCGGATCGACCCGAACACGGCGCGCGAGCTGCTGGTGGTGGACCAGCCGTACTCGAACCACAACGGCGGCCACCTCGCGTTTGGCCCCGACGGCAAGCTGTACGTCGGCCTGGGCGACGGCGGCTCGGCCGGCGACCCGCTCGGCGCCGGCCAGGATCTGAAGCAGAAGCTCGGCAAGATGCTGCGCCTCGACGTCGACGCGCCGTCGACGGCGAAGGCGCCGACCGAGATCGCGCTGTACGGCCTGCGCAACCCGTGGCGCTACGCCTTCGACCCGGCCACCGGCGACCTGTACATCGGCGACGTCGGCCAGGACCAGTGGGAGAACGTGTACGTCGTCGCCGCCGGTGATCGCCTGGTCCACAACTTCGGCTGGAACGTGAGCGAGGGCGCGCACTGCTTCCGCAGCAAGGAGTGCGACCAGCGCAACTTCACCGCGCCGGTGGCCGACTACGCGCACGCCGAGGGCTGCTCGATCACCGGCGGCCAGGTCTACCGCGGCGCCGCCCTGCCCGAGCTGGCCGGCGTGTACTTCTACGCCGACTACTGCACCGGCCTCCTGCGCAGCTTCCGCTGGTACCGCGCCCCCGACGAGCGCGCCGGCGGCGTCATCCGCGACCACTGGGACTGGAAGGCCACGCTCGACCGCGACGGGGTGCTGGCCCAGGTCTCGTCCTTCGGCACCGACGCCGCCGGCGAGCTGTACGTCGTCCTCCTGACCGGCTCGATCTACCAGCTGGTCCGGCGCTGACTCAGCCGGCCCCGGGGCCGCCGGGCAGCGACGGGTCGGGCGCCTCGCCGTGCCAGTAGTCGCGGGTGGCGGTGTGGTCGAGCATGGTGCGCAGGGCGCGGACCAGGACCTTGCCGGAGTCGGGGTAGACCACGACGTCGGACGGGTCGCGATCGCCGATGACCAGGTAGCGGCACACGACGTCGGTGTGGTTGTACAGGCAGTGGCCGTCGGCGGCGCCGGCCGGGAAGCGCACGTAGTCGCCGGCGACCATGACGTGGCGGGCCGCGCCGATGCGGGCGGTCAGCGCGCCGTCGAGGACGAGCACGTGCTCTTCCTCGCGCAGGTGGTAGTGAGCCGGGTTGTTCTGCTTGCCCGGGGCCAGCTCCTCGATCGACACGCCGATCTTGTACGGCTGCGGGCCGGTCGCCTCCGACAGGTGGCGGTAGCGGATGGCGAAGTGGTCGCCGTGGTGGAACTCGGTCCACGCCACGTCGCCGGTGTGGATGGGCTGAGCCGGATCGGGCGAGGACGTCGGGGGCGGCGGGGTGGTCATGCCCGCAGGCTACGGCACCCGGTGCCGCGCCGTCGCTACTCGATGGCGACGATGGTCTCGGTCCACTGCGCGATGTGGTTACCCTCGGCCAGCACCTGGAACGGCAGGCGCACCGCCGGCGCCGAGGCCGGCAGCCCGGCCGCGGCGCGCTCGGGGTAGAACGGCGCCAGCCACAGCTGCGGCGCCTGGGTCCCGACCGAGCGCACGCCGAACGGGCGGCGCGTCGCCACCGTCAGCCACAGCACGGTCTCGCTGCCCCCGGTCGCGGTCGGCTCGTGGCTCACGAACGGGGTCCACTTCGGCCACGAGTTGTAGGTCGCGGCGACCTCGGCCTCGGCCAGGCGAACCGGCGCCCCGCTCCCGTCGGCCCGCACCACCCACAGCTCGGCGTTGCGGTTGTCGTAGCTGCTGCCACCGACCGCGCGGTTGAACAGGACCCACTGCCCGTCGGGCGAGAACGACGGGTAGTACGGGTACGACCCTGCGCTCGGCTCGACCAGCGAGCGCGGCGCGCCGACGGTGCGCGCGGTCGGGTCGTAGTCGAACACCACCAGGCGTCCGCTCGAGGTCCAGACCTCGTCGCCGGAGATCAGCTCGGTCGCCACCACCTGCAGGCCGCCGGGGGCGACGTCGGGGTGGGAGATACGCGAGGCGCCGTGGATGACGCTCATCTGCCCGGTGCCGAGGTCGGTCACGCGCAGGCCGTCGGTCGCGGTGGTGAACATGTCGCGGTTGTTGGGGTGGATGGCGGCGAAGTTCCACTGCTGCGCGCCCTCGGCCAGGTACGGGGCCAGGCCGTCGACGGCGACCGCGTTGCCGACGTTGAGGTTGCCACCCTCGCGCCGGAACGCGACCACCGTGCCGTCGCGCGACACGGCGTGGCAGCCGACGCAGCCGGTCTGGCCGACCGGCGGGTAGAACCGCTCGGGCGGCGCCGCCGCCGTGGTCATGTCGTAGCGCATGACCGCGCGCTGGGTCGTGTTCCAGTAGTACACGCCGCCGCGCACGTCCTCGGCGGCGATCCGCAGCGCCTCGCTGCCCTCGATGAACGTGGTCGGCGCGGCGCTGGCCAGGCCGCGCACCCGCACCGTCAGCTCGACGCCACGCGCCCCGGTCGAGAGCCGGGCCCACAGGTCGGCGGCGAGCGTGTGGTACGTCGACGCCGCCAGGCGCGCCACGTAGGTGCGCAGGGTGACGAAGCCGCCCGACAGGGTGAGCTCGTACACGTCCTTGCCGGCGGGATCGGTCCAGTGCACGTCCATCTCGCCGAGGTTGGGCGGTACCACCGCGCCGGCCGGGGGGTAGGCGATGGTCAGCGCCTGCGACGGATCCAGCGTCGCGCCGGCGAACTGCCCGGCCGCGCCGGGGTCGGCCGTACCGGGCACGGTCTGGGTCAGGAACACCTCGAACGGCGCGTCACCGGCCAGGCCGTCGACGGATCCGACCACGCGCCCCGGGCCGGCCGCGCTGGCCGACACCACGAGGGTCGCGCCGCTGACAGCGCCGAAGCCGCCCGGCTCGACCGCGAAGGCGGTGGAGGAGGTCACGTCGGTCTCGCTGCCGTCGGCGCCAACCCGCAGCGCGGTCACCGTCGGCGTCACGTCGACCACGCCGTCATCGACGCGGATGGTCGGGGCCGACAGTCGCACCACCAGCGAGGCGTTGCCCTCGGCGGCGTCGATGTCGTCACCTCCACCCGAGTTGGGTCCACACGCGAGCAGGCCAGCGGCGAGGATGACGGCGGACGCCAGGGTTCTCATCGCCGGTGATCGTAGGCCGGTGCGGCGGCGGTTCGCAATGTGGGCAAGCGTGACGACCACGACGGCCTCCAGCAGGCTGCTGAACGGCGCCAGGTGACGTCGCCTCGCGCACGCCGGCCTACATGCCGGACCGGGACCCACCCGCGCGCCGCTGGCCTTCAGCCGGCGGCGACGGCCCGGCACACCGCGGCGGTGAAGCCGCGGGTGTCGGTGCTGCCACCGAGGTCGCGGGTCCGGGTCGCGCCGTCGGCGAGGGCGGCCGCCACGCCGCGGCGCAGCCGGTCGCCGGCGCCGCCCTGACCGACGTGGTCGAGCAGCATGGCGGCCGACAGCATGAGGGCGGCCGGGTTGGCCACACCCTTGCCGGCGATGTCGGGCGCGGTGCCGTGGACGGCCTCGAAGATGGCCGGCCCGGTCGCGCCGGCCGGGGCGCCCTCGGCCGGCGCGCCGAGGTTGGCGGCCGGGGCGACCCCCAGGCCCCCGACCAGGCCGGCGATGAGGTCAGACAGGATGTCGCCGAACAGGTTCATCGTCACGATCACGTCGAACCGCTCGGGCGCGGTGACCAGCTTCATGGCGCAGGCGTCGACGATGACGTCGTCGAACTGGATCTCGGGGTAACGCGGCGCGATGGCCCGCCCGGTGTCGAGGAACAGGCCGTTGGACAGCTTGAGGATGTTGGCCTTGTGCACCAGCGTGACGCGCTTGCGGCCGTGCTTGCGCGCGTACTCGAACGCGTAGGTGATGATCCGCTCCGAGCCGTACCGGGTGATGATGGCGATCGACTCGGCCGCGGTCCGGCGCGGGTCGACGTAGTGCTCGACGCCGGCGTACAGGTCCTCGGTGTTCTCCCGGACCATGACGATGTCGACGCCGCTGTAGCGGGACGGCACGCCGGCCAGGGTGCGGGCCGGGCGGACGTTGGCGTACAGGTCGAAGTGCTGGCGCAGCGCGACGTTGACCGAGCGGAAGCCGGCGCCGATGGGGGTGCCGAGCGGGCCCTTGAGCGCGACCTGGTGCTGCTGGATCGAAGCGATCGTCGCCGCCGGCAGCGGGTCGCCCAGGCGCTCGGCCGCGGTCATGCCGGCCAGCTGCCGGTCCCAGGTCACCGCGCCGCCGGCGGCGGCGATCGCCTCGCAGGTGGCGGCGGCGATCTCGGGGCCGATGCCGTCGCCCTCGATCAGGGTGGCGGTCACCGGGGACGACGACGAGGACGGAGCAGCGGTCATGGCGGGCCTCCGGGCAGGGCGTGGGCGTAACGCGGTCGCGGGTCGATCTCGATCTGCCCGGCGTGCTCTCGCACGTCGAAGCGGGCCAGGCAGGTCTCGGGTGAGGCGTCGAGCGCGCCGGTCGCGCACGAGAAGCGCCAGCCGTGGACCGGGCACACGACGTGGCCGCGGCTGACGATGCCGTCGGCCAGGTCGCCGCCCTGGTGCAGGCAGCGCCGGGCCAGCGCGAACAGCACGCCGCCGGATCGGCCGAGCACGATGGCCCGGTCGCCGACGACGACGGGGCGCAGCTCGCCGTCGCCGACCTCGTCGGCGCGAGCCACCGGGTGCCAGGTCGTGGGTGGCGTGGTTGGCGCGGTCATGGTTCTTCGCCCGCGCCGTGGCCGCCAGGCGCGCCGAGGCCGGGCCCGCTCGGGATGGTCAGGCCGTACTCCTTGAGCTTGTTGTACACGCTGGCCCGGCTGATGCCGAGGACCCGCGCGGCCCGACTGGGCGAGCCGCCCTCCTGCTCGAGCGCCGCCGCCAGCGCCGCCTGCTCGACCTGGCGGGTGGCGTGTTCGACCAGCTGGCGCAGGGTCTGGCCCGGCGCCAGCACCGGGGCGTCGGCGCGGCCCGGCCCGGCCCGGCCGTCGGCCCGGCCGCCGTGGCCGTGGCCGTGGCCGTGGCCGTGCCCGTGCCCGTCGGGGAGGCCGACCAGGTCGAGGTCATCGGAGCGGATCTTCTCGCCGTCGCACAGGATGGCGGCGCGCGACAGCACGTTCTCGAGCTCGCGGATGTTGCCCGGCCAGTGGTAGGCGGCGAGGCGGGCCAGCGCCGCCGGCGTGACCTGGCTGGGGTAGCGGGCCTGGCCGCCGGCGAACGTCTTGGCGGCGCCGCCGCGCCGGGCCAGGATGTGCGCGGCCAGCAGCGGGATGTCCTCGCGTCGCTCGCGCAGCGGCGGGACCTGGATCGGCACCACCGCCAGGCGCCAGTACAGGTCCTCGCGGAACGCCCCGTGCTGGACCAGCGCCCGCAGGTCCTTGTTGGTGGCGGCGACGACGCGGACGTCGATGCTGACGAAGTGGTCGCCGCCGACCGGCTTGAGCTCGCGCTCCTGCAGCACCCGCAGCAGCTTGTTCTGCACGCTCGGGGCGATGTCGCCGATCTCGTCGAGGAAGATGGTGCCGCCGTGCGCCTCGCGGAACAGGCCGCGCCGGGCCTTGCCGGCGCCGGTGAAGGCGCCCTTCTCGTGCCCGAACAGCTCGGCCTCGAGCAGCGACGGGGTCAGCGCCGAGCAGTCGAACGCCACGAACGGCCGCTCGGCGCGCGGGCCGATGCGGTGGATGGTGCGGGCGATGAGCTCCTTGCCGGTGCCGCTCTCGCCGACGATGAGCACGGTGGCGTCGGAGCCGGCGACGCGCTCGATCATCGCCAGCAGGGCCCGCATCGGCGCCGACTCGCCGACCAGCGCGCCCAGCCCGCGCGCGGCCTCGACCTCGCTGCGCAGGCGCCGCACCTCGCGCGCCAGGTCGCCGTGCGCGACGGCGCGGTCGAGCGCGGCCCGCAGCTCGCCGCCGCCGGCGGTCTTGCGCACCACGTCGAACGCGCCGGCGCGCATGGCGCCGACGATGGTCGACACCGTCGGCAGGGTGGTGAATGCGACCAGGCCGACGTCGGGCACCTGCCGGCGCAACCGGCGCAGCAGCTGCAGCGCGGTCTCGCCCGACAGATCGTCGGCCAGCACCAGCTCGCTCACCACCACGTCGTACGGGGTGGCGTGCAGCCGGGCCAGCGCCTGCTCCCCGTCGGCGACGCCATCGACCAGGTACCCGGGGCCGAGCAGCAGCCCGACCAGGCGCGGGATCTGCGGCTCGGGGTCGAGCACCAGCACGTGCCGGACCGGGCGCCGCTCCGGGCTCGCCGCGCCAGCGCGCTCGCCGGCGCTCACCGCGCCCCCGTCGGCCGTGCCGGTGGAGCCGGGCCGGCCGCCGCCGCCAGCTCCGGCAGCGCCGGCAGGCGGACCAGCGCGGTGGTGCCCTGCCCGGGCGCCGACCGGAACTCGAGCGTGCCGCCGTGCTCCTCGACGATGCGCCGGCAGATGCCGACGCCGAGGCCGGAGCCGCGATCGGCCCGGGTCGAGAAGAACGGCTCGCCCAGCCGGGCCAGGACCTCGGGCGGCATGCCGAGGCCGCGATCCTCGACCCGGATCAGCGCGCGCTCGGCGCCGCTGGCGTCGAGCTCGTGCTCCAGCTCGACCACGATCTCGTCACCCGGGCGGGTCGCCAGCGCGGCGTTCGACACCAGGTTGATGATGACCTGCTCGATCTTGCGCTTGTCGATCGCACACAGCGGGCGCGCGCGCAGGCGGCGGCTGAGCCGGCGCTGGCGGACATCTCGGTCGTAGGCCAGGAGGTGCAACGCCTCTTCGATGACCGCCCCGAGGTCGGCCGGTTCACGGGTCACGCCGCGCCCCTCGGTCGCACCCGGGAGGTCGCCGGCGGTCGCGAAGTCGCGGATCTCGTCGACCATCGCCACCAGGCGGGTCTGGGCGGCGACGATGACGTCGAGCAGCTCGATCCCCTCGGGGTCGGCCGCCAGCCGCGCCTTGAGCGCCTCGGCGTAGCCGACCAGGGCCAGGTGACGCGACAGCTCGTGGGCGATGCCGGTCACGACCCGACCGACCGCGGCCAGCTGCTCGGCCGCCACCAGCCGGCTGGTCGCGACCTCGAGCTCGTCGTGGGTGGTGGTCAGCTCGGCCGCGGCGGCGCTGGCCCGGCGCTGGGTCGCCACCAGCGCCGACTCCTGGCGGTCGAGCCGGCTGGCCAGGTCGGCCCCGCGCCGGCGCAGCACCCGGCGCTCGAGCCCGAGCAGCAGGCGCGGCGCCAGCAGCGCGGCGTCGACCGGCTCGTCGAGCACGGCGCCTGGCCCGACACGGCGGTCGAGCCCCTCACGCGCCTCGATCGGGACCGCCGCCGCCGACACCAGCACGACCAGGTCGGGGTCGCGCGCGGCCAGCCCATCGATCCAGGCCGGGGTGGTCGCCCGATCGGCCCCGGCGCCGATGACCACCGCCGCCAGCGCCTGGTCGTCGAGCCAGGCCTCGACGTCGGCGCGCTGGGCCGAACGCACGATGGTCGCGCCCAGCTCGATGTGCTCGGCCAGCGGCCCGGGGGGCGCCCGCCACGCCAGCTCCCGGGCCAGATCGCCGACCAGCTCGGGACCAGACGCGACCAGGGCCACCGTGCTCACGCAGGAAGTCTGGCAAGAAGGCGTCCATCCGTCTAGACGTTGTCCAGCGCAATGGACACATGTGGCCGCAAGGAATGCGCAAACCAGCGAAATCAGTGTCCAGATACCTGGAATGGCGCTTGGATGTCTGGTGACCAGGAGGACGTTTCCATGCCGACCCGCTCACCTCGTTCCCGCCGCCCTGCCGCCGTCCCTGCCCGCCCCCGCTCGCCTCACCGCGTTGTATCGAGCGGCGCCCCGCTCGGGGCTCCGATCGACGCCGGCACGGTCCGCTACGTGTTTGCGGTGGCCATGAAGTACGTCCGCGACGAGGACGCGGCGTGGGACGTGACGCAGAACGCGCTGCTCGCGGCCCACCGCCACCGCGACTCCTTCCGCGGCGACTCGGCCTACTCGACCTGGCTGTACCGCATCGCCGCCACCTCCGCGCTGATGTTCCTGCGCCAGCGCCGGCGCCGCAGCCGCGAGGTGCTGGCGCCCAGCAGCACCGAGCCCTCGCCGCTCGACCTCGCCCCGGCCGCCACGCCGACGCCCGAGGATGCGCTGGCCGATCACCAGCTGGTCGCGGCCATGCGTGCGGCGGTGGCTGGCCTCGGCGACAAGTACCCGGCGGTGTTCTGGATGCGCTACGGCGAGGGCCGCAGCGAGACCGAGATCGCCCGCCGCCTCGGCGCCAGCCTGCCGGCGGTCAAGACCCGCGCCCATCGCGCCCTGCTGGCGGCGCGCCGCAGCCTCGACGCCGGGTGACGGCATGCGGGCTGGCGTGCGCCGTGTAGGATGAGCCGTGCCCAAACCCGCCGCCGACGACGCCACCGCCCGCGAGATTCCCCCGGGCGTGTCGCGCGCCATGCTGCACGAGCTCCACCTGCTGACGCGCGACGGCGCGCTCAACGCCGACGCCCGTCGCAAGCTCAAGCAGATCCGCCACCTGGTCGGCCTGATCGAGCCCGCCGTGCGCGACGTGCTCGATCGTCAGCCCAGCCCCATCATCGTCGATTGCGGCGCCGGCAAGAGCTACCTCGGCTTCCTGCTGTACGAGATGCTGCTCGCCAGCGCGGGCCGTGGCGAGCTGATCGCCATCGAGCACCGGGCCGAGCTGACCGCGGCCGCGGCCGCCCGGGCCGCCCGGTTTGGCTACGACCGCCTGCGCTTCCTCGCGACGTCGATCGGCGAGAGCGAACACGCGGCGACCGGGGCCGGCCTGCCCGAGCGGGTCCACCTGGTCACCGCGCTGCACGCGTGTGACACCGCCACCGACGACGCCATCGCCCTCGGCGTGCGCCGCCAGGCCGATCACATCGTCGTCGTCCCGTGCTGTCAGGCCGAGGTCGCGCGCCAGCTCGGCGCCGCCGGCCGTCGCGACAGCGGCGCCTCGGCCGAGCTGTACCGGCACGCCTGGCACCGGCGCGAGTTCGGCTCGCACCTGACCAACGTCGTGCGCGCCCTGGCCCTGGAGGCGGCCGGCTACCAGGTCACGGTGACCGAGCTGACCGGGTGGGAGCACTCGATGAAGAACGAGGTGATCCTCGGCCGCCGGGTCCACCGCGACAACCGGCAGGCGCGGGCCCGCCTCGACGCAGTGCTGGCCGAGTTCGCGATCGAGCCGGCCGTGATCCGGCACCTGCGCAGCGTGGCCGCGCCCACCGAAACTACGTGAACTCGTTCGCGATCCCGCGTCTGGCCTACAGCAGCGGCGGGTGTGCGTGGCGGTGTGGTGAAGGGCGATCCACACCGAGCTGACCGCAGAGGCACGACGCGGCGTCGCGAACGCGGCTCGCGCCACGCTGTCACAGCCGGTCGGATCCAAGTACGCGGACCGCCGCAGATCGGTCGCACTGTCGCAGCTGGCCCGACAGGTGCTTGGAGTGGCCACGCTCACCGAGCTTCAACCCAGGAGTCCCGCTACATGTCCAAGCGTTTCGGCTTTGCGTCCACGGTCCTGCTCGCCTCGTGCACCGCGCTCACGCTCGGTGCCTGCCAGGGAGAGGACGACGACACGGTGCTCAGCTCGGAGGAGTACGCGGGTGACCAGATCGACGGCGAGGAGCCGGCCTGGAAGCGCGGCTGCGGCGTGGTCGAGCCGAGCGACGCGGCCAAGCAGACGATCGAGGCCGAGGTCGCGGCGGCGATGGCCGTCCGCACTGGCCTGAGCGACGTCACCGGCGGCGTCATCCCGGTGTACTGGCACGTCATCAACAACGGCACCACGCTGTCGCAGGGCAACATCCCCGACTCGCAGATCACCGCGCAGATTGGCGTGCTCAACGCCGCCTACGCCAGCACCGGCTGGACGTTCCAGCTGGTGTCGACCGATCGCACGACCAACGCGAGCTGGTACACGTGCTCGGGCGGCAGCTGCGAGACGCAGATGAAGAACGCCCTGCGCCAGGGCACGGCCGACGACCTCAACATCTACTCCAACAACATGGGCGGCGGCCTGCTCGGCTGGGCCACCTTCCCGTCGAGCTATGGCAGCCAGCCCAACCTCGACGGCGTCGTCCTGCTGTACTCGTCCGTGCCCGGCGGCACCGCCGCGCCGTACAACCTGGGCGACACCGGCACCCACGAGGTCGGCCACTGGATGGGCCTCTATCACACGTTCCAGGGTGGGTGCTCGAAGCAGCCCACCACCGGTGGTGACCGGGTCTCTGATACGCCGGCGGAGAAGTCCCCGGCCTACGGCTGCCCGACTGGCCGCAACTCGTGCGCCAACATCGCCGGCAACGACCCGATCACCAACTTCATGGACTACACCGACGACGCCTGCATGAACACCTTCTCGGCCGGGCAGGACGTTCGGATGGACTCGCTGTTCACGACCTACCGCTTCGGCAAGTAGCGGCGCGGCCCGCCTCGACGGCTCACAGGTCGAGGTCGAACGTGACGCGGGCGCCGACCTTGAGCGAGCTCAGGTCGGCGTCGTCGTTCCGGAAGGTCCGCTCGTACGACAGGCCGAGCGCCACGCCGGGGAAGAAGAACCGGGCGCGCAAGGCGCGGCCACCGACGGCGACGCCGGCGTGGACCCCGTGGGCCAGGCGCGACCAGTCGGTCTCGTCGGTCTGGCCGAGCCAGCCCAGCTCGGCCTCGACGAAGGCGTTGGTCAGCGTGCGCCGGTAGACCACCGGCGCGACCAGATCGGCCCCGAGCAGGAGGCCGCTGCGGGTGCCGTCGGCCGCCTTCGGGAAGGCGGCGCTGGCGCCCAGCTCGAGGCCAGCGTACAGGGCGTGGCGCTCCCCGACCGTGCGCCCCAGCAGCAGCCGGCCGGCGCCTCCGGCCGACAGGTCGACCTGGCCACCCTGGACCAGGACGATGCCCTTGCCGCCACCCGACATCGACACCTGCCAGCGATCGTCGGAGATCTGCCGCCCGCGGAACGCCAGCTCGGGCTCGATCCAGAACGGACAGTCGGCCTCGGCGCGCTGATGAGCCAGGCCGAGCAAGGCCTGGACGCGGCTGGCCACCAGCAGGTCGCGCACCCGATCGAGGCGACGACCCCGGCTGACGAACGCCTGCTCGACCGGCCCGCCCAGGCGCGTGATCTCGTCGCCGAGCCAGCCGGCCAGGCGCGCGCGGGCGTCGGGCCCGACCCGGCACGCCGAGTCGAGCGCGGGCTCGAGCAGCCCCTCGAGCTCGAGCCGGTCGACGCCCCACCCGGTCGCCTGGGCGACGGTGACGATCCGCTCGAGGTCGCGGTACAGCGCGGCGGTGGCCGGCTCGGCCGGACGTGGCCGGGCCGCGCCGCAGGCCGCCAGCAGGGCGGCGGCCAGCACGCCGCTCGTCACCACGACGAAGGTCAGGCGACGAGCGGTGGCCATGCCCGGCTCAGTTCGGCGGCGGGTTGGTGAACCCGACGACGGCGTGGCCAGCCAGCAGCGAGACGTTCGCGACCGGGCTGTCGAGCAGGTTCAGCCGCGAGAACGACGCGCGGGTGCGGGTCGTGGTCCCGGCCGCCGCCTGCAGCAGCGCCATGTACGCGGCCGGCACGGTGACGGTCGACGAGCCCAGCGCCGCGCACTGGATGCGGACACCGGACGTGGCCACCGCCGGCATGGCGAACGGCGACAGGCCCGCGGTCGGCGCGTCGGTCGTGGTGATCTGCACCACCGAGGCGGTGGCGCTGCCGACCGGACAGTTGACCGCGGTGCAGCTGAGGGTGAGCGCCGCGCCGTTGGTCGGGATGGCGTTGAGCTTGTTGAGCTCGGCCGTCTCGAGCACGAAGTCGTCACCGACGTCCCCGGCATCCGAGGTGAACGTCGGGATGTGGTTGCCACCACCGGCGGTGAGCGCGATGGTCGCGGTGAAGTCGTTGGCCATGAACGCCGGGTCGGGCGCCGACGGCGTCGGCCCGGCCAGCGCCAGGTTGACGTGCGAGCCGGCGGCCGGGATGTTCTCGGCCACGAAGGCCGGGTTGGCGTAGACGATGGTGTTGGCGCCGCCGAGGCCGACGATCGGGAACGCGCCGTTGTTGCCGGCGTTGGTCGCGCCGCTGATGCGGACGAAGCGGTTGGTCGTGTTGCCGGCGTTGTAGGTGACGTCGAGGTCGGTCAGGGTCGCGGTGCCAGCGGCCGGCCCGGCGGCGATGGTGCCGCCGGTGCTGACGGTGTTGGTGTGGGCGCACACGTAGCCGGCGCCGGCGCTGTACGCACACGCCGGGTAGGTCGGCGCGTTGGTCCCGGCCATCGTCACCTGCAGCACGCCCTCGTCGGCGCCGATGGCCGAGGCCCCGGCCTGCGCGGCGTTGAACATCCAGGCCTTGCAGCCGATGGGCTGCCCCGGCTGCTCCTCCATCACCGGCGCGCCGAGGTTGGCGACGTCGTTGATGGCGGCGCCGAGCACCACGCCCTGGCCGAAGAACGTGCCCGAGGTGCCCGGGTTGAGCACGGCGGTCTCGGCGACCGAGATGGTTCCGGTGAAGACGGGCGCCGGCGGGGCATCGGGCGGCGCCGCGTCGATCGTCGGGGCCGAGTCGGCCCGCGGCGGGGGGGCATCGGGGGTCCCGGCGTTGTCACCACAGGCGACCACGATCGACAACAACGCTGCAGCCAAGGTTCCACTACGCATGTGATCCTCCATCCACGTTCGCGCTAGTAGGCGCATTGATATAGGTAGAAGCCGAGATCAGCGTCCACGGCCCCCCGCTGGCCGAGGAACATAGCCGAGATCGAGACGCCCTCGTAACCTGGGGTCGCGAAAACGAGCAGCACCTCCCCGGGCTGCCCGGAGGTGAAGGCCGCCAGCGGAGCCGGCAAGCCGGGCACCGGCGCGCGCAGATCTAGCGGGCGGTTGGCCTCGGGATCGCCGTCCATCACGGCGCGCTCGACCAGCCGGGTATGCAGCTCCGCCCCCCCGCGCCGGACCTCGAGCCGGGCCCGGCCGGCGCCAGCCACGGTCAGGCTGATCTCGACGAGTGGGTCGACGCGAAGCTGGCTGGTGCGCCGCCCGGACGTGGCTGGCTGGTGATCGAGCGGCACGGCCCGGGTCGCGTCCGCCTCGGGACCGGGCGGGCGGAGCCAGACCACGCCGGCGCCCACGCCGGGATCCGTGCGCCAGCGCACGAAGCGGTGCGTGCCGCCGTCGCACCCGTAAGGGACGGTGACCTCGTCGGCCAGGCTGGCGGCGAAGGCGCCGCCGGGGCCGATCGCGGTGGCCGACGCGCCGGCACCGACCGCAGCCCCCCCACCCGGTGTGGTCTCGACGACGACGACCCCGGGCGAGAGCTCGGCCGTGCGCGTCGGCAACCAGCCCCACTCCGGCGTCGCGGCGCCCGCCGGGTCGACCGGCACCAGCGCGAGGCGGCCGTGCGGTGGCAGCGTCGGGTCGCCTGCGCCGGGCGGCGCGTCGAGCGCCGCGGGGGCGCCGCCGGCCCCGGCGCCGCCCGGATCAGGTCCGGCCGTGGGACGTGGACCACCGCCGCAGGCGAGCGGCGTCGGCGCCAGGCCAAGCGCGAGGGCGAACGTGAGGGGGGTGGTGAGGCAGCGGCGGCGTCGACGATCGTCCACCCGGCCGGTATAGGGGTTGTCCCGCCGTCGGGCCAGTCGTCATCGGCTCGATCGCGACGGGCGCCTCGCGCCGCTCAGCCAAACCGCTGGCGTGCCCGCGCCGCCAGGCCCCACGCCACCGAGGTCAGCTCCTCCCCGCCGACCAGGCGGTCGGCGCCGAACCGCGCCGCCAGCCGGGCCTGCACCGCCGGCACCAGCGAGGTGCCGCCGGTGGCGAAGACCCGGTCGATGGCCCCGGCCGCGACCCCAGCCTCGGCCATGACCCGGTCGAGCACGGCGTCGATGGCGACTAGATCCTCCTCGATCCAGCCGTCGAACCCGGCCCGGGTGATCGGCAGCTCGAGCTCGATCGCCGCCAGCGCGAGCCGGGCCGTCGCGGCCGCCGACAGCGCGACCTTGCCGCCCTCGACCGCCTGGTGCAGCGGCAGTCCGAGATCCTCGTCGATGAGCTGGACCAGACGGGCGATCTTGGCCGGGGCCAGGGTGCCGTGGGTGATGCGGTGCAGGAGGCGCATGGTCTCGGCCTCGCGCAGGAACGACAGCGTGTGCCAGCGCCGGAGCTTGCCGTACAGCCAGGCCGGCACCGGCGCCTCCGCGCCCATCTCGTCCTGGTAGCGGCTGCCGCGACCGAGCTCGGGCGCGACCACCGCGTCGATGATGCGGGCGTCGAACGCGTCGCCCGACACGCCCAGGCCGCCGGTGGCCAGGATGGCCCCGGGGTCGTCGCCGGCGACGCCGGGTCCGACCCGGACCACCGAGAAGTCGGTGGTGCCGCCGCCGAAGTCGGCGACGACGATGAGCTCGTCGTGATCGAGCCGGGCGGCGTAGCGGGCGGCCGCCCCGATCGGCTCGTACTCGAACACCACCTCGTCGAAGCCGGCCAGCGCCAGCGCCGCCCGCATGCGCCCGAGCGCGCGCTCGTCGTCCTCGGCCGCGTCGGCGCCCCAGTAGCGGACCGGGCGGCCGACCACGCAGCGCGCGCCGAGATCGACCGGGGTGGCCGCGCGCAGCTGGCGCAGGTAGGCGGCGATCATGTCCTCGAGGGCCCAGCGCCGGCCGTGGATGGTCGTGCGCGAGAACGAGGCGCTGGCCAGGTGCGACTTGATCGACTGGATCAGGCGCCCGTCGCCGCCGGTCTCCTGGTACCGCGCGATGGCCGGGGCGCCGGCCGACAGCCGCCCGCCCTGCTCGAAGAACAGCACGGTGCGCCAGTGGCTGCGGCCCCCGGCCAGCGGCAGCAGCTCGACCTCGGCGTCACCGACGGCGACGGCGACGGCGGAGTTGGTGGTGCCGAAGTCGATGCCGACGTGGACCGGGGGCCCAGGTGACGTGCTGGCCGCGCGCTGCATGGACGCCACGGTGACGCGTCCCGCGCGCCTTTACTAGCTCCCCGGCGCCGGGTATCCTATGCGAGGTCATCGGGATCGAGGCAGATCGCATGTTCGAGTGGGCCAGGCGCGGCAAGGCGGGGGAGCCGGGCGACGCCGCCGCCGAGGACGACCTGGCGCGCCGGACCCGGGCCCTGGTCCTGCACGAGAACGAGTTCGGGGTCGACCCGTTCGGGCTGTCGCGCGCCCACGTCGCCACCGCCGCGCGTATCGCCCGCTTCCTGTACCGCACCTACTTCCGGGCCGAGGCGTTCGGCATCGAGCACGTCCCGACCAGCGGCCGGTTGCTCATCGTCGCCAACCACTCCGGCGCCCTGCCCTTCGACGGCCTGGTCATCGGCGCCTCGCTGTTCCTCGAGCCGGCCACGCCGCGCCTGGTGCGGTCGATGGTCGAGCACTTCGTGCCGTCGCTGCCGTTCGCGTCGTACCTGATGCCGCGCTGGGGTCAGATCATCGGCACCCCGGAGAACTGCCGGCGGCTGCTGGCGCAGGACGAGGCCATCCTGGTCTTCCCCGAGGGGGCCCGCGGCATCGCCAAGCCGTTCGCGCGCCGCTACCAGCTCGAGCCGTTCGGGCTCGGCTTCATGCGCCTGGCCATCGAGACCGGGACGCCGATCGTGCCGGTCGCGGTGATCGGCGCCGAGGAGCAGGCCCCGGCCATCAACCTCAAGCCGCTGGCGCGCGCGCTCGGGCTGCCGTCGCTGCCGATGGTGCCGTACCCGCCGTTCGTGCCGCTGCCGCTGCCGGTCAAGTACCGCCTGCACTTCGGCGAGCCGATGCGCTTCGCCGGCGACGCCGACGACGACGAGGATCAGATCGAGGACAAGGTGCGCACGGTCCGGCACCGCCTGGAGTCGCTCATCCACCTCGGCCTGCGGGGGCGCAAGCATGTCTTCTGGTGAGCCGCGCCCGGGACTACGCCGCAAGGTGGTCATCACCGGCATCGCCGGCCGCCTCGGCCGCATCGTCACGCGTCGCCTGCACCGCGACCCGTCGCTGCAGCTGGTCGGGGTCGACCGCCGGCCGTTCCCCGGCAAGCCGCGCGACGTCGAGCACCACCAGGTCGACCTGCGCTCGAAGAAGGTGCGCGACCTGTTCCGCCACGGCGACGTCGCCGCCCTGATCCACATGGGGGTGATGCACGACCCGCGCGCGCGCAGCTCCGAGCTGTACTCGTGGAACATCACCGGCACCAGCAAGCTGCTCGAGCACTGCCAGGCCTTCGCGGTGCCCAAGGTCGTGCTGCTGTCGTCGGCCAACGTGTACGGGCCGCGCCCGGAGAACGCGCAGTTCCTGACCGAGGACGCGCCGCTGCTGGCGGCGCAGCGCTTCCCGCAGATGCGGGCCCTGGTCGAGATCGACCACCTGGTGTCGACGTTCCTGTGGCGAGCGCGGGCGATCGACACGGTCATCCTGCGCCCGGTCCACATCCTCGGCAGCGTCCACAACGCGCCGTCGAACTACCTGCGGCTCGACCCGGTGCCGGTGCTGCTCGGGTTCGATCCGATGATCCAGATCATCCACGAGGCCGACGTGGCCGACGCCATCGTCGCCGCCCTGGCGCCCGGCGTGCGCGGCATCTTCAACGTGGCCGGCCCCGGCCACCTGCCGCTGTCGCAGGTGCTGCGGGCGCTCGGCCGCCGGACCGTGCCGATCCCGCACCCGCTGGCCAAGCCGCTGTGGTCGGTCGCGTTCCGGCTCGGCCTGTCGAGCTACCCGGTCGCCGAGTTCGACTTCATCCGCTACGTCTGCATGGTCGATGGCAGCCGGGCCGGCCGCGAGCTCGGCTTCCAGCCGGCCCACACGCTGGCCGAGACCATCCAGGCCGTGGCGGACGGCGGCGGGGCGGGTTGACCGCTGGCGACGCGCGGCCGGTCGGGCGCTCAGAAGCGGAACGTCGTGGACGCCACCATCCCGCCTCGGGTCGGGCTCAGCCCCAGGCGCGGCTCGGCATCGTTGATGAGGTAGCCCCACACGTACAGGCCGACGCCGGCCGCGCTGGCCAGGCCGCCTCCCACCCCGAGCGCGAGCCAGGCAGTCTGGTGCTCGCGCTGGGTCCGCTCCTCGCCGGGTTCATCACACTTGTCGGTGCAGATCACCGCGCTGCTGAAGTAGCCGATGAGGCCGGCGCCTAGCGCGACCGCACCGACGCCGCCGGTCACCAACCCCAGGCGGCGCAGGCGACGCCCTCGCCCGGTGGCGTGGTCCTGCACCCCCGCGGGCGGCAGGTCGACCACGTCAGGCCGCGTCGCCGGTGTGGCCGCGCCCTCATCGCTGGTGGGCGTGGTCGGGAGCAGCGAAGGATCCGGAGCCGAAGCCACGCCTGGTGAGAGCGCCGGCTCGACGACGGCCGGCGCCGGCGCGGGCGGCGCCTGCTGGGCCGCGCAGGCTTCGGACTCGGCCAGCCCAGCCTCGGCGGCGGCCCGGGCCTCGGACGTCGGCGCCTGCAGAAAGCGCCGGTAGGTCTCGGCGGCACGGGCACAGTGCCCCGCCTTGCGCTGGGCCTGGGCCAGGTTGAACAACACGCCGGCGGCCGGGCGTAGGGCGTAGGCGCGCTCGAACGCCTCCGAGGCCTCGGCGTAGTTGCCGGCGGCGTAGGCCGCCTTCCCGGCCGCGAACGCGGCGCGGGCGTCGTCGGCGCGGGCCCGGCCTGCCAGCGCGAGCAGCAGGCAGCTGGTCGCGCTGAGGATCAGGAGGTGATGCAAGCGTGGAGCGTAGGGCATGGTCCTCATTGGTACGGGTCGGAGATGAGGTCGTCTCGACCGAGCGCCGATCTGGGGTCGGGTGGCTGTCGGGTTAGTGGCCGCGACGAGCCGGTCCGTTCGAGCTTCACCACCTGCGCCAGCGGCACGCCGGCGGCCTCCAGCGTCACGCTGGCGGCTCGATGTCCCGGAGCGGTGACGGTCACCACGTGCCGGCCCGACGGCAGCGCGAGCCGGACCAGGCCCGCCGACGGCCGGGTCCGTTGCCCGGCGACCGTGACCAGCGCGGTGGCCGGCACGACCGTGAGCTCGACCACGGTGAGCGCCCCGTCGACCGGCGACGCGACTGGCGCCGGGGTGGCTGCGTCCGCCGGGGTGGTGGCGGGCCCAGGCCTGGATCCCGCCCCGGCGACCAGGGCTGCGGCCACCTCGCCGGACGATGGCGCCGCGCCCGGCGTGGTCGAGGCCGGCGCGCCGCCGCGCTCGCGCAGCAGGATGACCGCCACCAGCGCGGCCATCACCACGGCGGCCGCGAGGGCGGGCGCCCGGCGACGCGGCTGCCGCCCCACCAGCTCCGTGGTCGAGGCGGCCAGGCACACGGCGCGCACCTCGGCCAGGCTGGGGCGGCGGCCGGGTTGCTTGGCCAGCATCCGGGCCACCACGTCCGCCAGCGCCGCCGGGACGACTCGGCGCGTCGCGACCGAGGGCGGCTCGTCGGTGAGGTGGGCGGCGATGGCATCCGCGGCGTTGTCGACCACGAACGGCGGCTCCCCCGTCAGCATCTCGTACACCATCACGCCGAGTGCATAGACGTCGCCACTGCCGTCGACGAGTTGCCCACGCGCTTGCTCGGGCGGCATGTACTGCGGTGTCCCCATCATCACGCCGCTCTCGGTGATGACCGCCGAGCTGAGGCCGGCCGCCACCTTGGCGATCCCGAAGTCCAGGATCTTCACCACCGTCGGCTCGCCCGCGACGAGGAAGATGTTGTCGGGCTTGAGGTCGCGATGGACGATGTCGACGGCGTGGGTCGCCTCGAGCGCGAGCGTGATCGGCGCCACCAGCGCGGCGAGCTCGACCAGCGACAGCGGCCCGCGCTGCAGGCGCCGGCCGAGGGTCTCGCCGTGTAGTCGCTCCATGACGATGTACGGCTGCTCGGCGTGAGTGCCGTAGGCGAACACGTCGATGATGTTGGGGTGTCGGATCTGGTTGACGGCCCGCGCCTCCTGAACGAAGCGGTCGACCACCCCCGGCGTCAGCGCCGCGCGTGGTCGGAGCAGCTTGATGGCCACCTCCTTGCCGATCACCGGGTGGATCCCGGCGTACACGACCCCCATCCCCCCCTGCCCCAGCACCCCGGAGATCTGGTACTCGCCGACGAGTGTGCCGGGAGGCAGGCGCCTCTCGGACACCACCGCCGGGCCGACCTCGGTCCCCATCGTGCTCGCCATCGCTGGGTCAGATACGTCGGTCATGGCGCCACGGCCGGGGACTATACGGCAGCCCAGCTCACCCAGCGGCGGCTCGAAAATCCCGTCGCGGGTGTGAACCCAGCACCACACTGCCCGTGAAGGCCGGTTGACTTGAATTCCCGATCGTAGAACCGGGGAACTGGGGTATCGGCCACTCCCGGCGTTTGTGTAGGGCTGGCCTGTCTGGGTGTTCAACCGGATCGCCGAAATCCCGGGCATTTCTGTCAGACCTCGGGCGCGCCTGGCGAACCTTTGACGACCTGACAGGTCTGACTGGCTTGGATCTCGCCCACTTGATCCCGGTTGCCGAATTGGCACGACCACTGCTTGTAGGTCGACTCGGACGAACGACGAACGACGGGACGAACGCAGGAACCTCGGAGGACTCGCGATGAAGAAGATGCTCCTGGCCCTCGGCCTCATCATGGCCACCACCACCACCGGCTGTACCTTGTACTTCGGTGGCAACGACGAACCCGAGTGTCCTCCGGGCACCTACCTGACCTACGACGAGTACGGTCCGGTCTGCGTGGAAGGCAACCCGCCGTGGGGCTACGGCTGCACCACCGACTACCAGTGCGCCGCCGGTTGCTACTGCGACCTCGGCTCTGGCACCTGCATCGAGGGCGGCTGGTGCACCAGCGACGCCGAGTGCCCGTCGGGCTACCTGTGCGACGAGAACCGCCAGTCGTGCGACCCCGACGGCACGTCGGGCTCGTGCGCCGACGACACGCAGTGCGGCTACGGCTACTACTGCGACGAGGGCTCGGGCGCCTGCATCCCCAGCACCGCGTGTGACCCGGGCAACCCGGCCTCGTGCGGCACCGGCTACCTGTGCAACGGCGCCGGGACCTGCGAGCCGATCGGCTGCACCGACGACTCGTCGTGCGCCGCTGGCTGCTACTGCGACCCGAACGGCAACTGCGCCGAGAGCTGCTACTGCACCACCGACGCCGAGGCGCAGGCCTCCGGCTTCGGGTTCTGCGACGAGGCCCGCAACACCTGCATGCCCGGCGCCGACCCCGACCGTGGCAGCTGCAACGCCGCCGTGACCTGCACCCTGGGCGCCCCGACCTGCGCCGCCGGCCAGGTCCCGCTCATCAAGGACGGCTGCTACACCGGCGAGTGCGTCGCCATCAACACCTGCGACGTGCCGCCGCCGTGCACCGCCCTCAACACCGAGGCGCTGTGCCTGGTCGACCAGGCCTGCCACCCGGAGTACACCGGCCGCAACTGCACCACGCCGGACGGCGCGGCCTGCACCTCCGGCGCGATGAACTGCACCTGCGAGAGCTACGCGTTCGACGAGTGCGTCGCCGACTGAGCGCTCGGGGTTCGTCCCGTCCCACGATCGTCCCCCACGATCACGACTGAATGCTGCGGGTCCGGCCTGGTGTCGGGCCCGCGGTGTTTTTCGGCCCCCTGGTCCGGCGATTCGGCCCCCTGGTGCTTCGGCCACCACCGGGCCCGCGCGGGCTTGCTACCCTGTGGCCATGCTGCGCTTCGACGAGACCATGGCCGGCAGCTGGACCCCGACGGGTGGGGGCTCGCCGCGGCCGCTGCGCTTCTCGGTCGAGGTCTCGGCCCCGTCGCTGCGCGAGCATCTGCGCACCGGGCGGGCCGGGCTGCGCGGGGTGATCGACGCCGACGGGCTGGCGACGCAGGCGCCGCTGACCGGCACCATCCTCATCCGGCCGCTCGACCCCCGACAGCGCCGCATCCGCTACGAGTTCGAGTTCCCGGCCGACGACGGCCGGGCCGTGCGCTTCGAGGGCCAGAAGGACATCCGCTGGCTGGCAGCGCGCCGGACCTGGACCACCCTGCCGGGCGCGTTGTGGCACGGCTCGGACCAGATCGGGACCAGTGAGACCCGGTTCGACCTGGCGCACGACAGCGTGCGCTTCGCCCGCTCGTTCCGCTTCTGGTAGCTCAGCGCGCCGGAGGGCCCGGGCCGGACTCTTGGCCGTGAACGGGGCCCGGGCGAGGCGGGCGACGATACAGCGACACGATCGGCACGCCGTCGACCCGCAGCACGAACACCGGGGCGACCGTCCCGTACGCCTTCCACACCAGGTAGTCGTGGCGCGCGAAGTGGCGCTCGTGCACCACCAGCGCCCACTGGCTGCGCTCGATGCCGCCGGCGTACTCGCTGCCGGCGTCGGGGAGCGAACGCGGGATGAGGCCGGCCGCCAGGTAGCGGCCCCAGGCCGGCGAGGCGTCGTGGCTGTACACCGGCGCGGCCGGCTGACCGGGGCCGGGAGCATGGCTGCGCAGGTACGGCAACACGCCGCGCGCCGCGTAGCCCCAGAACTGACGGTTCATGCCGAGGTCGGCCCCACCCGGGGCGCCGCCGGCGAGTGCGTTGTAGTGGGTCAGGCCGTACGGGTGCGCGTGCCGGGTCTCGGTCGCGGCCGCGCTCACCACCAGCGAGGCGACCGCGGCCACCACGGCGTGCTCGAGCCGGCGCGCCCGCATCGGGGCCGCCGCCCAGGCCCAGCTCGCCCGCATCGCCGCCGCGGCCCGGCGCGCCGCCCACACCGCGCCGACGCCGGCCACCACGCACAGGCTGGGGATGGCCGGCGCCCAGTGTTTCTCGGCCCCGAAGATGGGCGTGCTGCCGAGGAAGAACGGCCCCATCGCCGCCGCCGCCGACAGCAGGAGCAGCAGGCCGGCGCCGTGCGCGGGGTCGGGGCTGGCGCCGCGGCGCCAGCGCGCCAACCACACCGCGGCGCCGAGGCCGGCCGCGACCAAGGTGACCACCGGCACGGTCAGCGCGGTGGTGACCAGGGCGACGTGCCACGGGAACGGCGGCGCGTTCCAGTTGTCGCCGAGGTACTCGAAGTTGTAGTGGACGTGGTGGAGGTGGAAGCCGATCCAGTCGGACAGGTGGGCCACGGTGTCGAACCACAACCACGGCCACAGCGCGATCAGCACGAGCGGGCCCAGGCCGGCCATCGCCACCAGCGGCCACGGCTTGGCCTGCCAGGCGCCGCGCCCGATCGCGGCCAGGCTGGCCGCGGCCCGCACCAGCAAGCGCGCCGGCGCCGGGCGCCCGGCAGCGGCGGCGGTGGCCGCGTCGACGCGGGACCGCTGGCGCCGGTAGGCCAGCACGGCGGCGTGCAGCATGAGCGGCGCCGGCAGGATGAGGGCGTTGTGCTTGGTGGCCAGGGCCAGCCCGAACATCACGCCGGCCAGCACGGCCCAGCGCCGCGACGCCTGCCCGCGCCACACCGCGTACACGGTGGCGAACCACAGGGCGGCGATGGCGGCGTCGAAGCAGGCCAGCTCGGCGTGGAACAGGGCGCGCGGCAGGAACAACGCGCAGCCGGCGGCGACCACCGCCTCGGCCCGGCCCCACAGGCGCCGGGTCCAGGCCATCACCAGCACCACCAGCAGGGCGTTGGCGAGAGCGCTGGGCAGGCGGTAGGCGGTGACCTCGTCGGCCCAGCCCAGGCGATCGTGCACGACGTGTTCGGACAGGCCGAACAGGGTCTTCATGAGCGGCGGGTGCTCGCGGTTGCCGTCGGTCGCGCCCTTGCCGCCGAAGGTGGCGGTGATGGCGCGCTCGGACAGGCCGTCGCCGTCGCCCAGCAGCGTGCGCCACCAGGTGGCGTAGCGGCTGCCGTGGTCCATGTACACGACCTCGTCGCGGGCGATGCCGGTCTCGGTGCTGCGGGCCACCGCCAGCGTCGTCGCCAGCACGAACACGGCCACGTACAACACCCGATCCCACCACCGGCCGGGCCCGCCGCTCATCGCCGGGCCTCGGCCGCGAAGCAGATGCGGCGATCACGCGCGCCGGCGCCGACGGCGGTGGCGACGAAGGCCAGCCGGTGCCGGCCGGGGGTGGTGGCGGCGGCGAAGCGGCGCCAGCCGTCGTCGACGCCGACGGTGATCGACGCCACCTCCTGGCCGTCGACCTCGACCGCGAGGCGGCCGGGGGCGCGCACGTCGCGCCGGGTGAACACGTCGGCCAGCCCGACGTAGCCGACCAGCTCGCGCCCGAGCTCGACCTCGGCCAGCTCGAGGCGGACGCTGCCACCAGGCGCGGGGATGACCTGGACACACCGACGCGGCGTGAAGCCGACCTCGGCCAGCTCCAGGCTGGGGCCGCCGGCGCGGGCGCCGGTGACGGCGAAGGCGCGCAGCTGGTCGCGCACGTCGGTCACGACCTGGGCGGGGGTGCGCACGAAGCGGCGCACGGTCAGGCCGTCGTAGCGGGTGGTCGAGACCGGCGACAGGCCGCGGGTCTCGTCGGCGCGGGCGCCGCGGGCCGACAGCTCCCAGATGGTGCCGTAGCGAGCGGCGTCCATCCGGGCCGCGGCGTCGATCGGGATGAGGTCGCCCAGGTGCAGGCGCAGCACCGGGTCGAGCCAGGCCGGGGCCACCACCAGCAGGTCGCCCGGCTGGTGCTGGGCGCGGATGGCGGCGGCGGCATCGCGCCAGGCCTCGTCGTCGGGCACGTCGGCGCCGGCGCGGGTGGTGGCCCGGATCTCCCACAGGGCGACGGCGAGCAGGACCAGCGCCGGCGCCAGGCCGAGCGCGAGGGCGCGAGCGCGGGTGCGGCGGCCGGAGGTGGCGGCGCCCGACGCGGCGGTCACCGGCGCGGTGGCGGCCGGCGCGGCGACGGGATCGGCGACCGACACGCGCCCCAACCTACTGCCAGGCCGGCGGCGACACAACCGGCCGGCGGCGCCACGGCGACCACGCCGGGCTCGCGTGCCGCCGGCGTGCCGGCGCCGTTGCCGCGCGCGCCCTTTGCGGCGATGCTGCGCCGGCCCGGTGCCTGCCCTCCTCCGCCTCCGCCCGTACGCGATCGCCTACGCCGTCGCGCTGGTCGCCTTGGCCATCGTCGCCGGCGATCGGCTGCGCCAGCAGTCGTCGGACCCGCACTTCGTATACCAGGCCGAGGCCTGGCTCCACGGCGAGGTCGCCATCCGCGCCCCGCTCAAGGGCGACGACTGGGCCAAGCTGGAGACGGTCACCCTCGACGACGGCCGCCAGGTACGCGGCCGCCGCCTGATGTCGCGGCCGGCCTTCCGGATCGCCGGCGGCGGTGAGGTGGCGACGGCGCGGATCAAGAGCAGCCAGGGCCAGACCGCGTTCATGTCGTTCCCGCCGGTGCCGGCGCTGGTGATGCTGCCGGTGGCGCTGGCCTCCGGGCGGGCCGGCAACGACGTGGTGCCGACGGTGCTGCTGGCGGCGCTGGTGCTGCCGCTTGCGCTGCTGTGCGTGCGCCGGCTCGGCGCGGCCGGGCTGGCCGAGCGGTCGTGGACCGACAGCTGGTGGCTGGCGGTGACGCTGGCGTTCGGCACGGTGTTCTTCTTCGCCGCGGTCGGGGGCAAGGTGTGGTTCACCGCCCACGTCGTCGGCGTGGTGCTGGCGCTGCTGTACGCGTGGGCGGCGACGGGCGCGGCCCACCCGGTCGTCGCCGGGCTGGCGCTGGGCCTGGCCGCGCTGACCCGCACGCCGATGGCGTTCATGTTCCCGTGGTTCGTGCTCGAGGCCTGGCGGGTCGCCGGTGGCGCCGCGGCCTGGCGAGCCGACCGCGCGGCGGTGGTGCGGGCCGTGCGTGGCCCGCTCGTGCGCTTCGCCGCGCCGGTCGTGGTGCTGGCGGTGGTGGCGATGATCTACAACCACGCCCGGTTCGCGGCGCCGACCGAGTTCGGGCACTCGTACCTCGAGGTGCGGCAGCAGGCGCAGATCGAGGCGCACGGCCTGTTCTCGTACCAGTACCTGGCGCGCAACCTGGCCGTGGCCTTCACGCTCTTGCCCGAGCTGCCCGGCCGCGCGCCGTGGATCCAGGTGTCGGGCCACGGCCTGGCCATGTGGGTCACGACGCCGCTGCTGCTGCTGCTGCTGTGGCCGGCCCGGCGTGGCCCGGCCCACCGCGCGTTGTGGCTGACCGTGGCCGCGGTCGCGCTGCCGACCTTCTTCTACCAGAACTCCGGCTGGGTCCAGTTCGGCTACCGCTTCAGCCTCGACTACCTGCCCTTCCTCGTGCTCCTGCTCGCCGTCGGCGGCCGCCCGCTCGGGCGCTGGGCCCGGCTGCTCATCGTCGTCGGCGTGGTGATCAACCTGGCCGGGGCGTGGACCTTCGGCCGATCCGGCGAGTACTACCGGGTCGGCGGCCGCGCCTACGACACCGTCGTCGCGCACTAGCCCTCCGCTCGGTAATTTCTGATCGCACCGGGCCGGCGAAGCGCGCCGAGCGCGAGGCGCGGGCGAGGGTGCATACCCGTCGGCACGTGACCGAGCACGCAACGACGCGATCGGCGATGGATCGCCGGCCCGGTGCGATCAGAATCTTGCGGGCGGAACACTGGCGGATGTCCCCTATTGGCGTTGACGTCGCGGTGGTCGGCGTCGTGGTCGTGGACCTTGACGGCGACGGCGACGTGGAGGTGGTCGCCACCTTTGACGCAGCTCTCAGATCATCTTCAACGACACCTTCGAGCAGCTTGGCGCCACGTTCCCAGGGTGATGACCTTGCGCACCTTCATGACGTCGAGCGAGGCCGCGCACTCCATGGCTTCGGCACGAGCGATCTTGTAGCGGTTGGCGCTGTCGGCTTCGGACCAACGGCCCGCACCTTCGGCGAGGTTGCCCACGACGGACTCGGCGGCTCGGGTCAACGGGCCCGCGCGATCGGCATGACCGCGCGGCAAGACATCGACGAGGTCGTTGGCCAAGGCGTCGGGTTGGTTGCGTCAAAGGTGGCGTCCACCTCCACGTCGCCGTCGCCGTCAAGGTCCACGACTACGACCACGACTACGACTACGACTACGACTACGACTACGACTACGACTACGACTACGACCACGACCACGTCCCGGCGGCGAGCACTCCGACGACCCACGAGGCGCACCGCAGGACCGGGATCAGGCTCGATCGGCGGTCGTTCAGGTCATGGCCGGAACGGCTGGTCGTCCTTGCCGCGGACCGGGCCGGCCAGGCGACGGGCCACGGTCTCCTGCTCCTCCTTGGTCAGGCGGCGGACGTAGACGCCGGCGGCGTCGATCGAGCGGGCGCCGAAGAAGCCCTCGGACACCGCGTACTCGACCTCGACGATCATGTACGGGTCGTCGCCGATCCACATGAGTTCGTGCTTGCGCGGGATGCCGACCCACGAGCTGAGCGTGAACTTGTCGCGGGTGCCATCCTCGTTGAGGATGACCATCGTGATGCGCTCGGTGGCGGTCATGGCGAAGGGACCTTAGCGCACCTCAGCGCGCCGGGCGCAGGCCGAGCACGTCGAGCATGTCGTACCGCCCGGGCGGCTGATCGACCACCCAGCGCGCCGCCCGCAGCGCCCCGACGGCGAAGATGGCCCGGCTGGTGGCGCGATGGGTCAACTCGACCCGCTCGTGCTCGCCAAACAGGTAGACCGTGTGCTCGCCGACGACGTCGCCGCCGCGCACCGCGCTCTGGCCGATCTCGCCACGCGGGCGCGGCCCGACGTCGCCGTCGCGGCCGTGGCGCTTGACCTGGTCGTAGCCGGCGCCGTGCCCGGCGGCGATGGCCCGGCCCAGGGCCAGCGCCGTGCCCGACGGGGCGTCGCGCTTGGCCCGGTGGTGCAGCTCGACGATCTCGGCGTCCCAGCCCGGCCCGAGCACACGCGCCGCTTGCTCGGCCAGGCCGAGCAGCAGGTTGACGCCGAGCGAGAAGTTGGCGGCGACCACGACGGGCGCGACCTCGGCCAGGGCCGCCAGCGCGGCCTCGCCGCCGGCGCCGAGGCCGGTGGTGCCGACGACGGCGGCCCGGCGCTGGGTCCGGGCCTCCTCGGCGGCGGCGATGGTCGCGGCCGGGGTGGTGAAGTCGACGTAGACCTGCGCCGCCGCCAGGGCCGCGCCGAGGTCGGCCCCGCTCCGGGCGCCGGCCGGCAGCGTCGCCCCCGCCGGCGCGCCCGGGCGATCGGCGACGCTGGCCACCACCAGGCCGCCGTCACCCTCGATGGCGGCGATCACCGCCGCGCCCATCCGGCCCGACGGGCCGAGCACACAGACCGGGACCGGCGCGCGCGCGCTCACAGCATCTCGAGCGCGACCAGGTGGGCGCGCAGCTGCTCCCGGGTAGGCGCCGCCGCCGGCACCAGCGGCAGGCGCAGGTGGTCACCCATCCGCCCCATCAGCGCCAGCGCCGCCTTGACCGGGATGGGGTTGGACTCGACGAACAGCAGGTGGTTGAGCACGCGCAGCCGGAAGTGCAGCTCGCGGGCCCGGTTCCAGTCGCCGGCCCGGGCCGCGTCCCACATCTGCGCCATCTCGACCGGCGCCACGTTGGACACCACCGAGATGACGCCGCGGGCGCCGACGGCGTACAGCGGGAAGGTGGTGGCGTCGTCACCCGACAGCACGGTCAGGCGTTGACCGACCCGGGCCACCAGCTCGGTCGCCCGCACCACGCTGCCGGTCGCCTCCTTGATCGCGACGATGTTCGACAGCGCGCACAGGCGCTCGACGGTGTCGGGCAGGAGGTCACACGCGGTGCGGCCCGGCACGTTGTAGAGGATGATGGGCAGCTTGGTCGAGCGCGCCACCGCCTCGTAGTGCCGGAACAGGCCCTCCTGGGTCGGCTTGTTGTAGTACGGCGTGACGTGCAGCAGGGCGTCGGCGCCGGCATGCTCCGACGCCTCGGTCAACTCGAGCGCCTCGGTGGTGGCGTTGCCGCCGGCGCCGGCGATGACCGGGACGCGTCCGGCCGCGACCTTGACGACGTGGGTGATGACCGCGACGTGTTCGCTCATGCTGAGCGTGGCCGACTCGCCGGTGGTGCCGACCGCGACCAGGCCATCGATGCCGCTGGCGATCTGCCAGTCGACCAGCCGGGTCAGGGCGTCGTAGTCGACCTCGCCGCTGGGCAGGAACGGGGTGACCAGCGCGGTCATGCAGCCTTCGAGCGTGTGCTTCGCCATGGGTTCCTCGGGGTCGATGCGGGCGGTCATAACAACAAACGCGCCGACGCGGGGGCCAATTTCCGTTCCCGCGGCTCAGGCCTGGGCCGCCGCCAGCGCCGCACGCGCGTCGGCGACGTCGCGCCGGATCTGCGCCAGCAGCGCCTCGACCGAGGTGTACGCGACCTCGCCGCGCAGGCGCGCCACCAGCTCGACCCGGACCCGGCGGTCGTACAGGTCGCCGGCCCAGTCGAGCACGTGCACCTCGAACGTCGGCGGTCCGCCGGCGACGAAGGTCGGGTTGGTGCCCAGGCTGGTCACCGACGGCAAGCGCACGCCATCGACGATCAGCCAGGTCGCGTAGATGCCGAGCGGCACCAGGGGCGGCAGCTCGAGCGCGAGGTTGGCGGTCGGGACGCCGAGGGCCCGGCCGCGCTTGGCGCCGTGCACGACCACCCCGTCGACGTCGTGGGGCCGCCCGAGCAGCGCCGCCGCGCCGGCGACGTCGCCGGCCGCGAGCAGGCTGCGGACGCGGGTCGACGACGCTGGTCCACCCGCGACCTCGACCGCGGCCACCGCCTCGGTCGAGAAGCCGGCGCGGAGGCCGTGTGTGGCCAGGCTGGCCGCGGTCCCGGCCCGGCCCTGGCCGTAGCGCCAGTCCCAGCCGATCACGACGTGCCCGACCGCCAGGTCACGCACCAGCAGCTCGTCGACGAAGGCCTCGGCCGGGGTCATGGCCAGCTCGGGCGTGAAGGGCAGGATCACGCAGGCGTCGAGGCCGACCGCGGCCATCAGCTCGAGCCGGCGCGCCCGCGACGTCAACAGCGGCGGCGCGCTGGCGGGCGCCAGCACCGCGGCCGGGTGCGGATCGAAGGTCAGGGCCGCCGCCGTGGCGCCCCGCCGCCGCGCCTCGGCCACCGCCCGCGCCAGCAGGGCCTGGTGGCCGCGGTGCACCCCGTCGAACACCCCGATGGCCAGGGCCGGCCGGGTCCAGGTCGACGGCAGATCCGCGCGAGAGGTGACGATGTCCACGGCCGGGCCCGACCTTAGGGCCCGCGCAGGGACAACTCAATCGTTCTCGCGACCGATCCATCCCCGGGGGCGGCGTCGCTCCTCGGTCACGTACCGCCGGGTAGGCACTCGATCGGTGGCGCGTGGGATCCACCGGCCGCGGCGGGGCCCGCGATTCCGCGCTATCTTCGCCCGCGATGAGCGGCACGCGCGACCTGTCCGAGGTCCTCGAGTTCGGGCGGGCCCTGATCTCGCACTACCTCGAGCAGCTGGCGGCACGCCGCCCGGGCGGCGCCGCCAGCGCCTTCGCGGTGAGCGCGGCCGAGGTGGCGCGGACCCTCGGCCCGGCGCCGGTCGGCGCCGCGGCGGCGAGCGCGCCGGCGGCGGCGGTGGCCCGGGTCGAGCAGGCGCGCGCTGCGCTGGCCGAACGGGTGCGGACCCAGCCGACCTGGCCGCTGGCCCTGCTCGGGCGCATCACGTCCCTGACCGAGCTCGACCTGGCGCTGGTCGCGGTGCTGCTGGCGCCCGAGCTCGACGTCGACCTCGAGCGCGCCTACGCCTACGCCCTCGACGACTTCACCAAGAAGCGACCCGACGTCGGCTTCCTGGCCCGCCTGTTCGGCGATGACGACGAGCGGGCCGAGGCGGTGCTGCGGCGGCTGGGCGAGGACGGGCCGCTGCGCCGGCACCGGCTGGTCACGATCAGCGGTGACGGGCCGTGGATCAGCCGGGTCGTGCGCCTGGCCGATCGCATCGCCGCGTTCGCGCGTGGCCTCGACCCGATCGACGAGCAGGTGGTGGACGTGTGCCGGGTCCGGCGCGGCGCCGTCGGGGTCGGCGACCTGGTCATGGCGCCGACCATCGTCGAGCGGGTGACCCGCGCCCTCGACCAGGGCGGGGCGCTCGGCGGCGCCCGCCTGCTGCTGGCCGGCCAGCCCGGCACCGGGCGGGCCCTGCTGGTCGAGGCGCTGGCCGCCGCCCGCGGCCAGGCCGCGGTCCGCATCGACCTGGTCGCCCTCGCCGCCGACCCGCGCCAGCTGGCCGACCGCCTGACCGTGGCGGTGCGCGAGGCCGCCCTGCGCGGCGCCGTCGCCATCCTCGACGGCGACGCCGACATCGGCGACAACGCGCCGCGCCCGCTGATCGACGCCATCGGCGCCGTGGCCGGCGCGACCACCGCGCCCATGGTGTTCACCCTGGTCGGCCGGCCGTCGTGGCTGTCGGGCGTGTTGCCCGAGCTGGTCGAGATCGAGGTGCCCGCGCCCGGCCTGATCGACCGCATCGCGCTGTGGAAGCTGGCGCTGCCCGACGAGCTGCGCCCGCCCGAGGCCGAGCTGGAGATGGTGGCCGGCCGCTACGCCTTCACCGGTGCGGCCATCGCCCAGGCCGCGCGGCGCGCGGTCAACGCGGCCCGGGTCCGCGCGCCCGGCACGGCGGTGACGCTGGCCGAGCTGTCGGACGCCTCGCGCCTGATGTTCACCCACCGCCTCGGCAGCGTGGCGCAGCGGATCCCGGCCGGGTTCACCTGGGAGGACCTGGTCCTGCCCGAGGAGACGCTGCTGGCGGTGCGCGAGGTGGTTCGCTTCGCCCGCCAGCGCCCGTTCCTGCTCGAGCAGTGGGGCTTCGCGCGCAAGTTGCCCTACGGCCGCGGCGTGTCGGCCATCCTGGCCGGCCCACCGGGCACCGGCAAGACCATGGTGGCCCAGCTGCTCGCCGCCGAGCTCGGCTACGACCTGTACCGGATCGACCTGTCGCAGGTCGTCAACAAGTACATCGGCGAGACCGAGAAGAACCTGTCGCGCATCTTCGACCAGGCCGAGAGCTCGCACGCGGTGCTGTTCTTCGACGAGGCCGACTCCCTGTTCGCCAAGCGGACCGAGGTCAAGTCGAGCAACGATCGCTACGCCAACCTGGAGGTCAACTACCTGCTGCAGCGGATGGAGACCTACGACGGCGTGACCCTGCTGGCGACCAACCTCGAGCAGGGCATCGACGAGGCGTTCAAGCGGCGCGTGCGCTTCTCGGTCCAGTTCGAGCTGCCCGAGCTGGAGGAGCGCGGGCGCCTGTGGCGCAGCATGTTTCCGGCCGAGATGCCGCTGGCGCCCGACATCGACTGGGCCCGCATCGCCAAGACGTTCGAGATGTCGGGCGGCTACATCAAGAAGGCCGCGGTGCGCGCGGCCCTCATCGCCGCCGACGCCCAGCCGCGCCGGCCGCTCACCACCGACGACATCCTGGCCGCGGCCCGGGCCGAGTACCGCGAGATGGGCCGGATCGTCGCCGGCTGAGCACGCGCCGGCCGGGCCGGTCGGCCGGGCCGGCCGTGTGGGTGTCTGCCCACGTTGTCGCCGTCGGCCGACCGGCCGATGCGATCACCGTGATGCCCCTACCCGAGGAATGCCTTGTCGCCCACGTCCCGAACGCGGGAGGATGGGAGGAATGATCAGCGTCGAACAGCTCAGGATGCGCCCCGACGGCGCGCTCCTCGGGACGGCGCCCGCGCTGACCGGAGCCCAGCTGGTGCTGGCGTTCGGCACCGGCGACACGATGGCGGCCGATGGCTACCTGCGCGCCTGCAGCGACCGCTTCCCGGGCGCGATCGTCGTCGGGTGCTCGACCGCCGGCACCATCGCCGGGCCGGCCTCGTTCGACGACGAGCTGGCGGTCACCGCGCTGCGCTTCGACCACACCCAGGTCCGGGTCGCGACCGCCTCGACCGCGGCCGGCGCCCACCAGGCCGGCGCCGCCATCGCCCGCCAGCTGGCCGATCCGGCGCTGGTGCACGTGCTGGTGCTGTCCGAGGGGATCAACGTCAACGGCACCGAGCTGGTCCGCGGGCTGGTGGCCGGGGTCGCCCCCAGCGTCACCGTGACCGGTGGCCTGGCCGGCGACGGCGACCGCATGGAGAAGACCCTGGTCATCGCCGACGGCGCGGCCCGGCGCGACCACGTCGTCGCGGTCGGCTTCTATGGTGACCGGCTGCACATCGGCCACGGCTGCATGGGCGGATGGGGGCCGTTCGGGCCCGAGCGCGAGATCACGCGCGCGGACGGCAACGTGCTGTACGAGCTCGACGGCCAGCCGGCCCTCGGCCTGTACAAGCGTTACCTCGGCGCCCACGCCGAGGGCCTACCCGCCACCGGCCTGCTCTTTCCGCTCGAGATCCGCCCGCCCGATGGCGGCCCGGCGGTGGTCCGCACCATCCTCGGCATCGACGAGACCAGCGGCAGCCTGCGCTTCGCCGGCGACATGCCGACCGGCCACTACGCGCGCCTCATGACCGCCAGCTTCGGCCGCCTCATCGAGGGTGCCCACGGCGCGGCCGAGCAGACCCTGCAGCCGGGCGGGCCCCGCCCCGACCTCGCCCTCCTGGTCAGCTGCGTCGGTCGCCGCCTGCTTCTGCGCCAGCGCTCCGACGAGGAGCTCGAGCGCGTGCGCGACGCGCTCGGCGGCGCGCCGACCACCGGCTTCTACTCGTACGGGGAGCTGTGCCCGACCGGTCAGATCGGGTGCGAGCTGCACAACCAGACCATGACCGTGACCACCTTCACCGAGACCTAGGGTTCATGCCATCCCGCCCGCACCACCGCCTCCTCGCCGCCCAGCTGCGCAAGCTGGTCGGCGACAGCGGCGAGGTGCGGGCCGAGCACCTGCCGGCGCTGCTGGCCGCGGTCAGCAGCGCGTACGAGGAGGCCGACCAGCACCGCGAGCTGCTCGAGCGCTCGATCACCCTGACCTCCGACGAGCTGGGCACGCACAACCGCGAGCTGCGCGGGCGCCAGGCCCGCCTGCGCCAGCTCAACGCCGTCGTGCTCGACCAGGCCCGGGCCATCGCCGACGCCTGGACCGACCTCGACGCGCTGTTCCGATCCATGACCGCCGCGGTGTGCGGCGCCATGCCGGTGGCGCGCGCCGGCATCTGGTTGCTCGACGGCCACGGCCAGGTCCTGCGCCTGGCCGACGCCCAGGGCGAAGGCGGCGCGCACAGCAGTGGGCTCGAGCTGGCCGCACGCGACTACCCGCGGTACTTCGCGGCCATGGCCGAGCAACGTATCGTCGCCGCCCACGACGCCATCGGCGACCCCCGCACCGCCGAGTTCGCCGACGGCTACCTGCGCCCGCTCGGCATCACCGGCATGCTCGACGCCGGCATCCGCCACGGCAGCACGCTGCTCGGCGTGGTGTGCGCCGAGCACGTCGGCCCGGGCCGGGTCTGGACCGAGGAGGAGCAGGCCTTCGTCGCCTCCATCGCCGACCTGATCAGCCTGGCGGTCGAGTCCGATCGACGCCGCCAGGCCGAGCGTGAGGTCGATCGGCAGCGCACCTTCCTGCGCCAGATCATCGACCTCTCGCCCAACCTGATCTACGCCAAGGACCGCGAGTGCCACTTCACGATGGTCAACCAGGCCGTGGCCGACTTTTTCGGCACCACCGTGGCCGAGCTGACCGGCGTGGTCGATCCGCGGGTGGCCGTCCACGGCGTCCCGGCGTGCCGCGACCTGCCGGCGCTCGACCAGGGCCGCGAGGTGTTCGTGCCCGAGGAGGAGATGGTCAACGCCCGCGGCGAGGTGCGGGTGCTGCAGACCACCAAGCGGCCCATCATCGAGGCCGACGGCACGATCGCCCAGCTCCTGAGCGTGTCGACCGACATCACCGAGCGCAAGCGGGCCGAGCTGGAGCGGACCGAGCTCGAGGCCAGCCTGCGCCAGGCCCAGCGCATCGAGTCGGTCGGCCTGCTCGCCGGCGGCATCGCCCACGACTTCAACAACATCCTGACCCCGATCATGGCCAACGCCGAGATGGGCCTGATGGGCCTGGGCGCCGGTCAGCCGCTGCACGAGGAGCTGAGCGAGATCCTGCAGGCGGCGCGGGCCGCGCGCGACCTGGTGGCGCAGCTGCTGGCGCTGTCGCGCAAGCAGCTGCTCGAGCTGCGGCCGATCGACCTCGGCCAGGAGATCGAGCGCACCTCGAAGATGTTGACCCGCCTGGTGCCCGCCCACGTCGATCTCCACCTCGAGCTCACGCCGGGCCTGCCCGCCATCCGCGCCGACCGTGGCCAGGTCCAGCAGGTGCTGGTCAACCTGGTCGTCAACGCGTGCGACGCCATCACCGGCGCCGGCAGCGTCCGGATCCGGACCCGCAGCGTCGACGCGCCGCCGCGGGTGGTGCTGGAGATCGCCGACACCGGGGCCGGCATGTCCGACGCCACCGCGGCCCAGATCTTCGACCCGTTCTTCACCACCAAGGAGGCCGGGCGCGGCACCGGGCTGGGCCTGGCCACGGTGTACGGCATCGTCCGTCAGCACGGCGGGCAGATCCGGGTCGCCAGCAAGCTCGGCGCCGGCACCACGTTCACCATCGAGCTGCCCGCCGTCGACAGCCGCCCGGTCCGGGTCACCGCGCCGCCCGTGGCCGCGTCCCTCGGCGAGCGCCGCGACGAGACCATCCTGGTCGTCGAGGACGAGTCGGCGGTGCGCAGCCTGGTCCGCCGCGTGCTGGCGGCGCAGGGCTACCACGTGCTGGCGGCGGAGACCCCGCGCCAGGCCATCGACCTGGTCACCAGCCACCAGGGCGTGATCGACCTGGTCCTGACCGACGTGGTCCTGCCCGGCATGAACGGGCGCGCCCTGTACGAGCGGCTGTCGCGCGAGCTGACCTGCCCGGTCGTGTACATGTCCGGGCACGCCCGCGACATCCTCGGCAAGGGCGCACTCGACCCGGGCACCGAGTTCCTGCGCAAGCCGTTTTCGGTGGCCGACCTGACCGCCAAGGTGCGGCAGGTGCTCGAGCGCTAGCAGGGCGCCGAGAAACGCCGCGCAGCGGTGGTTCTCGCGCCGTGATCTTGTGCCCGTGCCCGTGCCCGTGCCCGTGCCCGTGCCCGGGCCCGTTCTGGGCGGTCAGGCCCCGAGGATCAGGGGAAGATGCCGCGCTCCTTGTAGCAGGCGGCCAGGCGCTCGAGGCCGATCGCGTAGCTGGCGGTGCGCCAGTCGGTCTTCTTGGCGGCGGCGTAGGCGCGCACGCTGGCGTAGGTCGCCTTCATGCGCTTCTCGAGGCGGCCGAGCACGTCGGCCACGTCCCACTGCTCCGACCGCTTGTTCTGCAGCCACTCGTAGTACGAGACGATGACGCCGCCCGAGTTGCAGAGGATGTCGGGGATGACGTCGACGCCCTTGGCCAGCAGGATCTCCTCACCCTCGGGGTAGGTCGGGCCGTTGGCGCCCTCGACCACCACCTTGACCTTGAGCGCCTTGGCCTCGGCCGGGCCGATCTCGAGCTCGAGCGCGGCCGGCACGAAGATGTCGGCCTCGAGCGCGAAGAACTCGTCGCGGCCGATCTTGGTCGCGCCCTTGTAGCCGGCGACGGTGCCGGTCTTCTGCACGTGCTCGCCCAGCTTGTGCGGGTTGATGCCCTCGGGGTTGGCGATGTAGCCGCCAGCGTCACCGACGCCGACGACGACCGCGCCCTTCTGCGACAGCAGGCGGGCGGCGTAGCTGCCGACGTTGCCGAAGCCCTGGATGATGACGTGCGCGCCGTCGAGGTTGAAGCTCTTGTCCTTGGCCCACTCGGTGATGCAGTGGACCACGCCCTGCCCGGTCGCCTCGGCCCGGCCGTGGCTGCCGCCGGAGTTGACGCTCTTGCCGGTGACCACGCCGCGCACGACGTTGCGGTCGCCGGCGCCGACCAGGTTCATGTACGTGTCCATCATCCACACCATCGTCTGCGAGTTGGTGTTGACGTCGGGCGCAGGGATGTCGAACTCGGGGCCGATGTTGGAGCCGAGGGCCGCCGTGAAGCGGCGGGTGATGCGCTCGAGCTCGGTCTTGCTGTGCTGGCGCGGGTCGACCTTGACGCCGCCCTTGCCGCCGCCGAACGGGATCTCGTGCAGCGCGCTCTTGAAGGTCATCCACGACGCCAGCGCCTTCATCTCGTCGAGGTTGGCCTCGTGGTGGTAGCGCATGCCGCCCTTGTACGGCCCGAGGATGTTGTTGTGCTGGACCCGGTAGCCCTTGAACATCGTGATCTTGCCGTTGTCCATGCGGACCGGGAAGTTGACGATCAGCTCGTTCTTGGGCTGGCCCAGGATCTGGGCGACGTCCTGATCGAGGTTGATCAGCTTCATCGCCTTCTCGATCTGCTTGCTGGCGATCTCGAACAGGTTGCCGCGGTCCTTGAGGCTGGTCGCGGTGTCGCTGCTGGTGCTCTTGGCCTTGCTGTCGGTGCTCATCGGGGCCCTATCCTGGTAGAAGGTGGGGAACGCTTAGCGTGCCGGGGCGAGCGCATTCAATGACCATCGACGACAAAGCGCAAGATCTCCGGTTGGCTCGTCAGGTCGTCGCCGGCGGCCGCCTGCGCGCCACCGTGCTCGAGCTGTGGCAGCGGACCCGCATGGACTGGGGCTTCGTCACCGATCGGCTGTCCGCCACCTTCCGCAAGGAGCGCTGGATCGGCGCGCAAGAGCGCAGGTTCGTTGCCGAGACGGTCTTTGGCCTGGTGCGTCATTTTCGCCGGATCGACACCGCGCTGAGCCGCGGCGTGCGGCGCGGCGGCGCGACCCGGGATCTCGACCGGATCCTGGCCCTGCTCGTGCTCGAAGGTGGGCTGCCGGTGGCCGAGGCGCGCGCGCTGGCGCCCGACGTCGACTGGGCCGCGGTGGCCGAGGTCGACGGCGCCATCGCCCGCGAGCCCAACCCGGCCCGCCGGCTGGCGCTGGCGACGTCGATGCCCGACTGGCTGGCGGCGCAGCTGGTGGCCGACTGGGGCGACGAGGCCACCGCGGTGGCCCACGGCCTCAACGGGCGGGCGCCGATGACCGTGCGCGCCAACACCCTGGTCGGCGATCGGGCGGCGCTGGCGGCGGCGCTCGGCGCGCTCGGCCTGCACACGCATCCGGGCGCGTGGTCGACCACCGCGCTGGTGCTCGACACCCGCACCAACTTGTTCGCGACCGAGCCGTTCAAGCGGGGTGCGATGGAGGCGCAGGACGAGGGCAGCCAGCTGCTGGCCGAGCTGGCCACGCCGGCCACCCCGGGCATCGTCCTCGACTACTGCGCCGGGGCCGGCGGCAAGACCCTGGCCATCGCCGCCGGCATGGCCGGCCGCGGCCGGGTCCTGGCCTGCGACGTCGACGGCAAGAAGCTCGAGGAGCTGCGCCGGCGGGCGCGCCGGGCCGGGGTCGGCAACGCGCAGGCGGTGACCCTGGCCGGGCCGGGCGCCGATGCGCCGCCGCCGCTGCGGGCCATCGCCGGCCGGGCCAGCCGGGTGCTCATCGACGCGCCGTGCTCGGGCGTGGGCGCGCTGCGCCGCAACCCGGAGGCGCGCTGGCGCCTGACCGCCGACGACGTCACCAGCCTGACCCGGCAGCAGGCGGAGATCCTCGACGAGGCGCTGCCGGCCCTGGCCGACGGCGGCCTGCTGGTGTACGCGACCTGCTCGCTGCTGCGGCGCGAGAACCAGGACGTGGTCGGCGCGGTGCTGGCTCGCCACCCGGACCTCGAGGAGGTCCCGCTGGCGACGCTGTGGCCCGACCGGGCCGCCGCGCTCGGCGACGGGCGGCACCTGCTGGTGCGCCCCGACCGCCACGGCACCGACGGCTTCTTCGCCGCGGTGCTGCGGCGCCGGCCGGCCTGAACCGGCGCCGCGGCCGCCGCGCTGGCGCCGTCGTGGTACGGTGCGCGCGGTGACGATCGACGTCTCGGTGCTGAGTGATCCGGCCGCGCTGCGCGCGCTCGAGGCGGAGTGGCGGGTGCTGGCCGATGACGGCGCCGGCGGCGGCTTCTTCCGCGGCCCCGACTGGCTGCTGCCGTGGTGGCACGCCTACCACCAGATGCTGGGTGCCCGGCCGCACGTGCTGGTGGCCCGCGACGACGGCGCGCTGGTCGGCCTGGCCCCGCTGTACGCCCGCACGATCAAGGTCGCGCTGCTCGACGTGCGCGAGATCCGGATGATGGGCGACGCCGGCCCGCGCCCGCCCGCGCTCGACCTGCTGGCCGCGCCCGGCGCCGAGGACCGGGTCGCGGCGGCGATGGCCCGCACCCTGCTCGCGACCGGCGCCGACTGGGACGTGCTCGACCTCGACGCCATGGCCGACCCGTCGCGGGTGCGCGCCACCCTGGTGTCGCGCCTGGCCAGCGCCGGCCTCGCCGTCGAGTCGGCGCCGTCGGCCGGCGGCGCCCGCCGCATCGCCGTCGGCCTGGCCCCGCCGCTGGGCGAGGGCGCGCTGGTCACGGTGGTCACCTCCGAGGGCGGCCACGACCTGGCCGCGGTCCGCAAGGGCCTGTCGGCGCTGCGCCGGCTGTCGCGCCTCGAGTGGGCCGAGCGCGACGAGGCCTCGCCGCTGGCCGACGGCCAGGCCGCGCAGCTGCTCGAGGAGGTCGCGATCTCCGCCGCCACCGCCGGTCGGGGCCGGGTGGTGCACCTCGACGAGGCGGCCGGCGAGCCGATCGCCGCCGCCCTCATCGTCGACGATGGCGAGCGCGCCGTCGTGCTGGCGATGGCGGCCGACCCGCTCGCCGCCGGGCGCGGCGCGGCGCAGCGCCTGCTGCAATCGGAGGCCGCCGCCGCCGCCGCCCGCGGCCGGCGCGCGCTCGACGTGGCCGGCCTGGGCGACGACTACGAGCTGCCGCTGCTGCCGGTGTCGCGCCAGCACGCGCTGTCGGTCCGGATCTGGAGCGGATCGACCACCGCCGCGGTCGGCCGGGCCTACCGCGGCGTGCAGCGCCGGGCCAAGCGGGCGGCGACCAGCCCCGGCATCGCCGCCGCCCAGGCCCGCGCGGCCTGGACCCGCATCCGCACCGCCGCCGCCAACATGGCCGCGTACGACCGCATGTGCCTGGTCCGTGGCCAGCTGTGGACACGCGGCGTGCCGGCGCCACCCGGCCTCGACGTGGTGTGGCTGACCGCGGCCGGCTACGACCAGCTCGACGACGTCGGCCGGGCCGACCTGATCGAGCAGCTCGGCCTCGACGACGCCGTCGTGCGCCGGACCTGGGACCGCGGCGACCTGTGCGCGCTGGCCCGCCTGGCCGGGCGCCCGGCCGGCATCGCCTGGAGCGCCGGCCGCAGCGTCGAGGTGGCCGAGCTCGGCCGGTCGCTGCACCTGGGCCGGCACGAGACCCTCATCCACGACGTGTACGTGGCGCCGGCGGCGCGCGGGCGCGGGGTCGCCCCGGTCATGCTCGAGTTCCTGGCCCGCGAGCTGCGCGGGCGCGACATCTACCGCTCGTGGGCGCTCATCGACAGCGAGAACCAGGCCTCGCTGCGGGCGTTCCAGAAGGCGTCGTACACCCCGGTGTGCGACGTCATCTACGCGCGCATGGCCACCGTCGATCGCATCCTGGTCCGGCCGCCCGATCCCGAGGCGCGCGAGCTGCTCGGGCTGTGACGGTGCCGGCAGATCCCACGCCGGCGGCGGGCCTGGTAGCGTAGGGCCGATGGCCAGGGTGCTCCGACTGCCGAACCACGGCAGGCTGATCGTGTGCACCGACCTGCAGGGCTGCATGCGCGACTACGAGCGCATCGTCGAGGTGTTCCACGCCGCCCTGGCCGCCCACGACGGCGACGCCCACCTGCTGTTCACCGGCGACCTCATCCACGGGCCATACCTCGAGCCCGACGAGTGGCCGGCCTTCCTCGGCGAGTTCTACCGCGACGCCTCGGGCGAGGTGGTCGACCAGCTGATGGCGCTGAGCGCGCGCCACCCCGGGCGGGTCCACGCCCTGCTCGGCAACCACGAACACGGCCACGTCGGCGGCCCGCACACCGCCAAGTTCGCCATGGACGAGGTCATCCTGCTCGAGACCCTGCTCGGCGAGGAGGCGACCCGCCGCCTGCATGCCGCCATCGCCACCTTCGCCCTGGCCGCGGTGGCCCCGTGTGGGGTGGTGTTCACCCACGCCGCCCCGGCCGCGCAGATCAAGTCGATCAAGGACGTCGAGCAGGCCGACCTGTCGGGCCGCGGCCTGGCCAGCCCGCTCGAGGTGCTCGACACCCCGGTGGTCGGCAAGATCCTGTGGGCCCGCTCGGCCGACGTCGCGTCCGCCCGCCGCTTCGTCAAGGCGATGGGCGCGACCGTGAGCGTGTACGGGCACGACGTCGTGCCCGAGGGCTTCGAGCGCATCGGCGACGAGCAGCTGTGCGTGTCGACCAGCTTCGGGGTGGTCGACCCCAACAAGGTCTACCTGAACCTCGACCTGGCCAGCCGGTACCGGACCGTGGCCGAGCTCCGCGTCGGCCGCGAGATCCTGCCCCTGTACCCCGAGCGCGCCAGCAAACGTCTTCGGTAACCTGCTGACATTCCTGGCAAATGTGGGGACGGTGGAACCTGCCCACCACGACAGGTTTACGCTGCCGGCGCGATCTGCTACTCAATCGCGCTCGCTCGGGTCCCGGCCTTCCGCCGGCAACGAGCAGCCAAACGAGGACGCCATGAAGGACACCGTCGGCCACCCGCACTACCGCCCGTCGAAGATCACCTGCGCCTGCGGCACGGTGCACGACACGTTCTCGACCCGCGGCGACTTCGCGATCGACATCTGCTCGGCTTGCCACCCGTTCTTCACCGGCAAGCAGAAGCTGCTCGACACCGCGGGCCGCATCGATCGGTTCAACAAGAAGTACAACCGCACTCCCAAGACCTGAGCGGCGGCGGGCCACCGGCCCGCGCCTCCAGGGTCTTGCGACCGGTGATCGACGGCGCCCGGACCGGAGCCGTCGGCGAGTGCCGTCATGTTGGACACGCCCAGCTTCCAGGCCAAGATGGCGACGCTCGCGCGGCGCCACGAAGAGGTCGCGGCCCTGCTGTCGACCGCCGAGGTCATCGGCAAGCGCGCCGAGTTCCTCAAGCTGTCGCGCGAGCACGCCGAGCTCGATCCGCTCATCGCCGCGTGGCGGGCCTACCGCAAGCTGCTCGATGACCTCGCCGCCGCCCAGGTGATGGTGGCGAGCGAGCCCGACCCCGAGCTGCGCGAGCTGGCGCGCGAGGAGGTCGGCCCGCTCGAGGCGCAGCGCGACGCGGCCGAACACGCGCTCAAGCTGCTGCTGCTTCCGCGCGACCCCAACGACGCCAAGAACACCATCCTCGAGATCCGGGCCGGCACCGGCGGTGACGAGGCGGCGCTGTTCGCCGGTGACCTGTTCCGGATGTACCTGCGCTACGCCGAGCGGCACGGCTGGAAGGTCGAGCTGATGTCGACCTCGGACGGCACCGCCGGCGGCTTCAAGGAGGTCGTCGCCCTGATCGAGGGCAAGGACGTGTTCTCCCGCCTCAAGTTCGAGTCGGGCGTGCACCGGGTCCAGCGGGTGCCGGCGACCGAGGCGCAGGGCCGCATCCACACCTCGGCCGCCACCGTCGCCGTCCTGCCCGAGGCCGAGGAGGTCGACGTCCGGGTCGAGGACAAGGACCTGCGCATCGACGTGTACCGCTCGAGCGGCGCCGGCGGCCAGCACGTCAACACCACCGACTCGGCGGTGCGCATCACCCACCTGCCGACCGGCATCGTCGTCGCCTGTCAGGACGAACGCTCGCAGATCAAGAACAAGGCCAAGGCGATGAAGGTGCTGCGGGCACGCATGCTCGAGGCCGAGCAGCAGAAGCGTGACGCGGCCGAGAGCGCGCAGCGCAAGGCCCAGGTCGGCAGCGGCGACCGGTCGGAGAAGATCCGGACCTACAACTTCCCGCAGGACCGCATGACCGATCACCGCATCGGCCTGACCAAGCACAACCTGCCGGCGCTGCTCGACGGCCAGCTCGACGACGTCATCGACGCCTTACACGCGTACGACCAGGCCGAGGCCCTCAAGGCCCAGGCCGGGCAGTGACGCCCCGCGCCGCGCGGTCGAGGAGGTCGGGCAACCAGAACGTCGCACGCGGGCCCGCCGGCGCTGCTCTGTTGACATTGTCGTCGACGTGAACGTGACCCTTGACGGCGACGGCGACGGCGACGTCTACGCCACCGGTTGACGCCCAGACGTGTCACGGGTCGATGTGCCCGTGACCGACGCACGAACAAGCCACCAAGCCGGCGGCCTACGTCCGCGGCTGCACGAACACGAAGTCGCGCGGCGGCACGAACCGGTAGCCCTCCTCGGTGACCCGGATGAGGTCGGCGCCGTCCTCGCCGAGCAGGCGGCGGATGCGCATGATGTTGGTGAACAGCGCGGCGTCGTGCCGGAGCGGGTGGTACTCGACGCTCCACACCGACTGCACGATGTCCTCCTTCGACAGCACCTTGCCGGGCTGCGACGCGAACAGGAACAGCAGGCGCTTGAGCAGGCTGCGCCGGCGCAGGTCGGCCAGCTCCTGGCCCTGACGCCAGATGGTCTCGCGCACGCCGTCGACCGCCAGCGCCCGCGCCGGCAGGCGCAGGATCTCGGGATCGGCGTCGGCGATGTCGCTGCTGGTGCCGTCGGCGTCGATGACCCGGTACGGCCGCTGCGCGGTCAGGCCGAGGTCGGCCAGGAGGCGCGCCGCCGCCTCGATGGCGGCGCTGGTCATGGTCGCCGCCGACGGCGATGACGGGTCGGCGGCGATGGCGCCGATGGCCAGGCCGTCGAGCGCGGCATAGGCGGCCAGGCGCTCGACCGGGAGCCCGGCCCGGGTCGCCAGCTCGGTCGCGTCCCGCGCGTACGCCAGCGCGGCCGGCAGCTCGCCGGCGTCGCGGCCGAGCGCGGCCAGCGCGAGCAGGGCCAGGGCGCGGACCCGGACCAGGCCGGCGGCGGCGGCCTCGCGCACCGCCCGCGTCGCGGCGGCGCGCGCGCCGGCGTGGTCGCCGCGGGCCAGCTCGAGGCGCGCCACCAGCACCAGCGCGCTGGCCAGGTCGCCGCGCCGGCCCAGCCGCTCGGCTCGGATCGCGACGGCGCGCGCCAGGTCGAGGCCGACCGCGACGTCGCCGACGCCGACCGCCAGCCAGGCGCCGTCGAGATCGCGATCGATCTCGTCACGCACCTCGGCGGCGCCGGCGCTGCGGGCCCGCTCGACCGCGCCACCGCGCTGGCCCAGCCCGGCCAGCACCTCGGCCCGCAGCACCTCGGCCCGGGCGGTGGCGCGCGCGTCGAGCGCGCCGCTGGCGAGGACGCGCTCGAGCACCTCGCGCGCGCTGTCGAGCCGGACCTCGACCACGTCGATCGACGCGGTGATGACCTCGGCCCGCGCCGCCAGGTGGTCGGCCCGGCGCCGGACCAGCGAGGCGTGGGCGACGGCGGCCAGCTCGGCGGCGGCGGCGACCTCGCCGCGCAGGACCAGCACCTCGGCCAGCTCGAGCTCGGCCCGCAGCGCGCCCAGCTCGTCGCCGGCGCCGCGCCGGTCGATCACCACGTCGCGCAGCAGGGTGACCGCGCCGTCGGTGTCGCCGCGGCGGGCCGCCAGCGCGGCGTGGGCGGCGGTGAGCTCGCCGTGGACCGCCGGCAGGTCGAGCTGCGCCGCCGCCGCGCTGGCGCTGGTGAGCGTGGCCTCGGCCTCGCTCAGGCGCCCTTCCAGCGTCAGGCAGCGCGCGCGCGCCGCCTCGGCCCGCACCACCACGTCGGCGGCGGCGCCGCCGGCGACCCGCTGCAGCCGCCCGCGCGCCACCGCGATCTGCCCGGTGAACTCGGCCACCCGCGCCTCGGCCAGCGCGTGCTCGAGCACCGCCGCGTCGTCGCCGTCGGCCGCGACCTGGCTGGCCAGGCCGGCCAGCGCGCGCTCGGCCACGGCGACCCGGCCACGCACCAGGGCCAGCTCGACCTGCGCGCCCAGGGCCCGGACCCGCACCGCCGGCGGCGCGGCGCCATCGGCGATGGCCTCGGCCAGCGCCCGCTCGGCGCGCTCGAGCTCGCCGGTGGCCAGCGCCACCTCGCCGGCGGTGAGCGGCGCCAGCGGCGCCCGCGCGGCCAGCCGGGCGGCGTCGGCGAACCGCCCGGCCCGCATGGCCAGCTCGACCCGCAAGGCCGGCACCGTGGCGTCGGCCACGCCGACGTGGATCAGCACGGCCTCGAGCTCGGCGCTGGCGCCCCGCGCCAGCACCAGCTGGCGCAGCTCGGCCAGCACCGCCGCCACCCGGGCCGGGTCGCCGCCGCGCATGGCCAGGCGCGCGCCCAGGACGATGCGCTCGACCGCGTCCATCGCCGCCAGCGCGCCGTCGTCGCCGGCCGCGCCGGCCAGGCGGGGCCCCCGACCGGCGCCGCTGCCGGCCACCAGCGCGCCGGCGCGCCCGGCCAGCGCGGCCAGGTCGTCGGCCGGGACCCCGACCAGCGCCGCCGCGGCCACCTCGTCGGTCACGATCAGGCGGCCCTCGTCATCGAGGTCGACCAGCTGGTGCGCCAGCAGCTGCGACGCGGTGGCGCTGGGGTCGAGGCCGGGCACCAGCACGGCGAGCGCGGCGCTCGCGGCCGGCCAGCTCAGCACGGCCAGGCCGACCAGCGCCTGCCGGGTCGACGCCGGCAGGCGGTCGAGCTGCCAGGCCGATGGCTGGTGCGCCTCCACGAAGCGGCGCCGCAGCGCCAGCGGGTGACCGCGGCCTGCCGCCAGGGCCTGATCACGCACGGCCGGCGCGGTCGCGCCCCACACGCCCTCGAGCTGCGCCCACAGCGCGGCGGCGTCGTCGGGCGCCAGCCCGGTCAGCTCGTGTTCGATCGGGGCCACGCCGCGGCCGTAGCCGAGCGGCTCGCGGCCGACGACGAGGACCCGGCCGAGGGCGGTCGGGCCCGGCACCAGCGACGGCAGCAGCCGCGCGGCCTCGTCCTCGTCGAGCTGGTCGAGGTCGTCGAGGACGAGCAGCCGGGCCTGCCGCTCGAGCGTCCGCACCAGCGCCCCTGGCGCGCAGCCGAGCACGCGCTCGGCCCGGGCCCGGACCACGGCGGCGCTGTCGCCAGCCCGGCACGGGACGCGGTCGCACCGCCCGCGCAGGGTCGCGCCCAGCATCAACGTCAGCGTGGTCTTGCCGATGCCGGCCGGACCGAACAGCGACACCATCGGCGCGACCGCGAGGTCGGCGCGCAGCAGCTCGAGCTCCCGGGCCCGGCCCAGGCGCGGCAGCCGGTAGCGGCCCAGCCCGACGGGCAGCGGGCGCCCGGCCGGGGCGGCGTCGGCACGGTCCGGCGCGGCCTGATCTCCGGTGGAGGCCACCTGCTCGCCGGCAGGTGGCGCGTCGGATGGGCGAGCGGGGCGTCGGGCCATACCCGTCTGTCACGCAAGCGTCGGGCCAGCGAGTGACCTGGCGTGGCCGGTGATAAGTCCTCGAAACTCGGATCGACCTGGCCGCCTGCGGAGGTCGACGCGGCCCAACCTGAGACGTCGGCGTCTCGACCGAGTGCGCCCCCTGGGTCGCGACGCCACAGCCCACCGCGGGCTGATCATGGACCCCACGCCGACGTCCATCGCCGCCTCCCCGACGTCGACCTGTTCGTGATCGGCGACGTGTTCGTGGCCGCCCCTCGCGACCGTTGCCGTGCACCTGAACGGGAACGACACCGTGATCCTGATCGCTCTCCCTGCCGCCACCCGGGCCGGCTCCCTCGCCCCGGCGTCGATCACCGCCATCAGGAAGCGTCGGATCATCAGCACCCAGTGGCCGCCTGGCGTTCAGCCGGCGTCGCCGCGGGATCGCACGGCCGCCAGCTCGCTCAGGCGCGCCAGCGTGCCGTCCCACTCGGCGCACTCGGTCGGCGCCTGATCGAGGAAGCGATCGATCGCCGGACGGCTCTGGATGGCGAGGTCGACGGCGCGGTCGGAGCCCGCCTTGTAGGCGCCGAGGGTGATGAGATCGCGATGGTCGTCGTACACCGCGAGCCGCCGCCGCACCTCGGCCGCGTCGCGCAGGTGCCCCGGGGTGGCGATCTGCGGCATGACGCGAGAGACGCTGGCGGGCACGTCGATGGGTGGGAAGTGGCCGGCCGCGGCCAGGCGGCGCTCGAGCACGATGTGGCCGTCGAGCAGGCCGCGCACCTCGTCGGCGATGGGCTCGTCGAGATCGCCGCCGGCGACCAGCACCGTGTACACCGCGGTGATCGCCCCGGCCTCCGACGGGCCGACCCGCTCGACCAGGCGCGGCAGCAGCGCGAACACGCTGGGTGGGTAACCGTGGCGCGCCGGCGGCTCGCCGCAGGCCAGGCCGACCTCGCGCTGGGCCCGGGCGACCCGGGTCAGCGAGTCGACCAGGAGCAGCACCCGGGCGCCGCGGCGGTCGCGGAACCACTCGGCGACCGCGGTCGCGACCTCGACCGCGCGGACCCGGACCAGCGCCGGCGCGTCGGCGGCGGCGCACACCGCCACCGTCCGCTCGCGTCGCTCGGCCAGGTGGCCTCCGAGCAGCTCGCCCAGCTCGCGCCCGCGCTCGCCGACCAGGCACATCACGCACACGTCGGCGCCGGTGCCGGCCGCGATCTGCCCGAGCAGGGTCGACTTGCCGACGCCGGCGCCGGCGAACAGGCCGATGCGCTGGCCGGCGCCGAGGGTGAGGAGGCCGTCGATGGCGCGGACGCCGGTGGTGAGCGGGCTGGCGATGCGCGGGCGGCCGAGCGCCGGCGGGGCCGGCCGGGTCACCGGCCACGCCTCACCCCGCAGCGGCGGGCCGTCGTCGAGCGGCTGGCCCAGCCCGTCGATGACCCGGCCGAGCAGGTCGTCGCCGCACGCGAAGGTCGCCGCCGCGCCGGTGCGCAGGACCGGCGCGTCGACGGCGACGCCGGCGAGCGGTCCGAGCGGCATGAGCAGGGCCAGCTCACCGCGGAAGCCGACCACCTCGGCCGGCAGCGGCCCGCCCCGACTGCGGCCGATCGTCACCTGCTCGCCCAGCTCCACGCCGGGCACCTCGGCCCGCACCAGCAGCCCGACCACCTCGCGCACCTTGCCGTCGCCGGCCGCGCCGAGGCCGGCGCCGTGGTCGGCGCTGCCGAGGCGGTCGAGCAGGGCCAGCCGTTCGGCCGAGATCTCGGCCGAGATGTTGGCGCGGGTGTCGCGTGCCTCGGCCAGGATCTGCTCGGCCAGGCGGCGCGCGTCGTCGAGGATCCGGCTGGCGTCGGTGCGGGCCACGGCCCGGACCTCGTCGGCCTGGCCGCGCGCCTCGGTCAGCAGCGCCTCGGCCAGCTCGCGCGCGTCGTGGACCTCGCCGTCGATGACCCGGCCCCGCTTCACGTCGCCGACGGTAACACGGCGCCGCCCGGGCCCGGGGCGGCCGGAAGGCGGTGCTGCAGCCACGGCGCGACCGCCACCCACGCCAGGCCCGGGCCGGCCGCGCCGGCCGCGACGACGCCGGCCGAGACCAGGCGTGGCGGCAGGCGCTGCGTCACCTGGCGCGCGACGTCGCCGCCGAGCCGGCCCAGCGCGGGCAGCAACCCGATCAGGCCCGTGCGCATCGCGTCGGCCTCGGTCCACCCGGCCGGGGTCGGGCCGATCCGCTCGAGCAACACCCGCGCCGGACCGAGCGCTCGCGCGCGCGCCTCGTCGTGCGCCAGCCAGCTGGCCGCCTCGACCAGCCGGCGGCCCAGGCCCGGGCCGAGCGCCGCGGCCACCCGCGCCACCGCCGGCGTCCCGACGGTGGCCAGGCCGCCGGCCAGGCACAAGAGGCCGACCTCGACCAGGGCCCATTCGACCGAGCCGGTCCAGCCGGCCAGGTCGGCCAGCTCGGTCAGCTCGGAGGTGGCGGCCGGCATCGCCACCAGGCCGGCACAGGCTCGACGCTGCGCCCACACCGCGGCGGCGTCGCCGGCGCCGACCAGCGCCTCACCGAGCAGCACGCCGCGCCGCGCCGGGTGGATGAGGCCGGTCCCGGCCGGCACCGGCGATCGCACCGACGCGACCGCGGCGGCGACCGCCTCGGCCCGGCCGGCCCGCGCCAGCGCGCTCCAGCCCGCCAGCAGCGCGCTGACCTCGGCCGCCAGCGCGGCCGGGAGGTGAGCCAGCAGCGGCGCTGGCGCCTGCGCGCGCAGGGTCAAGGCCGCGGCGATGGTGCGCGCCGCGGTCGAGCCGATCACGCGTGCCCGGTCTCGGCCCGGCGCCGAGCCCGTTGCGGCCGCAGCTTGTACCGGAGCAGCTTGCCGCCCGGGCCGCGTGGCAGCGCGTCGACGAACTCGATCCAGCGCGGGTACTTGTACGGCGCCAGCGTGTGCTTGATGTAGCCACGCAGCTCGGCCTCGAGCCCCGGGCCCGGGGCGTGGCCGACGTTGGTGACCACGAACGCCAGCGGCTTGATGAGGCCGTCCTCGTCCTCGGTGCCGATCACCGCCGCCTCCCACACCGCCTCGTGTGCGGTCAGCGCGCGCTCGACCTCGACCGGCGACACCCACTTGCCGCCGACCTTGAACAGGTCGTCGACCCGCCCGCAGTGGTGGTACATGCCGTGGGCGTCGAGCATGAAGCGGTCGCGGGTGGTGAACCAGCCGTCGGCGCCGGGCCGGGCCACGTCGCCGCCCCAGTAGCCGTTGAACATCGACTGGCTGCGCACCTGCAGCGTGCCGATCTCGTCGGTCCCGACCACCTCGCCGTTGTCGTCGACGACGCGGACCTGGATGCCCGGCAGGGGCCGGCCGCACGCGCCGGGCCGGGTGACCCAGGCGTCGCGGGTCGACGACGCCAGCGCGAACTGGAAGATCTCGGTCAGGCCGTAGCCGACCGTGACCTCGGTCGCCAGCACCGCCTTGATCTTCGACAGCAAGCGCTCGGGCATCCCCTCGGCCCCGGCCACCGCGTTGCGCAGGTGGGCCAGCGGCCGGACCCGGGCCTCGGCCTCGGCGTCGCGCGCCAGCTGGCCGTAGATCGACGGCGTCGCGAACAGCACGGTCGGATCGAAGCTCTCGACGGCGGCGAAGATCGCCTCCGAGCGCGGCTGCTCGGGCATGAGCCGGGCCTGGCCTCCAGCGGCGAGCGGGAACAGCAGGCCGGAGCCCAGGCCGTACGCGGTCGACAGGCGCACCACCGACAGGCAGCGATCGGCCTCGCTCAGGGCCAGGAAGCCGCGCCCGTACGACTCGAACGCGGCGGCCAGGGCGCGGTGGCTGTGCGGCACCGCGCGCGGGGTGTCGAGCCCGGCCCCGGTCGAGTACAGCAGCACGCACGGATCGTCGAGCTCGGTCACCGCCGTGGTCGCGACGTCGGAGGCGGCGGCCAGCGCGGCCTGGTAGTCGTGCTCACCGGCCGCGCGCGGGCCGACCACCAGCAGCTCGCGCAGGGTCGGGGCCTCGGCCCGGACCTCGTCGATGACCGGCTGCAGGAAGCCGTCGACGATGGCCACCGCGGCGCGGGCGTGCTGCAGCAGCTCGCGCAGATCCTCGGCGGTGGCCAGCTCCGACAGCGGCACCACCACGGCGCCCATCCGCATGACGCCGAGCATGGCGGCCGCGGCCTCCAGGGTGTCGCGCATGAACAGGATGACGCGGTCGCCGCGGCCGACGCCGAGCGTGGTCAGGGCGGCGCCGACGCGCGTGGTCTGGGCGATGAGCTCGCGATAGGTCCAGGTCCGCTCCCCCTCGTGCAGGGCCGGCTTGTCGAGCCGCCCGCGCTCGGTGGCGTCGTCGCAGATGCGCTGTACGAAGTTGCCGGCGGCCATGCGCGGCGATGGTAGCAGGAACCCGGCGTGACCGCGCTTCGTGGTACCACTGCCGCGTGCGCATCGTCGCCGGCACGCTGGGAGGCCGTCACCTGACCGCGCCGGGCGGCCGGACGACGCGGCCGACCAGCGACCGCGTGCGCGAGGCGGTGTTCGCCATCCTCGGGCCCCCGCCCGAGGACGCCGCCGTGCTCGACCTGTTCGCCGGTTCGGGCGCGATGGCCCTCGAGGCGCTGTCACGTGGCGCCGCGCGCGCCACCCTGGTCGAGCGCGACCGGGGCGCCCTGCGCTGCATCCACGACAACGTGCGCGCGCTCGGGGTGGCGGCGCAGGTCGAGATCGCCGCGGTCGACGTCCGCGTCTTCTTGCGCGCGGCGGTCCGGGCCACGCCGTGGAGCTGGGTCTTCATCGACCCGCCGTACGCCTCGACCTGGGCGGCCGATGCCCTGACCGCGCTGGCCGGCGCGGCGCTGGCCGAGGGCGCGGTCGTCGTGGTCGAGCACGATCGCGCCCACCTGCCGCCGGCTGCGGTCGGATCTCTGCTAAGAACGGACGAGCGGCGCTACGGCGACACCTGGCTGTCGTTCTTCCGTCGCGCGCCGGAGCCGGAGCCCCCGCCGCCATGACCACCCCGCCGACCCCGCCTGGCCCTTCGACCTCCCCGCGGGTCGCGGTCTACCCCGGCACGTTCGACCCGATCACCACCGGCCACCTCGACATCCTCGAGCGCGCGCTGTCGATGTTCGACCGGGTCATCGTCACCATCGCCCACAACCCGCGCAAGGCGCCGCTGTTCACGCTCGACGAGCGGCGCGCGTTCATCCGCGACGCCCTGGCCCACCACGGCGACCGCATCCAGTTCGCCTCGTTCGACGGCCTGCTGGTCGAGTTCTGCCGGCAGCAGGGCGCCCAGGCCATCGTCCGCGGCCTGCGCGCGCTGGCCGACTTCGAGTACGAGTTCCAGCTCGCGCACATGAACCGCCGGCTGGCGCCCACCGTCGACACCGTCTTCTTCATGACCGACGAGCGCCACCACTACGTCAGCTCGTCGCTGGTCAAGGAGGTCGCCAGCCTGGGTGGCGACGTGACCGGCCTGGTCCCGGCGCCGGTGGTCGCCGCGCTGGCCGACAAGTTCCACCGCGACCCACCTGCGAGGTAGCCATGGCCCTGCCCGGTCCGATCCGCATCGCGTCTCGTCTCGACCCCATCAAGCCGTCGATCACCCTGGCGGTGACCGCCAAGGCGGCCAAGCTCAAGGCCGACGGCGTCGACGTCATCTCGTTCGGCGCCGGCGAGCCCGACTTCGACACCCCCGATCACATCAAGGACGCGGCCAAGGCCGGGCTCGACCGCGGCGTCGGCAAGTACACCGACGTGGCCGGGCTGGCGCCGCTGCGCGCGGCCATCGCCGCCGAGCTGAGCCGGGTCCACGCCACCAGCCTGACCGCCGAGCAGGTGCTGGTGTCGGCCGGGGCCAAGCACAGCCTGTTCAACCTGTTCATGGCCCTGCTCGACCCGGGCGACGAGGTCATCATCCCCGCGCCGTACTGGGTGTCGTACCCCGACATGGTCATGCTCGCCGGCGGCCGCCCGGTCATCGTCGAGACCCGGGCCGAGGACGACTTCACGGTCCGGCCCGAGGCGGTGCGCGCCGCCATCTCCGGCCGGACCCGGGCCATCGTCCTCAACACGCCGTCCAACCCGACCGGCGCGGTGTACAGCCCGGCCCAGATCGCCGGCCTGGCCGAGGTGGTGGCGGCGCACGACCTGCTGGTCATCTCCGACGACATCTACCGCTCGCTCGTGTACGGCGACGCCCGCTACGCGTCGATCGCCGCGGTCAGCCCGGAGCTGGCCGCCCGCACCATCCTGGTCGACGGCGTGTCGAAGACCTACGCCATGACCGGCTGGCGCATCGGATACACCGCCGGGCCGCTGTCGGTGATCAAGGCCATGACCAAGATCCAGGGCCAGTCGACCTCCAACGCCGCCCACGTGGCCCAGGTCGCGACCCTGGCCGCGCTGACCGGGCCGCAGGACTGCGTCGAGACCATGCGGCGCGCGTTCGACGAGCGCCGGCTCGAGATGGTGAAGCTGCTGCGGGCCATTCCCGGCGTGAGCTGCCGCGAGCCCAAGGGCGCGTTCTACGCCTTCCCCGATCTGTCGAGCTACGTCGGCCGGCGCACCCCGGAGGGCTCGATCCTCGACGACGACGTCCAGCTGTGTGACTGGCTGGTCGAGGTCGGCAAGGTGGCGGTCGTGCCGGGCTCGGGCTTCGGCGCGCCCGGCCACGTGCGGCTGTCGTACGCGTGCGCGATGTCCAACATCCAGGAGGGCGTGCGGCGCATGGCCGAGGCCCTCGGCCGCCTGCGCTGATGGAGCGGCCGTCCGAGCGCTACCAGCTCCTCGGGCGGCTCGGCGCCACGCCCGGCGGCACGCTGCACAAGGCGTTCGACCGCCACCTCGGGCGCGAGGTCGCGCTGCGCCTGATCGAGCGCCGCCACGGCCTGGCCAACCTGCGCAGCGAGTTCGTCGCCATCGCCCGCATCCGCGCGCCGTACCTGGTCGAGATCCTCGACTACGGGCTGACCGGCGCCGGCTGGGAGTTCGTGACCATGGAGCTGGTCGGCGAGATCACTGGCGTGATCGGGCCAGCCATCGTCGGTGACGGCCTGGCCGCGCACATGCTGGCCCGGTGGGACGCGATCCTCGAGGGCGTGGCGGCGCTGCACCGGCGCGACCTGGCGCACGGCTGGCTCCGCCCCGGCGCCATCGCCGGCGACGGCGCCGCGCTGCGGGTGACCGGCGCCGGCATCATCCGCCCGCCGCTGCCGGTCGTGGCCCAGCACGGCCTGATGCCGTACGTCGCCCCCGAGGCCTGGTCGGCCGGGCCCGACCCGCGCGCCGACGTGTACGCGCTCGGCGCGATGTTGTGCGCCGAGGTGACGGGCGCGCCGCCGCTGCGCAGCGCCGACCTGCGCCAGCTGCTGGCGGCCCAGCGCCGGGTCACGCCGAGCGAGCCGCCGCCCGCGCTGCCGCCGGCGCTGGCACCGCTGCTGGCGCGCTGGTGCGCCGGGGTGCCGAGCGAGCGCCCGGCCGACGCCGACGAGGCGCGCGCCCTGCTGCACGACCTGGCCGGCCTGGGCAGCGCCGAGGCCCGCCGGCGACGGCGCTCGTCCGACCCGGTCGGCCGCGGTGGCGATGGCGCCAGCGCGACCAGCGCGGACCTGCTCGACCGGGCCCAGCTGCCGGCGCGCTCGGTGCCGTCGGCCATCGGCCGCGAGCGCGAGCTGGCCGACCTCGACCGCCTGTGGAGCGAGGCGCGCACCGGCCGCGGCGCCGCCACCCTGCTGGTCGGCGACGTGTCGATGGGCGCCACCCACCTCCTGGCCGAGCTCGAGCTGCGCGCGCAGACCAGCGGCGCGCTGGTGGTGCCGACCCGGCTGGCCGACGATCACCCGTGGGCGGGCCTGGCCGAGCTGGTGCGGGCGCTATCGCACCACGCCTCGCCCGACGCCGTCGCCGGCCTGGCCGAGCGAACCGCGCTGGCGGCGGTGGCGGCGCGCCGGCCGCTGCCCGACGCCGCCGCCCGCTGGAGCGTGGCCGACGGCCTGGCCCAGCTGGTCAGCGCCCTGTCGGGCCGCGCCCCGCTGCTGCTGACCTTCGACGACCTCGACCAGGCCAGCGCGCCGGTGGTCGACGTGCTCGGCTACCTGGCCCGCGCCGCGCCGGAGTCGTCGGTGCTGCTGGTCATCGCCGCCCACGGCGACGCCGCGCGGTCGCAGGCGCGGATCGAGCCCCTGGCGCGCGCCATCCGCGCGGCCCAGCGCGGGCTGGTCATCGAGATGCCGCCGCTGTCGCGCGGCGCCATGCACGCGCTGGTCGGGCACGCCACCGACCGCGGGGTGGCGACGGCGCTGGCCGACGAGCTGCATCGCGCCAGCGGCGGCAACCCGGGCCAGGCCCTGGCCCTCTTGCGCCGGATGGCAGCGACCGGGCAGATCGCCCGCCTGGCCGGGCAGTGGGTGGTCGACCCGTCCGCCGCCGTGCCGGCGCCGCTGTCGCCGCTGGCCAACCTGCGCGGCCGCCTGGCGCCGGTGTCGGCACCGTCGCGCGCGATCATCCGCGCGGTCGCCACCCTCGGGCCGCGCTTCGATCGCGCGCTGGCGGCCGCGGCGCTCGGGGTCGAGCCGGGTGAGCCACCACCCCGGCTGGCCTCGGTCGACCAGACCCGGCGCATCCACGTCGCCGGTGCGGCCGAGCCCGCCGGCGCGAACGGGCCGGACCGGGCTGGCGACGGCGACGCCGACGCCGGCGTGCCGCAGCTGCTCGACGACGCGGTGGTGGCGGTGTCGATGTCGGTCGCCATCGACGGCGGTGATCCGGCCGGCGCCGCCGGCGCGGGGCGAGCGCCGACGGTCGCCTCGATCGAGGCCGTCGACAGCGCGCTGGCGGCGGCGGTCACCGCCGGCGTGGTCGCGGCCGACCCGGCCACCGCCCGCTACCACTTCGTCGACCCGACCAGCGCGCGCGCCCTCGGCGAGGAGCTCGACGCCGGCGCCCGCCGCGCCGTGCTGGTCCGGGCCCGGCGCGCGCTCAGCCGGCGCTTCGCCGACGGCGACCGCGAGGAGGCCGGGCGGCTGGCCGAGCTGGCCGACCGCCTGGGCGACCGCGCCGACGCCGCCCGCTGGCTGCGCGCCGCGGCCGAACACGCCGCGACCTTCGGCGACCTGACCACGGCGGTCGAGCTGGCGGGGGTGCTGGCCGGACGCGGCGCCGAGGCCGACCCGCACCGCCTGGCGGTGGCCGAGCAGGCCGCGCGCTGGGCCACCAGCATCGGCGATCTCGACGCCGGCCTGGCCCTGGCCCGGGCCGCGGCCGGGCGCGGGCCCAGCCTCGAGGTGGCGCTGCTGCACCGCGCCCGCGGCGAGTTCGACCTCGCGCTGGGCGAGGCGCGCCGCCTGATCGCCGACGGGCGCGAGCCGGCCCGGGCCCAGCTGCTCCTGGCCGAGCTGGCGCGTGATCGGGGCGACCTGCGCGCCGCCCACGCCGCCATCGGCCTGGCCCTGGCCAGCGCCAGCGCCGGCGCCGACCAGGTCCGGGCGCTGCGGGTCGCGGCCGACATCGAGGTCCGCGCCGGCGAGCGAGCCCGGGCCCAGCAGCTGCTCGACCAGGCGCTGCCGCTGGCGCGCGCCGGCGGCGACGCGCTGACGCTGGCCGAGGTCCACCACGATCGCGGCCGGCTGGCCATCACCGACGGCGACTTCGCGACCGCGCGCGACCAGCTCGAGCTGGCGGTGGCCGCGGCCGAGGCGGCCGGCGAGCTCGGCCAGCTGACCCGGTCGCTCATCAACCTCGGCGCCGGCCACTACTTCCTGGGCGACTGGTCGCGCGCGCGCATGGCGTGGGACCGCGCCCGCAAGCTGTCGGAGCGCCTCGGCAACGACGACGAGCTGCTGCGGGTCCTCAACAACCTGGGCTCGCTGTACCGCGACCTCGGGCTGTTCGCCGAGGCGCGCCGGCTGCTCGAGCGCGCGACCGAGGTGGCCGCGCGCACCGGCGCGACCCGGCTGGCGGCGATGGTCGCGGCCAACCAGGGCGAGATCGACGCCCGCTGCGGCGACTTCGCGCGCGCCAGCGAGCGGTACCGCACCGCGCTGGCCGAGTTCGAGCGGCTGGGCGCCGACGGCGACGTCATCGAGACCCGGCGCCGGATGTGTGAGCTCGACCTCGCGCTCGGCCGCCACGACGAGGCCCTGGCCCGCGCCATCGACGCCATCCGCGAGGCGCGCGACGCCTCGGCCCGGCTCGAGGAGGGCATCCTGCACCGGGTCGCCGCCCGCGCCGCCCGCCTGTTCGGCGACCTCGACTCGGCCGCGTGGTTCGCCGGGCGCGCGCGCGAGCGCCTGGCCAGCCACCACGCCCGCTACGAGCTGGCGCGCGCCCACGAGGAGGCCGCGGCCATCGCCGACGCCCGTGGTGAGCCGGGTGGGCCGGCCCTGCGCGACGAGGCGATCGCCACCTACGAGGCGCTGGGCGCGCAGTGGGACCTGGCCCGCGTGCGCGCGCCGATGGCGCAGCGCAGCGCGCCGGGGCCGGCCCCGGCCGAGAGCGACCTGGTCCGGCAGGTCAGCCAGGCCATCGCCGCGCTCGATCCCGAGCGCGCGCTGGCCGGCGCGCTGCAGGCGTGCGCCAGCGCGGGTGGCTACGAGCGCGCGGTGCTGCTGGCGCTGGCCGACGACGGCCGGCCGCACGAGCTGCACCGCCACCTCGGCGGCGCCGGCGAGGACCTCAGCCCCGACGCCAGCCTGGCCATCTCGGTGCTGGTCCGGCGGGTCGCGGCCACCGGCGTCACCCTGGCCGGCGACACCTCGGCCTGGCCCGAGCTGCACCGGCTCGGCGTCGAGCACGTGCTGGCGGCCCCGCTCAAGGTCGCCGACCACGTCCTCGGCGTGATGTACCTCGACACCAGCGTGGCGCGGCCGGCGCCGCCCGAGCTCCCGGTCGACACCGTCGCCACCTTGCTGGCCTTGACCATCGACCGGGCCCGCCTGGCCAGCGAGAGCCGGCGCCGCGGCGACCTGATGTCGATCCTGGCCCACGAGATCCGCAACCCGCTGTCGGCCATCCTCGGCTACGCCGAGCTCGGCACCGACGAGGCCAGCGACGCCCGCGTCGCGGTCGACGCCCTCACCCGCATCCGCGCCGACGGCGAGCGCCTGCGCCGCCTGCTCGACGGGGTGATGGCGCTGGCCCGGCGCGAGCCACGCGCGGCCGCGGCCGAGCCGGTGGCGATCGACCTCGGCCAGCTCGCGCGCGACGTCGTCGCCAGCCAGTGGGCCAGCGCCGAGCAACGCGCCACCAGCCTGACCGTCGACGCCGACGGCACCGGCCTGTCGGCGCGCGGCCACGGCGACGACCTGACCCAGGTCCTGTCGAACCTGATCGGCAACGCCATCAAGCACACCCCGCCCGGCGGCGCCATCCGGGTCCGGGTCCGGCGCGAGGCCGTCGTCGCCGGCGACCCACACCTGCCGCCGCCGACCGCGACCGACCCGCGCGCGTGGGTCCCGCTCGCCGCCGGCTCGCCGGTCGGCGACTTCGTGCGCATCGACGTCACCGACAACGGCCCGGGCATCGACCCGGCCGTGCGCGACCACCTGTTCGACAAGTTCGTGCAGGGCGCCCGCTCGGGCCGGAGCGGCCTCGGCCTGGGCCTGTACATCGCCCGCCAGATCGTCAGCCGCCACGGCGGCGCCATCTGGGCCGACGCCGCCCCCGGCGGCGGCGCCTCGTTCAGCGTGCGCCTGCCGGTCGCGCTGTAGCAACATCGAAGGAATACCGACGGGCCGGCGCTGGGTTGCACCGGCGCCCCCCACGGTGCATCGTCGTAGCGAATGGACACCTTCGTCGAACCGGTCGTGCCTGCCACCGAGCCCTCCGCGACCGGCCTCGCCCCGGCCGAGCCGGCGCCGGCTGTGACCGCCGCCGCACCCGCTGGCAAGGTGGTCGACATCGGCGCGCTGACCGAGGCGGTCGCGCGCGAGAGCGGCTTCGTCGACCAGGTCGTGGCCGAGGTCGGCAAGATCGTCGTCGGCCAGGCCGCGATGATCGAGCGCATCCTGATCGGCCTGCTCACCGGCGGCCACTGCCTCATCGAGGGTGTGCCCGGCCTGGCCAAGACCTTGACCGTCAAGACCCTGGCTCGCTCCATCCGCGCCAGCTTCCAGCGCATCCAGTTCACGCCCGACCTGCTGCCGGCCGACATCACCGGCACCATCATCTACAACATGCACTCGGGCGAGTTCACACAGAAGCGTGGACCGCTGTTCGCCAACCTGGTCCTGGCCGACGAGATCAACCGGGCCCCGGCCAAGGTGCAGTCGGCCCTGCTCGAGGCCATGCAGGAGCGCCAGGTCACGATCGGCGACTCGACCCACGTCCTGCCCGACCCGTTCCTGGTGCTGGCGACCCAGAACCCGATCGAGCAGGAGGGCACCTTCCCGCTGCCCGAGGCCCAGCTCGATCGCTTCATGCTGCTCATCAAGGTCGACTACCCGACCATCGGCGAGGAGCGCGCCATGCTCGACCGCATGACCGACGCCACCCCGCCGGTGGCGCGCGAGGTGGTGGCGATCGAGCACGTCAAGGCGGCCCGCCGGGTCGTCAGCGAGCTGTACATCGACGACCGCGTGCGCGACTACATCGTCCACCTCGTCGCCGCCACCCGGAACCCGCGCCAGTACGGCATGGCCGAGCTGGTCCCGCTCATCGAGTTCGGCGCCTCGCCGCGCGCGACGCTGTTCCTGGCCACCGCGGCCCGCGCCCACGCCTTCCTGCGCCACCGCGCCTACGTCACGCCCGAGGACATCCGCGCCATCGCCTTCGACGTGCTGCGGCACCGGGTGGTGACCACCTACGAGGCCGAGGCCGAGGAGGTCACCTCGGAGGACGTCATCCGCCGGGTGCTCGAGCGGATCCCGGTGCCGTGACCCGGCCCGGGCGCCACCCACGGCTGGCGTGCGCCGCGCCGGCGCCACCGCGGCGGTCGGCGTGATCGACCGCGAGCTGGTGCGCAAGGCGCGCCGCATCGAGCTGGCCAGCCGGCGCCTGGTCGACCAGCAGCTGGCCGGGCAGTACCACTCGGTCTTCAAGGGGCGCGGCCTGGTGTTCGCCGACGTACGCGCCTACTACCCGGGCGACGACGTGCGGGCCATCGACTGGAACGTGTCGGCGCGGATGAACGTGCCGCACATCAAGCAGTTCGTCGAGGAGCGCGACCGCACCATCATCCTGGTGCTCGACTGCAGCGCCTCGCTCGGTTTCGGCTCGACGACCCGGGCCAAGCGCGAGCTGGCGGCCGAGCTGGCCGCGGTGGTGGCGCTGTCGGCCATCAAGAACAACGACCGGGTCGGCCTCATGCTGGTGAGCGATCGGGTCGAGCGCTACCTGCCGGCCAAGAAGGGCAAGCGCCACGTCATGCGCATCATCGCCGAGATCCTGGCGGTGAACCCGGCGTCGCCGCGGACCAACCTGGCGGTCGGGCTGGGCCTGCTCGGTCGGGTCCTGCGCCGGCGCGCCGTGGTGTTCCTGCTGTCGGACTTCCTCGACCAGCCGGCCCGATGGGACGGCGCGCTCGGCATGCTGGCGCAACGGCACGAGGTGGTGCCGGTGGTGGTGACCGATCCGATGGAGGCGGCGCTGCCCGAGGTCGGCCTGGTCCACTTCGAGGACCTCGAGACTGGCGAGCTGGTCGAGATCGACACCGCCGGTCCGGCCGCGCGGGCCTACGCAACCGCCAGCGCCGCCGCCGCCGCCGAGCGGGACCAGCGCCTGCGCCGGCTCGGCCTCGACGTGGTCACCGTGGCCACCGACCAGCCCTACGTCGAGGCGCTCATCGCCTTCTTCCGGGCCCGGGCCCGGGCCCGACACAAGGTGCGCGGGTGAGGTTCCACGCGCGCACACACGCGACCGCGGCCGTGGCGGCGCTGGTGCTGATCGCCGGGGCCGCGTCGGCCTGGGCCCAGCCCGACCCCGACCTCGGCGCGGCGCTCGGGCCAGACGCCGCACCCGCGCCCGCGCCGGCCCCGCCCGTCGACGCCGCCCCGCCGGCGCCGCCCGATGCCGGCCTGACCATCGACGACCTCGGCCCCGAGTTCGGCCAGCCCGAGCTACGCGTGGCGGCCAGCCCGCGCCAGGTCGTGCTGGGTGATCGCTTCACGCTGATCGTGACCGTCGTGCACCGGACCGACGTCACCGTCAACCTGCCCGAGCCGCTCGAGCTGGGGCCGGCGTTCGAGATCCGGCGCCGGGACGAGCGCAGCCGGCCCCGGGGCGACGGCAAGCTCGAGCGCGAGTGGCAGTTCGAGGTGATCGCCTGGGGCCTGGGCGACGTCGCGGTGCCGCCGATCGAGCTGACCTTCGTGCTGGCGGGGCGCGCCGCGGTGATCGTCTCGCCGCCGGTGCGCCTGACCGTGACCGGCATGCTCGGCGACGACATCGACCAGACCAAGGCGCGCGGGCTGGCGCCCCCACGCCTGCTGCGCCGGCGCGACTGGTGGCTGGCCCTGGTCGTCGGCGCCGGGGTCGGCGCGGTGGTCGCGGTGGTGGTCATCGCCGCGCTGGTGCGGCGCCGGCGCCGGCGTCCGGTCGTGATCGGCGCCGACGGCCGGGCCCGCCCGGTCCGCCTCGACGACGCGGCGACCGAGGCGGTGCGCGCGCTCGACGCCCTGGCGGCGTCGGGCCAGCTCGAGACCGACCCTCGCGCGGCCGGCCTGCGCATGGGCGAGATCATGCGCACCTTCTGGGGCCGCCGGCACGGCCTGCCCACCGACGAGCTGACCTCGTCGCAGCTGCGCGCCGAGCTGGCGCGGCGCCTGGGCCCACGCGCCGGGGCCGAGGCGGTGGCGTGGGTCGAGCGCTGGGACCAGGTCCGCTACGCCGGCCGCGCCCCGGTCGGTGATGACGCCCGCGCGATGCACGCGGCGGCCCGGGCCATCGTCGTCGGCGCCGTCGAGCCAGCGCCAGCGCCGACGCCGACGGCTCCGGTCAGCAGCGACGAGCCGGCCGTGCCCGCCGCGAGCGAGGTGACGCCATGAGCTGGCGGCGCGCCCTGCTCGGCTGGGCCTGGGTGATCGCGCTGGCGGCGCTGACCGCGGCCATCGTCGCCGTCATCCTCGACGATGGACGGCACGGCCTGGCCATCACCTGGCGCCACCCGTGGGCCATGGCCCTGGCCGCGTCCGGCCTGCTGGTCGGCTGGGTCGGGTTCCACCTGCGTGCCACCCGGGCCGGACGGCTCGGCTTCTCGCGCGCGGCCGAGCTGGCGCGCCATCCGCGCGGCTGGGTCGAGCGGCTGGTGCAGGTCCCGACGGCGCTGCGGGTGGTGGCGCTGGTGGTGCTGGCGCTGGCCCTGGCCCGCCCGGTCACCTTCCGCACCGTGACCCGTCAGCTCGACAGCGTCGACATCATGCTGGTGTTCGACCTGTCGCGCTCGATGGAGGAGACCGACCTGCCGCGTGACCGGCTCGACGCCGCCCAGCGCGTGGTGCGGCGCTTCATCGATCGCCGCAAGAACGACCGGGTCGGCCTGGTGGTGTTCGGCCAGGGCGCCATGCTGCAGTGCCCGCTCACGCTCGACATGGACCTGCTCGACAGGGTGGTGGCCGACCTGACCCTGGGCGACATCCCCGGCTATGGCACCGCCATCGGCGACGGCCTGGCCCTGGGCGTGGCCCAGCTGCGCCGGGCCGAGGCGCGCGACGGCAAGAAGAACGCCAAGATCGTCATCCTCCTGTCGGACGGCGACTCCAACTGGGTCACCCGGTTCAACCCGAACGAGGCGGCGGCGCTGGCCCGCAAGGAGGGCATCAAGGTCTTCACCGTGCTCATCGGCCGCGACGACCTGTTCCTGTTCGGCGGCGGCAGCGTCAACCCGCAGACCCTGCGCGACATCGCCTCGACCACCGGCGGCAGGTTCTTCCGGGCCGAGGACGAGGCCGAGCTCGAGCGCAGCTTCCGGCTGGTGCGCGAGCAGCTCGACAAGAACAAGCGCATCAAGCGCGAGCGCAAGCTCGACGCCGAGCTGGCCTGGCCGCTGCTCGTGCTGGCGTGTGGCCTGCTCGCGCTCGAGCAGCTGATGGCGCGGACCCGGTTCCGGAGGTTGACGTGACGGTCGACGTCGGCCCCATCCGCTTCCTGCACGGCGGCGTGTTGATCGGCGGCGGCCTGGTCGTGCTGCTGCTGCTGCTGGCGCTCCGGCGCGAGCGGCGGGCGCGCGCCGCGATGCTCGGCCGCCTGGGCGAGCACAAGGCGATGGCCGCCATGCTCGGCACGCTGTCGCCCTGGCGCCTGCGCGTCAGCGGCGCGGCCCTGGTCGGGGCGGCGCTGCTGCTGACCCTGACCCTGGCCCGGCCGACCGCGGAGCTGAGCTCGTCGGTGGCGACCACCGGCCTCGACGTGGTGCTGGCGATGGACGTGTCGAAGTCGATGCTGGTCCGCGACGTACAACCGCACGTCCGCAAGGCCGGCCGCGATCGCACCGACGTCGGGCCGGGACGCCTGGGCCGCGCCCGCGAGCTGGCGTTCCACCTGCTCGACCAGCTGGCCGGCAGCCGCACCGCGGCGATGGTGTTCGCCGGCGCCGCGGTGCACTTCCCGCTGACCGACGACCCGACGGTGAGCGAGCAGTTCCTGGCCGACATCGGCCCGCTCGACGTCAGCCAGGGCTCGGACCTGGCCGAGGCCATCCGGGTCGGCCGCTGCCTGCTGCGGCCTGATCTGCGCGACGCCGGCTGCGCGCGCATCGGCGGCCGCGGCCACGGCGGGGATCCGCTGCCGGGCCAGGCCGACCCGGCCACCGGTGCTGGCAAGCCTGCCCGCACCAGCGAGGCCACGCTCGACGCCGATCGCAGCAAGGCGATCGTGCTGTTCACCGACGGTGGTGACCCGGGCGACGAGGCGGCGACCGAGCTGGCGGCGGCGCGGGCCCTCGGCATCGCCGTCATCTTCGTCGGCGTCGGCACCCCGGCCGGTGGTGAGGTGTTCGATCTCAATGACGCCGGCGAGCCGACCTTCCTCAAGCGCGATCGCGCCGGCCAGCCGATCGTGTCGCGCCGGGACGACGCCGCGCTGGCCGCGCTGGCCGAACGCGCCGGCGACCGCCGCCGCTACGTCGTCGCCAGCGAGCGTGGCCCGGTCGATCCGACGCCGATCGTCACCCTGCTGCGCGAGCGCGAGCAGGCGCGGTCGAGCCGTCGGGTCCGGCAGCGGCGGGACGTCGGCGAGTACCTGCTGTTCCCGGCCTTCCTGCTGCTCGTGTTCGAGGCGGTCATGGCCCGGCGCCGCCGAGGTGCGGCGTGAGGCCCGGGGCGCTCGGGGCTGGCCCTGGCGAGGACGGCCAGCGGTGGCATACTCGGGCCATGAGCACCGCCGCCACCCCACCCCGCCGACCCGGCTGGCGCATCGCCCTGGTCGTGCTGGCGGTCCTGGCCAGCGCCGGGTGGGAGCCGTTCCGCTCGCCCGATCCGGACGTCGTGGCCGGCAACCAGGCCTACGCCCAGGGTCGCTTCGCCGACGCCATCGAGGCCTACGAGCGCGCGCGCGCGCGCGGTGAGGTCGATCGGGCCGGGCTCGACTACAACATCGGCACCAGCAAGCTGCGCATGGCCGAGGCCGGCGGCGACGGCGGCAACGCCGTACGCACCGAGGGCCTGGCCGCGCTCGAGCGGGCCACGACCTCGACCGATCCGCAGCTGCGCGCCCAGGCTCACTACAACCGCGGCAACGCGCTGCTTCCGTCCGAGCCGGCCAAGGCCATCGAGTCGTACAAGCAGGCGCTGCGGGAGGACCCGGACCTCAACGATGCGCGCCACAACCTCGAGCTGGCGCTGCGGCGGATGAAGCGCGACCAGCAGAAGCAGCAGCAGAGCCAGCAAGGTCAGCAAGGTCAGCAGGGTCAGCAGGGTCAGCAGGGTCAGCAAGGTCAGCAGGGCCAGCA